>JBEIGE010000001.1:0-230848 GCA_040382055.1 Hylemonella sp.
AGCCACTCAGGTCTAGCTCATGGTCGACCAGGTAGTTCAGTGCGAAGGCGAAGCTGCCAGGGACTATTTGATCTGACAGGACCACCGGCAACAACAGGCTGTTGTGGTCTTGGGGTTTGTAGCGGGCCATGGCGCAATCTCCTTTGCAGAATACACTGCAAAGGGCGTGCCAGATACGGGTTTTTTTACAGCCTCAACCCCTAACCCAAGGAACCCTTTCATGACCCAGTCTTCTGCTTCCTCTGCGCTTGCAAAAACCACCTCTCCTGAAAATCGGGCTCTGCCATCAGACGCCTTGTTAGAGCGTCTGCAGTGGCGCTACGCCACCAAAAAAATGCAGCCCGCGAAGGTCGTTCCACAGGATAAGGTAGAGCGAATTCTGGAGGCCGCGCGCCTGGCACCTTCCTCCAGTGGCTTGCAACCCTACGACATTGTGGTCGTCAGCAGCCCAGCGGTGCGCGAACAAATCAAGCCTATTGCGTGGGGCCAAGAGCAGATTACAGATTGCTCACACCTGCTGGTATTCGCAGCGTGGGATACCTACACCGCTGAGCGCATCAACCAGATGTTCGACTTGACCAACGCCGAACGCGGCAGCACCAACGAAGGCTGGGAAGCCTACCGGCAAAAGCTGCTGGCGAGCTACCCGTCACGACCAGCGCAAACCAATTTTGAGCATGCCGCTCGTCAGGCTTATATCGGCCTGGGCGCCGCCCTGATTGCTGCCGCTTTTGAAGCGGTTGACAGCACGCCCATGGAAGGTTTTGACCCTGAGGCACTCGACAAAATTTTGGGCCTGCCTGAACGTGGCCTGCGCAGCGTGGCCATCTTGCCCTTGGGCTATCGCGAGGTCAGCAAAGACTGGTTGGTCAACCTCAAAAAGGTACGCCGTCCACGTTCGCAATTTGTGATTGATCTGTAATTCATCGCCCGCAGAGCCCAAGATGTCCAATGCCAATGGCAGCTTGGGCATGCCAACCGCGTCCTTGTTGGCATTTCTCGAATTGACGTGTTTTCTACCGTTCACATAGGTTCTTGCAATCGTTGTTATAGCCGAAAGCAATATAGAAAATAGCTTAAGAAGTATAAAATTCAATTGTGAAAAACTATTTATCTTCACGCTTTTCACTTAACCTAAAGAAAACATCATGTCCCTTATCAATACGCAAATCCAAGCTTTCAAAAACGAGGCTTTCCACAATGGCAAGTTCGTCACCATTACCAACGAGACCCTCAAAGGCAAGTGGAACGTCTTCATTTTTATGCCTGCCGCTTTCACCTTCAACTGCCCGACTGAAGTCGAAGACGCAGCAGACAACTATGCAGAGTTCCAAAAGGCCGGCGCTGAGGTCTATATCGTTACCACCGACACCCACTTCGCGCATAAGGTGTGGCATGAGACATCCCCAGCCGTTGGCAAAGCCAAATTTCCCCTGATTGGAGACCCAACCCATGCGCTGACACGTGCGTTCGACGTGCATATCGATGCTGAGGGTCTGGCACTTCGCGGCACGTTCATCATTGATCCTTCCGGGACCATCAAGACCATGGAAGTTCACTCCAATGAGATCGCCCGTGACGTGAAAGAAACCGTGCGCAAGTTGAAAGCGGCACAGTACACCGCCGCTCACCCCGGCCAGGTGTGCCCTGCCAAGTGGAACGAAGGAGCCAAGACCATTGCACCGTCGATCGATCTGGTCGGCAAGATCTAAACAGGTTCTGCGGCTATTGCTGCGTGCAAACGCAGGATGCCGGACAGCGTCCTGGTGAATGTTTACCAGGCCGTCCGGCTTTTTTATTCCCAGATCAACCTGTCATCCTTTTTAAATCCATCTTTATTGCTCTAAAAAATTGCCAATAACGATTCTCGTCAAGGAATCACCATGTTAGACGACACCCTCAAATCCCAACTCGCTGCCTACCTCAAACTCGTCACCTTGCCGATCGAGATCGTGGCCTCTTTGGGTAGTGACAGCAACTCTGAAGAGATGCGTGAGCTGCTTCAAACCATCGAGGGCTTGCGTGCCGACAAAATCAGTGTGGCCTATGACGGCACTGATTCGCGCAAGCCGTCTTTCTCCCTCAAGCGCGCGGGCTCTGACACCAGCCTGCGCTTTGCTGGCTTGCCCTTGGGACATGAGTTCACATCCCTGGTGTTGGCCTTGCTTTGGAGCGGCGGTCACCCACCCAAGGTGGAAGCGGATGTGATTGAGCAGATCAAAAGCTTGAGTCCTGTCGATGGCAGCGACTTCAACTTTGAGGTCTACATGAGCTTGAGCTGCCACAACTGCCCCGATGTGGTGCAGGCCCTGAGCCTGATGGCCATCTTCAACCCCAAAGTGAAAACAACGGTCATCGAAGGTGGTGCCTTCCAGAATGAAGTGACCACGCGGGAAATCATGGCCGTGCCCAGCATTTATTTGAATGGTGAGTTGTTTGGTAATGGCCGCATGCTGGTGGAAGAAATTGTGGCCAAGCTCGATGCTGGTGCTGCCGTCAAAGATGCGGCCAAGCTGTCAGCCAAAGAGCCCTTTGACATGTTGATCGTGGGCGGTGGCCCAGCCGGCGCAGCCGCAGCGGTGTATGCAGCGCGCAAAGGTATTCGCACCGGCGTGGTGGCCGAGCGCTTTGGCGGTCAGACCAATGACACCATGGCCATTGAAAACTACATCTCTGTACTGGAAACCGATGGCCCCAAATTCGCAGCCGCCCTGGAAGCCCAAGTCCGGCAATATGGGGTGGAGATCATGAACCTGCAACAGGCCAGCAAGCTGATTCCCGCTACCCAGGCGGATGGTCTGGTTGAAATTCAGTTGGCCAACGGGGGTTCACTCAAAGCCAAAACCGTGGTGTTGTCCACCGGCGCACGCTGGCGCAATGTCAATGTGCCCGGCGAAGCCGAGTACAAAAACAAGGGCGTGGCTTACTGTCCGCACTGCGACGGCCCCTTGTTCAAGGGCAAAAAAACGGCCGTCATTGGCGGAGGCAACTCCGGCATTGAGGCAGCCATTGACCTGGCCGGAATCGTGGCCCACGTCACCGTGATCGAGTTTGCTGAACAACTCAAGGCAGATGCGGTGCTAGTCAAAAAGCTCTACAGCATGCCCAATGTCACGGTGCACACCAATGCCCAGACTACCGAAATTACCGGTGCCAACGGAAAAGTAAATGGTCTTCGATACATAGATCGCGCCACGGGAGCGGATCACCACATCGACGTTGAAGGCGTGTTCGTACAAATCGGCCTGGTGCCCAACACGGAATGGCTCAAGGGCACGGTGGACCTGAGCAAATTTGGCGAAATCAACATCGACGCCAAAGGCCACACCGATGTTCCCGGCGTGTTTGCTGCAGGCGACTGCACCACGGTCCCCTACAAGCAGATCGTCATTGCCGCTGGTGCCGGTTCAACGGCGGCGCTCAGTGCGTTTGATCACCTGATCCGGCATTAAGGACGCCACTGACTTACATCAAGCGGCTCTATGCTATGCGGTCAGACCGGGTTCACGCCACAGCCGGCAATCAAGAAAGCTGTGGCTTGACCTTAAGACTGCCTGAAGTGACTGCTGTGCTGGCCATCCGGACCCGGTAGTTGTCGTCCACCACCTGCGACACCATGTCAGCCGTTACAGCGGACAGGGTCCAGCCTAAATGACCGTGGCCGGTGTTGTAGAACACATTGGCCGCTTTACCCCGACCTATGCGCGGCATCATATTGGGCATCATGGGGCGCAGACCCGCCCAAGGGACCACCTGGCGGGTGTTGATGCCGGGGAAGCATTGGTTCACCCAATCAACAAGCGGCCGAATACGGTCGGCGCGTATGTCTTTGTTGTAGCCGTTGAATTCAGCCGTGCCTGCCACACGAAACCGATCGGCCCCCAACCTGCTGGTGACCAGCTTGGTTTCGTCGTCCAGCAGGCTCACGGTGGGTGCGCACGCCTGGCTTAGCGGATCCAGCAAGTTGACCGTGATGGAGTAGCCCTTGACCGGGTAGATGTTGACCCTGTCACCCAGCTGGGCAGCAAAACTGCGGCTTTGCACACCGGCGCAGACCACCAACGCGTCAAACTGGTGACTAATCGTGCCCGTGCCTTCACGCACCAGCACTTCGGCTGTGCTGCCGTTTGTGCGGAGTGCTTCAACCTCTTGCGCGTAAAGGCAACGTACGCCCAGGCGTTCTGCGGCTTTGGCCATTGCGGAGGTGAACTTGTGGATGTCTCCGGTGGAGTCGCTCTCGGTAAAGTAGCCGCCGTAGTAATTGCCAGCCAGCGTGGGCTCGATGGCTTTCATTTCTGAAGGCGTAACGGCACGGCGCGGCAAGCCTCCCTCGGCCAGTAACTTGCTCACTTCGCCCGCATGGTCAAAGCCTTTTTTGTCCCGGTAGATATGCAAGATGCCCTCTTTTTTGAGATCAAAATCAACGCCTTCTGCCTGAGCCCATGCAAAAAGATGCTCTCTGGCGGCAATGGCCAGTCGCGTGGTTTCAATGGTGTTGCGCTTGTAGCTCGGAATGTTGCCAACGAACTCTGCGAACCAGCTCAGTTTGTGCCAGCTGGGCTTGGGGTTGACCAGCAGCGGCGCGTCGCCTTTGAGCATCCACTTCAGGCCTTTGAGGATGGTGGACCAGTGGTTCCACACCTCAGCGTTGGACGCCGACAACTGCCCACCATTGGCAAACGATGTTTCCATCGCCGCGTAGCGGTTTTTCTCGAACAAGGTCACGGCAAAGCCCCGCTTTGCCAGCGCGTAAGCGGTGGTGACGCCGGTAATGCCGCCGCCAATAACTGCGATTGATTTCATGGTTCAGATCTCCAAACAAGTCAGGGGTGTCTCAAGGACAAAAAGCACACTCACGCACCATGCGCGGCGTACGCCCCCTCTGTTTGAAACCTGAGAGATTCATGGCCCACCTGGTGGGGTCGGGCCACTTGCTCCTGCGGTGTGCCGGGTGACTAAACCCGGCAGCTCTTCAGAGATCTATCGATCAGATCGGTCCTTTTGCCTGAGAGTTTCCGGGGCGGTTGCTCCTTCGGCGCAAAGTGATGCGGTTGCATCGCTTTGTCTCTCCCGAACTGATACATCAAGCCATGACTATGCCAGAAAACGCGCCGTGAGTTCAACCCAGTAAGCAGCGCCAATAGGAATGTTGCGGTCTTCGAAGTCGTAATTCGGGTTGTGCACCATGCAAGCGCCGTGTCCTCCGTTTTCGGCATCGCCATTTCCGATGAACAAATAACTACCGGGCACTTCTTCAAGCATGTAAGCGAAATCTTCACTGGCGGTGAGTGGCTCGGTTTGTAAAACCACGTTGTCGGCACCCACCAGATCCACGGCCACCTCGCGTGCCAGCGCAGTTTCCGCTTTGGTGTTGACCAGCACCGGGTAGCCAGGCAAAAACTCGACCCGTGCTGTGACACCGTAGCTTTGCGCCTGCAGCTCGACCAAATCAACAATACGCCGTCTCAGCATGTCACGCACACCGCGGTCCAGCGCCCGAACACTGAGCTTGAGCGTCGCCTGCTGCGGGATGACATTGTTGGATACGCCAGACTGAAAAGCACCAACCGTGATCACCGCCATCTGGAGTGGTGGCACATTGCGTGACACGATGGTCTGCAACGCCATGACCATGGCCGATCCCGCCACCACCGGGTCCGCACTCAAGTGCGGCATGGCCCCGTGGCCGCCTTTGCCCTCTATGCTCACCAGAATGTTTTCGCTGGAGGCCATGGTTGCACCCTCGCGCAGCAGCAACTGGCCTGGACGAAAGCCCGGCATGTTGTGCATGGCAAAAATTGCGTCGCAGGGGAAACGTTCAAACAAACCGTCGTCCATCATCTTGCGAGCGCCCCCCAGGCTTTCTTCGGCAGGCTGAAAAATCAGGTTCAGCGTGCCGTCAAAGGTGTCGTGTGTTGCCAGATGCTCTGCGGCAGCCAGCAGCATGGCCGTGTGGCCATCGTGGCCGCAGGCGTGCATCAGGCCCGCATGGCAACTGGCATGCGGCAGACCCGTGGTTTCCTGTATGGGCAATGCATCCATGTCGGCACGCAAGCCCAGCTTGCGGGCGCTACTGCCCCGCTTGAGTTGCCCCACTACACCCGTACCACCCAAACCGCGTGTGACAGAGTAGCCAAAGTGCTCCAATCGCTCGGCAACCAGGTCGCTGGTTCGGAACTCCTGAAAACCGATTTCAGGATGGCGGTGGATGTCTCGGCGCAGAGCCGTATAGGTCTCAGCTCTGGCATGCATGGCTGACAAAGTGGCCGACATAGGATTACTGGGGTTCCAACTTGATGGACTTGGCAATCGCAGCGCCCTTGGCCGCTTCTTTTTTGTAAAAGGCATCGAGTTGTGCCAGGCTCATGGGCTCGGCCACTGTGCTGCCTGCGGTTTCAATGACTTTGCGAATATCCGGATTGCCCAGCGCGGTGTAAGTGGCTTTGTGCAGTATTGCGAGTTGAGCATCCGGTGTCCGGGCGCTGGCTTGGATGCCAATCCAGATGCTGAACTGATAGTCCTCAAAGCCTTTGGTGGTGCTTGCCAATGGCAATTTGGGCAAGCGCGCCAAGGGTTGGCTGGAGGCAACCGCCAGGGCCTTGATCTGGCCACCCTCAATCGCGCCCAATACGGGGCCAACCAAGGGGGCAACCGCAAAATCAAGCACACCGCCCATCAAATCCTTGAGGTAGGGTGCCAAACCGTTGTAGGGTGCATGCAGACCAGTTGCGCCGGCCGTTTGCAACACTTTTTAGGCCATCAGGTGATAGAGGGAGCCTATACCCGTAGACCCGAAGCTCAGCGGTTTATCAGCTTTCCTGGCCAATGCTGCAAACTCTTCAAGCGTGTTCACGGGTAAATCTTTGCGCACCACTATGGCTATTGGCGTGTGTCCCACCAAAGCGACCAAGCGCATATCTTCTGGTTTGTTTTTGGCAGCCGCCACACCCAGTGGCGTATAGATGAGTTCCAAAGGAGAGCCCGCCAGAATGGTGTAACCATCGGGCGTTGCATTGGCGGCTTTGAGCACACCCAATGAGCCTCCCACGCCCACTACGTTGTCGACAATGACAGGCTGACCAAACACCTCCGACATGCCTTTGCCGACAGCACGGCCAAGCACATCCGAGCCCCCACCTGCCGGAAAAGCCACCACCATGCTGACCGGTTTGACCGGGAAAGCTTGTGCTGCGACTGATCCGGCCAAGGCCAGACTGGCTAATAAAGAGTAAGCACGGCGAAGTGCTTTGTTTGAATCGATCAACATGTGATGCTCCTGATCAGGTTCGATGGAAGTGAATTAAAACGAACAGAAGCCAATCGTAGAAGTGTCTATGGCGTGTGTCCAATGCATTATTTTTGTAGTTATCATTCATTTTCATCATAGGTTTTTTATTCCATGAACATCAAGCATCTGGAGCATTTGCTGGCACTGGCAGATACCGGCTCATTCAGCCGCGCTGCTGAGAAACTTTTTATTACACAGTCGGCGTTGAGCCGCAGCATTCAGACTTTTGAAGACGATCTGGGTGGCAAAGTTCTTGATCGAATCGGCAAACGCAATGAACTGACACCGCTGGGCTTGAATGTCGTTGCCAGAGCCCGCCATATAGTTCGCGACGCCGCAGAGTTGCGAGACAGCGTGAAGCTGATGAAAGCGGGTGGCAAGGGCGCCATCAGTGTAGGCCTGGGCTCAGGCCCAGCCGCCCTGTTGCTATTGCCGCTGATGTGCTCTGTAGCCAAACAAAAGGGAATGCGGGTGGCGGTGACGCAAGGTCCCGCCGAATTGCAGATATTGCAGCTGCGCAGCCGTCAGCTCGACGCCATGGTGGTGGATATGCGCAGGGTGATTCCTGCCACAGACCTCAACATTGAGGCACTGGCTGATCTGAGAGCAGGGTTCATTGCGCGTGCTGGCCATCCACTGGCCAAGAAAAAGAACTTGGGCCTGGCAGACATCTTGCGATATTCAGTGGCGTCCACACCGTTGTCGGATGAAGTGACCCGGCTGATGGTGAGCCAATATGGTTTGCAGGCCAATCCCGCAGAAATGGTGACCCTGCGCTGTGACGATGTTGCAAGCCTACTGGGTGCGGTAGCGCAGACCGATGCGATCTTTTTAGGTGTGATTGCTGCTGCCCGCAATGGCTTGGAGGACGGCAGTCTGGTTGAATTGAACCTAAAGCCCAAGCTCTTGGCGACCGCGCGCTTTGCGTATGTGACCTTGGCGGGCCGAACCGAAGCCCCTGCGATGGCCTATTTTCGTGAATTCGTCCTTAGCCATCTGAACGACTCAAGCTTATGAAATCAACCCAAAAACGATTAGATATAGATGTACGAATGGTTGAAAGGGCATGATGCTTCATGGGTGATGCGGTTGAGGGGTTTTCATCCTCTCAGGCAGATGGGAGTGTGTCGCTGAAATAGGTTGACGGTCTCAGACCGACCCACTGCCGTCATTGCGCTTGTCGAACTGGGTACCCAAAAGCCGAATTTGCGTAGTGCTTATTGAGATTGCGATATCGACTAGCATCCTCAATGAGTCAGGGCCACCCCCCTCAGGCGGCTGTTACCTTCTGAGAGACTGAAATCTGCTTAAAACTTTTTATGAATGCAGTTTTTTGAGCTCAGTCAAGCGACTAAATAACGGTTCTGCGTCTTAGTCCGGGGGGAAATACGGGAAACCACCCCTCCTCATCATGGTTCAGAATAGTGTTGCGATATCCCCCAAATGGGGGATATCACTTCCTCAAAAGGGACTGCATAATGACCATAGCATTGGAAGTTTTTCCAAATTTTATTATTTTAAATAATTATTAATCAATGTGTTAAGGAGTAAGACATGAGATTTCTAATATTACCCTTAGTTTCAATCGCTCTTTATGGATGCGGCGGCGGTGGCGGAGGAGGTAGTGACGCAACAAGCGCTAATCAACCCTCGAAGACGACGACAACTGGTAACTCAGTAAATTTAGTTTCTCTTTCCCTTGCTGCATCAAAGTCTTCAATATATGTAGGAGATAGTTTTTCAGTATCAGCAACAGGCACCTACTCAGACGGCACAACAAAAAGCGAAGTATTGAATTATTCATCTGCACCTGCAGATGTAGTTAGTGCATCCACCTCGTATTTCCAGGCCCTAAAGCCTGGAAAAGCAACCATCACAGGTATTCCCTACATTAACAACTCAAGCATCAAAGGAACGCTGTCAATTGATGTTTTCGAAAACAATCTTAGTAGCATTTCTTTTTCAGGTGACGTTATCAGGCCAGGGATTGGTTTACTACCGCAGGTCCTCACCCAATACGTGTTTAACGTCGGCGATACCATTAAACTAACTGCCAATAAGAATTATCAAAGCGGTACCATTGTTAAGGACAACGAAGGGGTAAATTTTATAAGTGGTGATCCAGCCACAGCTAACGTAGAAAGTCCTGGAACCATCAAGGGGTTAAAAGAAGGAGTAACATTAATCACTGCCAGTAAAGACTCCATCAGTGGCTCAATTAGTCTTCAATTTATTAAACCCATCGATACACCGACTGTCACTATCGATTGCAATAGTTCAACGCCAATAGAGATATCTGCGTCAAGCTGGAACTCCGAGCGCGTCAATGACCCAGTAAATTCAACTCTATGGATCAGATTTAGCAAGGTAACTTGCCCAGTCAGTACCGATTGGCTTTTAACCTCTCCAACCTCATTTGACAGCTCCACATTAAATCTGCATATTTATCAGCGAGCAGGAATCACGTACAGATACAGCTTGCCTCAAGCAACCGCTGGCATGACTTTAGACTTTGGTAGTTACGGCTTCCAGTACAACAAAAGAGGACAGCTATTGTTTAAATAGTTACATCTTCTCCGTCTGTAGGTTCTCAAGAAAGCTGCTGAAGTAGCACACGGTAAACCATTGACTTTTGCAGTGATTTTGGGAATACGGGCGTTGACACCCTGAACACAGGTTTCTTCATACTGGTTTTGCACAATACGATAAATAATGGCCTCAGCAAACGAAAGCTGCTTGCTACCGGACTCTGGTGGAACGCAAAACCGCTGTGCAAACTCCGGGGTGACCACCTATAACCATGGGTCTTTTGTAATGCGGAAGTGGCTCGGTTTAATAGCCGCAGGGGCATTCCTGGTACAGCATTCGCATCTGCTCCTCGCTACACCTGGTGTGCAGTCTGTCGCGGCAAGGGATAGGTATACTGTCCGCGTAAGCGCGCATACGGGCAGCACTGGCAATGAAAACGCCAGCTTCACATACCTCCAATTCTTTTTCAAACGTATTTGAAATCGGGATCAGAACTTTACGAGTTCTTTTTTTTGGCTCAGGTTGTTTGGCTATGAGTAGAGGGTAACATCTACCTTGGTAAGGCAGGGATGAATCGTACTCGGCCACTATGGTATTACCGGTATTTAGAGGTGTGTATCCTAAACTACAATTTTTTGTCTTTTGAAGGTGGGTACAGATGGAGAGTATGCTGTGCACCGCATAGTTTCAGTCGAAATCGAGTCAGCGAGCGCTTCTTGCAATTACACCTTTCAAGCATTTCCAAGCTCTGAAAATCAAGCAACTAGGAGAATTCATGTTAAAAAAATTGTTTTATCTGATCGTCGCAATTGTTATCAGTGGATGCGCTTTTGTTAAAAATGATGCCTCCAACAAGGAGCATTATGAAAAAATAGCTGAAGCCATCGTCGTATGGGAAATACCTCCCAGTATCCCAATCAAGTATGTCTCGTACATCTCCCCTGAATCCGCCAGGAAATCACTTTCGGATCTTATTTCGGATTTAAAGAGCCAGTCGACTTTAGCCATTCAGAGTTATTTGACTCAACAAGGTATTAAAAAATCTTCGAAAAATAGGCTCGTCATTAAGCCAATTGAAGGTAGAGTACATGCGGGAGAGGGAGTTACACTTAGCGTTACGATGTATAACGAGTCGAATATAAAAATCTGGTCCATTGTCATCGACTCTGGAAAATCCGCTATCGATACTAACCAAACATTGATAAATCGATTTATTGAAAAAATAATCTCTGAGTTGGATAGATCAGGGTTGACAAAATAGTGCCTTGTTCGACCTGAATTTTTTAGTCAACAAATGATTTACCCTTTTACATCAGACAAATTTATAGCCAGTCTTGTCCATTATGGGTTACCCATTTGCCGAATTGTCATTATTAACTTTGATTTAGACCAATGCTCATCGGGCGGCATGTCGTGAATTTCATGCCTTTCATCGCAGTTTAACGGTCAATTTGTACGTCCGCTTTCGCAGCGAAGCGGCGGTAGCTGTGGCAACTCAAAAGTCTATCACTCCGCAAATGTTCGATGCCCCTAGCAGTCATTCACGAACGTCTGCACTTGGCCCAAAATGACTGTTCGAATTAGCACAAAGAGACCATTACCCAAATCTTCTCTGATGCATCTGGCAAATTAAAAAAAAGATGACACACACGGATGAGTTCTCTATCGCTTTAGTCCACATATCGGGCACCATTTATTGGTATAGAGGAGCGCGTCTGCACGCGCCTCCCAGACATGCCCCTCTCTGCAGCAGAATTTCAATTTGAATCTACTACTCGTAAATTCCGTGGATAAACATTGCCCACCTCGTTTATTTGCCAAGTTTTGAAAGTCTTCAATCGAATACTTCCTGGCATTTGCCTGAGCACAAGCGGGACATCCTGATTTGTTTTTGGTACGGTTATAGATTGTGGCTTGCCAGCTGTGCCCTTTTACGCATCGCCACCATAGCTTCTTGTTTACATGCGGGGTGTAATCCGAAGGATTGAGACCTTTGTTCATTTCTCGATCCCACTCTGCTAACAATTCAGGGTATTTCCTCGCCAAATTATTTTCTTTCGTAGCGTATCGACCACTGCAAAAAGGACAACCACTGCCCGCAGATCTACTATTGACTACCGCCTGCCATTCATGCCCATTGCTGCACTGCCACCAATACTTTTGGTTAGACTTTGGCCGAACACCTGAAGGAAGAAGGTCGCCATTTTTCGATAGGTGCCATTCGCTTGCCACGTCCGGGTTGATTACTTGCAGGTTCCAATCATCGGTAACCGTGACAACATTCTGGCGGGGACACGTCGGGCAGCCAGTGCCATGCTGTGTGCGGTGGTTAATGGACACCATCCAGGTATGGTCATTTACACACCGCCACCAAACTTTCTTATTCGCCTTATGCCTGAAATGTTCAGGCGACAGCGGAGCGTTCAAGTCATAAGCCCATTGCTTAGCAATATCCGGTTGTTTAACCGCTAGGGATTCACTCAGTGGCGGGGCGGGAAGATTGGCCACTATTTCTCTGTATAACTTTTCATTCCGCAGGCCTGGCCCATCGATATAGTCACAGAGTCCGCCCTGTCCAGCCTCAAAATCTGCACGCTGCTGGGGGGAGCAGTCCTCGGGCAGCTCTACCCCGGCAAAAACGAACAAAAGGCGCTGAGGCAAGGGTTGGGCGCGTGCGGCCTGCAGCAAATCATTGAAATTCTCGATGTTCATGGGGTACTAGGTGGGTTTGAGGGTTCAAAGGCATAGCCGCTGACCACGCCTTGCGACGGAGTCAGGCGGCTGATGTAATCGCCAGTCTGGGGGCGGGTGCGCTGTGCCTTGCGGGCCTGCACTGTACCCACACTGATAAAGCACAGGGCCTGGTCGTGGGTCTGTAAATTGAAGAGATGGCGCAGACCCGCGGACTTGAGAGCTTTGCCGCTGGTCAGTGCCGAGCCATAGCCCATGGCCGTTGCCATCAGCAGCATGTTCTGAATAGCGCACCCCGCCGACACAATGCGCTCGTGCAAATCGACTTCCGCATCACCACAGGCCCCATGCACCACGGCCAGCATGAGTAATGGGGACCGAAAAGCCTTCTCGCGAGCCTGCTCTACCTGATCCGGCAGTGCAGCGGCATCACGCTCCAGCAAAGCGCGGGCAAACACCTCCGCCAGCAGGCCGCGTGTGTCCTGGGGAACCAGTACAAAGCGCCAGGGCAGCAATTGGCTGTGGTCCGGCGCACTGGCAGCGGCACTAAGCAGGGTTGCCAGCTCAGCTGTATTGGGGCCGGGGGCCAGAAGGCGCTTTGGAAGAATCGTCTGGCGCGATTGCATCAACGTGGAAACAAGTTGCGGTAAGTCAGGCATAAGCGTCACACATTACTGCTCATCATTCGGTCAATATCTGGCCGTCATATTCAACGTAAGGCTGGTAAGGACCGGTGCCACTGTGGTCAGAAACAGAAGCTGCCACAAAGCCACCCGTCTGTGCGTCAAAGACATGGATTTCTCCCTCTTCAATGACGTAGTGCCAGCCGTGCAAGGTGAGTTTGCCGGCCTCAATCTCGCGGCGCACCATGGGGTAGTCCATCAGGCGCTCCAGCTGCAGCACGACGGCGCGCTGCTCGGTACGGTACAAGGCTTCCGGGCTGGGCTGCACCGGCAGCAGGGCTTCGTCAACTAGCTTGAGCCAGGCTTTGAGCGCCACCGCTTCTTCGGGCGCACCTTCATAGGCCGTGCGGATGGCACCGCAATGGCTGTGGCCGCAAACGATGATGCGTTCCACGTGCAGGCTGAGAACCGCAAACTCAATGGCCGCCATGGTGCCGTGCAGCCCATGGGAGCCGTTATACGGCGGCACAAATGCCCCCACGTTGCGCACGATAAACAACTCGCCCGGCCCTGCCCCGGTTAACAAGTAGGGCACGAGCCTTGAATCCGAGCATCCGATAAACAACGTTTTTGGATGCTGCCCTCCGGTCACCAGATCCTGAAACCGCTGCTGGTGCAGCGGAAAATAGTCCGAATGGAAGCGCCGCAATCGCAACAGGAATTCGTCCGGCGGTACGGCTTTATCGGTCATTGCACCAGAGGCGTATCGGAAGATTCCAGTTCCACACCTTCCACCAGCGCGTCACCTGCCAACAGGCTCATGTACTGGTGCAGTGCCTTCGCGCGAGACTGCAGGGCAAGCTGTGCCGCCACCCGCTCGCGTACTTCGTCATAAGTCAGCTGGTTTCCCTTTCGGCGCCCCAGCACTTCAATGATGTGGAAGCCAAACCGGGTGTGAACCAGGCGTGGGTGCACGCCCATGCCCCAACTCGAATGCTTCTGGTGAAACAACTCGTTGGCCAGTTCGGGGGCACAGTCGTCCGGCCCGATCCAGCCCAGGTCACCTCCCTGGGTGCTGGTGGGGCAGTTGGACATTTCTGCCGCAATCTTTGTAAAGTGGTCTGCAGACACCTCTTTTCCAAGAAGGCTGAGCAGCGCTTTTTCGGCATGCACCGTCAACGCATGCACGTTCACACCGGGCGTCACTGCAAACAGAATGTGGCGCACATGCAGCGCCTGGCCGACCACGTATTGCGGCTTGTGCGCTTCGTAATAGCGCCGGCACTCCTCGTCCGTGGCCTGGGGGCTAGTAACCACCGCATCGAGCATGGTTTCGATAACTTGGCGATCGCTTTCGGTCAGTTCGGGTGCAGTCAGCCCCTTGTGCCGGGGCAGCAGGCCCGCTTTTACTGCTTGCTGGCGCAACAACTCGGCGTATGCCAGTTCGCGCAAGGCCGTCGCATCTGGCGCCTGCCCTGCTTCGTACAGCGCAATGCCATTGACGCTGGCAATGGCCACTGGAGCAGTCTGTGCACCGGTCGCTGGGGCTGCGCACTGGCAGCTGCTGCTGCCGCATCCGGTAATGGTGGACATAGGTGAGTTCATGGCGTTGTCCTTGCGCTTTAGTGATTGGAGGGACGCTGGCTCACGGGAGCCGTGGCTTTAAGTCCAATACTGCGGCTGCGCACGACCTGGTAGGGGCGAACAATGTAGGCCAGCGTTCCGAAACCGCTCCAGACATGCACCAGCCGCGAGAAAGGAAACAACAGGAAAATGGTCATGCCCAGAATCATGTGCACCTGGAAGTGCCAATCTACGCCAGCTACCAGCGCTGCATTGGGGTTGAGCAGCACGATGCCTTGCAGGTACTCGGCCAGTCGCAGCATGGTGGTGGGATCAGACACATGGTGGAACGACGATGGCAATGTCGACAGGCCAATCGTCAGCTGGACCCAGAGAATCAGCAAAATGGCGATGTCTGTGCGGTGGCTGGTCAGTCGAATACGGGGATCAAATATCCGGCGATGCAGCAGCAGACTCAGACCAATGAAACACAGCACCCCAGCTATGCCACCAGCGATTACCGCAAGCAATTGCTTCTGCGAAGCCGTGACAAAGATCTCATAGAGCCCATGTGGCGTCAGCTGACCAAACAGGTGGCCAAAAAACAAAAACAGGATGCCGCCGTGAAACAGATTGCTGCCCCACTTGAGTTGGCCTTTGCGCAAGAGCTGGGAGGAGTCGCTCTTCCATGTGTACTGGTCGCGGTCGAAGCGCGCCTGGCTTCCCATGAGAAAAAACGACAGGCAGATGTAGGGGTAAATAACAAAGAGGAAGTTGTGCAGGGAAGTCATGCCTGATCTCCTAAAGACGGGGTGGTGTACTTTTTGACAAAGTGGATCGGCTGCTGCGCACCGGGCTTGGCCTGGCCTTCGGTGGAGCAACCACCAAAAACCTCGGGCTCGCTCCAGCTCTCATCCATTTCAGGCTCGGGCGCTACCGCCACGGCCTCGGCTTTTTCGCCAGCTAGCTCCAGCGCTGCAGCCAGCACGCTGGCGTAGGGGCTTTCGCGTTTAAGCAAGGCGCTGAAAATAACCCGCACGATATGGGCAATCTCGCCCAAAAACTCGCGTGCCTGCTGGGGTGGCTGGCTGGAGGCGAACTCCAGCACCACCGGCAGATAGTCGGGTAACTCGTTGGCGTCCAGAAATAACCCTGCCTTCTCGTAGGTCTGGATCAGATCGATCATCGCGGGACCACGGTCGCGTGAGTCGCCGTGCACGTGCTCAAACAGGTGCAGCGCGGTGCGGCGACCCCGGTCAAACAGCTCGACATACTCCGACTCTGAATCCAGGGCTGGCTGCGATGCCAGGCGCTGCAACAGGGCATGGAGCTCGACCAGCCGTGTGGCAGGCAGTGCTTGTTCCGTTTGAAGCGCTTGCTGCAATTCAGGAATATGGGCACGCAACTCGGCATCGGGATAGCGCAGCAGATGGGCCAGCACACGCAGTGTGAGCCGGGCTTCAACCAGGGGAGTGGAAAAAATACCCATTTCAGCTCTCCATCCGGATTGGAATAGTGCGTTTCTTTTCGCTGCCAAACAGGCTGGTTTCTGTCTGCCCTTCGGAGCATCCGTTGCCAAAGCTGAAGCCACAGCCACCCTTCACATTGAAAGCGTTTTCCGCATACTCCCGGTGGGAAGTTGGTATGACAAAGCGGTCTTCGTAATTGGCAATTGCCATGTAGCGGTACATCTCTTCCACCTCTGCGGCAGTCAAGCCCACCTGGTCCAGCACCGCCTGGTTGATCAGTCCATCCACATGCTTGGTGCGCTGGTAGGAGCGCATGGCCAGCATGCGTTCCAAAGCACGCACCACGGGGCCCGTATCACCAGCCGTCAGCAGGTTGGCCAGGTACTTGACCGGAATGCGCAGTTGCGACACATCAGGGATTTCCCCGTTTTGACTCAACACGCCAGCGTTGGCCGATGCGGTGATGGGCGAAAGCGGTGGCACATACCAGACCATGGGCAGGGTGCGGTACTCGGGGTGCAGTGGCAACGCCACCTTCCAGTCCACCGCCATCTTGTACACCGGGCTTTGGCGTGCTGCGGCCATCCAGGCATCAGGAATGCCGTCGATGCGCGCTTGTGCAATAACCGCAGGGTCATTGGGATCCAGAAACAGGTTGAGCTGTGCCTGGTACAGGTCGGCCTCGTTAGGGGTGCTGGCAGCGGCGGCGATGCCGTCGGCATCGTACAAAAGCACGCCCAGGTAGCGAATGCGTCCCACACAGGTCTCAGAACACACCGTGGGTTGACCGGCCTCGATACGGGGGTAGCAGAAAATGCATTTCTCTGCTTTGCCGCTCTTCCAGTTGTAGTAAATCTTTTTGTAGGGGCATCCACTTACACACATGCGCCAGCCACGGCATTTGTCCTGGTCGATCAGCACAATGCCGTCTTCTTCACGCTTGTAGATAGAGCCAGACGGGCATGAGGCTGCACAGGTTGGATTGAGGCAGTGCTCGCACAGACGCGGCAAGTACATCATGAACGTGTTTTCGAACTGGCCCATCATGTCTTTCTGGGCTTGTTCGAAACCGGCCAGGTTGGAGTCCTTGCTGCGCTTGGAGAATTCACCGCCCAGGATTTCCTCCCAGTTGGGACCCCATTCAATCTTCTCCATGCGCTTGCCGGTGATCAGCGAGCGAGGGCGCGCAGTGGGCGCGTGTTTCATCTCGGGAGCCGACTGCAAATGATCGTAGTCGAAGGTAAAGGGTTCGTAGTAATCGTCAATCTGCGGCAGGTTGGGATTGCTGAAGATTTTCATCAGCAGCGACCATTTGCCACCCTGCTTGGGCACGATGGAACCATCGGCTTTGCGAACCCAGCCACCGTTCCACTTGTCCTGGTTTTCCCATTCTTTGGGGTATCCAATGCCGGGCTTGGTTTCCACGTTGTTGAACCAGGCGTACTCGACGCCGGGTCGGTTGGTCCAGACATTCTTGCAGGTGACCGAGCAGGTGTGGCAGCCGATGCACTTGTCCAGATTCAGGACCATGCCGATTTGTGCGCGAATTTTCATGGGTTCTCTCCTTGCGATTGGTAGGCGCGAACGAGGTGGTCGTCGGCCGGGGTGTCGAGCCAGTCGACCTTGCTCATCTTGCGCACCACAACAAACTCATCGCGGTTGGTACCAATGGTTCCGTAGTAGTTGAAGCCGTAGCTCAGCTGGGCGTAGCCGCCAATCATGTGGGTGGGCTTGAGCACAATACGGGTGACCGAGTTGTGAATGCCACCGCGCACGCCGGTGATTTCCGAGCCCGGGGTATTGATGATCTTCTCTTGCGAGTGGTACATCATCACCATGCCGTTGTTCACTCGCTGGCTCACTACGGCGCGTGCTGCAACAGCGCCATTGATGTTGAACAACTCAACCCAGTCGTTGTCCACAATACCGGCAGTTTTAGCGTCGTCTTCGCTCAACCACACCACGGTGCCGCCCCGGTTTAGCGTAAGCATCATCAGGTTGTCACTGTAGGTACTGTGAATGCCCCACTTCTGGTGTGGTGTGATGAAATTCAGCTGAATCTCGGTATTGCCATTGGGCTTGATGTTGTGAATGCCCGCTGTGGTCTTCAGGTCTACGGGTGGACGGTAACTGCCGAAGCCTTCGCCAAAGGCAATCATCCATGGGTGGTCCTGGTAGAACTGCTGACGTCCTGTGAGGGTGCGCCATGGAATGTACTCATGCACATTGGTGTAGCCAGCGTTGTAGCTCACCGTCTCGCTCTCGATTCCGCTCCAGGTAGGCGAACTGATGATCTTGCGCGGCTGGGACTGAATGTCGCGGTAACGGATTTTTTCGTCTTCGCGGTACAGCGCCAGGTGCGTGTGGTCGCGGCCAGTTTGCTTGCCCAGTGCCTCCCACGCCTTTACGGCTACGTGGCCATTGGTTTCGGGGGCCAGTTGCAAAATGACTTCGCAGGCATCAATGTCGCTGACGATGCGTGGCATGCCTTTGGAAACGCCTTCTTCCAGCGTCTTGCCGTTGAGCTGGCCGAGCTGTTCGACTTCAGTGCCCGTCTTCCAGCCAATGCCTTTGCCGCCGTTGCCCAATTTGTCGAGCAATGGGCCCAGGGCTGTAAAGCGCTTGAAGGTATTGGGGTAGTCGCGCTCCACCACGGTAATTTGCGGTGCAGTTTTTCCGGGGATCAGTTCACAGTGGCCCTTTTTCCATTCCTTCACTTCGAAGGCCTGCGCCATTTCTCCGGGGGTGTCGTGCATGATGGGTGAGAGCACCACTTCTTTCTCGACGCCCAGGTGGCCCACGCACACCTCGCTGAAAGATTTGGCAAATCCTTTGTAGATTTCCCAGTCGCTGCGGCTTTGCCACACCGGGTCCACCGCTGCACTCAGCGGGTGGATAAAGGGGTGCATGTCGCTGGTGTTGAGGTCGTTCTTCTCGTACCAGCTGGCGGTAGGCAGCACGATGTCGGAGTACAGGCAGGTGGTGCTCATGCGGAAGTCCAGCGTGACCAGCAGGTCCAGCTTGCCTTGCGGCGCATCTTTGTGCCACTTCACCTCGGCGGGTTTGGCATCGTCCTTGCCCAGGTCTTTGCCCTGCACGCCGTTCTCGGTGCCCAGCAGGTGCTTGCAGAAATACTCGTGGCCCTTGCCGCTGGAGCCCAGCAGGTTGGAGCGCCAGACAAACATGTTGCGCGGCCAGTTTTGCGGCGCATCTGGATCTTCGCAGCTCATCTCCAGCGTGCCGTCCTTGAGCGCTTTGGTGACGTAGTCCTTGGCATCCAGGCCTGCAGCCTGAGCGTCTTTGACGACCTGCATCGGGTTGGTCTTGAGCTGCGGCGCGCTGGGCAACCAGCCCATGCGCTCAGCGCGCACATTGAAATCGATCATGCTGCCGCTAAAAGCCTTTTTATCGGCTGTGCTCAGCGTGGGCGACACGATTTCTTCCATGCCCAGTTTCTCGTAGCGCCACTGGTCGGTGTGGGCATAAAAGAAGCTGGTGCTGTTCATTTGCCGGGGTGGGCGTACCCAGTCGGTGGCAAAGGCCAGTGGCACCCAGCCAGTCTGGGGGCGGAGCTTCTCCTGGCCCACGTAATGGGCCCAGCCGCCACCGCTTTGGCCAATGCAGCCGCACATCATCAGCAGGTTGATCACGCCACGGTAATTCATGTCGGCGTGGTACCAGTGGTTCATGGCTGCGCCAATGATGACCATGGACTTGCCGTGCGTCTTGTCGGCGTTGTCAGCGAACTGGCGCGCCACGGTGATGACCTGGTCGCGCGGTACACCGGTAATGCTCTCTTGCCATGCGGGGGTGTAGGCGGCGTTGTCGTCAAAGTTTTTGGCGCCACTGCCCAGACCACGGTCAATACCGTACTGCGCTACCTGCAAATCGAACACGGTTGCGACCATGGCATAACGCTCTTCGCCGGCCTTGCCCAGGCGCAGGCGGACCGCAGGCACTTTGGCGCGGTTGACATCGCCGTTCTGTGCATTGGCAGGAAAATGTGGTGTGACGTTGCCACCAAAGTACGGGAAGCCGACGTCCACGACCTGGTGCTCTTGCGCGCCATCTTCAATCACCGAGAGCTTGAGTTTGACGTCGGTATTGCCGCGCGCTTCTTTGTCTTCCAGATTCCATTTGCCTTCGTCTTCGCGACCCGGTTCACCCCAGCGAAAGCCGATTGATCCGTTAGGCAGAACGGCTTTACCGGCGGTGTCAAACGCCACGGTTTTCCACTCGGGGTTGCTCTTTTGACCCATCTTGCCGTTGAAATCACTGGCGCGCAGATAGCGGTCGGGCACCATGGTTACCGTGCCATCGGGCAGGGTGCTTTCTTTGAGCATCACCAGCAACGGCAGATCGGTGTAGCGACGGGCGTAGTTGTCAAAGTAGCTGCTGCGCTGCTTGCCGCCATCGGGGAAGTAAAACTCTTTCAGTGCCACGTGGCCCATGGCCATGGCCAGCGCCGCATCGGTACCCTGCTTGGGGTGCAACCACAGGTCAGAGAGCTTGGCGACTTCAGAGTAATCGGGTGTGACTGCCACCGTTTTGGCACCTTTGTAGCGCACCTCGGTGAAGAAGTGGGCGTCGGGCGTGCGGGTCTGGGGTACGTTGGAACCCCAGGCGATGATGAAGCTGCTGTTGTACCAGTCGGCACTTTCAGGCACGTCGGTTTGCTCACCCCAGACCTGCGGGCTGGCCGGTGGCAGATCGCAGTACCAGTCATAAAAACTCATGCACACGCCACCAATCAGGGACAGGTAGCGGCTGCCTGCGGCGTAACTCACCATGGACATGGCGGGAATCGGCGAGAAGCCAATCACCCGGTCGGCACCGTGTTGCTTGATGGTGTACACATTGGCTGCGGCAATGAGCTGGTTGACTTCATCCCAGGTAGAGCGCACAAAACCACCCATGCCACGCACCTGCTGGTAGTCGCGCCGGGCCTCAGGACTGTTCTGAATCAGCGCCCAGGCATCGACCGGGCTCTTGCTGACCTTCAAGGCAGAGCGCCAGCGTTCCAGGAGGCGCCCACGCACCATGGGGTACTTGACGCGGTTGGCAGAGTAAAGGTACCAGCTGTAGCTGGCACCGCGCGCGCAGCCCCGTGGCTCATGGTTGGGCATGTCCCAACGGGTGCGGGGATAGTCGGTCTGCTGGGTTTCCCAGGTGACGATACCGCCCTTGACATAAATCTTCCAGGAGCAGGAGCCCGTGCAGTTCACGCCGTGGGTGCTGCGCACGATCTTGTCGTGGGCCCATCGGTTGCGGTAGGCATCTTCCCAGGTGCGGTCTTCACCCGTGGTGACGCCGTGGCCTTGCGAAAACTCTTCGCGGGGAAGAGAAAAATAACTCAAACGATCAAGAAAGTGACTCATAGGGAGACCTCTGTGAACAACATTACGAAACAAATCGGGCGTTAGCCCTCGTGGGGATTGCGTAAGCAGCTATGTATTTAGTAGCAATCATGGCAACTCAAGGATTTTTTATTTCTGAGCCGGCGCGCAGATAAAACCACCAGTTCAAAATCAAGCACAGCGCATAGAAGATCGCAAAGCCGTACATGGCGAGCTGTGGAGTGCCCGCCTTGATCTGGGCACCGATGACCACCGGCGCGATGAAAGCGCCATAGGCAGCCACCGCCGAGGTCCAGCCCAGCACTGGGCCGGTCTGCTGGCGATCAAAGATCACACCAATGGTGCGGAAGGTAGAGCCATTGCCAATGCCGCTGGCAGCGAACAGCAGTACGAACAGCCACATGAAGGTGGAGAAATGCTGCTCGGGCGTGGCAGAACCATAGGCCTGCATCATCACGTAGCCCACGGCGCCCGAGGCCACCACCATGACGGCTGAGATCACCTGCGTCACGATGGAGCCACCCACCTTGTCAGAGATCCAGCCACCCACGGGACGAATCAGCGCGCCCACGAAAGGGCCAATCCAGGCATAGGTGAGCGCCGAGGGCGCATTGGGGTTCTTGAGGGTGTGCTGCATGACGCCCGCTGCGTCTGGCACATGGCTGATGCCAAAAATCACGGTGATAGACAGCGGCAGCGCCATCGAAAAGCCGATGAACGATCCGAAAGTCACGATGTACAAGAGCGTCAATGCCCAGGTGTGCTTGTTCTTGAAAATGGCGTATTGGTTGCCGATGTTGGCCTTCATTTCGCCAAAGGCAGCCAGCTTCATGACGAGCAGGACGGAGACAATGATGAGCGGCAAGGCCACCCACATATTGAGCAGGCCCAGGCCCGTAGGTGCAGGCAGGTAAAGGTACAGGCCAACCGCACCCACGACGCAGGTGATGCCCCACAAGTAGAGAATCTTGGCAAAGGCCGCGAGCGTGCCGCCGTAGTTGGCGGACAGAGTCAGCAGGTTGTTCATGCCGAACCAGGCCGCAACGATTAAGGGCAACAGAATGGCAGCCCAGATAAAGCCCGCGTTCTGGATGAAGGTGGGTGTACCGGCCACGATCTTGCCCAAAATCCAGCCACTGTCCTTGAGCAGCACCATGGAACCTCCAGCGGCGCTGCCAAACACACCCACCGTCATCACCAGTGGTATGAGCACCTGCATGGTGGTCACACCAAAATTACCCAAACCTGCGTTGAGACCCAGCCCAGTGCCTTGCAGGCGCTTGGGAAAGAAGCTCGAGATATTGGACATGGAGCAGGCGAAATTGCCCCCGCCGATGCCGGACAGAAATGCGCACGCCTGGAACACCCACAGTGGGGTGTTTTTGTCCTGCAGGGCGATGCCGGTCCAGATGGCCGGAATCATCAGCAACGCAGAAGTCAGGAAGATGGTGTTGCGCCCTCCAGAGAGCTTGATGAAGAACGATGCCGGAATGCGCAGCGTGGCGCCCATCAGACCGGCAATCGCTGTCAGGCCGAACATGTCAGCGGGCTTGAACGGGAAGCCCAGGTTCAGCATCTGAACCGTGATGATGCCCCACATGCCCCACACCGCGAAGCCGACCAGCAGGTTGGGGATGGATATCCACAGGTTGCGGTAGGCGACCTTGCTTCCGGTGGACTCCCAGAATGCGTTGTCCTCGGGCCGCCAATCGGCAATGTCCGCTTTGGAATAGATTTTTTCACTCATGATGATGACTCCAGTAGTCCGGACGGTTTAGTTTTGAAAGGAGAAGTTTTTGGCGTTCTTGCCCATGAGCTCGGTGCCGCGGACTTCGGTCCAGTACATCCAGATCAGCGACACCCAGACCACGCCGTACATCAGCATGAAAGCGCTGGAGCGAATACCGGTCAGGTCCATCAACGCCCCGAACATGATGGGCAACACGAACCCGCCCAAGCCACCGGCCAGGCCTACGATGCCGCTGATGGCGCCGATGTTGTGCGAGTAGTCATCACTGATGTACTTGAAGACACTGGCCTTGCCAAATGCCATGGCAATCCCCAAAATAAACATCAGGCCAGTGAACAAGTAGACATTCAAACCAATGTGGTATGTCACCGGGCCATTGACCGTGGCGATGGTGAAGTCCGTCTGGGGATATGACAGCAAAAATAGGCAAATCCAGCTCACCCACATCACCCACCAGGTCACGCTGTGTGCGCCGTACTTGTCGGACAACACGCCACCAAATGCGCGCAACACGCCGCCGGGCAACGAGAAGCAAGCGGCTAGCAGTGCCGCCACACGAATGTCCAACCCGAACTCACCCACGTAGTACTGCACCATCCACAGTGCGAGGGCTACGTAGCCACCAAACACGATGCTGTAGTACTGGCAGTACTTGATGACCTTGGGATCTTTTAGCGCTTTGAGCTGTTCCGCAAAACTGACCCGGTTAGGCACCAGATGCGATGGATCACTGTGGCTGAACATCCAGAACAGCACCAAAGTTGCCAGCATGATGGCTGCGTAAACCTGCGGCACCATGGTCCAACCAAAAGCCACCAGGATGACTGGCGCTACGAATTTGTTAACTGCAGAACCGGAGTTGCCGGCACCGTAGATACCCATCGCAGTCCCTTGCCGGCTTTTGGGGAACCAACGCGCAACATACGGTGTGCCTACCGAGAACGAGCCGCCCGCCAGACCCACAAACAATCCGATGGTCAGGAAGTGCCAGAACTCCGTGGCGTAGCTCATCATCCAGATGGCTGGCACGGTGATAGCCATCAAGACCGCCATCACAATCCGTCCGCCGTAACGGTCAGTCCAGATGCCCAGGGGCACGCGGATGAGCGAACCGGTCAGCACCGGTGTTGCCATCAGCAGACCAAACTGGGTGGAATTGAGGTTCAGCATCTTCTTGATGGGGATGCCGATCACGCCGAACATCATCCACACCATGAAACACACCGTAAACGCCAACGTGCTGACAATCAGTACCGACCAGGCTTTTTTCGATTGACTAAGTTCAGAGGCCATATTTCCTTCTCCTAAGGGTTGGCATGACTGTCGGTCTTTATGAGGGCATTGACCATCCACCTTTCGAACGCACATTGCAACCCAAAAGAACTAGGGCACCCGAAGGTGCCCTAGTTCTAAAGTAGTAATGGCCTTGAAATGCCGCTAACTGTTGATATTCATCAACCAAGACCCCGCGCGGCGGCATAAACCGCCACCTGGACCCGTGACGAAAGATTGAGCTTGCGAAAGATGTGCTGCACGTGCACTTTGACCGTGGACTCCGCAATATCCAGGGCGCGTGCAATCACCTTGTTGCTGTCACCGCGTGCAATTAGCAACAAAATTTCCCGTTCTCTGGCAGACAAGGACTCCAGCGCCTGGTCCTCTGCTGCAGGAGGTAACGCCAATGACTCCGCAACGGCCGGCCCCGCGGACACCTTGGCACGAAATACCGTCACAAATTTGGTCATCATGTCCGGGCTGATGACGCATTCCCCGCCCATCACCTTCACAATCGAATCACACAGCTGATCTGACTCCACGGTTTTCAGAAGGTAGCCGTCCGCCCCTGCGTGCATGGCGGCTGCAAGGTCGTTTTCGTCCTCGCTGACGGTCAGCATGAGAATGTGGGTGCCGGGATAGGCTTCTTTCAACGCAGCAATTCCATCAACGCCGCGCACTCCAGGCAAATGGTTGTCCAGCAGTATGGTGTCCGGTACCCCGCGCTGGGCACCCCGCAGTGCCTCGCCAATATCACCGGCTTCTCCGAAAATTTCAAAGCGCCCATCCTGGGATAGCAAGGCAATCAGACCCCGGCGAAAAAGCGTGTGGTCATCAACGACCAGCAATTGAATGGATTTCATGGGGATATTGTCACGGGCTCGGCACCAGCCCGGCCGACACCGGATGGGCAGGCAGCACCAGCGTCACCGTGGTTCCTGAGCCATCATGCGAGGCCACAGAAACTTGCGCACCGATCCGAGCAGCCCTCTCGTGCATGATCTTCAACCCGACATGGATTTCGTCTTTCCGGTCCTGCACCGAAAAACCAGCGCCATCGTCGCGCACGGTAAATGTCCATAACGCGCCTTTGACGATCTCCAACTGCACCTGACTGGCGTTGGCATGTTTGCGCACGTTGGACAAGGCCTCCTGCACCACATGCAGCACCTGTACCTGCACATCGGCGGGCAAAGGCAAGCCGTCACCACGCACAGCCAACCGGGTTTGCAGTCCGGTCTGGTGTTTGAACTTTTGCAATGTCTCTTGCAGGGCTGCTTCAATATCGTCGGTGTTGGTCCGGGTACGGAAGTGCAACAGCAATTCGCGCACGTCGCCAATGCTCTCCCGCAGACCTGCATCGAGTTCATCCAGCGCTGTTTGTACTTGCAACGCCTGGGATTTTTGCGATGCCGTACGCAACAGTTGCACCTGAATTTTCAGAAAAGCCAGGGATTGCGCAATCGAATCGTGCAGCTCACGTGCCAACAGGGCGCGTTCCTCCCCCACCGCTGCCTCGCGCTCAAGCGCTGCAGCGCGCAGCCCCTCCAGAGCGCTGGCAAGGTGGCTAGACAAAGCATCCAGCAACTCCACTTCGTCGGGTGACAAACGCAGTGGGCCGCGGAAAAATAGATCAATTTCACCAATGAGCCGTTGCTGCAACCGCACCGGCACACTCACCAAATTTTCGTAACCTGCCTTCACGCAGTTGCGCATGGGCGCGTCCCTATGGGTATGGATAGGAATCACACGGGTGCGGGCATCTGGTGATAGGTTGCCACAGGAGCAAGCGCCTGCCAGAAGACTTCGCTCCTCCTCCATCATTTCCTCCGGGAAGCAATCCGAAGCCAGCATCAAATAACGTTGATTGGCTTCATCGGACCAACGTACCGCTACTGCGTCGGCCTTCATAACCTTGCGCACTCGCTGTGCAAAGCCGCGCGACATCTCTTCGATGGTGTTGGCACTGGCCAAGAACGCACTCACTTCATAAAGCGCCTCAATGCGGGCTCTCTGCGCTTCAATGCTTCGCGTCTTGGCTTCAACCTGGGCTTCAAGACCTTCGTACATGGTTTGCAAACGTCCTGCCATGCCATTGAACCCTCGCGCCACCATACCGAACTCGTCCTTGGTTTCGACCTCAATACGTGTCGAAAAATCACCGGACTCAATTTTCTGTAGCCCGACCTGCAAGTTGTCCAGCGGGTTGATCACATACAGGTAGCCGGTGTACAACATGATGACTGCACCGCCAATCGCGAGCGCCATCATTAGGAACTGAAAGAGATTGAGGATCGCGGTTAGACGAGCCAAATGCTGCTCAATGGCGGACACCAGCTTGTCAATGGCTTCCACAAAGTTGGCGATTGCATGGGCAGTCGCGTCCGCATCTGGACGGTTGGGCACATTCCAACTATCGCGTTGCGCTTCCCATAGAGATTTAACAGACGCAAACTGCGCATTTACGTTCGGGTCCCACGGAACAAAAAGCGGACGTAAGGGGTCCCCCTCTCTGAGCAGCTTTAAACTGGCATCGAACTCAGACACAAGCTCCTTGACGACTTCCGGCTGATGCGCGGACTGGGCAATACTGGCCATGCGCCATGACTGCATTCGCATCCTACCCGCTTCATTGACTGCGGCCGCTCCACCCTCCAGTTGCCAGGTAACCCACAGTGTGATACCTATGGAGGTCAACGCCAGCACAAGCAGAATCATGCCAATCGAAATGAGCTTGGTGGAAAGGGAGTGTCTATTTGCCATTGCCTGAAGGTTAACCTGAAGTTCGTCGCAGCCTAATGCCGTAGCGCCATAGTCGTTCAAAGGCCCTATGACGGGATTGGAGATGGTTGAAGCGCAGTGCGTGCGACTGCTCTGTGCCTGAAGCCGAAATCTGGTTACCTCATACGCTCCTCCCGAATTCAGCAAATTCACAGCCACTAAGCTGACGTTCACGAACTACCGCTCCTGGCTCCATGGCAACTACTGGTTTGTCAGCGGAAGTGGGTTTTGGTGTAAGACTGCTATGAGATGGAGTCAAGTCCCCTGCAGTCCAAATGAAAAACTCCACTTTTATTAGAAGTAACGTTCGGGTCATCTTGGCTCTTGTTTTTTGCCATAAAACAAAAGAAAACGAAACGGATCTAAAGCGGCTTGTAACCAGCCTCTGCGGGTGAAACCACAGAGACAATTTCCAGAGGCACAGCGCCATCATTCAAAACGCCGTGTACTTCGTTGCGGCGCGCAACGACGACATCGCCCACACGGATGGGTCGGGTGTTGCCTTGCATATCGAACTGGTATTGCCCCTGTCCTGCAAGAACCGTCCAGGTGTCTTGGCCATCCGGATGGACATGCGGGCTGATTTGCTGACCCGGCTGAACCAGCCAGGCCACCACCGCTGAATCACTGGATTGCGTGATCACCGAACGGATGGGCTCCCCCTCGGCTGCTTGTTGAAACTGTTTGACGGCAAAAATGCGCTCAGTGCTCATAGGGAAACTCCAAAGTTGGACCGTGTGACTAAAAGCAAGAACTGCGCCGCACTGGTTTTGCCACTATCGCAATGCCTCGGCTAGATGGTCACCAAACGCCCTCACTTTGGCGGAATGTTTGCGAGCGGCAGGACTGACGAGGTGGACAGGGATGGGTTGGACTTGCCAGTCTTTCATTAGCACCACCACTTCGCCGGTAAGGAGCATGTCCGTCAGGAGCCAATCGGGCAGGTATCCAATACCCAGGCCTTCCAAAAGTGTGGCGCGCGATCAAAGAGCTGTCAGCCCTGAACGGCAACGGGCCGAACCAGCCCTGTTGGCTTGCCTTTGCTGCTCCGCTTGAGCCAGGGTCAGGCCACAGCGCTGTTAGCCTCCGCGCAGGGCGGTTCGTTTCGAATGGCTCGTTGATACCACGCAACGTCGTGCCATTGACCAAACTTCCATCCGGCGCGCTTGAAGACACCGACTGGTTCGAAGCCTACGGACTCGTGAAGGCGAACGCTTGCCGGGTTTGGAAGCACGATGATTGCGAGTGCATTGCAGTAGCCGCGCTCTGCAAGGCGCGAGAACAGCTCATAGTACAAAGCCTTGGCAAGCCCGCGACCTTGAAAGCTTGAATGAACGTAGGCAGACGTCTCGACTGACCAGCGATAGGCGGCCCGTTCGCGATGTTGTCCGCCGTAAGCGTAGCCGGCAATCTCGCCATCGATCTCAGCGACAAGCCAGCACCACTCAGAGGCGTACGTCGTGATTCGACTTGCAAACTCTTCGCGCGTAGGGACAGTGGTTTCAAAGGATGTCGCTGAATCGCTGACATACGGGGAGTAAATCTCCAGCAGTCGCACGGCGTCCGCGGGCGTTGCATCTCGGAAGTGGAACATGGGGTTTCTTTCTGTGGCCTAACGTCCGAATTGTGCGTCGAGAACAGGCGTCCGCACCAATGAACAATTGGGTGCAAGCGTATGTTTGCTCAGAACGCTTGCCCTTGGTCTTGCATGGAAAGGAGCTGATGGGAAATACGCCAGCGACTTAACCTGGCCCACAGTGATGGCTCGAACGGACTAGAACCCAACATATAGAGCAAGAAAAGCAGCAACCAAGAGGCCTGCTGCCGCCAAGAGCGACGTGGCTGCCCCTACAACATTACCCAGATAAACAAGTCTCGCCAGGCCTGTGGCACCGGCAGAAAGTCCCCTGTCTTTGCTGACCGCTGCCAGCGGAGTCGAGATCGTAAACGCGTAACCAGAGATGATGAAAAGAACCGCAATTGCCGTTTTTAAAACGTTTGGAATTTCAAGTGGTGGTAGTACGTAAGCCATTGCGAAAAGTAACAATGCCCCGATGGTCAATGACTGATGCGCTACACGCCAGGAATTGATCACTTGAACTTCTGCATTGCGCTTGATCGCACGTGCATAGGGGGCGCCAAAAACCAAGGCAACCAATAGGATGATGCTTGCGTGCAGGACGAGGTGCAGAGATAGTTGACTCAAGGTGATATTGCTTTCTAATTTTTGCTAAGACTACCTCGCAGGCAGAAAGGCTAGGGTTTGTACGGAGCTCGAAGCTTAACAGCCGGTCATAGACTGTTCTCGTTTAGTTGAGAGTTAAGCCCCGAGGGCGTACAAGGCATGTACTTCATTTAAACAATAGCCCAAGCACATCAGTTTTTTTAACCAAGTGGTGCCTTGGGCGCGTTTGTGTTTTATCAACCGACATAGAGGAGACTAAATTGAAAAAATATCAGAAGATGGTTTTGAGCACGCTGACAACGGCAGTGGCGCTTCTTGTTGCGGGCACCGTGCATGCCCAAACGGCCAACATCGAAAAGTTGAAACAAATGAAGGTCGCCACCACTGACCTCAATATTCCCGTAGTTCCGCAAACCGGCAGGAATGCCGATGCCATCCGTGCCAACCTCAAGCGCGTGAAGTTGCCCGAGGGCTTTAGCATCGATCTATACGCCGTGGTTCCGGATGCACGCCACATGGCCGTGGCCCCAAGCACCAACATGATTTTTGTGGGCACCCGCAAAACCACGGTGTGGGCCGTGACTGATCGCAACAGCGACGGTGTGGCCGATGAAGTCAAGTCCTTCGCGCCCAGCCTGAAGTTCACCAACCCGAATGGGGTGTGCTGGACCAAGGACGGCTTCCTGATCGTGGCTGAGCACAACCGCGTGCTTAACTTTCCGGCAGCCGAGTTCTTCTATGAGGGGCCGGACGTGGCGGTCATTGAGGTAGTGCCCCAGGGCAAGCTGATCCCGACCGAAGAGGAGAGCTACAACCACGGCGCGCGCACCTGCCGCGTTGCGGACGACGGCATGCTGCACATCACCCTGGGGCAACCGTACAACGTGCAGCCCAAGGAAAAGGTTGCCTTGTACGAGCAGCTGGGCATTGGCGGCATGATCAAGTTGAACGCTTTCGATGGCTCCAAGCGTGAGGTTGTGGCGCGCGGCGTGCGCAACTCGGTGGGCATGGACATCAATCCCAAGGACAAATCGGTTTGGTTTACCGACAACCAGACCGATGGCATGGGTGACGACATTCCTCCAGGCGAGCTGAACAAGGTCTCGAAGATGGGTGAGCACTTTGGCTACCCGTTCATCCACGGCAACAACACGGTGATTGCCGGAACAGCCGCCGCGCCCGACCTGAAAGACATGAAAGCGCCAGCCGCATGGACCAAGCCGCAGATTGAATTCCCTGCGCACCAGGCACAGCTTGGCATGACTTTTTACACGGGCAAGATGTTCCCGGCGAAATACCAGGGTGGTGCTTTCGTTGCATCGCATGGTTCGTGGAACCGGACCAAGGCCAGTGGCGCTTTGATCAACTTCGTTTCGATGAAGGCTGACGGCAATGCCGACAAGAGCGAGGTCTTTGCCGATGGCTTCCTCGATCCCGAAACCGGTATCTACCGCGGTCGCCCCGTGGACGTGGCGGTGATGAAAGACGGCTCGCTGTTGATCAGCGATGACTACGCCGGCGCGATCTACCGCGTGACCTACAAGGCCCCTTGAGCTTGCGCTTGAGGGTGTCTGTGACATGAGAAAACCCTGGGTGCCGCATTGGCACCCAGGCCTCTTGCCAACAAGCCGGGTTGTTTGACCCGATTCAACTGAACTGAGGAAATGGAAGTCGTGATGCAACGCATGCACAAGGGAATTTTTGCGGCCGCGGTGCTCGGCCTTGTCGTTGGCTTGACGCCGGCACAGGCTCAATCGGGACGGGATAAGGCCAGGGCCTGCGCGATCTGCCACGGTCAACTGGGGCTGTCTACCCTGCCCAACGCCCCCCACCTTGCAGGCCAACCCGAAATCTATCTTGTGGAACAACTCAAGGCCTACCGAAGCGGAAAACGCGCCAATGAGGTCATGGCCGTGATTGCCAAACCTTTAAGCGATGCGGATATTGCCGATCTGGCCTCGTGGTATGCCTCACTACAAATTGAAGTGAAAGAGCGGCCATAAGGAGCACACCTGAAAGTAGCCCACTGCAGGCGCCATACGCCAACTCAAGACGCTCGCCTTGCTCTAACGCCCTCCTTGGCCTAAAACGGGCCTTCGCAACTGTATTTGCACCTCAGGGCCTCAAGTTAAGGGTAAACCATGCCGTTAGTAGAGCAAGTACTAACAGGAGTCCATTTGACTTGGCTCCAAAAAAACACGCGAGGAAATCAGTATGCCGATGTCTATCAGAACCTTCCAAGCTAGGTAATAACGTTGACGAACTGGTCTAGTTAACGTCAAGCCCGGGGCCTTGGCGACAAACGGCCAGCCAGCCCCCTGGTTTATGATCCGCGCTCCTTGGACACTTTGCGGGCCCTGCGTCTGCCACCCTACCGTGATTGACCCCCTGGCCCCGTTGCTCAAGCAATATGCCGATGTACGTGCGCACAGCGTTGCACTGGCTGCCCGCCTGTCAGATGAAGACCAATGCGTCCAGTCCATGCCCGATGCCAGCCCCACCAAATGGCACTTGGCACACACCACCTGGTTTTTTGAAACGCTGGTGCTGCTGCCTCACGTGGCCGACTATCAGCCCTTTGACCGCCATTACGCCTACCTTTTCAACTCGTATTACGAGGCGCTGGGGCCGCGCCACCCCAGGCTGCAACGCGGCTTGCTGAGCCGACCCTCCATCCAGGAGGTGCATGCCTACCGCAACTATGTAGATCGGGCAATTTTGGCTCTAGCCCTTGATGGTATTGATCAAGACGCTATTGATTTAGAAGCATTGCTGGGGCCCCTGGAGCTTGGCCTGAACCATGAGCAACAGCACCAGGAGTTGCTACTGACGGACATCTTGCACTTGTTTTCCTGCAACCCGCTTCTGCCGGCCTACAACCCAAGCGCGCAACGCTCAGCCCAGGAGCAAACGCCCATGCAATGGCTTAGCTTGCCTGGCGGCATCATCAGCATTGGCCGATCAGCCCCGGAGCAGGCAGCGCCTGAGCTACCCGGGTTTGCCTTTGACAACGAAACCCCCCGTCACCAGCGCCTGTTGCCGCCCTATCAGCTGGCCAGCCGATTGGTGACTTGCGGTGAGTACAAACACTTTATTGAAGAGGGTGGCTATCAAGACCCGCAGTGGTGGCTGTCTGACGGCTGGGCGGTGGTGCAAGCCCAGCAATGGACAGCGCCGGCTTACTGGCTGGCCCCCGGTGACCCACGCAGGCCTGATGCTGCATGGCAGGTCTTTGGCCTGGACGGGGTGCAGCCCCTTCAAGCCCATGCGCCGGTTGCCAACATCAGTTTCTTTGAGGCAGCGGCTTACGCAGAATGGGCGGGTTCGCGCCTGCCGACCGAGTTCGAATGGGAGGCTGCTTTTGGCACGCCCGGTCTGTCCCAGATGATGGGACCGGTCTGGCAGTGGACCCGCTCCGGCTACGAGCCCTACCCCGGCTTTTCCCCCCGTGCGGGGGCTGCTCGGGAGTACAACGGCAAATTCATGGTGGGCCAGCAGGTGTTGCGCGGTGCCAGCCTGGCCACGCCGCACAAGCACAGCCGCAGCACTTACCGCAACTTCTTCCCGCCCACTGCCCGCTGGCAGTTTGCCGGGCTGCGACTCGCCAGAGACCTCTAAAAGTCGTTTGGCCTCAGGGTGCCGCTGCCAAGGAAGCACGGACAGCCTCAACCCGCTTGCGGTTCAAACCCAGGTCGCGCTGGCCCAGCCGCGAGGCCGAGCGGACTTGAATCACGTTGGCCGCTGGGTCAAACCAGAACTCCACGTCATCCACATAATTCATGAGGGGCGTGGTGAATTGCGCATACAGATAGTCAGGCTCGCTCTTGACCAGCTTGGCACCACGCATGGCCTCAACCAGGGTCTTGAGCCGTGCAATGGTCGCTGGGCCCTCGCCCCTGAGGGCAAGCGGTGCAACCTCAGCATAGGTTCTCTGCGGATGGTCGGGGTAAAGATGGACCTGGCTGCTGACGCTGTTTGGCGTGGCTGACAGGCCTTTGAGCTTGCCACCGTTCACACCCAGGTCGTTGGGCGCTTTGCCTTGAAGCAAGCCCGCTTGCCCCGCTACGAGGGCGAGTGCCACCAGAACCAGCACAACAATGAACACCCATTTAACAACCATCATGAAAATTCTCCATCGCGGTCGATGAACGGCTCATCGACAAGCACAGCACAGGGTTCAATGCCAACACCAAGAGCGAAAGTCTGAACCGCTCCTTACTGGACCAGCTGCGCCAACTCACCTTTGGCGTATTGCGCTGCCACCAGCTGCAGACTGCGGCCTTTGATCTTGCCGCCCTGGCCTTCGCAGCCAAACTCGACGTAGCGCTGTTTGCAGATTTGCTTGGCAGCCTCGCGCGCGGGCTTGAGCCAGTCGCGCATGTCAAATTTATCGGGGTTCTGCGCCATGAACTTGCGCACCGCAGCTGTCATGGCCAAACGAATGTCGGTATCAATATTGATTTTGCGCACGCCAAACTGGATGGCTTTTTGGATTTCTTCCACCGGCACACCGTAGGTTTCTTTCATATTGCCGCCGTACTCACGGATGATGGCCAGAAGGTCTTGTGGCACGCTGCTCGAGCCATGCATCACCAGATGGGTGTTGGGGATGCGCTTGTTGATGGCCATGATGCGGTCAATCGCAAGAATGTCGCCGGTAGGCTTGCGGGTGAACTTGTAAGCGCCGTGGCTGGTGCCTATGGCAATGGCCAGTGCATCCAGTTGGGTTTTCTTGACGAAGTCGGCTGCCTGCTCGGGGTCGGTCAGCAATTGCTCCTTCGTCATGGTGGCATCTGTGCCGTGCCCGTCTTCCTTGTCGCCCTTCATGGTCTCCAGCGAGCCCAGGCAACCGAGTTCACCTTCAACGGTGACACCGAGTTTGTGCGCCATGTCCACCACCTTGCGGGTGACGTCCACGTTGTAGTCATAACTGGCGATGGTTTTGCCATCAGCCTCCAGGCTGCCGTCCATCATCACCGAACTAAAACCCAGGTTGATGGCACCCTGGCATACATCCGGGCTTTGCCCATGGTCCTGGTGCATGACCAGAGGAATGTGCGGATAGGCCTCAATGGCAGCTGCAATCAGGTGCTTGATGAAGTGTTCACCAGCGTACTTGCGAGCACCGGCACTGGCTTGCAAAATCACTGGGGCGCCCACCTCGTCTGCCGCCATCATGACGGCCTGCACCTGCTCCAGGTTGTTGACGTTAAAGGCGGGGATTCCGTAACTGTTGGCAGCCGCATGATCCAACAATTCGCGCATAGAGACTAGAGCCATCTTATTTCCCAAAAAAGTTGTGCCGGTCAGGCATGAAACAAAAAATTGATTCTAGCGGCCATGCGATAGGGCCAACAAGCGGGCCGTACCGGCCGCCGCTTGATGCGTCAGCTGACTTTGCAGATTTTGAGCATGTTGGTACCACCCGGCGCGCCCATAGGCTCGCCACACGTAATGGCATAAATGTCACCGCTTTGCACGATGCCGCGCTCTTTCAGGCGTTTTTCGGCCTGCTCCAGGGCTGTGTCGCGGTCATCAATGTTATCCATCAACAGCGGGGTGACGTTTCGGTACAGGGCCATCTTGCGCTGGGTCGCTATGCGGGAGGTCAGCGCATAAATGGGCACATTGATGCGGTGGCGGCTCATCCACAGCGCCGTCGAACCGCTTTCAGTCATGGCCACAATTGCCTTGGCACCCAGATGGTGGGCGGTAAACAACGCACCCATGGCAATGGACTGGTCAATCCGCTCGAAGGTCTTGCCGGTGAAATCGGCGTCCAGCTCCACAGCTTCAGCGGCTTCAGCAGCAACGCAGATACTGGCCATCTCCACCACCGTTTCCAGCGGAAATTTTCCGGCAGCAGTCTCTGCCGAGGTCATGACGGCGTCCGTGCCGTCCAGCACCGCATTGGCCACGTCACTCACCTCGGCACGGGTAGGTACCGGGTTGTTGATCATTGACTCCATCATGTGGGTGGCGGTGATGACCGTCTTGTCCATTTCACGGGCCATTTTGATCATGCGCTTTTGCAGGGCAGGAACGGCGGCGTTGCCCACTTCAATGGCCAGGTCGCCACGGGCGACCATGATGCCGTCGCTGGCGCGCAGAATTTCTTCGAGCCGAGGAATGGCTTCAGCGCGTTCTATCTTGGCGATCAAATGCGGCTTGTGGTGAAACTCGGCTGCGGCAACATTGCACAGCTGACGGGCCATTTCCATGTCGGTTGCGCTTTGCGGAAAACTCACGGCCACGTAATCGGCCTTGAAGCTCATGGCGGTCTTGATGTCTTCCATGTCCTTGGCGGTCAGGGCGGGCGCTGTCAGGCCACCACCCTTCTTGTTAATGCCTTTGTTGTTGGACAACTCGCCGCCCATGGTGACGATGGCATGCACCGCCTCACCCTTGACGGCTTGGACCCGCATGACGATCAAGCCGTCGTTGAGCAACAAAACGTCCCCGGCTTTGACATCACGCGGTAATTCTTTGTAGTCCAGTCCCACGCCGGAGGAATCACCGGGCTCGGTGCGCTCAGCATCCAGCACAAAGGCGTCGCCAATCGCAAGGTTGACCTTGCCTTGTGCAAACTTGCCCACCCGAATCTTGGGACCTTGCAGGTCCGCCATGATGGCCACTTCGCGGTTGGCCCGGGCTGCGGCTTCGCGAACCAGACGGGCGCGGTCAATGTGGTCTTGGGCAGTGCCGTGACTGAAGTTAAGACGCACCACACTGACACCAGAGCGAATCATCTGCTCCAGCAGCGCGGGCTCGCTGGAGGCCGGGCCGAGAGTGGCAACGATTTTGGTTGCGTGAAGGCTCATGAAGGTATCTCCTGGTTATTGACCCGGATTGTCACACTAAACTTTTAAAGCCCCGTGACACCGTACGTCTGTTCACCAGTTACCTGTCCATCTGAGGCATGCTGCCATGGCGCTGCCTTACTGAAAAGAACACTCAACCCTGCGCACGCCGCGCCAGGATCTCAAATGCCGGCAGCGTTTTACCCTCCAGCACTTCCAGAAAAGCGCCGCCGCCGGTTGAGATGTAGCCGACCTCTTTTTCAATGCCGTACTTGGCTATGGCCGCCAGGGTGTCGCCACCACCGGCAATGCAAAAGCCACGGGAGCGCGCAATGGCCTGGGCGATGACACGGGTGCCGTTTTCAAACGCGGCAAACTCAAACACCCCAAGCGGTCCATTCCAGACGATGGTGCCGGCCAGCTCGATTTGATCGGCCAGCTTGGCTGCCGTCTGCGGGCCGATATCCAGGATCAGATCATCGTCTTGCACCTCGGCAGCCAACTTGATGGTGGCCACCGCATCGGCCTTGAATGCTTTGGCGGTCACCACGTCAATGGGAATCGGCACGTCAGCACCGCGAGCCTTCATGGCCTCCATCACGGCGCAGGCTTCCTGTACCAGGTCGGGCTCGGCCAGGCTTTTGCCGATGTTCAAGCCGGCAGCGAGCATGAAAGTGTTGGCGATACCGCCACCCACGATCAATTGGTCCACCTTGCTGGACAGGCTTTTGAGAATGGTGAGTTTGGTTGAAACTTTGGAGCCCGCCACAATTGCCACCAGGGGCCGCGAGGGGTTGGCCAATGCCCTGCCAACGGCGTCCATCTCGGCAGCCAGGAGTGGCCCGGCACTGGCCAGCTTGGCAAATTGCGCGATGCCATAGGTACTGGCCTCGGCCCGGTGCGCCGTGCCAAACGCATCGTGGACAAAAATATCGCACAAGGCTGCCATTTTTCGGGCCAGCGCCTCGTCGTTTTTTTTCTCGCCCTTGTTGAGGCGGCAGTTCTCAAGCATGACCACCTGGCCCGGTTGCACCGCCACCCCATCGGTCCAGTCACTGACCAAGGGCACCGCCACCCCCAAGAGCTCGCTCATCCGCTGTGCCACTGGCGCCAGCGAGTCACCGGGTTTGAGCTCACCCTCAGTTGGACGCCCCAGGTGGGAGGTCACCATCACTGCGGCTCCGGCATCAAGCGCCATGCGGATACAGGGTAGGGAGGCACGAATCCGGGTGTCTTCGGTGATATGGCCCGCATCGTCTTGCGGCACGTTCAGATCGGCACGGATAAAGACCCGCTGACCTTTGGCTTTGCCCTGTGTGCACAGGTCTGAGAATCGGATGAAATGAACGGGAGCTGTCATGGGCTTGTCTTCTTGCTTAGGTTGTCCTGGTTTTATTGTTGTTTTTGCGGCGTTAAAAGATTCTAGGTTACCAGCCAAGGCCCAGCCGAAGTGGCAGGTACACGGCCATGCCCGCCACAATCGTGCCCAGCACCGCCTGCCCGGCCCCCTTGCGCCAGAAATACCAGCCCGCGCCCGCCACGACGGCAAACAGGCGGGCATCCTGCCATGAGCCAACCAGATGGCCATGCGTCATCACCATCTCCGGCACGATCACGGCCGACAGTGCGGCAATCGGCGCATATTGCAAGCCGCGCTGCGCCCAGTGGGGCAGGCTCCAGGGTTTGCTGGATATAAAGAACAGGCATCGCGTGATCAGGGTAATGATGGCCAGGCCCACAATGACAGCCAGCGTCCAGAGGTCGGTATGGTTCATCAGCTATCAGCTCTGCGGCTGTCCTGGTGCTGCCGGGATGTTTGCTCAATCATCATGCACAGGGCCACGGCCGCAGCAATAGCCACCACAATGTTGAGCTTGAAGGGCAGGGCAAAAGCGGCCACAGCGGCAGCTCCCGCCACGACGGCAGAGACCCGGCGCATGGTGGTGGTAGCCAGTGAACACGCCACGCCCAGCAAAGCCAGAATGCCGGCAAAACCCAAGCCCCACTCGGTCGGAACCGAATGCGCCAAGGCAATTCCCAGCAAGCTCGATAGTTGCCAATTGAGCCAGTTGAAAGTACATCCTCCGGCCAGGTAGGCGAACTGGGCGCGCTCTTGCTCGGTGGTCTGCGCAGGTTGCGGGAAGCGCTGTACAAACATGACGTAACTCATGTCAGCCGTGATGTAGCCCATGAACAGGCGAATACGGCGCGGCAAGTGCATCAGATAGGGCCGTAAATGAATGCTGAAAACCACAAACCGCAGGTTCACACAAAAACTGGTGGCCAAAATAACCAGTGCGGGCGCACCAGCGGCTATCAGGGGGATGGCGGCCAGCTGCGAACTGCCGGCGTACACCAGCAGCGTCATGGCCACGGCTTCAAACACGCTCATGCCCGACTTCACCATCGCTACGCCCGTCATCAGCCCCCAGGCGGCAAGACCGGGCGCGACCGCCGCCATCTGCTTCAAGCCCAGGCGGTATTCAGGGTGGCGGGTGAGCTCACGCAAACGGATCATTGCAGTACCGTACCCAAAGGCAAGGCGTAACCCTGATTGAATGCATGGACGGGCAGGCGCTTGCCCCCCGGGCGCTGCAACTCCGTCAAGGCCAGCACCCCCTGTCCGCACTGCACCTGGATACCCTCTTCGTCTACAGACAAAATCGCCCCAATACCCTTGCCAGATATGAATCTATCGCTATGAATTTGTGAGCTGTAGATTTTTATGGTGTCGTCCCCGAAACGGGTAGACATGACCGGAAACGGATTAAATGCCCGAATGCGCCGCTCTATCTCCGTGGCGGTTTGCGACCAGTCCACGGCGGCCTCGGCCTTCTCGATCTTGCGGGCGTAACACACGCCAGCCTCAGGCTGCTTGACTGGCCGCAGGCCACCACAAGCCGCCAGCTCCAGCGCCTCAACGATCATCCGGCCCCCCAGAACAGCCAGTTTGTCATGCAGGCTGGCGGTTGTGTCATTCGCCGAAATTGGCAATTTTTCCACCATCAGCATGTCGCCAGTATCCAAGCCCTCGTCCATTTGCATGATGGTGACACCGGAGTAGTCATCACCAGCCTCAATGGCACGATGAATCGGAGCCGCGCCACGCCATCTTGGCAGCACAGAGGCATGGATGTTCAGGCATCCCAGTCTCGGCAGGTGCAGCAACCAGGCCGGCAAAATCAACCCATAGGCTGCGACCACCATGACATCCGCCTGCGCGGCTTCGATGGCCGCTTTAGCCTGCGTGGCCTGATCCGGGAACTTGCCATCGAGCCGCAAGCTCACGGGCTGGATCACCGGGAGTTGCTGCTCATGCGCAAACTGCTTGACTGCCGAGGCCTGCAGTTTCATGCCCCGGCCTGCCGGCCTGTCAGGCTGGGTCAGAACCAGGGGAATGGTGAAGCCTGCGCCGTGGAGTTGTTTGAGGGCAAGGCGTGCAAACTCGGGCGTTCCGGCAAAAATGACCCTCAACGCCTATCCTCTCGCTGCGCCTTGATCATCTTGGTCTTGATCCGGTTGCGCTTGAGAGGTGAGAGGTATTCCACAAACACCTTGCCCATCAGGTGGTCCATTTCATGCTGGATGCAGACCGCCAGCAGTCCTTCGGCTTCAACCACCCGGCTTTGTCCCTGGCCATCGAGGGCGCGCACATGAACCGCATCAAAGCGCTCAACGCCATCGTAAATCCCAGGAACAGACAAACACCCTTCTTCATTGAGGTGCCGCTGCGCACTGGTCCAGGAAATCTCGGGGTTGATCAGTACCAAGGGTTGGTCGCGCTGCTCGGAGACATCAATCACAATCAAACGCTCATGCACGTCAACCTGCGTTGCAGCCAGACCTATGCCCTTGGCCTGGTACATGGTCTCGAGCATGTCGTCAATCAAGGTGCGAATGCGGGTATCGACAGCCCCAACCGGCTTGGCAACCTTGTGCAGCTTGGGGTCGGGGTAACAAAGAATAGGAAGTAGGGCCATAGTTTTCCGGCAAAGATGTCGTTATTTTCGCTATTTTTTGAAAACAGGGTCTCGCCCAACAAGACAAATCGTTGTCCAATAGGGGGGCATGGGCGCAAAATGGGCTGTGATTTATGACGACACTGTTCAGCACGACGATTGACATGATGGCCAAACCCGCCAGCGTAATTGCTGCGGCTGCAGCCTTGAGTTCCACCCTGTTTGCAGCACCGACCTGGGGCCAACCGTATCCCGTCACACCGGCTCAAAGCGCAACGGCCAGACAGGTTGCCCTGGCCGGCGTAGCCCTGAGCGAATTGGCTGCCGATGCGCCGGATAACTACACCGTCAAAAGTGGCGACACCCTGTGGGCGATTTCGTCTGTTTTTCTGAAAAGCCCTTGGCGCTGGGCTGAGTTGTGGGGGATGAACCGGGAAGAGGTTCGCAACCCCCATTTGATTTATCCAGGTCAGTTGCTGCGGCTCGAACGCAGCGGTGAGCGTGCCACGCTTCGCATGAGCTCTGGTGGCGACGCACCCCCGATGGCAACCATCCGGCTGTCACCACGTATCCGTTCGGAAACGCTTCGCTCCAGTGCTGTAAGCACATTACAAACACGGGCGATTGAACCGTTTCTGGCCGAGCCAGCCATTGTTGAGCACAATGAGCTCGCTGCTGCCCCAAGGATTGTGGCAACCCAGGAAAACCGGGTCATGCTGACCCGTGGTGACCGCGCCTATGCACGCGGCGCACCGGACGCCCCTTTACTGGACACCCCCAGTAAAACCCAAAACTTCCGGGTTTTCCGCAGTGCCACGCCGCTGAAAGATCCTGGAACCGGTGAAATTTTGGGTTATGAGGCCCAGTATGTGGGTAAAGCGTTGCTGGTACGCAGTGAGTCATCTGAAACCAGCGGAGATGCCAGCGGCAAGGCCAGCCTGAGCATCATTCCAGCGACCATCGACATCCTTGCCGCCAAAGAGGAAATCCGGGTGGGCGACCGCCTGCTGCCTGAGCCCGAGCGTGAATTCATGAGTTACAGCCCACGCGCACCTGAGGGACCGGTGGACGGACGCATAGTGTCGGTTTACGGAAGTGCGGTTGTCAATGCGGCCCAGAACCAGGTGGTGGTGATCAACCGTGGCAAACGCGACGGTATCCAGAGCGGCCATGTCATGGCGATTCTGAAAGATGGTCAACGCCTGATAGATCCGACCGATCCGACACGTCCACTGATTAAATTACCGAACGAGCGCAATGGCCTGCTCATGGTGTTCAGAACCTTTGACAAAGTTTCTTACGCGCTGATTCTGGACATCACCGATGGTGTTCGCGTCGGCGACCGCTTGGCTAACCCGCGCTAGCTTTGTGCAAGCCCCTTTGACGTCGATTTGGCAGGAAAGCTGATGGAACGCGATGAACTCAGCAGTTGGCTAAGACTGAGCCTGACCGAAGGGGTTGGCAATGTGACTGCGCGCAAGCTGCTCTCAGCCCTGGGCTCACCCAATGCCGTATTCGAGCAATCCCGCCAGGCCCTGACGCAACTTGTAAGCCCGAGCCAGGCCAGCGCCTTGCAAGACGTACCGGCAGAGCTGGGTACTTTGCTCACCACGACCATGTCCTGGCTTGCATTGAGTCTGAGAGACGGTGTTGGACGCCGCGTCGTGACCCTTGGAGATCCCCTTTATCCGGATTCATTGCTCAACATCGAAGACCCGCCTTTATTGCTCTATCTCATGGGTCGGGTAGATACGCCTTATCCCAGCGCCAACTGCCTTGCCATTGTCGGCAGCCGCAACCCGACGCCCCAGGGCGCGCTCAATGCAAGCCAATTCGCACACACTTTTGAAGCGGGCGGTTTCACCGTTGTCTCTGGCATGGCTTTAGGCGTGGATGCGGCGGCCCATGAAGGGGCATTGCTGCGTTCGCCCGAACCGCAAACGCACCTGGCAACCATTGCCGTGGTCGGAACCGGCCTGGACCGGGTGTATCCCAGTCAGCATCGTGATCTGGCGCATCGCATTGCCACACGGGGTTTGCTGATCAGCGAATACCCTCTGGGAACGCCCCCTCTGGCGCCGAATTTTCCTAAACGCAACCGCCTGATTTCTGGCCTGTCTTGCGCCACGCTGGTGGTTGAGGCGGCTCTGAAGTCAGGCTCGCTCATCACCGCCAAGTTGGCTGCCGAGCAAGGCAAGGACGTTTTTGCAATTCCCGGCTCCATACACTCCACCCAATCGCGGGGCTGTCACGCCTTGATTCGCCAAGGCGCCAAACTGGTGGAATCTGCGCAGGACGTTCTTGAAGAGCTCAGCCCATTCACGCCACCTCGCGAACTTGTTTCAGACAACATCCAAACGCTTTCTGACATGGATGAGGATACGGATGCCAAACTCTTGAACGCGCTCGGATTTGACCCTGTCAGTCTGGAAGCCTTGCAGGCACGTACCGGAGAGGACACCGCACACTTGCAGGCATCGCTCATGAGCCTGGAGCTCGAAGGCCGGGTTGTCAGACTGCCTGGCGGTTTGTTTCAGAGTATCCACCAGGGGTGATTTGAAATTAACTCCTTAAGTCCCTGAAATTGATTGCTTTGCGAGCAAGGTTCTGGGCTATATTGCAGACATGTTTGAAGTACTCGTGTTTGTTTATGAAAACTACTGGCGTGGCGATGCCTGTCCAGAACCCCATCAACTCCAACGCAAACTCAGCGCGGTAGGCTTTGAAGCCGATGAGATCCATGAAGCCATGGACTGGCTTAGCGGACTTAATCTGGCGGCACAAAACTCACGCTCAAGCGCACCTGAAGCGCCCCCCCGTACCGAGCAGCAGGATGAGCCGGATGATGAGCCGCTCATCCTGCTGCAATCCCCCACCAGCCTGCGCGTTTACTCTGTCGCAGAGCAAGACCGGTTGGGCGCATCCTGTCTGGGCTTTATCATTTTCCTGGAGTCTTCCGGCGTGCTGCCTGCGTCCATGCGGGAGATCGTGATCGACCGCGCTATGGCGGTGTCGGGGGAACAGATGCTATTGGATGATCTGAAAATTATCATCCTGATGGTGTACTGGAGCTTTGGTGAAGAGCCAGATGCACTGGTTCTTGACGAGCTGTGTGACGACAGCGAGGATCGCTTGGCCCACTAGGCCCGATTTTCTGACCGCGCAGCCCCTGAGAAAGCCGCGTTAAACAACAGCACCTGAGTTGGGATCGTTGGGGTCATCCTGTTTGGCAGCGCCCCCTTTGATCAGGTCTTCTCGCGCAATGCCCAACCACATGGCAATGGCAGCGGCAACAAACACCGAGGAATAAATTCCGAACAAAATGCCAATGGTCAAGGCCAGGGCAAAGTAGTGCAGTGTCGGCCCGCCAAACAGCAGCATGGAGAGCACCATCAACTGGGTGCTGCCATGCGTGATGATGGTTCGACTGATGGTCGAGGTAATGGCATTGTCAATAATTTCAGCCGGGGTCATTTTGCGAAAGCGACGGAAGTTCTCCCGGATCCGGTCGAATATCACCACGGATTCATTGACTGAATAACCCAGAACAGCCAACACGGCTGCCAGCACGGGAAGGGAAAATTCCCACTGGAAAAAGGCAAAGAAACCCAGGATGATGATCACATCATGCAAGTTGGCGATGATGGCGGCGACGGCAAACTTCCACTCAAAACGCAAAGCCAGATAAACCATGATGCCAATCACCACAAACGCCAGTGCCTTGAGGCCGTCTACCGCCAGCTCATCACCAACCTGCGGGCCGACAAACTCAGTTCGGCGCAGCGTCGCTGAAGCATCCACGGCCTTGAGCGCTGCCATCACCGTGTCGCTTTGCTGTGACGAGCTGATGCCTTTCTGAGCTGGCATGCGAATCATCACGTCGCGTGAGGTTCCAAAATTTTGCACCTGTACGTCTGTAATGCCCAGTGATGCAACCTTCTCGCGCACAACATTGAGGTCTGCGGGCTGGGCGTAGCTGACCTCCATGAGGTTGCCGCCAGTGAACTCGACCGACAGATGCAAGCCGCGAGTAAAGAGGAAAAACACCGCCAGCAGAAAAGTGACGAATGAGATCACATTGAAGATCAGCGCATGCCGCATGAACGGAATGTCGCGTCTTATTTTGAAAAACTCCAAATTACTCTCCCTCAGTCCGGCTTGGCCCGGGTTTCCCCGTCGGGCCGCCAGACGGTGCCAATTGAAACAGCCTTGAGCTTTTTCTGCCTGCCGTACCACAAGTTCACCAGGCCGCGTGAGAAGAACACGGCGGAAAACATGCTGGTAATGATGCCCAGACAGTGCACCACCGCAAAGCCGCGAACCGGCCCGGAGCCGAAAGCCAACAGGGCCAAACCAGCGATCAGGGTAGTGACGTTGGAGTCCAGAATCGTGGCCCAGGCCCGGTCGTAGCCGGTGTGAATGGCGGCCTGGGGAGAAGCACCATTGCGCAGCTCTTCGCGAACGCGCTCGTTGATCAGCACGTTGGCGTCAATGGCCATACCCAACACCAGGGCCATGGCAGCCATACCCGGCAGTGTCAGCGTGGCTTGCAGCATGGACAGCACAGCAACCAGCAGCAGCAGGTTAAAACCCAGCGCGACACTGGAGAACAAACCAAACAGCATGTAATACACGCACATGAAGACCGCCACGGCCACAAAGCCCCAGGTCACGCTGGCAAAACCTTTGGCAATATTCTCCGCACCCAGGCTGGGTCCAATGGTGCGTTCTTCGATGATTTCCATGGGCGCAGCCAGTGAACCCGCGCGCAGAAGCAATGCCGTGTCGGCCGCCTCCATGGTGCTCATGCGGCCGGAAATTTGTACCCGTCCACCACCAATTTCGGATCGGATCACTGGGGCAGTGACCACCTCGCCCTTGCCTTTTTCAAACAGCAAAATCGCCATGCGCTTGCCAACGTTCTCCCGGGTCACATCCTTGAAGATACGTGCGCCTTTGGCGTCCAGCGACAAATTGACTGTCGGCTCCTGGGTCTGGCTGTCAAAACCAGGTTGGGCATCGGTCAGATTTTCACCGGTCAGTACCACCTGCTTTTTCACAATCAGGGCTTGTCCATTGCGCTCCAGGTAGCGTTCAGCACCAAAAGGCACAGCACCCGTGCCCGCTTCGGCTGCGCGGCCTTCGGCGCTTTCCTCCACCAGACGAATCTCAAGGGTGGCTGTACGGCCGAGGATGTCCTTGGCCTTGGCGGTATCCTGAACGCCCGGGAGTTGCACCACAATGCGGTCCAGGCCCTGCTGCTGAATCACGGGTTCGGCAACCCCCAGCTCATTGATCCGGTTGTGCAGGGTGGTGATGTTTTGCTTGAGCGCCTGATCCTGGACCGTGCGTGCAGCAACGGGCTTGATGGTCGCGGTGAGCTTGTACTCAGTTCCATCCGGCGCATCCACCGTCTGCAAATCTGCAAACTGCTCGGACAACAGGCGTTTGGCCAACTCCAAGGTTGGCATGTCACGGAAACGGATGTCAATGGCTTGTGCGTTGCGGCTGATGCCACTGTGCCGGATATTTTTCTCGCGTAGCGCAATCCGGATGTCGCCCGTCAATGACTCCGCTTTTTTGGTCAGGGCTGCGGGCATGTCCACCTGCAGCATGAAATGCACGCCCCCCCTTAAGTCAAGGCCAAGGTACATGGGGGCAGCACGCACGGCGGAGAGCCAGGCCGGGGAGCGGGAGATCAGGTTGAGAGCCACCACATAAGAAGGATTGGTGGGATCGGGAACCAGTGCTTTTTGAATCGCATCCTTGGCTTTGAGCTGCGTCTCTGTTGAGGAGAAACGCGCCTTGACTGAAGCGCCGTCCAGACTGATGGTGTCGGGCTCAATACCCTCAGACTTCAAGGCTTGCTCGACCCTCTGAAGCGTGGTGCTGTCAACCTTGATGGTTGCCTTACCTGAGGAAACCTGAACTGCAGGCGCTTCCCCAAAAAAATTGGGCAAGGTGTAGAGCGAACCCACCAGCAAGGCGAACAGGATGATCGCGTATTTCCAGATCGGGTAACGATTCATGAGCGCGTCTCGCTGGAGCCAGGACTACTTGATGGTGCCTTTGGGCAGAACCTGAATCACCGCACTGCGCTGGATCTGGATTTCGACGCCGTTGGAAATCTCCAGACCCAGGTAGTTGTCCCCCAACTTGGAGACTTTCCCGAGAACACCGCCAGCACTGATGATTTCGTCACCCTTGGCCAGGGCCTCAACCATGGAACGGTGTTCCTTTTGCTTTTTCATTTGTGGTCGGATCATCACGAAGTACAAAACCACGAACATCAGAACCAGGGGCAACATGCTCATCAAGGAGTCTTGCATGCCGCCGCCTGAGGCAGCAGCAGGAGCGGTTTGGGCAATAGCAGATGAAATAAACACAGTTCAACTCCACGAATAAGGGTTCAATTAAAAACTTGCACGCTAGGCAACCTGCGATTGTATGCGTGCGCTCAATGCCCTGGCCTGACCAAGGCCTGCAGCGTGAAACCGGTCCATGGCTTGGGCCCAGTTCTGCCTGGCCGTGCTCAGATGGCGCTCTTTGACATGCCCATAGCCCTTGATCTGCTCGGGTACGCGAGCCACTTCAATGGCAGCAGCATGGTTATCGGGGTTCAATGCGGTCAGGATTTCCTCCAGACTGGACCGGTACTCCTGAATAAGGGCGCGCTCCATGCGCCGCTCTTCGGTCTTGCCGAAAACGTCCAAGGCAGTTCCGCGCAGTCCCTTGAGTTGCGCCAGAAACTTGAAAGCAGTCAGCATCAAAGGGCCGAACTTGCGTTTTTGCAGCTCGCCTTTGTCATTGCGCGCACTCATCAGTGGCGGCGCCAGATGGTAGTGAAGTTTGTACTCGCCCTCAAAGAGCAGGCCGATTTTCTTGTGGAAATCAGCGTCTGTATGCAGGCGCGCGACTTCGTACTCATCTTTGTAAGCCATCAGCTTGAAGAGGTTGCGTGCCACCGCTTCGGCCAGCTTGAGCGCCGCAGGTGGCCCGGTCTGGGGCGTCGCTTGCAGAGCCAGCTTCGCTTCCGCATGGCGAACCTTTTCGACAAAGGCTTCATATGTTTGCGCGTACTTGGCGTTCTGGTAGGCGGTTAAAAATTGAACCCGACGGGCAACCAGGCTATCCAGGGACTCTCGCTTTTTGAACTCAACCGTCTGCAAGGGGGAAAGCAATTGGTCGACGGCAGGCCAGTTATGCGCTGCCTGGCAGCCCCACTCAAAAGCAGCCTTGTTCTGGTCTACCGCGACCGCATTGAGCTCCATGGCACGCAACAAGGTGGCTTTGTGCAGCGGGATCCAACCTTTTTGCCAGGCAAAACCCAGCATTAACGGGTTGGTAAAAATGCTGTCCCCCATCAGCCGCGTAGCTACTGCATCGGCATCCAGAACGCCAAGCTGGTCAGTGCCAACCACTTGGGTAATCTCTGCTGCGCAAGCCAGCGCAGGATTGTCCCAGTTGGCATTTTTGACAAAGGCTGCCGTGGGCGTACTGTGGCCGTTCAAAGCCACATGCGTGCGCCCGGTACGCATGCGAGAGAGGGTTTCCTTGCCTGCGGCAACGATGGGGTCACACGCAATGACCAGGTCGGCAGCCGCCATGCTCACGCGGGTGGTGTGAATATCCGCCTGGTTCGCGCCAATCAGGACATGGCTCCAGGTCGCGCCGCCCTTTTGTGCCAGACCACCCGCGTCCTGCGTGACAATGCCCTTGCCCTCCAGGTGGGCGGCCATGCCCAGCAACTGGCCTATCGTGATCACGCCGGTGCCGCCCACGCCCGCCACCACAATGCCCCAGGCAAGGCCCTGGCGTAATTCAGGCAGCACCGGCTCGGGCAAAGCACCCAACTCAAAGGGCGATGTGGCCTTGGCGTTGGCCTTTTTCTTCAGCTGACCGCCCTCCACAGTGACAAAACTGGGACAAAAGCCTTTCAGGCAGCTCATGTCCTTGTTGCAACTGCTTTGGTTGATGCGCCGTTTACGGCCAAATTCAGTCTCCAAAGGCTCCACGGACAGGCAGTTGCTCTGCACGCTGCAGTCGCCGCAGCCTTCGCACACCAATTCGTTGATCACCACACGCACAGCCGGGTCAACCATGGTGCCGCGCTTGCGCCTGCGGCGTTTTTCTGTGGCGCAGGTCTGGTCGTAAATAATGACTGTAGTGCCCTTGATGCCACGGAACTCACGCTGAATGGCATCAAGCCGGTCACGGTGTTGTACGTCCACACCCTCTGGCAAACCCAGAGCACCGCCCGGACCGCTGACGTTCTTCAGGTGATCGTATTTTTCTGGCTCGTCTGTGACGACTACTATTTTGATAGCGCCTTCGGCCCGCATACTCTGGGCTATCTGCATCACGGAGTGTCCAGATCCAGACAATGCACCTTCGGCGGAGGCCCGCTCGCCCACCGGCTGACCGCCGGTCATGGCCACGGCATCGTTGTAGAGAATCTTGTAAGTGATATTCACGCCCGCCGCAATGCTCTGGCGCACGGCCAGCAGTCCACTGTGGAAATAGGTGCCGTCGCCCAGATTGGCAAACATGTGGGTGTCGGTGCTGAACGGCTGCTGGCCTATCCAGGGCACGCCCTCACCGCCCATCTGGGTAAAGCCCACAGTGCTTCGGTCCATCCAGATCGACATGAAGTGGCAACCGATTCCCGCCATGGCACGTGAACCCTCAGGGACGCGTGTTGATGTGTTGTGCGGGCAACCCGAGCAGAACCAGGGCTGGCGATCGGCCTTGACCTCCAGGACCTGCATGGCGCGTTCTTTGGCGTCCAGCATCGCCAGCTGCCTGTCGATGCGAGCCACCATATCTGCGTCCAGCCCCAGTTTTTTGACGCGCTGCGCAATGGCACGCGCAATCAGCGCAGGAGAAAGGTCGGCGTTGGCGCGAAGCAGGGTGTTGGCACTCGGGTTGGGCATGGACCATTCACCCCCACCGCCATAGGGGTCGCCACCCTGGACTTCATTGAACTTGCCCAGCACGTTGGGTCGCACATCAGAGCGCCAGTTGTACAGCTCCTCTTTGAGCTGGTACTCGATAACCTGGCGCTTTTCTTCGACGACCAGCACCTCCTGCAAACCGCTGGCGAATTCGCGCGTGAGTCGCGCCTCCAGCGGCCACACGACACCGACCTTGTGAACCCGAATCCCCAACTGGCGGCAGGTTTCGTCATCCAGACCCAGGTCAATCAAGGCCTGGCGGGTGTCGTTGTAAGCCTTGCCGCTGGCCATCACGCCCCAGCGGTCCTGCTTGCTTTCGATGGCATTGAAGTTCAACCGGTTGGCGCGGATATAGGCCAACGCTGCATACCATTTGGTATCAAAAAGACGCGCCTCCTGGTCCAGCGCGCCGTCTGGCCAGCGGATGTGTACGCCGCCGGGTGGCATCTCGAAATCTGTGGGCAACTGGATCTGAACGCGCTGGGGATCAATCATCACGGTGGCGCTGGACTCCACGATTTCCTGAATCGTCTTCATGCCGGCCCAGACCCCTGAGAAACGGCTCATGGCAAATGCATGAATCCCAAGATCCAGGATCTCCTGCGCAGAGGACGGAAAGAACACCGGGGTGCCGCAGGCCTTGAAAATGTGGTCGCTCTGGTGCGCGGCTGTGCTGCTTTTGGCCACGTGGTCGTCACCCGCCACAGCAATTACCCCGCCCCAAGGCGTGGTACCGGCCATATTGGCGTGTTTGAACACGTCAGAGCAGCGGTCAACACCGGGGCCCTTGCCGTACCAGATGCCAAACACACCATCAAACTTGTTGGTCCCCGGCGGGGCAAATCCCAGCTGCTGCGTGCCCCAAAGGGCAGTGGCCGCCAACTCTTCATTGACGCCGGGCTGAAACACAATGTTTTGCGCTTGCAAATACTTGCGCGCCGCCCACAAGGACTGGTCATACGTCCCCAGAGGAGAGCCTCGGTAGCCACTGATGAAACCGGCGGTATTTTTACCGGCCAACTGGTCGCGCAAGCGCTGCAGCATCGGCAACTTGACCAGGGCTTGAACACCGCTCATGAAAGCACGGCCATAGTCCAGCGAATATTTGTCATCCAGGGTAACGGCTTCCAGCGCCTTTCGGATGGACTCGGGCAAGGGTGCATTCATCGGGGTTGTCTCCTGTCGGCTTGGCTTGGCAGTTAGGGAGTATCAGTGTAGGCGCAGAAGGCCGGTATGCAAAAGGCGCATCCCATCAGGATTTCGGCCACAGTACCCACAGTTTGAGCGGCTGCTTGAGTCGGCCGGCAAGTTCTGCCGCTGCCGGGCCCCAGCCTGTGAAGTAATCCGCACGCACCGCGCCCACAATGGCACTGCCCGTGTCTTGGGCCTGAACCAGCCTCTGGAGTTGAATTTGCGGGCCGCTGGAAGCCAGCCAAACCGGCGTGCCATAGGGGATGCTCAGCGGATCAACCGCAATCGAGCGGCCGGGCGTCAGCGGAACACCCTGAGCACCCCGGGGGCCAAAACCGGCGTCGAAATCGCTCAAGGGCTCCTCACGGAAAAAAACCACACGGGGATTACTCCAGAGCATGTCGTTCACACGGGCCGGGTTTTGCGACACCCAGGCCTTGATGCCGGGCCATGAGGCGTCACGGATCAGGCCCTGATCAAGCAGCCAGCGCCCGACGCTGCGGTAAGGCTGTTCGTTCGAGGCTGCGTAAGCCAGCCGAATCATGCGCTGGGTGCCATTGACCTCCAGCACGCGAAGTCGTCCAGAGCCCTGGATTTGCAATGTCAGGGCATCCACCGGATCGGCCAGATAAGCAATTTCACGGCCGCGTAACAAGGCCTGAACCTGGGTCTGGGTATCCATTTCCTGACGTGAAAACCAGGGTTTGCGCTGGTTCAGCGTTGCCGGTGGTTGGAACAACGGCACAGAATAATCTGCCGTGGGCACACGGCTGGCTTCCAGGATGGGCTCATAGTAGCCAGTCAGCAAGCCCTCTTGGAGGCCGTCGCGTGTTTCTACCCGGTAAGGTTGCAGGCGGCTTTGCATCCAGGCCAGCTGGGCCTGGTTGTCGACAATGCTCAGTTGGCGCACTTCGGTACACAGGGCAACAAAAGCCGGCGCGGGCTTTTCGCAGCTCTTGAGCCATGCGTTCCAGGCCTCATGCAGCGGGTCATCGGCGAGGCCGGGCAGTTCACTCCAAGGCACAGGTATCCAACGGCTACGGGTTTGCTCAAGCACGCCCGTAGCCACACCAACAGAAGGAGCCACAGGGGTGGTTTTAACCCCAACCGCAGCAGTACCACCAGGCGAGGTCGGCAAAACGGATCTGGGAGGACTGGCACAGGCCGTGAGCATTCCTACAATGAGGGAAGTCCACGCGCCATTGAGGAGAAGTTTCATGGGTCTGATTTTGCTTGAAGCGCTTGGCGCGTTGCTGCTGCTGGTTCTGATTGTCTGGTGGACCATGTTTTCCGGACGTCGCCATGGGGAACCTGTCGATACCGTCACCGAAGACAAGAAAGACTCAAACCACACCCTCCCTGTCCTTTCTGACACGCAAGCTGACCAGCCGGCAGACCAACAAGCGCCGACCCGCGGAAAACCCTGAAGCGCTGTCATGCCTTAGTTGCTGCGTTGTGTGCGCATGCGGTTGGCGAGTTCAACCGCAGACTTGACGTCCATCTTTTCAAACACCCGGGCACGGTGAACCTCCACCGTTCTTACGCTGATATCCAGCAGGTCCGCAATACGCTTGTTGGGCAGACCTTCCACCACCAGGTTCATCACGGCACGCTCACGCTCTGTGAGCTCTGCCAAGCGGTGCTGTAGTTCACGGGTTTGTTGCAATTGCCGAACAATGGCTGCTGACTGTGCCAAGGCCTGTTCGACACGATCTACCAGGTTATTGTCAGAGAAAGGCTTTTCGCAAAAATCAAATGCGCCGCGTTTGACGGTATCCACCGCTGTCGGTATATCCGCATGCCCGGTCAAAAAAATAACCGGCATGATCTGGTGCAGGTCTCGCTCAACCAGACGCTCAAACAAAGACAACCCGCTCATGCCGGGCATGCGGACATCGAGTAAAAGGCAGCAAGGGTGCCTGGGATCAAAGCCACCGTCAAGCATGCCCAGGAAGGCCTCGGCACTTTCATAAACCTGGCTCTGATGCCGCCGCGAGCGCAGCAGCCAAGCCAGCGCCTCTCGCACGCTGGCATCGTCGTCGACAATAAATACACAGACATCGGTCAAGGTCACCATGCAACCATCTTAAGTGACATCGGTCGCAGGAAGGGTAAAGGAAAATTGTGTCCCGTTCTGAGAATCCGATGTGAAGTTCAGAACCCCACCATGCTGCTCGACAACGGTTCGGCACAGGCTGAGCCCCAAACCCATGCCCTCCGTCTTGGTCGTAAAGAAGGGGGTGAACAATTGGCTGGCGACTTCCGATGGGATGCCCCTGCCCTGATCGGTCACTGAAAAAGCGATCCAGCGCGATTGTTCTGCTGGTGCCGACCGAACCAGAATCTCCAGAATACGCGGATGGATCTGCGCATTGTCCATGGCCTGCATGCCGTTGCGCGCCAGGTTCAGCAGCACCTGCTCCACCATGGTTCTGTCGCAAAGCAACTTGGGTAAACCAGGCTCGATTCGAATCCGGACGTCGACCAACAATTTACGAGCCTGTAAATTGACCAACGGCAAAACCGCATCCATCAGGGCCTGCGCAGAAACTGCCTCACGGGCCTGGTCTCGACGGCGTACAAAATCATGCACGCTCTTGATCACCTTTCCTGCGCGTTCTGCCTGTTCACTGATGCGTTTAAGGGCCAGCGCAAGTTGTGCCTCAATGTGGCCGGCATCTTGCAGCAAGTTAAGTGACCCCGTGGCATAGCTGGCAATGGCCGCCAGCGGCTGGTTGAGTTCATGGCTCAACAGGGAAGCCATTTCACCTACCGTAGCCAGCCTGGCTGTCGCCTGCAGACGCTCGGTGCTGGCACGGGACAACTCCTCTACCCGTCGCTGCTCTCGAATATCAAGAAAGGCGCTCATCCAGCCGGTCTGTTCACCCTGTGCATTGATCAGCGGCGCTTCAATGATGAGAACCGGGAAGCGCGAACCATCCTTGTGCATGAAGACCGACTCGAAACCCTCCCGGGGTGGAGAGTTTCCTGCCAACCGGATGGCTTGGCGCTGTTGATACTCCTGAGCCAATTCGGGTGGCCAATAAGGTGCATTGACGCTTTGGCCAAGCAATTCCTCTGCAGAGAAACCGACCATCTGGCAGAAGGCCGGGTTGACGTAGGTGATGCGTCCTCCCAGGTCACGGGCGCGCAAGCCGGTGACCAATGAGTCTTCCATGGCCTTGCGAAATGCCAGGGCATCGGCCAGATCGCTCTCGGCCTTGAGTCTGCGCCGCACATCACGGCCCAATAAAAAGAGAATAGTGACGATAGCGATCGTCATGGCCGTCACCAGGGCTGTGAGAACATTTGGGAACAGTTCCGGTGCGCCTCGCCAACTGTCCATCCGAATCACATAAGTCGCACCCGGAAGGTCCAGCAACTGCTGGCTTGTAAATACACGGCTATTACGGCCGTTGGAACCACTAACTGCCAGACGGGTTCCATCACCTTCTGTGAAAGATACCTGCTGGTTGCGTTTGAGATTCTGCCCCACCAGCTCATCGAGAACATAAGGAAGGGCATAGGTTGCCACAACAAATCCGGATTGCCTGTCCGCAGACACCCAGGGCAGGCAAAGCTCCATGACTTCAAGCCCCAAGCCATTACTTAGTGGAACAAAAAAACTGCTCGAATAGGCCGGTCCACTGACTCTGCGGGCGCTGGTGCAGGCTTGAGTCACCTCTGCAAGAACACTTTCACGCGCCAGCCGGTCGAATACTGGAGAACGAAAAGGCGTGTCGGCACTTGCCTGAATCTGCAGCCCCGCATCCCGCCACTCAATGCGAACCAGTTCACGATGCTCGCGCAGAAAAGCGGCAGCATCCATCGACCAGGATGCCGGCGTCGGTTCGCTGAACTGCAATGCCTGAAAGCTCTGGACATTGCGGGTCAGCGCCACGCGGATATCGCCCACCGCTTGTGCGGTATCGCGCTCCAGTTGGCTTTGTACCTGACTGCTTTCGTACCGGCCCGCCAACCAAATGAGAATGACAAGAAGCGCGACCACCAACAGGGTGAGTGAAGACCACAAAATCCGCCGTCGCCAGAATGGCGCAAACCGCTCAGTGCCAAACTGGCCGACGCTCACAACACCCGATGTATCAGGGCTGGAAGTGAAGTTCGGCATTCTTGAACCATTGCAAAATCGATGTCGCCACTGACAACGGCAGGCCCTTGGTCGTGCTGAGAAAGAACCCGCCCCCAAGGATCTGCCAGCAACGTGTGGCCCCATGTGCGCCGCCCGTTTTCATGCAGGCCGCCTTGGGCTGCAGCGATCACGTAACTCAGGTTTTCTACCGCACGGCTGCGCAACAACAACTCCCAATGCGCCTGTCCTGTGGTATGGGTAAAGGCACTTGGAACCAGAATCAGGTCCACACCCTGACTGGCATAGGCCCGGTAGAGCTCAGGAAAACGAAGGTCGTAACAGACACTGAGTCCTACCCGCCAGCGATGTCCATCTTTGGAGGGTAGCTCAAAGGTGACGGGCTGCGAACCCGGCATCAATACCCGTGATTCATCGTAACTTTCACGCCCATTGTCATAACGGAACAGGTGAATTTTGTCGTAACGCGCAATGCATTGACCCTCAGGCGAATACACCAGTGTCGAATTAAAAACCCGATTGTTCTCAAGAGGGTGGTGGGGCTGTTCGTCTTGCCTGCCGGTTGAAAGTGGAAGCGTTCCACCCACAAGCCAAAGGCCCAAGGTGCGCGCTGAATCAGACAGGAAAGCCTGAATCGGCCCGTGACCCCAAGGTTCACGGATGGCCAACTTGTCCTGATCGCGCTGACCCAACAGGCAGAAGTATTCGGGTAAAACAGCCAGCTCGGCCCCCTCCCGTGCGGCCCGGGTCAGCAAGTCATGCGCCACCTCCAGATTGTGCTGAAGGCTAACCCCGGAGACCATCTGGATAGCTGCAACTTTCATTTTTTACCCTCTCCTTTTGTATCCGCTTTCACATCCGACCTGGTGTCTATCCGGGTTACCTTCGGGTCAGCCCAGCTACCCTCAATTAAAAACTCCTGGGTAGCCGACGCCATCAGCGGCCGACGCAAAAAAAGTTGCGCCAGAAATGATCCCACGCCTACGGTTGGATTGATCCAGGTCGCAATCAGGGAAGCGGTGCCGGCGTTGATTTCGGGAACCACCACTACCTTGAGGTTCTGGGTTTCACGTGCGATATCGGCACGCCCATCCATCATTACTACTGCGTTCACACCTTTCATCTGCAAGTTGTTGGTCATTGCAATGCCTTGCTCTACCCCGACATCGCCCCGGACGAAATCAAACGAGAATCCCTCGCTAAAAACATCGCGGAAATCCAGCGATAACCTTCTGGGCAATGCCTGCAAACTTAAAACGCCGAACAGTTTGGCAATGCCAGGATCGGCCTTCAGAAACTGTCCGTTTTCAACGTTCACCAAAAAAGACCCGCCAAGCGTGGGATAGTCCAGGGACATCGGAGAGCCTAGCCAGGCGATTTGCCCCTCCATCGTGCCCTTACCCTTGCGAATGACATCTTTCATGCCGAAACGAGCCAGCAATTCCCCCGCATCAGCAATGTCAAGTTTGAAATTCATGACGGTCCTGCGTCGGTCACTCACTGCTCCGGCAGCGGCTCTTGGAACCAAGGTACCACGCTCATTAAGATAGGCCCAGTTACCGGTGGCCGAAAACACGGCTTCGGGCGTAATGACATTGAACTTATTGAGACGCCATTCGCGGACTACGTTATTGCGTGGCGAAGAATCCTGACCGCGATTGACCGCCTCGATTTCCACGCGACCCATTTTTTTCCCCCGCAACTCCATGTCATCGACCACGATGTCAAGCGCGGGGATTGAGGTGGGCTGTTCATCCAAAAAAGACTCCACATCTTTTTCAGAAGCTTGACCTAGCGAGAGCCTGGTCAAACGGGCAAACAATTGACCAGCATTGTTCGGGGAGGGCTGCCTGAACTCCATATAGCCGCTAAGCTCCCTGGCATCCAGATTCGCACGCCAAACGAGATCATTGCGCGTGACTCCAACCACCAGCTGGCTGAGCGTTCGCCCGCTGAGCGTCAACTCTTTGGCGCGCAAGGCCAGGCTGGTCGGGACATACTGACTCACATGCAGTTGACTTGTACCCTTTCCACCAGATTCAGGCAACAAAGAGGCCCAAGCATCAAGGTCTACCTTGTCAACGTTGATGTTCGCAGCCACGCCTTGCGCTGGCGCTGGCGCTGATTCAGTTGGCGACAAGCCCAAAGCAATGCCTCCACGCAACACTCGGGGCTCAACCCCTGAGACGTCCCGCGCATAACTGACGCTGACCAAGGAGCCGAGGTCAAGCTTGATCTGATCTTGAAGCGCACGCTGAACCTGCCCGGGAGTCGTTATGGGCTGCTCCCGGGTCACCAGGGTCTCCAAGCGAAGTGGCAACGTCGTATCTGCGGCTTTATTCAATGGCGCCGGCAAGTTCAGGGCCAGCCCCTGGAGATTACTCATCAACAGGATCTCCGGCAAGCCGTGCTTGAGTCCGACCACGGCTGAATAACTTGTGCCCCCACTGGTACGCTGCGCCAGCCGGGCCACAGAATCAAGCTCTGTGGCCTGCTTGAGTCCGTCGGAAGTGACATTGCCCTGAATATGCAGGGCGGGATAAGGCTGAATACGCGCCAACACTGCAGTCCCACTTACGGGGGGGACAGGTATCGTACCGCCATCTGCACGCATGTCTCCGCCTAGCATGCGCGCTTGCAGGGCACTGAGAGCAAACCCCTTTTCGTTGAAATAAAGCGTTCCTCGCGCTTTGTAAATACGGGGAAATTCAGGTGACACCTGAAGATCACTGTTCGTCAGGACAACCCGACCCTGTGCGGTCGTATTCTCCGTAGTTGCAATCGGAACGGCCAGGCTGAACTGATAGTCGGCAGAACCGCTAACTGTGGTTTTTGCAAAGACATTGCCAATCAAATTCCCCAAAGGCGAACCATTCACTACCGTCGAAACCAGTTCCGAGAGCGGACCACGTGCGTCTGCATTAACCCGAACTGTTGCATCACGCATGAAATCTGCAATTGAGGCGTCTGCCCGCGTGATGCGCAGTCCGGGCGCTCCTGCAATCCGGGCAGTGATTTCCTTGATCTGCAGCTTGTTTCTGTCAATCAGCAAATCGCCGCTGACCTGGCTCAGGACTGGCCATGGAAGGGTTGATGCCGGATCTAGGCTACGCGGAACAGGGGTGAAGGCCAGATTTTTGACCGAGGCTGAAATCCGAAATTCGCCTTGTTTCGGGTCTTTGAAGGGCATGTTGTCAAGGTTGCCCTTGACTTTGAACTTGACGGCACTGACTTCACCCTGGAGCAGCGACATGCGCAGGTAATCACGGGTCGGAGTATCGATGATGACAGGCAAGTACCTGTAGATACGGTTTGCCTGGCCCCGGCTCAGGCTTCCTTGCAAATCCAGCTGACCCAGGCTGGGCATGGCAGCCATATGGTCTGCACTTTGCCATTTCAGTTGTGCTTCACCCGCTGTATCTGCATTGCTGAATTTGATATTGGGCATTTGAACTGCGATGCGTTTGTCATCGGTTTGCCAACGGATATCGGATGAAAGTTGACTCACGGGCATGACAGACTCGTCAAACAAGCCCGGAAGTTCAAGATGTCCGTCCTGAATCATCAGACTGGCTCGCCCTGCCGACCTGGATAGCTCAAAGTCGATTGTCGCGCCTCGAATTCCCGGGGAAAGCATCTGCACACGCGCTGGCTTTATGCCTGCACTCATCGTCTCAGTTCTGGCAGCCAGCTCGAGTTGACTCACGCGGCCCTTAATCTCAAATTGATCCACGCTATTCAGTGGCCCTTGCCAGCTCGCATCAAGGCGCTCGATGGTGCCCTTGGGCTGGTATGCCGCGAGAATTTCCTGTTGGGCTTGCGCTATCTCGATCCGACTTGCAATCATTGACAAGGCCGTCAGATCAAGTCTGTCTGCACTCAATTGCCCACGCTCAGGTGAGCTGCCTTGGGCCGGAATTTTTGAAAACCGGATGTTACCCCCGGGCCAGCGTCGGCCATCTGACATTTCGAACTGCAAGTCCCGGGTTGTCACCTCAATGCCAGCGTTGAGATCGCGCAATGACACTCGACCCGACAAGACGGGCAGGACCAGCGGCTTGAGCTCGGGTTTGAGCCGGATCTCCATCTTGCTCAAAGATACATCTGCCGTGGTTGCGGTTATCGCACCTCGGTTGACATCCAGCCAAGCCCGAATGGCCCCGTGACCCTGGGTAATCTGGGACCCCAAATCCGTGTAAGGTCTGAGTTGAGACAGGTTCACGCTGTCAAATACCGTGTAAATTTGCCCTTCCCAATCGCGCCATTTACCCGGGTGGGCTGATAAAAACGGCTGCCTGAAGTCAGCCATCAGGGAAAATCTTTCGCCCCAGGCAGTGGGGGGGCTGGCATGCAAGCGCAGCGTGTGGTTGCGGGCCTTGTTACGAATCACCAAATTCACGGCGTCAAGTTTCAGCGGCGCCTGTTGACGAAGCTCGTCCTTCCAGATGAGCGACCCTTGATGGATCACGAACTCGTTCTGGGAGAAAAACCAATCGCTGGCATGCGCAGAAAGGCTCTGCGGATTTGAAGAATCCAGGCCGGCAATAAAAATCTCGCCATTCGCATTACGCCTGACTTCCAACTCGGGTCTGTCGATGTAAAGCTGCTCAAAGCCCTTATTCCAGAGCGAGCGGGGTGATAGCGAAGCGAGCACACGGGGCAGACGTAAAACCTCTAGCCCCTGAGGGTCCAGCAAAATGACATCCGTCACTTCCAAGGAAGGAAAAATGCCTTTTGACTCTGCGCTGATTGAGCCAATTTTGACGGGAATACCCAGTAGCTGGCTGGCCTGAGTCTCAATAAATGGGCGAAATTCACTGATTCGCGGCACAATGAGTGCGTGAATCGAGAACCAGCCAAAAATGAATAAAAACCAGGCTACAAGCAGCAACACCAATAAGGCACGCACAGTCTGCGCGAAAAGCTTCAGCAAGGTTGAGGGTGCGGGTGGCGTTACAACCATTTTGATAATTTAAATTTGCAGGGCATTATGACCCCCGTCAGCGCCAACCCCTTGCCACCGTACGCGCTGGCAGTCTCACCATTGTCTGACCTCTCCCGTTTTGCGCAACGGGTAAGACGACGCTACCGCGACCAAATGCACCTGTTGCCCGATGGCTTACCTGACAGACAAAGCATGGAGGTCGCACTTCAGGCTCTCATTGAAGATACCCATGATGTTGGCGCAGCGCTCAGAGCACTTCGGCAATTGGTGATTGAACGCTTGGTGGTTCTGGACTGCGATAACCATTCTTCGCTCGATCATGTAACCAGCGCCATGACCCACCTGGCCGAGTTTTCGCTGGACACCGCTTGCGCTCAAGCAGTGAGCATGACCGAATCAAATCATGGCATGGCACTCAATGCGCGTGGCGAACCAGCCATGTTCTGGGTTCTCGGGATGGGCAAGCTGGGCGCGCGGGAACTTAACGTCTCCAGCGACATTGATCTTATTTATGTCTATGACCAAGAGGGTGAGACTGCCGGTCGCCCGGATGGGCGTGGGCAGATTTCAAACCAGGAGTTTTACTCCAAGGTTGTTCGTGCTGTTTACAGAATGATCGGCGAAACAACTGAACACGGTTTTGTGTTTCGCGTTGATCTAGCCCTTAGGCCAAATGGAAATTCCGGACCTGCAGTGGTCTCGCTAGGGGCATTGGAAGAGTATTTTCATGTACAGGGCCGGGAATGGGAGCGGTTTGCCTGGCTTAAAAGCAGGGTTGTCGCCCCTGCTGAGCGACGAACGGATGGCTCAGCGATCGCGCTGAGAAATACCGTTGTTGCATTTGTCTTTCGACGCTATCTCGACTACGGTGTGTTCGATGCATTGCGGATTCTGCACCGGCAGATCCGTGAGCATGCGGCCAAGCGAAGTGCTGGACACCCTGAACGCGCCAACGATGTCAAGCTCTCACGCGGCGGAATTCGGGAAATCGAATTTACAGTTCAGTTACTTCAAGTGGTTCGCGGCGGGCAATTCCCTGAACTGCGCACCCGCCCGACCTTAAATGCCCTTAAAAGACTGGCACGTGCTGGTTTGATGCCCGAGCAGACCGCGCAAACCCTGGCCGACGCGTATGTGTTTTTACGCCGGGTAGAGCATCGAATCCAATACCTGGATGACCAGCAGACCCACCTTTTGCCTACCAACGATGGCGACTTGAACTGGATCGCTCACACGCTCGGTTTCTCCCATCTGGGGCCGTTTTTATCGCACCTGGACGCGCATCGTGAGGCTGTCGCCCAGGAGTTTGACAAACTGCTGGGCGGCTATACCGAGCATGAGTGCAAAGGATGTCTGAACGGGCAAAAAAGCATACCGGTTGAGCCTGATTTTGACCAGCTTGTATTGTCATTACCCGAGTCTTTCCGTTTGCGTGTTCAAGCCTGGCGCGATCACCCGCGTGTGCAGGCCCTGCGTGAGGTTTCCAGGTCGCGCCTGATACGGCTTGTGGCGCGAACGGCGCTTTGGCTCAAGGAAGGCACCGTCACCGAAATTGCAGCGGTTCGCCTCGTCGACTGGATGGAGCCCTTGATGCGGCGGGAAAGCTACATTGCACTTTTGCTGGAGCGGCCCAATGCCCACGCGCGTCTCTTGAGGCTGCTTGGTGCGGCAAAATGGCCAGCCCGGTATTTGCTTCAACACCCCGGCGTCATTGACGAGCTCGCCAGTGCTGACATGCTGAACGAACGGTTTGTTCCCACCGATTTCGAGCGTGAATTGGAGTTCAGGCGTTCAGCTTTGCAGTCAGCCGGGGACGACGATGACGAGTCCCTGCTCAACCTGTTGCGACGGGCACACCATGCAGAGGTTTTCCGGACTTTGGCACGGGATCTGGAGAGGGCCATCACGGTCGAGCAGGTGGCCGATGACCTCAGCTCACTGGCCGAAACCGTTCTGCGCATCACCTGCCGATGGTGCTGGGAGCGCTTGAAGCGCCGACATCGCGAGTCGCATCAGTTCGCGATCATTGCCTATGGCAAGCTCGGAGGCAAGGAATTGGGCTATGGCAGCGATCTGGATATTGTCTTTGTTTATGAAGACGAAGACGAACAAGCCTCAGAGGTTTATGCCAACCTGGTACGCAAGCTGATTAATTGGCTAACAGTCAAAACCGGGGAAGGCGATCTTTATGAGATTGACACCGCCCTTAGACCCAACGGCAACTCCGGTTTGCTGGTGACCAGCTTCTCGGCCTATGCCAACTATCAGCAACAGCGCGGGAGTAACACCGCCTGGACGTGGGAACATCAAGCCATGACCCGCGCACGTTTTGTGCTGGGTAGTGATGCGTTGCGTGAGCGTTTTGACCAGATACGAGCTGGCGTTATTACGGCACCGCGTAATCCCCTGAAGCTTGCCGATGAAATCAAATCCATGCGCCTCAAAGTTGCACAAGCCCACCCGGTCAGCGCAAGCCTGTTCGACGTCAAGCACAGCCCCGGGGGCATGGTGGACGTTGAGTTTGTTGTTCAGTTCCTGGTACTTTCGCAGGCCAATACGCATCCCCAGTTAGTCTCTAACATTGGAAATATTGCCCTTTTGAAGGCGGCTGAATCCCAAGGTTTGCTGCCGACATCTGTTGGTGAAGCCGCTGCTTCGGCTTACAGGGAGCTACGACGCGTTCAGCATCTCGCACGTCTCAATGAAGAGCCTACTCAAGTGGATTTTTCAGTGCTGCAAACTGAGCGGCAGGCAGTGCTGAACCTGTGGCACGCCGTCTTCGGCCCGTTGTAAAAACTGGTGTTTCTTTGACAATACAAGCTGGGCAGCCGAGCGCTAGTCTTGGCCAGCCATTCAGGAAGACCCGGCACGTATTTTTTGTACCAGCGCGGTTGTTGAATACCCCGTCACAAAAGGTAAGGCCAAAGCCCGCCCGCCCCAGGTTTGCACCAGCCGGGTTTCAGGCAAGCTTTGCATGTCGTAGTCGCCGCCTTTGACCAGAAGATCCGGCCGGATCTCAGCGATCAGTGTGATGGGGGTGTCTTCATCAAACCAGGTCACAAGGTCGACTGACCCCTGGGCCGCCATCATGACGGCTCGATCATCTTCATTGTTGAGGGGGCGTTCCGGGCCTTTACCCAACCTGCGTGCCGAGGCGTCCGTGTTGAGGGCGACCACCAGGCTTGCGCCCAGCGCACGTGCCTGCGCCAGATAGATGGCGTGGCCGCGGTGCATGACATCAAATACGCCATTGGTGAACACCAGGGGCCTGGGCATGCTGGCAATTCGCAATAACAACGAAGATCGGTCGCAACGTTTGTTAAGAAAATCCGGCGGGGCGTAGGAAAGGGTATTCATGGCCGAAATCCTAGCAGGGCAAGGCCTGAGTAATAATTCAAGTCACATATCCAGCCGGTCAAGCGGAGTTTTAATGCTTAGAAGCAATGGGGAGTCACCCACCAATTGTCATGATTTTCGCCGGCGGTTTGGGACATAATCTAAATCAATTCAAATATGAGACTTGTCCCGCTCAACATCGATTCCATTGTTACGGGCCAACCCTTGCCTTTTTCGCTCAGGGATGCCCAGGGCAAGCTATTGGCGCAAAAAGGTTACACCATCCCTTCAAAGGCTGAGCTTTTGACTTTGCTGAGCAAAGGGTTTGAGTTGTACATCGACATTGTGGAATCCGAAGCCCAGCACAAAGCGTACCTTGCCAAGCTCTACGATTTGACACGGGAACAAAGAAACCTGGGGCAAATCGCAAAAACTACCATCGAAAAGGGTTCTCTTAACTTCGGTGGGCGCGCAGTAAATGATGGCCCGGCTGGCTGGCTAGATCTTCAGGCAAACGCGAATATTTTGCTCAAGGATGGGAAATCGGCTACCTTTATTGAGCGGCTTCGGCAATTCCAATCCGTATTGCAACATCATTCCTTGAACAACCCTGATGGCACCTTGTTCGCCCTGTTCTATCTTGCAGCCGCCGAGGTCAGAATGTACAGTGCCACCCACGCCATGTTGGTGAGCGTGGCGTGCAGTCTGGCCGCGCGGGAGGTGCTGAAATGGTCGCCGCAGGAAACAGAAACACTGGGTCTGGCAGCACTGTCCATGAATATCAGCATGACTGAGCTGCAAGACGAGCTCGCGCAACAGACCGATCCCCTTAACCAAGCGCAGGCCACACTCATCAATACGCATCGCTCACTGAGTGCACACATGCTCCAACAACAGGGAGTGACTGATGCGGTGTGGATCGAGGCTGTTCTGAATCACCACTCGACACCACCAGGACCCTTGACGGGAAGAACCATGGCAGGGCGCATAGCTCGGCTGATCCACTGCGCAGACAGGTTTGTTGCCAGCCTGTCCCCGCGCGCATCACGCATTCCGTTCAGTCCTGCAGCGGCCATGCAAGCTTGTTACTTTGACGAGAATAAACAGGTAGACGAAGCTGGTGCAGCGCTTATCAAGGCTGTGGGTATCTATTCACCGGGCTCATTTGTGAAGTTAACCAGCAATGAAATTGCCATGGTGGTTCGCCGCGGATTAAATTCCGCGACCCCGAAAGTTGCCGTACTGGTCAATCGCGATGGATTGCCCACTGTCGAGCCGATGATCAGGGATACCAGCTTGAGAGAGTACCGAATTGTAAGCAGCATCCCATCCCGCGACATGAAGGTAAAGATCAACTTGGAGCGAATGCTCAAGTTGACTGTGCCAACGTCTCAGGATCGCGCCTAGCTGACCTCGTGGCAGAAAACCCTTCAAATTAGGACGCTGCAAGCTCCCGGCTTAACTCCTTGCGATAGCGGTTGAGTTCCTGGACACTACCAAAGCTTCGCCCGAGCAATAAACCAAGGTTGTGCAAAATTCTCTCTACCACCCTGCTTTCCCATACCGAGTCAAAGTTGATTTGCTGATCGAGCCAATGTTCAAGCCATTCTGGGTTGGGTAATCTGCTCTGAATGGTGTCTTTGGGAAAAAGCGCCTTGTTCACATGCAGGTTGGTCGGGTGCAGTGCCTGAGCAGTGCGCCGGGCACTGGCCATCAACACGCCCACCTTGATAAAAGCGGCCTTGGCTTCATTGCCAAAGCTGCCAATAGCGCGTTTCATGTACTTCAGATAAGCACCGCCATGACGCGCCTCGTCCTGACTCAGGGTCGTGTAAATGTGCTTAATTACAGGCTCTGTGTGCCATTCAGCAGCGCGCCGGTACCAGTGATTGAGCCTGATTTCTCCACAAAAATGCAACATCAGCGTCTCAAGCGCAGGGGCGGGGTCAAATTCAAAGCGGATGTCATGGAGTTCGGCCTCGGTAGGCAGAAGTTCAGGGCGAAAACGCTGGAGGTACTCCATTAACACCAGCGAATGCTTTTGCTCTTCGAAGAACCAGATGGACATGAAGGCAGAAAAGTCGCTATCGTCGCGGTTGTCACGCAAAAACATCTCGGTTGCCGGCAGGGCTGCCCATTCCGTGATCGCGTTCATCTTGATCGTTTCAGCCTGCTCAAGCGAGAGTTGGCTGTCATCAAACTTCTGCCAGGGAATATCCTGCGCCATATCCCACCGGACAGATTCCAACTGCTTGAATATTTCCGGGTAAAGCATATCTTGTCCGAGTCTTTAAAGCATTATTGCAAAAGAGATCTGAATTTTGTGGAGCTCACATCAGGACAGTCGAAAGAAAACTGGGCCTTTCCTCAAGCTTATCCTGCAATCGATGCAAGTTGGCATGTTTGGATTGCCATTCAATCTCGGGAAAACGGAAGTTCAAATAACTCAAGGCACAGCCCACAGCGATATCCGACAAACTCAAATGGATGCCGGAGCAATAAGGTTTGTCACCGAGTCCACGGCTCATGGCCTGTAAAGCAAGCTCGACCTTTCCAAGCTGGCGGTCAATCCAGGCCTGACTGCGCTGCACCTTGGTCCGTCCGTCCCAAGTGGCTTCAAGGCGGGCAAGAATCGCGGCATCGAGCACGCCATCGGCCAGAGCCTCCCATGTTTTGGCTTCAGCCCGCTCGCGTCCTGAAGCAGGAATGAGTTTGCCAACGGGTGACAGGGTGTCGAGGTATTCGACAATCACGCGGGAATCGAACAATGCCTCCCCACCCTCCATGATCAGACATGGCACCTTGCCAAGGGGGTTGGACGTACTAATTTGCGCATCGGAGGTCCAGACATTGTCAATTACAAAGTTGTAATCGAGCTTCTTTTCTGCCATCACAATTCGCACCTTACGCACGTAGGGGCTGGTACCGGAGCCTATCAATTTCATGGTGCTTTAACCTGGGTCATGGCGTGATTCTAGCGACTGACCTCTTTGCCTGTTGCCAAGCCCACAAAACGCACACTCTCAAACTACAATGAACCGATGAGCTTTCCAATATCTCCGCACTTTCGCCGCTGGACGGCCGCTATGCCAGCAAACTCAGCGCGCTTCGCCCCTTGATGAGTGAGTTGGGCTATATGCACCGACGGGTTCAAGTCGAAATTTGCTGGTTCATTGCGCTCAGCGATGCGGGATTTAACGAATTCAAAAAACTAACGCCTGGCGCTAGAACCTACCTGCTCGGACTGGTAAAAAACTTCTCCGAGGCCGACGGTATCGCCATCAAGGAGATTGAGAAGACCACCAATCACGATGTGAAAGCTGTTGAATACTGGATCAAGTCCAAATTTGAGGCGCGGCCCGAGCTAGAGCAAGCCAGCGAATTCGTCCACTTTGCCTGCACCAGCGAAGATATCAACAACACCAGCCATGCCTTGCAGCTGCGTTCCGCAAGGGATGTGGTGGTTCTTCCCGCGCTGGACCGACTACTGCTTAAATTGCGGGATATGGCCCACGCCTATGCCTCTACCCCCATGCTCAGCCGTACCCATGGACAGACTGCCAGCCCGACCACTGTAGGCAAAGAGTTGGCCAACGTGGCTGTTCGATTACAAGGGGCCTGTGACCGGATTGCATCGGTCAAACTACTGGCAAAAATGAATGGGGCTGTTGGAAACTACAACGCTCACCTCTCTGCCTGGCCTGATTTTGACTGGGAAAGCTTTAGCCGGCGTGTGGTTGAAATGCCCGAGCCGCTGGGGCTGGGTCTGAGCTTTCAACCCTACAGCATACAAATTGAGCCGCATGACTATATGGCTGAGTTATTTGATGCCGTTGCCCGCACCAACACCATCCTGATCGATTTTTCCCGCGACGTTTGGGGTTATGTTTCGTTAGGCTATTTCAAGCAAAAGATGCGCGACGGTGAAGTGGGCTCCAGCACCATGCCTCACAAGGTCAACCCGATCGATTTTGAAAATGCCGAGGGTAATCTTGGCCTATCCAACGCCCTACTGAGGCACATGAGCGAAAAGCTGCCGATCTCGCGTTGGCAGCGCGACCTGACCGACTCAACGGTCTTGCGTAACGTGGGGGTTGCGCTTGGGTATGCGACTCTGGCCTACCAGTCTCTAAGCACCGGCCTGAGCAAACTGGAATTGAACGAGTCTGCACTGGCAGCCGACCTGGATTGCGCCTGGGAGGTGCTGGCAGAACCCATACAGACGGTCATGCGACGTTTTGGCCTACCCCAGCCCTACGAACAACTCAAGAACTTTACCCGGGGTGAGCCCATGACACGTGAGCTGATGCAAAGCTTCATCATGAAGCTCGATATCCCTGACCCAGACAAGCAGCGGCTGATGAAAATGACCCCGGGGAGCTATACCGGAATGGCCGCCGATCTGGCCAACCGCATTTAAGGCGGGTTGCGGCTTTTCCTGCTGAGGTCCTCAACACGAATGGCCCTTAAATCCACCATCTTCAAAGCCAGCCTGCAAATTGCAGACATTGACCACGGCTATTACGAAGACCACGCTTTTACGCTGGCACGTCACCCCAGCGAAACCGATGAACGCATGATGGTCAGGCTGACCGCCTTGGCCATCTATGCGCATCAATTGCAAACCGTTTGCGGCGGTGACGGCACCCTGGCCTTTGGGGCTGGTTTGTCTGACCCGGACGAGCCTGATGTCTGGTTGCGGGATTACACAGGTCGTACCCGACTCTGGATTGAAGTGGGACAACCTGAGGACAAGCCACTGGTCAAAGCCTGCGGCAAGGCCGATCAGGTCGTTCTGTTCTGTTTCAACCATGCGGCCGAAGTCTGGTGGCGCAGCATGGAGTCCAAATTAAGCAGGCCCCAGAATTTGAGCGTTTTCAGAATTCCTGCCGAGTCTTCATTGGCCATGGCAAAACTGGCTCAGCGCAGCATGCAGATACAGGCCACCATTCAAGAGGGTGTCTTGACACTCGGCGATGAAACCCGCTCTATCAGTCTTGAGCCGCTTCGCTGGAAGTAAAAAAGGGGCTCGCCCATATCAGGGCTGTCCAGTTTGCTACTGTATTGCTAGCTGACGGGGTCCTTTTCGACCGCCCTTTCGGCGTAACGGTTAAACCGCCAAGCCGTACCCTCCAACGTGATACGTCTCCAGGTCTGCCGCTTTTGCGCCGCCTGCATGGACGGCCAATACTGAACCTCATCGAATGTACGACCACAGCCTTTGCAGACCGCGTCACCCTGGCTGGTTGAGCATATTGCAATGCAAGGCGCATCGGGCGTGGTCTTGTACCAGACCATCCAGGCTTCCTTGGCTTCAGGGGACATGCTGGATTCCTCGATCTGAGTCTGCTGTTCGTACGCCATCAGGGCATAACAGTGCGCCAGCGCACGAATCTCCGGCGTCAGGGTAATGCCATCGGGCGAGGGCTTGAGGGCACGCCAAAAGTTGATGGCGGACTCGATATCAATGATGTGAATGGCTGCCATGGGAAGTGAAGCGAGGATTCGCATGATAGCCGCCAATTCCACAAACCTTGTACGGATGATGGATGACGTGTTTCAATCCAATCACGAAGGGGAGTAGCTCCCGTTGGTCTTTTCAAGCAGAAAGACCGGCATCGACAAGTCGTCAACCCGAAGATTCTCTTCCGGCTTGTTGGGCGTTTCATCACGGTGAAGCGCTGAGTCAGACCTTCGATTGGAATCTGCGAATGGTTTCGTCGAAGGGAGTCTGTGGTCGGACGGATCCGATTCTCTGTTGGCGTTTCCATTGGGCAAATGCGTGAATAATTAATACAACTCGGAGAAATAAAATGGAATTTTTATCTGCCCCCTGGTGGTCGGCACTGCTGGCAATCATCCTGATCGATCTGGTTCTTGCCGGTGACAACGCCATTGTGATTGCCCTGGCAGCACGCAACTTACCTCCCCATCTGCAAAAGAAAGCCATCATTTGGGGTACGGTGGGCGCTATTGTGGTGAGAACCGTCATGACTGTATTTGTGGTCTGGTTGCTGCAGGTACCCGGGCTGATGCTGGCAGGGGGTCTGGGCCTGATCTACGTGGCTTACAAACTTCTGGTTGACCAGGACGGTCAGAACCATGATGGCCCTGTGGCCAGTACATTCTGGGGCGCCATGAAAACCATTGTGATCGCAGATGCACTGATGGGTGTTGACAACGTCCTGGGCGTGGCAGGTGCTGCACAGGGCTCTTTCGACCTGGTGGTGATAGGACTGTTGATCAGCGTGCCAATCGTTGTTTTTGGCAGTTCGCTGGTTCTCAAGCTGGTTGAGCGCTTTCCCATCATCATTCAGCTGGGTGCTGCCGTTCTGGCCTTTACTGCCGCCAAAATGGTTGTCAACGAGCCTTTGCTCGACGAGATTTTTGATCCAAACACCTTTGCAAGATGGGCTCTCTATGTCCTGGCAATTGCCGGCGTTCTGGGTGCCGGCTGGTGGGCTTCCCGGCGGAAAGCCTCCAGTGCCAATGAACAGTCTGGTCACACCGCTTGATTCCAGCATTCCTCAGTCATCACCATAAAGGATTCATCATGGACAACATCATTGTTTATCTTGACGACGTGGACTACGCCAAGCAGCAGCTGGCACCCATGACCAGCAATAGCCAGGCCGAACGTACACACTGGATTTTGGTGGCCTGCCCGCCGAGGATGACCCGGCATATCAGCAAATGGGTCAGCTACAGTGCCCGGGAAAATTGGCGCGCCAAGTGGGCTGACAAGGTGTTCGCCCAGATCTCGCCCGACTTGCAGGCCAGCGGAGATCGTGTGACCTGCATGCTTGCCTCCAGTTCATTGACTGACATGACCCAAGATCTGTTAAGCCGCCAGGGAACTGCCCGCGTGCTGGATGCACGTCGGCCAAGACTCGGCCAGGACCTGCCCCCAGTCACCGCCAACCAACCCGCGCCTACTCAAAGCAAGTGGACCGTTCCAGGTGCCGTAGCCGGAATGGGGGCAGCATTGGTTCTGGCTGCCGAATAACCTGGCCTTTACACCCATTGATGACCCCCTTCATGGCGCGGTGTATGCTTACCCGCCATGAAACTGATACTTAAATGGCTGCTCAGCGCAGCCGCACTTTTGGCAGTCTCACATCTTGAACTTGGAGTTCAGGTCAGCAGCTTTTCTGCAGCGCTGATTGCTGCTGTTGTGATCGGGCTTTTCGGAATTTTTCTACGCCCGGTCATGATTATCCTGACCCTCCCCGTGACGGTATTGACCCTGGGTCTCTTCCTGTTCGTCATCAATGCGATGCTCTTTTGGGCTGCCGGGAGCATCCTGGAAGGTTTTCATGTCGAAGGGTTTGCCCCGGCACTCCTGGGTTCACTCATTTACTCGACCTGTGGCCTGCTGATCGATTCAGCGCTCGAGCGCCTGTTCTCGCTGAAGTAGTTCCAACTCCCGGACTCGGGCGTCAATGATGGACGCTTCAATATAGTCTGCATTGACGCCACTGGCGTTTTGACGCGATATTTGTTGTGCCGCCTTCATCCGGTTGACTGCAGAAGGGTAGTCCAGCAACGACGCAAACGACTCCGCTTCAGCCCGGATTGCACTTTGCACTTTATTCTGCGTTTGATAGGCCGCTGCCAGCAACTGCCAGGCCTGTGCGTCCTGTGGCCGGGAAGCCAGCCAGGTTTGCAAACGTTGCGCCACTTCGAGACCTTGCCCACTTCGGGTCATGGCCTGGGCCCACAAAAACAGGGCCGAGCGGCTTTGCGAGCCAATTTTTTCATCGGTTTTAGCCATCACACTGACCGCCCCCCGGACGTCACCGCCTGCCAAGGCGAGTTCTGCACCCAACAGACGAACCAGCTCCGCTGCAGCAGGGTCACCCTCTGTCAGGGTCTGCAAGTGCTTGTGCAATCGCCGAGCCTGTTCAAACTCCCTCTGAAAACTTGCCGCCAGTATTGCTTGGTACAACAACCCGGCTTGCGCTGCTGGGTCGGATGCCGCTGTTGGGCTACTTGAGGCCGCCACCGCCTGGTCGACCCAAGACCGCAGGGTATCGATACCAGGCCGGGTGAGCGCGCCCGCCCGGGCCGAAATCATGGCGTGCTGCAGGCTGACTGTTTCCCTCGGCTTGTTCGGAGACAGTAATTGCTGGCGGCTCTGCATATCTGCAATGCGCTCGGTGGTCATGGGGTGGCTGCGCAGATAGGGGAATCCACCACTGTCGTTGAGTCTGGCGGCTTTTTGTAACTTCTCAAACATGGTGACAAAGCCCTGGGGCTCAAAACCCGCCTGGACCAGTATGCCGTAGCCAACACGGTCAGCCTCCCGCTCCATATCACGTGAGAAATTCAGCTGCCCCTGGGCCGCCACAGCCTGCCCGCCGGTGATCATGGCATTGGCCACATTGGGGTTACCGCGTGCCGCCAGCGCACCCAGCAACATGGCGCCGATCAACCAGGGCGTGGTGGCTCCTTGGCGGCTGATCAGCCGGGAAATATGGCGCTGGGTCACGTGGCTGAGTTCGTGCGCCAGCACCGAGGCCAGCTCATCCGGGCTGGACACTACCGCCAACAGCCCCAGGTGCACACCCAGATAGCCGCCGGGCAATGCAAAGGCATTCACGCTGCGGTCACGGCCCAGGGTCAGCGCCCAGGCAAAACGCTCTTCGAGCTCGGGTGGCAACTCCCCGCGCAGTCTTGCAGCGGACATCAATCGCTGCCAGATGGTTTGAACGTAATCAACCAGGACCGGGTCATCGATATAGTCCGGGTCACGGTAGAGCTCCCGGGCAATGCGGTCGCCCAAACGCCGCTCGGCACTGGCGGTCATCTCCAGGCCGTCACCCAGATTAGGAAGTGACGACTGCGCCAAAGCCGCCTGGGAACACCCTAAAGCTACAAATATAAGAGCAATAAAACATTGCCTTGTATGGGAAAAAACCATCTTTTTTTGTACAGCAGGTTTTTCAACGCTTTGGCAAAACCGCCAAATGCCGCCGTGTTTCAATGCTTGATGAAAGTCTCTCAACATGACCGTATGATGCTTGATCCGCAATTTCATTTCAAAAACAAGTTTCAATGAGCGCACTCACCCATTTTGATGTTCACGGCCAAGCCCATATGGTAGATGTTGCGGGCAAAGCCAGTACCCACCGTGTTGCAGTGGCCAGCGGTCAGATTGAAATGCAAGCCGCAACCCTGGAACTTATTGAAAGCGGAACTGCGAAAAAAGGCGATGTTCTGGGTATTGCACGCATTGCCGGCATTCAGGCCGCCAAGAAAACCAGCGACTTGATTCCTCTGTGTCACCCCCTGGCTCTGACCCGGGTTACCCTGGACTTCAGCATTCACCATTCCAGTGACAACCAGCCATGCCGTGTTGTGTGCACCACCAGCGTTGAAACCGTCGGTCCAACTGGCGTGGAAATGGAAGCCCTGACGGCTGTTCAGGTCGCGCTACTGACCATTTACGACATGTGCAAAGCGGTGGATCGGGGAATGACCATCACGGACGTCAAATTACTGGAAAAGCACGGCGGCAAGTCGGGAACTTATCTGGCTAGCACCTAGGGACAATGTCGGAAACGACTGACCATCACTGTTGGTCTCGAGAATATAAAGGGCGCCTTTGATGGCGCCCTTTGCTTATAGAAGTGAATCCAGTGGAAGGTTTGCTCAATTCTTGGTTCAGCGATCAGGGGTAAACGCCACGGCAATTGGCGGGAAGGTACTTTGGCTGGATTGTGGTGGCACCTGCAGGTGTGGAAGTCGCCCTGGCGCCACAAGCCCAGCCGGCAATGGTTTTCCCGCCATCTGTTGTACCCACCACGGCCGTTGTACCCGTTTGAACTGGAACCAAGGTCAGGGTGTTCGTCGCGGCGGTGAGTTGGGGAAGATTTGTTTCGTTGGCAATAACAGTGATGACACCATTGGCACTGGAAGCGACCGAGGTCACATATTTACTGGCGGAGCTGGCACAGGCTGACGCCAGGGAAACAGAAGCGTCTGCCGTTGTTGCGGACTGGAGAGCTTCGGTAACGCCGGTTCGACAGGGAGAAGCTGCCAACAAAACCTCCGAGATTTTCGCTCGAACTGTGTAATCCTGATAGGCCGGCAAAGCAACCGCGGCAAGAATACCAATTATGGCCACCACAATCATCAGCTCAATCAGGGTAAAACCCTTTTGGATAGAACACTTCATAGCAACTCCTAAGTAAAAGTAAGAACAACCAACACGCTGCTTCAGCAGCTTCGATACCCGGTCGATGACACGTTTTCTCAGACAAACGTGAGCACAAGGGAAAAACAGGACAAGCTTCATTTCACACAAACTGACCGGATGGTCTTCAAGTCCGTCAGTCCCTGCATGATTTTTTCCATACCGTCCATCTTGAGCGTGCGCATGCCGCTCTCGACGGCGGCCGAAAAAATGTCTGCAACACGGGCGCGCTGTTGTACTAATTTTTTTATCGCATCATCAACAATCAACAACTCATGCAAACCGATACGACCCTTGTAGCCGGTTGTATTGCACTTGTCACAACCCACCGCACGGTAAAAAACCAATTGATTGTCTTTACCGTACAAATCAAGCCAGTGGTCATGAAGCCTTTGTCTTTCACCACTGTCATCTTTTTTCCAGGCCGCGGAGTGATGCAACTCTTGTGCATACTCGTCCATAAAACTTGTGAATTCCGTGGTGCCCGGGCAATAAGCATCCCTGCAGTCACACAGTTTTTTCGCAAGTCGCTGAGCCAGAATACCCAGCAGCGCATCGGCAAAGTTAAAGGGGTCCATGCCCATGTCGAGCAGACGGGTAATGGATTCCGGGGCCGAGTTGGTGTGCAAGGTAGAAAAAACCAGATGCCCCGTCAGAGACGCTTCAACGCCCATGGACACGGTTTCCTTGTCGCGCGACTCACCCACCATGATGATGTCCGGGTCCGCACGCAAAAAAGCCCGCATGATCAACGCAAAATCAATACCTGCTTTTTTATTGATCTGAACCTGCCTCAAGCCCTTTTGGGTGATTTCAACCGGGTCTTCCGCCGTCCAGATTTTGGTATCCGGCCGGTTGAGAAATTTGAGCACGGAGTGCAGGGTTGTGGTTTTCCCGGAGCCAGTCGGTCCACAGACATAAAAAAGCCCGTGCGGCTTGCTAATGGTCTGCTCCAAACGCGCCTTGTTTTGAAGAGACAGACCCAGCTTTTCCAGCGGTATGGGCTCACCAGTGGCAAGAATACGCATCACAACATCCTCAACACCGCCCGCAGAAGGTAAGGTGGCTACGCGCAGCTCAATGTCCAGAGGACCGTATTTTTTAAACTTGATCTTGCCGTCCTGCGGCTTGCGCCGCTCGGAAATATCCAAATCGCACATGATCTTCAGCCGCGTCACCATCGCTTGGCGAAAGTGTGATGGCACTTCAATGTAGGGCATCAAAGTCCCATCAATCCGGAAACGGATGCCGGTTTTGAGCTTGCCTGGCATGGGCTCAATGTGGATATCCGACACTTTTTGATGGTAGGCGTCAATGATCACCTTGTTAACGAATTTCACCAGCTCATTGTCGGCAGCAGCAGACACCAAAGCGTCTTCCATACCACCATCCTCATCTGTAGAGGACATTTCAGCTAACAAATCATCGATCGACCCGCCCATCATGGTTGCACCAAACAGTTGCTTAAAGGTCTGTTCAAACTCAGTTTGTGTGGTGACGCGATAACTGAATTTGCTAACCCGGGGGAAGACTTGCGGTACCAGCCGGGCACCCTTGGTTGCTTCGGGATCGAGACACATGATGACCAGCCCCTGCGGCGATTCCTCAAGCGCCATCCATCCTTGAACTTGCACAAACTCGCGTTTGAGTGCTCCATGCAGGATTTCAGAACGAATCCTTGCGGGATTCAAAGGCTCGTAAGGAACGCCAAAAAACCTGGCCAGTGATGAACCCATCTGGGCTGGCTTGATAGGGTACCTGGACATCAACATCTGCTCCAGCGACTGCCCCTGGTTACGGGCATCAAGCACACACTGTTGCAGCTCTGAAGATGTAATCACGCCATCGGTGACCAATCCGTCATATTTGGTCGCCTTGTATAGCTGACGCTCGGCTGCTTTCTGGATTCGCTGCCTGATTGCTGTAGCCAATGTTTTACAGAGCTGAGTCACCCCTTCAACATCCATGTCTCCAAAGGGTCGGTCGCCTTTGTTGTTCATCACTTGCAAGACACCGTGCAGGGTCTCACCCTCGATCACCGGGGCAACCAGCATCTGCTTGGTCCGGTACCCGGATTGCTTGTCAACTTCTTTCAAAAACGTAAGGGATGGATGGATGCGCTTGAGCAGTTTGTCTTCATAAACATCTGCAAGGTTCAGAAGTTGTCGACTCTCGGCGACATAACCGGCAATGCTTTGCGGGCTGATCGGGAGTTTGATGTCCTGCATGGTCTTCAGGCCCATCTTGAGTTTGGAGACAATCGACTTTCCGTCCGGGCTGACCGCATAAAGTGTCAGCCTGTCGGCATTGAGCAATTTGCAAATCTCCTGGCTGACCTCCAGCATGATCTGCTCGACATTGTCGGTCGCGTGGATGAGTGCGGTAACCTGCTGAAGCTGACGGTAAAACAAAGCCTCAAAAGTCATGCGCTGTTGATCAGCCAAGCGCATTGGCGACGCACTCAAGGTCTGCCCATAGGTATCCTCGCTACCCAAAGTCTTGGTGACAACGCTCATGCCCGAACTCCCCTTTGTCTGCAGTCTCGCGTCGTTACACAACCCAGTCCGGCAGACGCCAAACGAACGTGTCAATGCGATTTATGTATGTATCACTGCATTGAAAACCATCAGATTTGGCTTGTCAATAGATTTCCCGGGCATCCACCATGATTTCATGGTGGACTCAGCAAAAGCTCGAAGGGCTTGAACTGACCGTCAAGCGCCCAAAGATGCGCTCAGGTCGAATCAAGGTGCTGAGGGTGCGCCCGAATGCCGCTTTTGCAGGGTGCGGCCCAAACCAACCACCAGTGCAGCGCCTGCAGCCGCAGCGACGTAATGAATCCAGGGATTTGCCGCTGCCACCTCTTTGAGAGCAATGTCACTGACCATGGTTTCACCGCCAACCCAGCCAATCAAGGCGGCACCCAAGGTCACGATGATGGGGAATCTTTCCATCATTTTGATCATCAGGGCGCTACCGAAAATCACCAGTGGAATGCTGATGGCCAAGCCCAGAATCAACAGCGTTGTGTTGCCTTTGGCAGCGGCAGCAACGGCAATCACATTATCCAAACTCATCACCAGATCAGCGATCAAAATCGTGCGAACAGCAGCCATAAGGCCGGCGTTCTCTTTGGCGTCACCGCCCTCTTCTTCCTCCTCACTGAGGAGCTGGACTCCAATCCACAGCAGGAGGATTCCACCTACCACCTGCAGGAAAGGAATCTGCAAGAGCCAGACTGCAACCACGGTCAAGGCAATCCGCAATACAACCGCGGCTCCGGAGCCAAACATGATTGCTTTTTGTTGCTGATGCGCCGGCAGCGAGCGTGCTGCAAGTGCAATCACAACCGCGTTGTCACCGGACAAAATAATATTGATCCAGATGATCTTGATCAGTCCGATCCAGAAATCGGGGCTTTGCAGCATGTCCATCGACCTAACTCCTTTGTTGTGATTTGGAGAAACGCTTCGGACCTTGATCCGACGCGCTTTCCGTTTTATTGAAGTCTAGCGGAGATGCAAGCAAATATCTGTTAGTGATATTGCTTATGGGTTCTTCAAAGCTGGGCTTTGAGGAGCTTTCCCAGCTCTGAAGGATTTCGAGTCACGATAAAGCCGCATTCCTCCATGATGGCTAGCTTGGCGTCGGCGGTATCGGCACCGCCTGAAATCAATGCGCCTGCGTGCCCCATGCGCTTACCCGCAGGCGCAGTGACGCCCGCAATAAAGCCAACGATGGGCTTTTTCATGTTCGCCTTGCACCAGCGGGCTGCATCTGCCTCGTCAGGTCCGCCGATCTCACCAATCATGATCACCGCATCCGTGTCGGGATCATCGTTGAATGCCCGCATGACATCAATGTGCTTGAGGCCATTGATCGGATCACCGCCGATACCCACAGCAGTGGACTGGCCCAGACCGACCTCGGTAAGCATGGCCACTGCCTCATAGGTGAGCGTGCCGGAACGGCTGACCACACCAATTCTTCCCTTGCGGTGGATGTGACCGGGCATGATGCCGATCTTGATCTCATCGGGGGTAATCAGTCCCGGACAGTTGGGTCCGAGGAGCAAGGTTTTCTTGCCGCCTGCCGCCTCTTTGGCCTTCATCTTGTTGCGCACCATCAACATGTCACGCACGGGGATGCCCTCGGTGATACAGATCGCCAGGTCCAGGTCAGCTTCAACAGCCTCCCAAATGGCGTCTGCGGCTCCCGCAGGGGGCACATAGATCACAGATACGGTGGCACCTGTTGTGGCAGCCGCTTCTTTCACGGAGGCAAAGATCGGGATGTTGAAGATGGATTCACCGGCCTTCTTCGGGTTCACACCTGCGACAAAACAGTTTTTGCCGTTGGCATACTCCTGGCACTTTTCGGTGTGGAACTGCCCGGTTTTACCCGTGATTCCCTGGGTGATAACTTTGGTATCTTTATTGATGTAAATCGACATAGAAGCTCCTGATCGGTTGGGGACAAAGCAAAAAGCCTGTCCCGCAAAGACTTGATTCGGTTGAAGACGGCGTCAAACAGCTATCGCAAGGGTTGTTACTTCACCGCCGCTACAATTTGCGTGGCAGCTTCTGCCATGGTGTCGGCAGAAATGATGGGTAAGCCGCTCTCGGCCAGCATTTTCTTGCCCAGCTCATCGTTGGTGCCTTTCATGCGCACCACGAGTGGCACCGACAGATTGACCGCCTTGCATGCCGTGATAACACCGCTTGCAATGGTGTCGCACTTCATGATGCCGCCGAAAATATTGACCAGAATGCCCTCTACCTTGGGATTCTTGAGCATGATTTTGAAAGCTTCGGTCACTTTTTCTGCGGTGGCTCCGCCACCCACATCAAGGAAGTTGGCTGGTTCACCGCCAAACAGCTTGATGGTGTCCATGGTGGCCATGGCCAGACCGGCACCATTGACCAGGCAACCAATATTTCCGTCCAGGCTGATGTAGGCCAGGTCAAACTTACTGGCCTCGACTTCCGCCGGGTCTTCTTCGTCCAGATCCCTAAACGCCACAATCTCGGGGTGGCGGAACAAGGCATTGGGGTCAAAGTTGAACTTGGCGTCCAATGCAATCACATTACCTTTGCCGTCACGGTTCAGCGGGTTGATTTCCACCAGCGAAGCATCGGTGTCCATATAGCACTTGTAAAGCTTTTGCAGCACATCAACCGTCTGGGCCGTGGATTCGGCGGGCATGCCAATGCCCGTGGATATTTCACGTGCCTGCTGATCTGTCAAACCGGCCAACGGGTCTACAAACTGCTTGATGATTTTCTCAGGGTGTGAGTGAGCCACCTCTTCAATGTCCATGCCACCTTCACTGGAGGCGATGAAAGCCACTTTCTGGGTGTCACGGTCCGTCACGACAGAGACGTAATATTCCTTTTGAATATCAGCCCCGTCTTCAATATAGAGACGACGGACCTTTTGGCCTTCCGGGCCGGTCTGATGCGTCTTGAGCTGCATGCCCAGAATTTCACCGGCCAGGCGTTTGACGTCATCAATCGATTTGGCCACCTTGACACCGCCGCCCTTACCGCGACCACCCGCGTGAATCTGGGCCTTGACCACCCAAACCGGGCCACCCAGTTTCTGCGCGGCTTCAACCGCCTCCTGGACTGTGAATGCTGCAATGCCACGTGGCACCGGCACACCGAACTGACGCAAGATCTCCTTGCCTTGGTACTCGTGAATCTTCATGCGGTATCTCTCAGAACAAGATGTTTTATGACGCCACAGAACAATTGTGCGCTGCAGCAAGGACTGAATTCAACAGGTGTGGAATGTATCATGCACATCTAAGAGGAAACTTACACAAAATGGCCCTGCACCCTGTTTTTATTGATGGCGAAGCCGGCACCACCGGGCTGCAAATCCGTGAGCGTCTGCTCGCGATGCCAGAAATTGACTTGCTCACGATTGCGCACAACTTACGCAAAGACCCCGAAGCCAAGCTGGCCCTGATGGCCAAAGCAGCTCTGGTAATTTTGTGCCTGCATGACGAAGCAGCCCTCGAGTCGGTCGCCATGCTTGATGCGCACGCCCGCGCCACCGGTCAAGCCGGGCCAAAGATCATTGACGCCTCGACCGCTCACCGCACCCACCCCGATTGGCTGTTTGGATTTCCGGAGTTGGTGCCCGGTCAGGGCGACGCCATTCGCCGTGCCCGGCGCGTCGCCAACCCCGGTTGTTATGCCACGGGTGCCATTGCACTGATCCGGCCTCTGGTCGACGCCGGCCTGATCCCAAGCGACTTCCCGCTGAGCCTTCCCGCCGTGAGCGGCTACAGCGGTGGCGGACGAACCATGATCGAGGCCTACGAAACTGGACAGGCCCCGCCGTTTGAGCTGTACGGCTTGGGCCTCAAGCACAAGCACCTACCGGAAATCATGCGGTATAGCGGCCTCACCCGGCGACCCTTGTTTGTCCCCTCGGTGGGCAACTTTGCGCAAGGCATGCTGGTGCAGCTACCACTGGATCTGGACACCTTGCCCGGCAAACCCACGGCACAGCAATTGCACGATGCCTTGGTTGCTCACTATGCCGGCAGCACCTGGGTCACGGTGGAGCCACCAAGCCAGGATTTAAAACTGGACGCTGTTGCCCTGGTCAACACCAACAAGATGGAGCTGCGGGTGTTTGCCAACGATGCTGCCAAAGACGGCTTTGCCCACGCAGTGCTGGTGGCGCGGCTCGACAACCTGGGCAAGGGCGCCAGTGGTGCCGCGGTACAGAATTTGCAGTTGATGCTGGGTCTTTGAGCGCCGCTGAGCCTTTAGTCGTCGTCTGCGCCTGACACCACTTTGTGGATGGTGTCGCCGCCAAAGCCACGACTGGCCAGAAAGCGCATTTGCCTGCCGCGTTCTGCTGCATCCGCGGGTGCTTGGCCGAACTTCTTGCGCCAGACTTCCCGGGCGCGCGTCAATTCACTGCCCCGGAGCTGCTCAAGCGCCTGAGCAATGGCCTGTGGCTCCAGCCCCTTGGCCAGCAGCTCCTGCTTGATGCGCGCTGCACCCAGCTTCCCCGAGCGCCGGTGCAACACCGACTCGACCACACGACCCTCGTTGATGAAGCCCTTGGCTTGCAATGTGTCCAAAGCCAGGGCCAGGGTGCCCGGCACCTCTTCAAAACGCGCCAACTTGCGCTCCAGCTCGGCCCGCGAATGCTCGCGCGCCGAGAGCAATCGAAGCGCCCGGCCTGTCAGGGAGAGGGGCGTTGTCGCCATGGTCAGCTCTGGGATACAGGCGAAACGCTATATTTTATATAGCTATAACGCCAATCCCTATAAGGCTATTCGGCTTTTTCTGCCTTGTCTGCTTTCTTGGCCTTGGGCTTGGCCTCGGTTTCTGCACCAGGCAGCAAGGGAATGCCCAGCGAGTCACGCACCTTGTTTTCGATTTCAATGGACAAGTCGGGGTTTTCGCGCAAAAACTCGCGCGCATTGTCGCGGCCCTGACCAATTTTTTCGCTGTTATAGGCATACCAGGCACCCGCTTTTTCAATGATGCGGGCATTGACGCCCATATCGATGATTTCGCCATGGCGGCTGATACCCTCGCCAAACAGGATGTCAAATTCTGCGGTCTTGAACGGGGGTGCCACCTTGTTCTTGACCACCTTGACCTTGGTCTCATTGCCGATGGCGTCATCGCCCTTTTTGATGGTGCCGGTCCGGCGTATGTCCAGCCGTACTGAAGCGTAAAACTTGAGTGCGTTGCCGCCGGTTGTGGTCTCAGGGCTGCCGAACATCACGCCGATCTTCATGCGGATCTGGTTAATAAAGATGACCATGCAATTGGTTTTCTTGATGTGGGCGGTGAGCTTGCGCAGAGCCTGGCTCATCAGGCGGGCCTGCAAGCCAGGCAGACTGTCGCCCATTTCGCCTTCCAGTTCGGCTTTCGGCGTGAGCGCTGCTACCGAGTCCACCACAATCAGATCGACTGCGCCCGAGCGGACCAGGCTGTCAACAATCTCCAGCGCCTGCTCACCCGTGTCAGGCTGGCTGATCAGCAGGTCCTGCAGGTTGACGCCCAGCTTTTGCGCGTACTGAATGTCGAGTGCGTGTTCTGCATCCACAAACGCGCACTGGCCGCCGATTTTTTGCATCTCGGCAATCACCTGCAGGGTCAAGGTGGTTTTGCCTGAGGACTCCGGACCGTAGATCTCGACAACGCGACCACGGGGCAGACCGCCCACACCCAACGCAATGTCCAGGCCCAATGAGCCTGTGGAGACGACCTGGATGTCTTCGATCACCTCGCCTTCGCCCAGGCGCATGATGGTGCCCTTGCCAAACTGCTTCTCGATCTGGGCCAGTGCCACTTGCAGGGCTTTGGCTTTTTCACTGTTGGCCACCGTGCTGCCCTTAACTTGTGCGTCCATGGAAATCTCCTTTAAAAACAATGTGTTGAGCAAAATTTGTCGTCCAAACCATCCCTGCGTTTAACTTGTCTTTAATCACAGGCTGGATGCTTGAACAGTAGTTTAACGCGCCTGGTTGAAATTAGTAAACTGATAATTTAGTCAGTTTGATTTACTATTCGGCATGCTTATTTCTGACTCCAACAGCGCCGGGGACAAGCCCGCATTCCAGGCCTCGGGCGGTTCGCAAGACGGTTGGCGGCAAACCCACTTGGGACGCCTGCTCGGGCTGGCAATGCGGCGTTTCGACGCACGCGTGCTCACACTGATGGCGCAAAACGATGATGTACCGCTGGCACTGGCCAACCTGGCGGCACGCCAACAAGTCACCGCTGCGCACATTCACATCACGCGCCATCTGGCGCTGGATGGCTCGCGCCTGACCGAGCTGGCCGAACTGGCCGGCATGAGCAAGCAGGCCATGGGCAAACTCGTTGACCAGTGTGAGGCCTGGGGGCTGGTCATCCGCAGCGCCGATGGACGCGACGCGCGTGCCAAACGCGTCAGGTTTACTGCCGATGGGCTGGCCTGGCTAAGCGCATTCAGGCAAGCGGTAGCGCAAGCCGAAGCCGAACTCAAGCTGTCGGTGGGTGACGATGTGGCCACGGTCATCGCGCTCGGCCTGGAGGCCTATGCGGCCTGAGACCCAAGCGCCAGGCCAGCGCCTGCCCAAGCATTGAGCCCAAACCCCTAGAATCGTGATCAGAACCGCAACAGACAGACAACCAATTGCAGCTTGAGGCTGACCAAGGAGACAGACATGCGAATTCTGATTGCCGAAGATGACCAGGTAATGGCCGACGGACTGTTGCGCACCCTGCGCAGCTCTGGCGCTGCAGTTGACCATGTCGCCAGCGGAACCGAGGCTGACGCCGCGCTGATGACCAATACCGAGTTTGATTTGCTCATTCTGGATTTGGGCCTGCCCAAGATGCATGGGCTGGAAGTGCTCAAACGGCTGCGCGCCAGGGGTTCGACTTTACCGGTGTTGATATTGACTGCCGCTGACAGCGTGGACGAGCGTGTCAAAGGGCTTGACCTGGGGGCTGACGACTACATGGCCAAGCCCTTTAGCCTGCAAGAGCTTGAAGCGCGTGTGCGCGCCCTGAGCCGCCGCGGCATGGGGGGCACCAGCAGCAGCATCAAGCATGGGCCTCTGACCTACGACCAGACCGGAAGGGTGGCCACCATTGACGGCAAAATGATTGAGCTTTCGGCGCGTGAACTCGGCCTTCTGGAGGTCTTGCTGCAACGCACCGGGCGACTCGTCAGCAAAGACCAGTTGGTCGAACGCTTGTGTGAATGGGGCGAAGAAGTGAGCAACAACGCCATTGAGGTCTACATACACAGACTGCGCAAAAAAATTGAGAAAGGCCCCATTCGCATTGCGACGGTGCGCGGCCTGGGCTACTGCCTGGAGAAAATCAATCCTTGAAACTCTTCAAACGTGAGCAGCGCAGCCTGTTCGGGGAGATCCTGGACTGGATGCTCACACCGCTGCTGCTGGTCTGGCCCATCAGCCTGGTGTTGACCTGGCTGGTGGCCCAGGGCCTGGCCGGCAAACCTTATGACCGCACGCTCGAGTACAACGCCAACGCGCTGGCGCAATTGGTCACGGTGAGCAAAGGGCGCGTCCAGTTCAACCTCCCGCTACCCGCACGGGAGTTGCTGCGCGCAGATGACGCCGACACGATTTTTTACCAAGTGATTGGCCCGGATGGCGAATATCTGGCCGGAGAGCGGGATTTTCCAAAACCACCGGAAGACGACAAGGCCCAAGCCAACGAAGTAAAGCTGCGCGAAGATGACTTTCGTGGCGAAGATGTAAAGGTTGCACACCGCTGGGTCAAGCTTGATCTGCCCGGCTCCAGGATGGCGCTGGTGCAGGTTGCCGAAACCATGGACAAGCGGTCGCTGCTGGCTGCAGAAATCATCAAAGGCGTGATGCTGCCGCAGTTTGTCATCATGCCGCTGGCGGTCTTGCTGGTCTGGCTGGCCCTGGTGCAAGCCCTCAAACCCCTGAATGACCTGGAAGAGCGAATCCGCGCGCGCAAGCCCGATGACCTCAGCCCCCTGGACGCAACCACCGTGCCGCTGGAAGTGGCGCCACTGGTGGCCTCGGTCAATGATCTGCTGCTGCGTTTAACGGACTCGATCGCCACCCAGAAGCATTTTCTGGCCGATGCAGCGCACCAGCTCAAAACCCCCCTGGCAGGGCTGCGCATGCAGGCCGACCTGGCCTTGCGCGAGGGCGCCAACACCGAAGACCTGAAACTGTCCCTCCAGCAAATCGGGCGCTCCAGCATGCGCGCAACACACACCGTCAACCAGTTGCTCGCACTGGCACGGGCTGAAGCCGGCAGCACCGTCATGAGTCAGCAAAACTGTGACCTGGCGGCCCTGACCCTGGAGGTCATCCAGGACTGCATTGCGCGCGCGATGGACAAGCACATTGACCTCGGCTTTGAGGGCGTGCAGCCCGGTGAGCCGATCGCCATGCTCAAGGGGAACCAGACGCTGCTCAAGGAACTGGTGCGTAATCTTCTGGACAATGCCATCAACTACACGCCCTCCACCGCAGAGCATCCCGGCATCATCACCGCCAGGGTACTGGCTGATCCTTTTGGCAAAGTCGCGGTGCTGCAGGTGGAAGACTCCGGTCCCGGAATCCCCATGCAAGAGCGGGAGCTGGTGTTCCAGCCGTTTTACCGGGCCCTGGGCAATGAGGCCGATGGCTCAGGTCTGGGGCTGCGCATCGTTCAGGAAATTGCAGACCAGCACCATGCAAGCATCCAGATTGAAGACACACGACCCGGACATGTCCCTCCCGGAGCACGCTTTTCTGTCCGCTTTTCACTGACTGGCGATCAAACTCCTGCCTGAGGGTTCACCATGAACCATCCACAACCACGCCTTACTGCGAAGGACTCGACGGCTCTAGCGCTTGGGTTTCGACCTGCTTGATCTCCTGCGGTGACAACACGCGCGCGGCTTCAGGGCGGATCTGCTGGTCCAGGCGCTGCGGCTCCGCTTGCTGAACCGGTGCCAAACCGTAGGCGCGCAGCCAGCCGCTGGACCACAAGAAATAGGCCCCATTGAGCAAAACGAGTACAAGAACAATCAGCCTGAGCATGATGACATTGTGCGTGAAGGCCGCACACTGACCTCGGTACTGTCAATATGCCGCACGCCCGTTGGGGTATGGACCAGCAAAGCACCCCGGGCATCGACGCCCCGTGCATCGCCATGGCTGGCATCACTCAGGGTCACGGACTGGCCATACAAGGCATCCAGGGCGTGAAATGCGGCCTGGAAAGGCGCAAACCCATGGGCGTTAAAGCGCCCCAGGCCGTCGAACAAGGCGGGCACGGTACGCAACAAGGCGGCTGGCGCGTCAACACCAGGGATCAGCTCACGCAGCCAAGCCGGCGGCGTCGACAGGCCTGCAGCATCCTGCGGGCCAATGTTGATGCCCACCCCTATCACCGCATACCGCACCTCACCAACCGTTGTGGTTTCGATCAGTACGCCGGCCAGCTTGCGGCCTTGCCACCACAGGTCATTGGGCCATTTGAGCCGGATTGCCGGGTGCAGGGCTTGCGCAAGGCATACGCCCACTGTCAAAGACAAGCCCGACCAGTCCTTGATCTGCAAAGGCAGGCCAATGGAAAAGCTCAAGTCGTCAACCTCTTTGCGCCAGGCTCGCCCCATGCGGCCCCGCCCTGCGGTTTGTCGCTCGGCCACCAGAAGAATCGGGTCGAGTTGGCCATTGCGCGCACGTCGCATCAACTCAGAGTTGGTGGAGTCGATTTCAGCAAGGATTTCTGCCGTGAACCCGGGCACAGTGGGAGATACACATTCCCAAATTTCTTCCGCGGGCCACATGTTGCTCACCGCGCGTCTCTCTCACCGCTTGCCGCGCTTGGGGGCCAGCAAGGTGCCCCGGCATGTTGTGGCCCCGCACCAGCAGGGGTACTCGGCTTTGAGTTTGGGGGTATAGCGCTCATCAATGATCAGGCCATAGTCGTAATTGAGTTCTTCGCCGGCCTCAATATTGCGCAGTGCCTTGATGAAGACCCGGCCCCCCTCTTCATCGGCCTCACAGTTGGGCTTGCAGGAGTGGTTGATCCAGCGCGAAGAGTTGCCGCCCACCTTGGCATCAATCACATGCTTCTCATCCACATGAAAATAAAACGTGTGGTTGGGGTCTTTGGGGTCGTGCGGGTGACGGCGCTGCGCCTCGGCCCAGGTGATCACTTCACCCACGTATTCGATCAGGATTTCGCCCTCTGCGATATTCTGCAGGGCAAAAACGCCCTTGCCATGCACGCCGGAACGCCGGGTCTGGATGCGCCTTGCGTCAGTGGGCGGGTGAGAAACAGCAGGTTTTTTGGCCACGGCTGAAAAATTTGGTAAGGTGAACTCGTATGGGCGCGCATGGGCGCGCCTGCGTGTGTGAGCGCGCGTGCACGTGCGCGCGAGAAACTGGATTGTAGTCAGATGAAAACCAAAGATATTGCCAACAAGATGGATGCCGGTAAAACATTGGTCATTGCCGAGAAGCCTTCGGTAGCCCAGGACATCGTGCGGGCGTTGACGTCAACCGCAGGCAAATTCGAGAAGCATGACGAATACTTCGAGAGCGAAAACTACGTGGTCTCGAGCGCCGTAGGTCACCTGGTTGAGATCCAGGCACCCGAAGCGTTTGATGTCAAACGCGGCAAATGGAGCTTTGCAAACCTGCCGGTAATTCCTCCGCACTTTGACCTCAAGCCCGTAGACAAAACCAAGACCCGGCTCAACGCCGTGGTCAAGCTGGCGCGCCGCAAAGATGTCGCCCAGATCATCAACGCCTGCGACGCGGGGCGCGAAGGCGAGCTGATCTTTCGCCTGATCGAGCAATACGCCGGCGGCGAAAAGGGGGGCAAATCCATCGCGCTGGGCAAGCCGGTCTCGCGGCTTTGGTTGCAATCCATGACGCCGCAGGCCATCCGTGACGGCTTTGACCACCTGCGCAGCAACGCCCAAATGCAGCCCCTGGCCGACGCGGCCCGCTGCCGCAGCGAGGCCGATTGGCTGGTAGGCATTAACGGCACCCGCGCCATGACCGCGTTCAATTCCCGCGATGGTGGCTTTTTCCTGACCACGGTTGGGCGCGTCCAGACCCCCACCTTGAGCGTGGTGGTGGAGCGCGAGGAACAGATCCGGGCCTTTATCAGTCGCGACTTTTGGGAGATCCACGCCACTTTTTCCGCATCTGCGGGCGACTATCCGGCCAAATGGTTTGACCCCACACACAAAAAAGATGCGGAAGATTCAGAAAAGAAGGCTGACCGCGTCTGGAGTGCGCAGCAAGCCCAGGCCATTGCCGATGCGGTGCGCGGCCAAAGCGCGACTGTCTCCGAGGAAAGCAAGCCCACCACGCAAGCCTCGCCCCTGCTTTTTGACCTGACCAGCCTGCAGCGCGAAGCCAACGGCAAATTCGGCTTTTCTGCCAAGACCACGCTGTCTATTGCCCAGAGCCTGTATGAACGCCACAAGGCCCTGACCTACCCGCGTACCGATTCACGCAACCTGCCGGAAGACTATCTGCCGGTGGTCAAGCAGACCTTTGAGATGCTGGCCGACAGCGGCATGCGCCACCTTGCGCCCCATGCGCTGACGGCGCTCAACGGCAGCTATATCAAGCCCACCAAGCGGGTGTTTGACAACGCCAAGGTGAGTGACCACTTTGCCATTATTCCCACGCTGCAAGCGCCTAGCGGGCTATCAGAAGCAGAGCAAAAGGTGTATGACCTGGTGGTGCGCCGCTTCATGGCGGTGTTCTATCCCAGTGCCGAGTACCAGGTCACCACACGCATCACGGCTGTGGCCCCTCGGGGCGGCCCGTCGGAAAATTCTGCGGCTTTGCACCACTTCAAAACTGAAGGCAAGGTGCTGGTCAAGCCGGGCTGGCTGGCCATTTACGGCAAGGAAGCGGCCGACGAGGTGGCTGACGCCAAAGACGGCGACAAAGGCCAAAGCCTGGTTCCGGTGGCGCCCGGAGAAAAAGTCAAGTCCGCAGCGGTGGAGCCCAAGGGCCTGAAAACCCGCCCGCCTGCCCGCTACTCTGAGGCCACCCTGCTCGGTGCCATGGAAGGTGCCGGCAAAACCGTGGAAGACGACGAGCTTCGCGAGGCCATGCAGGAAAAAGGCCTGGGCACACCGGCCACACGATCAAGCATCATCGAAGGGCTGATTGCCGAAAAATACATGCTGCGCGAAGGCCGCGAGCTGATCCCGACCGCCAAGGCCTTCCAGCTAATGACGCTGCTGCGCGGTCTGGGTGTGGAAGAACTCTCCAAGGCCGAGCTGACCGGTGAGTGGGAATACAAGCTGGCGCAAATGGAGCAAGGCAAGCTTAGCCGCGAAACGTTTATGGCCGAGATTGCGGCCATGACCGAGCGCATGGTGAAAAAAGCCAAGGAATACGACCGCGACACCATCCCCGGCAACTACGCAACCCTGGTGGCCCCCTGCCCCAAGTGTGGCGGTATCGTGAAGGAAAACTACCGCCGCTACACCTGCACCGGCAAAACCGGCACCGAGGAAGGCTGCGGCTTCTCGTTCGGCAAAACCCCTGCCGGTCGCACCTTCGAGGTGGCAGAGGTAGAGCAATTCCTGCGCGACAAACACATCGGCCCGCTGGACGGTTTTCGCTCCAAGGCCGGTTGGCCCTTTGTGGCCGAGATGGTCATCAAGTTCGACGAAGAAACCCAGAATTTCAAGCTGGAGTTTGACTTCGGCGACGACAAGGCCGCGGAAAACAGCGGCGAAATCATTGATTTCTCGGCGCAAGAAGCCCTGGGCCCCTGCCCGAAGTGCGGTGCCGCAACCGGCAATGCCACAGGCGGCACCGTTTACGAACACGGCAAAAACTATGTGTGCGACCGGTCTGTGCCCACCCATGACCATCCCACGCCCAGCTGCGACTTCAAGAGCGGCCAGATCATCCTGCAGCAGCCCATTGAGCGCGCCCAGATGCAAAAGTTGCTGGCGACCGGCAAGACTGACATGCTGGAAAAATTTGTCAGCATGCGCACCCGTCGCGCCTTCAAGGCCGTGCTGGCCTGGGACCCAGAGACCGGCAAGGTGAATTTTGAATTTGCGCCCAGCAAGTTCCCGCCGCGTAAAACCGCGGCTAAAACCATAGCCGCAGCAAAAACTGCAGGCGCTCCCAAATCAGGAGCTGCCAAGCCAAGCGCCAAGAGGGCTACAGCCAAAAAAGTGCCTGCAAAGAAAGCGGCAAGTGCGGCCTCGGCCAAGGCCGCCAAACCCGTCAAGGCCAAAGCACCGCGCAAGATCACCGCCGCCTCGGGCAAAACGCCCAGCGCCGAACTGGCCGCCGTGATCGGGCCCGAACTCATTGCCCGCCCGCAGGTCATGAAAAAGCTGTGGGACTACATCAAGGCCAACGGACTGCAGGACGCCAAAGACAAACGCTCTATTAACGCCGATGCCAAGTTGCTGGCGGTATTCGGCAAACCCCAGGTGACCATGTTTGAACTGGCAGGGATTGCGGGCAAACATTTGAGCTGAGTAGGATCAACCGGGCCATGAATCGGCGTGTCAGTGACTCGATTCCGACCCAGGCCACCAGAATCAAAGCCCCCTTGTTTGTCGCAAGCGGTGCTTGGTTCAGTCCACGTGGACTGGATTACAAGTTCGGACAAACGCGCGCCCGGAAAACAGATGGCAACAAGTGTGCTGATGTTGGAAAAGCACTATTTGAAAATGTCAGCACTGATGGCAGTGGTCAATTTGGCGTGAACTTTATCCAAAAAAACTCGCAGAATCAGCTGTTCTGGGGATACAAGGGCGGAAAAAACGTCGATACTAAAGAATAAAAGATACAAATGCGTAACAACGCAAAGTATTGGCAGCGTATCGTTGAAAAGCTGCATGCCAGCGGGGTGAAAACATACTGGCGACTCTATAAGAATCTATTGCACCGCAGAGTGCTTTTGCTTGTAAAGGTGGCATTGACAACCGTCAAGGCAAAGGGAGCGGATCATAGTCCAATCAATTTGTTGGATGACTTCGGATGCCTTCGTGCAACTGTGACCGCTGAGTTTTAACAACTGCAGTTCACTGCCTACGAGATTGCGCGTGACTGCCTGACTGGGGAATCAAATGCGAAACATTTTTAAAACGGTGCTGTTAATCAGCGCAACGGCTTTACTTGGAGCATGTGGCGGCGGCGGTGGGTCGTCTGCACCTGCTGCAACTGTTGCATCAACTGCAACCTTTCAATTGCGAACTGCGCTTGCCAATGCAACACAACAAACCTCAACGCTGCCATACACAATCTCAGGGCGAGTTGGTTCAAATACTGTTACAGGAAGCGGCTCCATCACACTTGGAGGTCTTACTTCGACAACATTTGAAGGGCAGTTCGCGTTGCAAAAGGTTTCAACGTCTACATTTACGCTGACAGTAAACGGCGTATCGACACCGGCATCATCTACTAGCACTTCGTACACAGATTCAAACTATATTCCAGTTGGTGCTAGTGGAACAGATTACACAGTGGTGCAAGGTACAGCGATCGTTCCTTTAACAGCGCTTGTTAATGACACTGGAAGTGTTTATACAGCCAATAGATATACAAGCAGCACAAAGTCTTCGATGGTTGGAACTGAGACGGTGACATTTAGCTTGCAGCCAGATACGGCAACTACGGCACTTATCAACATCATTAGCGTACAGAGGGACAACTCTTCTGTTGTTATCTTGACAGCCACCAGCATTTTTCGCTTAACGCCTGCGGGAGGGGTAACAAGAGTCTCGGAAACCGCGACATACCCAAATGGCGACAACCTAAGGATTACCTATTAAAGGTGCAGTACAGCTAATGCCGTGAAGCTAACGTTGCTGGTAAAGCCTGACTTTGCTGGACAGGACGTCTTAGACCCTTTCATGGCTATGCGCGACCAAGAACCCTATAGAGCAAATTGGCCCGCCAATCTCCCGGCACCAATAATTTGATGCGTGATGTGATAGCATCACGCATCAATTCTTGAGTTGAAGCATGCGAACAACCTTAGATATCGCCGACGATGTACTTTTTGCCGCCAAGGAAATTGCCCAGCGCGAGAAAAAGTCGCTGGGCCAAACCATTAGCGAACTGGCTCGCCGGGCGTTCACACAGCCCGCTGACGCAAGTGCCATGGACACGGCCCTTGCACCCAGCGGTGCCCTGCGGGCGTCTGATCGCTTGGCTACCTATGGCATCAGCCCACTACCGGCCAGGGGCGGCATTGTCAGCAATGAGCTGATTGACCGCCTGCGCGACGCCGAAGGCATTTGATGCGCGCACTGCTGGACATCAACGTCCTCATTGCCCTGCACGACCGCGATCACATCCACCACGAACGCGCAGCGCTGTGGTTTGAAGCGCAGATTGCGCACGGTTGGGCGAGTTGCCCGTTAACCCAAAACGGCTGCCTGCGCATCATGAGCCAGCCCGGTTACAGCAAGCCCCAGCCTTTGGCTACTCTTGTTGCCATGTTGCAAAACTCCACGGGCACACCATTTCATCAACTGTGGAGCGACGACATCAGCATTCTGGATGGCGCACGCTTTCACCACCCGCATATGCATGGGCCACGGCAACTGACCGACTTGTATCTGCTGGGGCTGGCGGTGAAGAATGCCGGGCGATTTGTGACTTTCGATGCACGCATACCCTTGAGCGCCGTGCACGGCGCAAAGGCCAGGCATCTGGTCAGCTTGTAAGTTAGCCCGCGTCCACCTGCCCGTCGATGTAATACCAGCGTCCGGCCTCACGCACAAAACGGCTGACCTCGTGCAGGCGCTCGGCGCGACCGCCCGCCAGCTGGAAGCTGCGGCAACGCGCCACAAACTCCACCACCCCGGCATCGCCCGCCTGCTCGGCGTGCAAAACCTGCAGTCCTAGCCACTTCACCATGGGTAGCTCCAGCTCGCCCGGCGCACTGGAGGTGTGCCAGGTGGCCAGCAAGTAGTCTGTCAAGCCCAGCACATAGGCGCTGTAGCGAGAGCGCATGAGCGCCTCGGCTGTTGGGGCATGGTTGCCGATGGCCATGCCCTCGTGCCAGACGCCGCAACACGCAAGGTAGGGCAAGCCGCTTTCGCAGGGACAGGGCGTGGTGTCAAGCGGGCGGTTTTTATCCGCACGCACAAACACGGCACTGTCGGGTTTCTTAAGCCGGGAAAGAGCCACGCCGTGCCTGGTGGAGCTGGTGCAAGGTGATCTTGCGCACCTCGGCCTGACTGGTTTGAATATGGGCGCGCAGCAGCTCTATGGCCGCCTTGGTGCTCAGGCCGCGTATGGCCTCAAGAATGCGGGCGTGCTCATCAAAAGTGGCCTCGATGCGGGGCGTTTGCGTGAAATCCAGGCGGCGCAAGATGCGGATACGTTCGGTCACCTCCCGGTGCACCCGCGCCATCTCGGCGTTGCCAGCGGCGGCCACCAGCGTGCAATGGAAGTCTTCATCCCAGCGGGCGACTTGTTCTGCATCGTGGCTGCGTGCGCTGGGCGGCACACACCAGAGGCTGGACAATTCGTCAAGCACGCGGGGCAACAGCCCGCCGCACAGGCGTTCTACAGCTGTGGTTTCCAGCACCATGCGCAAGTCATAGAGTTGCTCAAACTGCTCAAAATTAAAGGGCAACACACGCCAGCCGCTGCGAAACAGCACCTCCACATAGCCCTCCTGCTGCAAGCGGGTGAGTGCCTGGCGCACCGGCGTACGCGAGACCCCCATGCGTTCGCACAACTCGTTTTCAGTGAAACGGTCGCCAGGAACCAGCCGGAAATTGGCCACATCATCTTTGAGCCGCCCATACACATCGTCGGCCAAAGAAATACGGGCGGCCAGTGTCACAGCAGGCTGACATGGGCAGCCACCACGCGCCAGCCCTCAGTGGTTCGCACCCAGGTCTGGCTTTGCCGACCGGTTTTGCTGCTGCCATCGCGCTGGAATTCAATGTTGGCAGTGGCACAGTCCTGGCCATAGCTGGTGATCACGGTTTTCAAAACCTTGCGGGCCAGCCCTTGCGAGGGCCGGTTGGCCCTGAAATCACAAATGGCGTCATAGCCGTACAGGTTTTCTGTCGCGCCATAGCGCAGGGTGTGCGGGCTGTTCCAGAACAGTTCGTCCAGCACGGCCACATCGTTGCTGACCAGGGCCGCTTCGTAGCGGTTGAAGGCGGTGGTGACCTCGGCAATCACGTCGGGTTGGTTGATGGACAGGCTCATGAGGATGCTTAGGTCAACAGTTAATCGGAATGCGGCTAGGTGAGATGGCCACAAGACGCTAGCTTACAGCGGCGCAGGCTTCAAAAACGCCACGCCTGCCTGGCTCAACACCTGAGCGGCGCGCAGGGCCAGGTCTTCGCGCCAGGGCGCGGCAATCAGCTGAACCCCCAGCGGCAATGCCGAATGGTCGGGCCACAGGGGTGCGGCCACCACCGGACACCCGGCAAACGACACCGGCTGGGTCAGCAAGCCCATGGCCGGGCGGCAAGGATGGCGTGTGCCATTCACGTCCAGCCACTCGGTACCAATCCGGGGTGCGGTGACCGGGGTGGCGGCACACAAGAGAACATCCCAGTCTTGAAACAGGGCGTTGATCTTGTCGCGGTAAATCCGCCGAAAGCGTTGCGCACGCAAATACCAGGCGGCAGGCTGGATTGCGCCGGAGATGAAGCGGTCTACCGAGAGCGGCTCAAAATCCTGTGGCCGGGTGCGCAAATCATCCAGATGCAAAGCCCCTCCTTCGCTGGCCGTCACGATGAAGGCGGCCGTGCGGCCCAGCGCAGCGTCAGGCCAGATAACTTCGTCGACGGCACCCAAGGCCTGTGCGGCGCGTTGCACCACCTCGCGGGCGGCAGGCGTGGCATGGTCATGAAAGTAGCCGCCCAGCACACCCATGCGCAAGCCCTCAACCCCTTTGTTCAAGTGGCTGCTAGCGGGTTGAATGCGCAAAGCGTGGCACCCGGGGTCCAGCGGGTCTGGCGTTTGCAAGGCGTCGTAGGCCAGGGCCAGGCCTTCCACCGAACTGGCAAACGGACCCAAATGGTCAATGCTGTGCACAAAGGGGTAAGTGCCCCGGCGCGACAAACGCCCGAAAGTGGGCTTGAGGCCCCAGACGCCGCACAGCGAGGCCGGTACACGGATAGACCCGTTGGTGTCTGACCCCAGGGTGATAGGCACCTGGCCGGCCGCCACAGCCGCGCCAGAACCGCCCGACGAGCCCCCGGCAATGCAGCTCAGATCGTGCGGGTTGTGGCAGGGGCCATCATGGCTGTTCTCGGTGGTAAAGCCGTAGGCGTACTCGTCCATGTTCAGCGCGCCCACCAGCACCGCCCCGGCACGCTGCATTTGCTGTACCAACACCGCATCCTGGCTGGCAGCTGGCAAGCCGCGGTTGATCTTGGAGCCCGCCAGGGTGGTCAGGCCTTCAATGTCGTACAGGTTTTTCACGGCATACGGCACCCCGGCCAACGGTGCCAGCGTCTCACCACGGGCACGGCTCGCATCAATGCTCTGGGCCTGCGCCAGGGCGCGGCTGTGGGTGAGGTCGGTAAAGGCGTTAACCCGGCTGTCGGTGGCCGCAATGCGCTCAAAACTGGCGGTGAGCACCTCGACCGCGCTTTGCTCGCCTGCGGCAATACGCCGGGCCAGGGCAGCGGCGTCAAATTCAACAGCTTCTTTTTTCATAGCGATATGTCAAGCCGCATCAAGGGTTGGAAACGCTTTTGGGCAATAAATCTCAGCCAGCTCGTCGTGCGCCGCCATGGGCACGGCATCCAGCATGCGGGCCATAGCCGCTGTACGCATCAGGTGAGCAGCCACGCTTTGTGCACGCGCTGCATCCATAGGCAGCGATACCGCGGGTGCCACAGCCCACACATAAGCCAGGGCCTGTTCTTCGGTCATGAGTGATCTCCTTAAAAAGCGGGTAGCGCGTGACTGAAATGGCAGGCCACAGCGCGGGCAGACTCGCCAGCTTGTGTTGTCTCAAGCACCGGCGTCTCCTGCTCGCACCGGCTTTGACCGTGCGGACAGCGCCCGGAAAAGCCACAGCGTGCCAGCGGCGGCGAACCCGCCATCTGGATCGGACTTTTAGGCTCACCGGCAAGCAGGTGCTCGGCGGCATTGCGGCCAGTACCGGGAATCGACGCGATCAGCGCGCGGGTGTAAGGGTGCTGCGGGTTGGCAAACACCTGATCGGCCGGGCCGCTCTCGACAATACGGCCCAGGTACATCACCAGCACCCGGTCGCACAGCAGACGCACCACATTGAGGTCGTGCGAGACAAACAAAAAGCTCATGTTCAGCTCACGCTTGAGCTTGGCCAGCAGCTGCAAAATCACCACCTGCACCGACACATCCAGCGCCGCGGTGGGTTCATCCAGCACCAGCAGGCGCGGGCGCAACACGGCGGCACGGGCAATGCCCACGCGGGCCTTTTGGCCGCCCGAGAGTTGGTGCGGAAAACGCGGCAGCAACTCATGCGGCAAGCCGGTGAGGGTGGCAATCTCTTCAACCTGGCGGCGGATTTGGTCGGCGTCTTTCAGGCCCCCCAGCAGGCGCAGCGGCTCGGCCAGGGTGTCAAACGCGGTGTAACGCGGGTTCAGGCTGTCATGCGGGTCCTGAAACACCATCTGGACCTGACTGCGCGACTTGTGCTCCGGCATGCTGCGCGGCTCGATTAGGCTCAGGTCATTGCCCGCAAAACGGATTTGCCCGTCTGTCACCGACAAGGTGCGCGTGAGCAGCCGCACCAGGGTGGACTTGCCGCAACCCGACTCGCCCACCAGGCCCACGGTCTCGCCGGGTGTCAGCGAAAAAGACACTCCGTCAACGGCATGCAGCAAGCCCTTGCCCTTGGGCGTTTTCACCGGGAAATGTTTAACGAGGTCGATCACCTCCAGCAATGCGGCGGTCATGGTCTTGCGGGGTGATGGCAGCGCACCCGGTGCTGGCCGTGGGTTTCGTCCGGCAACTCGCCCTCACACACCGGGCTGCGCTGGGTGCAACGCTCGGCAAAGCGGCAGGCGGGAAGATCGGTGCGCCGCAAATCCGGCAGGTTGCCGGGGATGGATGTCAACTCAGACAATGACGCCCGTCCGACCGGCGTGGCTCCTATGAGCTGGCGGGTGTAGGGGTGTTGGGGATGGTTGAACAGGTCTTCGGTGGGCGCGGCCTCCACGATGTGACCTGCGTGCATGACCACAATGCGGTCGCATTGGGCACGGGCCAGCCCCAGATCGTGGGTAATGAGCAGCATGGCCATGCCGCGTGCACGCGTTTTTTCCTTGATCAGGCCCATGATGGCCGCCTGGGTCGTGACATCCAGACCGGTGGTCGGCTCGTCCGCAATCAGCAGCTTGGGGCTGCAGGCCAAGGCCAAGGCAATCATGATGCGCTGGCACAGCCCGCCCGAGAGTTCAAACGGGTAGGCGTGGTAGCGGCGCTCGGGGTCGGGAATGCGCATCTCGGTCAGGCACTCAACCACGCGGGCCTTCAGGTTAGCGCGCAGGGTGGTGGTGTGTTGCTTGAGCACATCTTCAATCTGGTGCCCGACCTTGCGGATCGGGTTGAGCGCAACTTTCGGGTTCTGAAAAATCATCGACACTTCACGGCCGCGCAAGCGCTGCAAATCGGCCTCTGTGGCGGCCAGCAGGTCCATGCCATCAAAGTGTGCCGTACCGCTGGAAATGCGCGCCGCCGCGTCCGACAAGCCCAGCAAGGCGTAAGACAGCACGCTTTTGCCGGAGCCAGACTCGCCCACCAGCCCTACGGTTTCGCCCTTGGCAATGGCCAACGAGACATGCTGCAGCGCGTTCACGGTGCCGCCACGGGTGCGGAACTGCAGGCTGAGGTTGTTCACGTCCAGCAGGCTCATGTGCGCCTCCGTGGGTCAATCAGGTCGCGCAGGCCGTCGCCCAGCAAATTGAAGGTAAACACCGCCAGCATCAACACCAGGCCGGGGAAAAGGGCAATCCACCACTCACCCGAGATGATGTAGGTGGCCCCTTCTGCCACCATGATGCCCCACTCCGCCGCCGGCGGGCTGACACCCAGGCCAATAAAGCTCAGCCCGGCGGCATTGAGGATGGCCCAGCCCATATTGAGCGAAACCTGCACCATCATGGGCGGCATGGCGTTGGGGATGAGGTGAAACAGCAAAATGCGGAGGTCGCCATTGCCCGCCAGCCGCGCCGCCTCAACAAAGCCGGCATCGCGCCGCACATTGACCTCGGTGCGCGCCACCCGGATGTAAAACGGCAGGTTCACCACCGCCGTGGCAAGAATGATATTGGCCACCGAATTGCCCAGCGCCGCCACGATGCCCATGGCAAGCACAAACAGTGGAAAGCTCATGACCATGTCGCAAGCACGCATGATGATGCGGTCAAACCAGCCACCAAAATAGCCCGCACAGGCCCCCAGCAAACCACCCACCACAAACGAAGCCAGCACGGCGGAGAGGGCAATCACAAAGTCGATCCGGGTGGCCACCAGCACGCGCGACAAAATATCCCGCCCCAGCGCATCGGTACCAAACCAATGCGACATGCTTGGCGGCGACAAGGGCGGCCCGACATTGGAGGCCAGGGCATCAAACGGGGCAATCAGGTGGCCAAAAATAGCCACCAGCACAAACAGCAAAAACAAAACCGCCGCCACCAGGGTGAAGGGGTTGTCGGTCAGCACATAACGTGCATGCGACCACCATGATTTGGAAGGCACTTTGTTTTTTGTAGCGCCTACGTCTTTATCAGCAAGGGTTTGCACGGTATTTGTCATCGCATCAGTTACCAAAACGGACGCGGGGATCAATCACCACGTAGAGCAGGTCTATCACCAGGTTGAGCAGCGTGTACAGCACCGCCATGGCCAACACAAAGCCCTGTACCGGGGCGTAGTCACTGGCTACCAGCGCGTCCAGCGCAAACGAGCCCAGGCCCGGCCAGGCAAACACCTTCTCCACAATCACACTCATGCCCAGCAAAAACGAAAACACCATGCCCAGCGTGGTCACCACCGGCAGCAAGGCGTTGCGCAGGGCGTAGCGAACCAGCACCGTGGTGCTGGACAAGCCCGACGCGCGGGCGGTGCGCACAAAATCAGCCGACAAGACCGACAGCATGGACGCCCGGGTCATGCGGGCAATCGGGGCCAGTACAAATATGCCCAGCGTGAGCACCGGCAGGATCATCTGTTTGACACAGGCCACAAACAGCTTGGGGTCTCCGGCCAGCAGGCTGTCCAGCGTGTACATGCCGGTAATCATGGGGGGCGAAGTCAGGTAGGGGTCCAGCCGGCCCATGGGCGAAGCCGCCCAACCCAACAAAAAGTAAAACACATAAGCCAGCAGCAGACCGGTAAAAAAGGTCGGCAAAGAAACGCCTGCCGTGGTGATGAGGCGGCAGGCGTGGTCCACCCACGAGTTGGGCCGCTGGGCCGCCGCCACCCCAAGCGGCACGGCAATCACCACCGCAAACAGCAACGATGACAGCACCAGTTCCAGCGAAGCCGGTAGCCGCGCAATCAGCTCCTGGCGCACCGGTTGCCCGGTGGACAAGGCCTGGCCCAGGTCCCCGCGTGACAAATCCTGCAGGTATATCCAGAACTGCTGCGGCAGGCTTTTGTTCAACCCCAGCTTCTCGCGCACCTGCTCTACCGCCTCTTGCGTACCGGCCGGCCCGGCAAAAAAAGCCGCCGGGTCACCCGGCAGCGCACGTGTGAGCAAGAAGGTGATCAGCACAATGCCAAACAGGTTGGGCAGGGTGCCGATCAGGCGCTTGAGGATGATGACCAACATGGCGGGGGCTCAAGCGCCGGTCAGGACTTGACCAGCTGGCGGTAGTCGGGCTCCAGATGGAACCAGTAGGTATAGCCGCTGATATTGGGCTGCATGGCCACATCCATCATGGGCTGCACCAGCGGAATGCGCGGTATTTCCTCATTGGACAAACGCACCATGTCCTTGACCATGCCGGTGTACAGCGGTTTGCTCTCGGCAAAACGCGCATTGGTGATGATCTTGTCCATGGTCGCGTTTTGGTAACTCATGGTGTTGAACACCGCGTTCTGGCCGTGGTAACACCAGAAGAAGAAATACTCCGGGTAGTTGAGCCAGCCGCCAAAGCGGTTGATCATCATCGGCATGTCTTTCTTCAGGATGGCGGCGCGCCAGGTGGCACCCGGCACCTTGTTGATGGTGAGCTTGATGCCGATTTGCGCCAGCGCCTCCTGCACCAGAATGGCTGCAGGCTCCGAAATGGTGGCCGTGCCCAGATCGAGCGAGAGCACCGTTTCTATGGGGCCTACGCCAGACTCCGTCATCAGCTGCCGTGCTTTGACCAGGTCGGTTTTGTAGCCATGCGCTTGCGGCCATACCGGTTCTTTGGGCTCGTTGCTGCCGCCACTGAGCTTGATGCCGCGCCCGTAAAAAGCAGATTCAAAAATCTTGTCGTAAGGCACGGCATAGGCCACCGCCTGGCGCACCTTGACGTTGTTAAAAGGCGGCCTGCTGGTGTTCATGCCGAGGTAAAAAATCGCGTTCTCAATCGGCAAGCTGGCCACCTTGACCTTGCCTTTTTCACTTGCAAAGTCAGAAAAGTCTTTGGGCGGCAGGCTGTAGGTCATGTCGATATCGCCACGCTGCAGCAGGGCGCGGCGGTTGCCGGCAGCCGGCACATCGCGCTGGATGATGCGCTTGATTTTTGGCAGCGGCCCGCTTTTCCAGTCCTCAAAACGCTCGTACACAATTTCCTGGCCCGGCTTCCAGCTGGCCACCTTGTAAGCACCTCCACCGGCTTCGTTGACCTTGAGCCACTCCGCGGCCCAGGGATCTTTCTCGGTGGCGTTTTTCTTGGCCAGTGTGGCGTTGTAAATCGAAGCCACAGGCACCGCCATGTCGGGCATGGACAGCTTGTCTTTGCGCACAAACTTCACGTAGAACGTGTAGTCGTCAATGGCCTTGAACTGGCCCGGCTCTTCCAGCGAACCGGCCTTCATCTGGAAGGTTGGAAAGCCACCCATGGCCAGAGCGCGGTCGTAGCTCCACTTCACATCATTGGCGGTGACGGGTGTGCCGTCATGAAACTTGGCGTTTTTGCGCAGGTAAAAGGTCACGCCCATGCCGTCGGCGTCCATCTTCCAGCGCTCGGCCAGCTCGGGCTCTAGCTTGTTGAAGTCATACATGCTGGTGCCGTCGGGCATTTTTTTGCGGCCATAAGTGATCAGCCGGTCATAGGCATTCCATGCCACGCCATAGCTGGGGCGGTTGGCACCCAGGCCATGAATGTCCAGCATATTGGGGCCAAACTCATTGGCTACCACCAGCGTTTCCTTGCGGTCCTGGGCCTGCACAACTGCGGGCGAGAACACAGCTGCAGCCACCGGCGTGAGCGAAGCGGCTTTAAGCAGCGAGCGGCGTTTTTGGTTCATGGGCGGCTGCGCAAACGGGTGGTCAATTGGCTTGGTCATGGTTATTTCCTTTCAGGGGTTAACAGGGTTTTGGATATAGGCGCGCCAGCCGCCCAGGTGGGTAATGTCTTGCGCAGATTGCAGGGCCAGGGCCTCGCACAGGAAACCCTGCACGGTCTGCCCGTCATTCAAGGTCAGGGTGCCTATGCCCAAGGGCGCGGGAATTAGCGCCACAAAAGAGCCATAGTGTTCAACCGGCATGTCCCAGATTTCCAGGGCAATCTCGCCACCGACGCCTTGTTCCACCTGGAGCAAGCCGGGCTTGGGTGGCTTGGTGCCGGGCAGGGCAAACAATTTGTAGTTGGCTGCCGTGTGAGCCGTGCTCACAAGGGTTGCGCCCCGCTCGGTCAGCTGGCTGTTGAGCGGCATGCCCGAGAGGTGCGCACCCACTACGGCTACCCTCACGTGGCTGTTAACAGCCGTGGTCATCAAACCCGGAACCGGCACTGGCGCAGGCAGGGCCTGGCCCGTCGCGCCTTGCGTCAAACCGGTGGCATGGTGGTAGCGCTGACCCAGATCGGCCAGTTGCAAATCGCTGCCGCAAGGCCCAATAAAGGTAATGCCAAAGGGCAGACCGTCAGGGCGGATGCTGCTGGGCACCGAGATGGCGGCGTAATCAAGCAGATTGACAAAGTTGGTATAGGCACCCAGGTTGCGGTTAAGCACCACCGGGTTGGCCTGCATGTCTGCCAGGGAGTAGTGGGTTGGTGCAGTGGGCACCAGCAGCACATCCATATCGCGCCACATGGCCGCTGCCGTTTGGCCCAAGGCGCGCAAACGGGTTTGGGCGTCAAACACATCGGCGGCGCTGAAACGCCGGCCCGCCGCAATGATGCTGCGCACAGGCTCTATCACCTCGCGCTCGTGCGCATCAAAAAATGGCCTGATGGCGGCATACCGCTCGGCCACCAATGCACTCTCATACAGCAGACTGGCCGCTTGTGCCAATGGCGCGTAATCAATAGGAATTAGCGTGGCACCCTGGTCTTGCAGGCGTTTGAGCGCCAGGTCAAACGCATCACTGGCCGCCTGGTCACCATAAAACTCCAAGGCATCCGGCACACCCACCCGCAACCGCGCTGGCAAGGGCTGGCGCGCTAGTTTGAGGTGGCGCGAATACGGGTCTGCCGCGTCGTAGGCCCCCGCTTGCAACAGCGCCTGCACGGCGGTGGCCACCGTGCGGGCAAAGATGGAAACGCAATCCATGCTTTGCGCTGCGGGCACCACGCCGCGCGTGCTGATCAAGCCCTTGGACGGCTTGATGCCCACAATATTGTTCAGGCCCGCAGGCACCCGGCCCGAGCCCGCTGTATCGGTACCCAAAGCAAAATCGACCTGGCCGGTTGCCACCACATAGGCCGATCCCGAGCTGGAGCCACCAGAGACATAACGACCATCAAAGCTGTTGGGCACAGCCCCATGGGGCGAGCGTGTGCCATTGAGGCCGCAGGCAAACTGGTCCAGATTGGTTTTGCCCGCCAGGGTTGCGCCACCCGCCAGCAGGCGCTGGGTAACCACGGCATGGTCTTGCGGCGTATAGGCAAACGCTGTGCAGGCCGCCGTGGTGGGCCAGCCCGCAGCGTCAATGTTGTCCTTGATGGCAAAACGCAGACCCTGCAAGGGGCCTTGAGCCGCACCAAGATGGGGGACATCTGGCCGGTACAGCCAGGCTTGGGGAGCGAGCGGGGATGAGGGCACCATATTGAAACATTCCATCTTGTATCCAAGATTGAAAGCAATAGGCGTGCCAGAGAAATTACTGTGGTCTGAAGTTTGTAGTGCCTAGCGTTGTATGCAAGCTGTGGATGAAATAGCTGAGGGACGTAGCGTGTGTTTTGAACAACCGTTGTTTAGTTTGGAGAAGAAACTGCTTCTTGCCTAGAATCGAGCAAAAAACGGGTGCGGGTTTTGTCGGGATTTTTAATACTGTATAAAAATCCTAGAAAACCATCGACACCCAAGCCAGACGCCACTTACGGGAGATTTTCATGTCCAGCTTATCGAGCAAGTTTTGCTCTGTAAATTTCGTTATGCCTCGCAGAACTCCCCCTACGCTTTCTTAACGTACGTTCATTTTTCAAAAGGAAAACTCACATGAGAATACAAATCGCGCTTGCACTGGTTTCTACAGCCCTCCTCTGGGGGTGCGCCTCATCAAAGGTGTCATCTTTGCCGGTCAGCAGTCAGACGAAACACACAGTAAAGGTCATCGCATTTGCCCCTGGGGGTGGTCTGCTTGCAGATGCCGTTGGGGTTGAGTTGTTAAATCGAGGATTCACCGTCATCGACTCAACGACGACATCAAGCATGATGATCCGGCTCAACCTAAATGAAGTTGAAATTACGCGCCCCGAGGGATTAGCCAAACTTAAAGACCAAGGAATTGATGCATTTCTTGTTGTTCGTGGCGGCGGCGGATACGATCAACAACCCCAAAGCGCGAGCGCCCGGATGAATAGCACGCACAACGGTCAAGTCTTGGCCGGTGTTACTTGGCAAAACGGGTTCGGTGGAGCTGCCGGTTCGCCAGCAGACAGAGTAATGCGCAAAGGTCTCTCCGAAGCAGCCGCAGAAATCGCAACTGCACTCGCCGAGCGCGTTAGATGAAGAGGCATAACCCGGCAGTCCACACGGATGCTGAGCGATAAAGCCGCGCAGCGCCTGTGACTTCTACGTTAGAAGTCGCATTTACGCATCCGAAACTATCAACAAACACAGAGGTAAAGATGGCTGCCGAAGCAGTTTTAATTACAGTGATTTCTTCACTTATTTCAGGCGTTGTAGGTGTTTTCATCTCGTCCTGGTACTTCTACAAGTTGGAGCGACACAAGCTGAAATTGGACTTGGCAAGACGACTACTGGGTAATCGATTCAGCATCAGTGGCGATCCATTTTCGTGCGCGGTCAATGAAGTCATTGCCGTATTCGCAGATTCACCTGACGTTCTCTCAAAATTGAGGAGCTTGTATGAAGCATTGCAAGCTCACGGAAAGCCGAATGCTGAAACTGCGCTGATTGATTTCCTCAAGGCAGTATGCAAGGACTCAGGTCTTACGCAAGCAACTCTGAATGACGCCTTCTTGATTAAGACGTTCAATGCCAGGAACTGAGATGGCGATGCCTAACCCATCTAGTGGGACTTCCCGTTTCGTCAAGTAGCTGTGGTGATGATTTTCTTTCTTAAGCCTTGCTTACAGCCTTGAAGATGAGCCGATGCTTGGGCTCCATTCGCGCGGCGTGACAAAGCCGTCGCAGAAGGGTTATCAAGTAAAAACTCAAAGTCTCAACCCACCTCAGTGAACGCATGCGCCAAGCCATTGACAGCCCCAAAGGTAGGAAGCTCTTCAGCCGACGGATTGGCACCGTGGAGCGGGTGTTTGCGATCATCCGGCACAACATACGTTTTTCGCGCTTTAACCACCGCGGGCGAGAGAAGGACAACACGCAGTGGAACTTGTACTCCATGGTGAACAACATTGAGAAGTTGGCAAAAAGCGGCCAGCATGTACGCTAACGCACAAATTTGCGGCAAACTGTAGGCATGAGTCCTCAAATCCTGAACTTCAAGCTGGGCGATGCAAAAGGCGTTGAGCAGTCTTGTGAAAATCAGGTTTTTTTACAGCCTCGTTAGGCGTCGCAGCATGACCATTGTGGCTCTCGAAGACCAGATTCGCGACCGAATCAACGCTCGACGAAAGCAGCACGAGCTCATCAGTCGTAGCGCTGACTGGAACAAGCTATGCAGCGCACTGGATGTTATCGGGGATACTGAACTTGGGCTCACGGCCTATCTAGAGCACCCTGCGGTAGAGGAGCCAGGCCTCTGCTACTTGCACGTTTATGGAGCATTGCAGTTATTACAGACCCAGCAGGATGCCGTCGAACAGGTATGCCGGGCCCTCGGGCTTCTACCAAAGGCGTCGCCCAAGATCCCCGAGGTCCGAGAGGTAAGAAGCAGTGCCGTCGCTCACCCCACTGCGCAGAAAGAAGACAACGTAACGAAGTCGAACTTCATCGTTCGCGCATCCTTGTGGCAGTATGGGTTCTCTTTAATGACAGTGTTTTCCGACGACAGGCAGTTCATAGAACGCAGTGTCAGCGTTCCATCGCTCATTCGTCAGCAGCGCGAGGCACTCACTGCCACTCTAGAAGAAATAATCAAAACTCTGGATGAAACTGAAATGATGCATCGCGAGAAATTTCGAGACGAAAAGTTGACAGACTGCTTCCCGCCAACCCTAGGATATTTCTTCAGCAAGCTTTTCGAGGCGATTCACAGCCCCAGATACTTCCCACTTGGGAAAATGCACGTCGATCTAGTGTCGGAGTGCCTAGCAAAGATGAAAGCGCTGCTCGAAGAACGCGGTGACTGGGGCATATACGACTCGGTGAACTATGAGTACGAGCTGCTTGAGTACCCTATCTCGCAACTTCAACTGTTTTTCTCGGAACCCACGTCGTCGAAGCTGAGCGTCAAGGACGCGTACATATTCACATCCTTTGTGCAGAACCAATTTAAGTCGCTGCGACAGATAGCCGAAGAATTTGACGAACAGTATGCATCGTCGCCCGCGAGAGGCACCTAACACATCGTATGTGGACTCCCCATAAGCGCAAGAGAATGATTGATTTTTTGGCTGTTGGGGATTCCCCCGTCGCTACAAGCTCCAAGCAAGCTAACGCGCAAATTTGCGACAAACTGTAGGGATGAATCCTCCAATCCTGAACTTGAAGCTGGGCGATGCGAAAGCTATTGAGCAGGCTTGGGGATATCAGGTTTTTTACGTTTTCGTTAGATAAGGCGCTCTAAATGCGCTATCAAGGTTAACTTGTTTATTTGAGGAAACAGAATGGCGAAAGACGCCTCGGATTTTGAGCTGGAACTCCTGAAGCAACTCCGTCAAGATGCCTACAACTTGAAACAGTGCTTCACGCAATACACTTTCCATAGCTTGGCGTTTAGCGCCGCGGTAATAGGTCTCGCCCTAAGGTTTTATGACGAACTTCAATACGCTGGCCTTGTTGGAATCCCGCTAACACTACTTTTCTTGACCGTCGCGACCATAGGCACACACAAGTACACTGGCGCTAATCGCATTGCGGGCTACGAATTACACTTGCAAAGGGTGGCCCGTTACCCTGCAGAAGGATGCGCTGGATGGCATCCACTCATGCGCACATTAGGCTGGGAAGAATGCCTCCGAGCATGGCGGGTTTTCCAAGCTACCACCTTTGAATTCATCTATGGAGATGGTGATCTGCGGAAAATCGATCCTAAGGAAGCGCTGCGCTCACGCATTAGACGCAAGGTTATCCGGCTCGTGAAGTTCTGGGAAGTCGAGCAACAGAACGCAAAACTCTACAGACGCAATGGCACCTTACTTCCACTTATAAATCCGAAGAAAGATGAATGGTGGTTCTCTACGAGATCCCATCTCAAAGAAGGAATGAAATACTACCCAGGTAGCTATCTCCAGACTCTTCTCAATATGATCTACTTAGCTTCATCCCTCTCAATGATTTTTACTTTCGTTGCCTGCTACAAATTGCTCCAACTTGACGATCCAACGGTTGGGTACATATCGACAGCTGGAAGTATAGTTTTCTCCTACTGGGCGGTAGCTCGCTTTACTCACACATACGCGAGACGTAAAGTTCTTGAGGAAGGCCTGCTTTCAGTGAACTCTTGCGCTGTTCTTTGGCAGGTAATTGCGTGTGCCCACTTTTGGGCTCTCAGCGATTTGGCTAATAGATCGAAAGGGAAGTTTGTCTCGTATCAAAACTACTCAGAAACGATTGGCATGAAAGCAATAGAGTTCTGTGAACAAATAGATACGCTATACACTTGGTATCAATCTGTGCCGATCAATCGGATTGCAGCCTTAGTCCCGCCTCCTGTTGCCAACGACGCCTAAACGACATAACCAATTCAAATTAAACGCCTTGGGCTTCATTTAATGGTGTTTCATTTAGGCAAGTTTCGCAGGCAGTAGTTTTTCATTGATATCGGTATTCAAGCGTTAGCGTGAGCGGATTTTTCCTTACAACGGGGACAAACTGCACGCATACTGTCTGCCTCATTGTGCATTGGTGGGCACGGACCCATACCCGTCAGCTATTATTTCAAGACGGTCAGAACTCGTCACGCAACCACATTGAGGACAGTCCGTACTGGGGAGGCCAGCGCATGCCTGTGCTGACTTAGCCGGAACCACCCGGAGTACTTAGCCACGCGCTCGCCTCTTGCCAGACCGCACGACATCGGGCAAACTTGCCGGCAATAAAAAAACCAGCCGGGTCGTTTATCAAAGGAGGAAACGCACATGCCAATACCACTCATCGCTGCGGCCGTTGCTTCAATTGCCCCAGCGCTCGCCAAGCAGGGGCTAGACCTGTTAAGCGGTGTCTTCCGCGGTGCCGTCAATAAAGGCACACAGGAAATAGCAACGTTGATTGAGGAAAAAACCGGTATCGATATCAACGATGCTGCCGACAACAAGCTAACCGAGGACCAATGGGCCAAGCTGAAAGACTTTGAGTTTCAGTACCAGAGCAAGCTACTGGACTTTAGGCAGCAAGCGGATGCGAATGAACTGGAACGCGAGCGTCTGGTTCATGCTGATCGCGCTGACGCTCGCGGATTACAGAAGGCCGCTTTGGCCAGCGACGATATTTTTGCCAAGCGCTTCATCTACGTCTATGCAACCGTGCTCACGGTGCTGACCTTTGTCTTCATCTTTTGGGCTGCTTTTTTCCATGACTATGAAAAGAACAAGGAGTCGGCCCGCATTATCGATACCGTACTCGGGTTTCTGTTGGGCGTTACGCTAGCCGCGATCATTCAGTATTTCTTTGGCTCTAGCGCCGGTAGCAAGAGCAAGGAAGAGAGGATCAAAAGCCTGACCGACACGATTCAGTCAGAAAGCCATGATTTGCGCAGCGGAGGCCAACCATGAGCCTCTTGCGCGAACAATCCACATTTTTGCTGCACGTTGCCGAGCTGATCCAGAAGGCTTCGGAATTGGGCTTTTATGCCTCTGGCGGCGAGCTTTACCGCACGTCTGAGCAGCAGGCTTTGCACGTGAAGAATGGGCGCAGCAACACCATGAACAGCCAGCATTTGAAGCGCCTGGCGGTGGACCTCAATTTCTTCAAGGCAGCGCCAGATGGCACGCTGAAGCTCACCTACGACGTAGAAGAGCTTCGTCCGCTTGGCCAGTTCTGGGAAGGGCTGGATGCGGCTAATCGCTGGGGCGGCAATTGGACTTCCTTCAAAGACACCCCGCATTTTGAGCGCCGTGAGAGCGCCGCCTCGCGGTCTGTAACCACAGAGCCCAGCCTGCGCGCTGTTGCTGCCGCCACACCTGCGGTAGAGCCATTGACGCGCCGCGGAGCCGGGTTGACGCTGACCGCAGTGGGCGCAAAGTGTCCGAACAACCGCGACGATGTGGAAACAGTGCAACGCTTGCTCAACATGTCAGCGGGGCAGGGGCTATTCCAGCTCAACGATGGCCCACTCAAGGCCGATGGGGTATTTGGAACCAAGACGCTGGACGCGATCATGGCGTTTCAGCGCACCGTGAATGGCGAACAGGCACCGAGCGGGCGTGTTGAAGCGGATGGCCAGACCATGAACAGCCTGTGTGAGCGGCTGCCGAACGACATTTGTACAGACTTATTGGCGCTAGCCTTCTTGCGCGCCTCCGACCAGGATGTGCTGGACTTGTCGGCAGGTATTGCCCGAACCATGGCCAATCGCAACATCGACACACCGCTTCGACGCGCCCACTTTCTGGCACAAATCGGCCACGAGTCCGGGGAGCTGCGCTTTCGCGCCGAGATCGCCAATGGTGAGGCCTACGAAGGCCGGGCAGACCTTGGCAATTCGATGCCTGGCGATGGCCGCCGATTCAAGGGGCGTGGCCTGATTCAGCTGACCGGCCGCGCCAACTATCTTGAGTATGGTCGTGCGCTGGGCCGTGAGGAAGAGTTGTTGAAGACGCCCGAGCTGCTAGAAACCGACCATGATCTGTGCGTAGACGTGGCGGGATGGTTCTGGGCAAAGCGCGGACTCAATGCGCTGGCCGACACCGACGACCTTACCGCCATTACCAAGCGCATTAACGGCGGACTCAACGGCCTGGAAGATAGACGCCGCCTGCTCAAGCGAACGAAGTCGCTGTTGGGGGCCTAGTGCGTCCTGCTAACTTGATGACAATGAAATTACGGCTTGCTTGGGACGGGGAAGTCCCTTTCATAATTTAGCCAACAAAACACATCACGACTAACGAGGGAGAAATGCATGTCACTAATCGCCGAAATTGAGTGGGGTCCAATCGATGCAGCTATACCGGACGAACACTTTCGCGACAAATTTGTTCAGACTCCACTCTTCGTACCTGCACTTGGAACCAGATATCCAATAGTTTCCGGAACTAAAGGTTCAGGCAAGACAGCGATCCAGAAGTGGCTCGTCGGCAATGGTGGAAACAGCTATAAGCACAAGAAGGTTATATCCTTCAATGACATACAGTTTGGAGTCGTTGCACAGAATTTATCCCAACTTACTTCAGTATCAGACATATCTACGCTTACGATAATTGATCATTATTGGCAGTATGTGATCATTGTCGAGGCAATGAAAACTTGGGCAGCAAACAAGCAAAACAAATTTGTTGGAGCGGACGGAACAAAAGTCTTTGGATATCTCAGAAACCATGGGCTAATTGAGATGTCTGCGATGGAGATGCTGACAAAACTCGTAACAAGTGCATGGAATTATGTTGACAAGCTAACTAAGCCTGGTAGCGGCAAAAATTATCCAACCCTACCTTCGAATTTGACGACTCAGGTTATTAAGGAGTTGACAAACTCACCAACATTTGACCACCAATTTCTAGCTGCAAAGAACTCTTTTTACACAGCTCTCGAGGCAGACGCGGAAAAGGCTTTAATCGTCTTTGATGAGTTCGACGACATCATTGCAAAAGGAGGAAAGGCTAGAGAGCAACTTCAGATAATTTTTGATGGTCTTATTCAAGCAAGTTATCACTTGGTTACTGACAAGAGTTTCATATCCAATATTTTCTTGAAGGTGCTTGTGCCACACGATAGATTTGTGGCATTGCAGCTACGAGATCTAGACAAAGTGAGAGACTACCATTGGCCAATTCGCTGGACACCTGAGTCAATTAAAGAGTTCCTTTTGGCCCGCGCTCGACTTCATCCCGCTGCGAAAGGAAGGAGCTTTTCTTCAATGTGGAGTGATCTACTTCCAGACAAAATCAAAAATGAAATCTACGGTGTCAAGGAAGATACCTTTGACTATATATTGCGACATACCTTGTATCGCCCGAGACATATCCAAAGGCAACTTGACGGTCTAAAGCGAGTTGCTATGGTTCGAGAGCTTACAGAAGTTGGCATTCGTCAGTCTGTTAGAGAGGTCTGCAAGGAGCTTGCATCTGACTACACAATTGAATATCAAATTGACCATCCAAACCTTAAAGGGTTCCTCAGTAAGCTGAAGGGGTCAACTAATGTGATGCCTTTCAATGAGTTTGTCGATATTGTCTCTGGTGCACTTAAAGACTACAGAATCGAGATTGATGTGATGGAAAAAATCAATCAACTTTTCGAGATTGGATTTTTTGGCGTTATGCGTTACGGCACGTACCATTCAGAGATTGATCCAAGTCTTTCAATATCCTATTCACCGACCAGACATCAAAGCAGCCGATATTATTTTAATTATTACTACATCGAACCAGTTGACAATATTTCATCTTCGCTGGAAGCAGAGACATTAATTGCCGTTCACCCCATTTTTTTCGACTTATGCGACCAACAACCGCATAAAGAAATACTCGTTGCCTAACCCCATACAGATACTTCCGACATAGACAACCAATGCTTGCGATCGTAGTTTCCTGTTAACGGTTTTCCTGCATTTCGTAATCTAAATCTGCTGCACAAAATGGCCAGACACCACATATACAGACGGCGTTTTTGCGCCTTGGTGGGAACGGACCCGTATCCGAACCGCTACACGGGGCACGATTCCATTCCAATGGTCATTGTCAATTGAATGCCACCGGGAGTTAGTCGGATTTACCACCACTGGTCTGACCTGTTGACTGCATCATCGGCAATCACGCCTGGCAGGAAATCAACAAACATTTCGGCAAGGTCGATTCCATTCGTTAGGCCATTCATCTTGATAGCGTTTTTCGCTTGCACATGCTTTCATTTATTGCTAGCATTGCTCAGTGAATACGAAACACCGCAAAACACTTCGGGCCGTCTTTACTAAGCCTACATCGCCTTCGATTGCGTTCAGCGATATCGAAGCCCTGTTGGTTGCACTCGGTGGTGAAGTATTTGAGCGGGAAGGCTCACGCGTCAAAATAATCATTAAAGGCGAACAGTGGCGTTGCCATCGCCCGCACCCTGGCAAAGAAGCCAAACGCTACCAAGTCGAAGAAATCCGGGAGTTGCTTGAACGAATCGGAGAACAACCATGAATACCATGAACTACAAAGGCTACACAGCTCGCATCGAGTTCGATGAGCGCGACAACATCTTCGTTGGTCGTGTTCTTGGGTTGCGCAGCATCATCAGCTTTCACGGCGAAACCGTCGCCGATCTTCGCCATGAGTTTGAAGTGGCCATTGAGGACTTCCTCAACGATTGCAAAGAACAAGGCGTTAAACCAGAGAAACCCGCATCAGGCAAGTTGATGCTTCGTGTCTCTCCTGAAATTCATGGTGCAGCTTTGGTGGCCGCTCAAGCCTCTGGCAAAAGCCTCAATCAATGGGCTACTGAAGTGCTGCAATCGGCTGTTCATGCTTAAGGTTTATCAGAAAGCCCCATGCATGTCGATGCCTAGCTTCTACGTTATAGCCTTTAAGTTTAGTGCTAGGATTTACCCATGAATGCTGCAACCATTGCACTCGAAGCGCTGTCCCTCTCCGTGCAACAACGGGCGGAATTGGCGGCGTTGCTTTTGTCCAGCCTCGATTCACTGTCCGAGTCCGAAATTGAACCGCTCTGGTTTCAAGAAGCGGCACACCGTGCTGCCGAAATGGATCAAGGATTGTCCAAACGCATTCCTGCAGAGGAAGTGAGACAGCAAGCAAACGCTCTGCTCAAGTGAGTTACTTCTTTAACGAAGCTGCACGCGTTGAGCACCTTGAGCATGTGGCCTTCCATGAAGATCGAGACCAACAATTACTCGCACTTGCCGGATTTCATCCGGCTCAACGAGCTTTGGATTTCGGAGCACTTCTCGCTTGAAGATGCCGACCGGGCGCTCGCGGCCAATCCTGGCCAAGTGATCGAGAACGGCGGCTTTGTTTTCAGCCTGGTGAGCGAGGGTCAAGTTGTCGGTGTCTGCGCCCTGTTCAAAGAGGGCGCTGAGCGGTTTCAGCTTGCCCGTATGGCCGTTGAGCCCGGGCTACGAGGGCAAGGCTATGGCCGCGCACTGATAGACCATGCCTTGGCGCATGCAAAGTCGGCAGGTGCCAGGTCGGTGTTCTTGCTCTCCAACACTGTTCTCAAGGCGGCCATCGCGCTGTATGAGCGTTCCGGCTTCGGTGTTGTGTCAACGTGCCAGCACCCGGTATACGCGCGGTGCAATATCGTCATGGAGCGTTACCTGTAAAGCCTGCCGGCCTTGCCATGAATGGGGTATTACCGCAGTGCGTGATCGAGGTTTCTGTACATGCCGTTTACAAACAGTGTGCAAGATCTATGACGATGCACTACCGCTACGCCAAGCGCAAACGCTCTACTAGCGCACGATTACCTCAAGCGATGGTTGACCAACCGGCGCAGCACCTTGCAGCTTGACTTGCTGCAAACAATAGATACGGTGTACGTATGATTAAGTCCCAGTGGGATGAGGGCAAAGCCATTGCGAGCGGGAGCATGGTGCGGTTATTCGCATCATTTCTGCACGCAAGGCGACCAAGCGCGAAAGCGCGTTTTATCGAGGTGAGAAACCATGAAAGCAGAGTACGACCTTTCCAAGCTGAAGTCTCGCAAAAACCCTTACGCGTCCAAGCTGAAAAAACCTGTGACCATGCGTCTATCAGAGGATGTTGTGGACTATTTCAAGGGGATGGCCGATGAATCCGGCGTCCCCTATCAGAGTCTGATTAACCTTTACCTGCGCGATTGTCTTGCCAACAGTCGAAAGGTGCAGATCAACTGGCCGCATGCCACTTAAGCCACTTAACAGGCTGCTCGTCACGGGCAAAGCGCGGACTCAATGGCCTGGAAGATCGACGCCGCCTGCTCAAGCGAACAAAGTCGCTGCTCGGGGCCTAGTGCGTCCTGGCGCTTATCAGTGGTTGCTGACCCAGTTTTCAACACGCAGCCCGGCGTAGTTCACAAAGTCCGCTTCGTTGTTGGTGACCAGTGTCACCCCTAAAGCGACCGCGTGGGAGGCGATGAGTTTGTCCAGGGCATCGCGGTTGCGATCTTTGTAGGCTGCGCGGATCGGGCCATAGGCCTTGGCTGCTTGCGCATCAAAGGGAGCAACCATGATGTCGTCGAGCAAGCTCTCTAGTGCCGACCGGTTAGTGTCCTGTACCGCAGGGCTTGTGCACGCGATACCAAATTCAAGTTCGGCCAGAGTCACTGCAGAAATGACAACGTCGCCCACAAAGCATGCCGCAAAGCGCTCGCGCACCTCGGGGGGCTGGTGCTTCATGAGGTAGATGCAGATATTGGTGTCGAGCATGTACTTCGGATTCATAAAGCTTCGCGCTCGCCCTCAATGTTTTCGCCACGGCCCTGGGCCATGAAGTCTGGTGAAAACTTGGCGAGTTTGCCCAGCACATCGCCCATACGGCGCTGTGCCGGTCGAATGCGCAACTCGTCCCCCATTCGCTCGATGACCAGATCAACGTCCCACGTGCTGTAGGCAAGTTCGGCAGGTATGCGAACGGCTTGCGAGTTGCCGTTCTTGAAAAGTTTGGTCTTGGCCATGGCAAACCTCTTTCGGATGTACGCGTACATCTTAACCTGAAAAGAAATGAATGTGAACACATGGATGTACAGCGCATGGTGTTAGGGGTGACCCTAAAGCCTTGAGCATTGAGCCGCACCATGGCAGCTAAGTTGTAGGGCCTGCTGTGAAGCCCTGGTGAAGAATCACACCACCGACTTCAGAAAGAACTCACCAGAAAGACCTCACGTTTGCGCGACGCTGTGAAACTCTCGACCAGCTTAATGAAACCCCCCGGGACTTGGGGTAATTCAGTCTGGATCCGCTTGATTGCGTTAGACTCAATGGTACCGGTATCATTTTAGAGAAAATACGTGTGATTGAACAGCCAAAAAAATCTCGACGTAGCAGTGGCGCTGTGACCTTGCGCGAGGTCGCAAAGCTGGCGGGTGTTTCACCGATTACAGCGTCGCGGGCGTTAAACAAACCCGACCAGGTTTCGCCAGCAGTGCAGCAGAAGGTGCTTGATGCGGTTGGGCGCACGGGCTATGTGCCGAATCGTGTTGCCGGGGGGCTGGCTTCGTCCAGAAGCCGTCTTATCGCGGCGATCGTGCCAAGCACGGTCATGTCGGTGTTCATGCAAACCATCGAGACACTGAACGCTTCCCTGTTCGACGCGGGATACCAATTGATGTTGGGCCAGTCCGGGTATTCTGAAGCGCGTGAAGAGCAGCTTCTCGAAGCCGTCATTGGTAGACGGCCAGACGGCATATTTCTGACCGGCGTCATGCACTCCAAAAATGGGCGAATCAAGCTTTTGGCCTCCGGGATTCCGGTCGTTGAGACATGGGACCTCAGCCCGAACCCCATTGATATGGTGGTTGGCTTCTCGCATACGGATATTGGCAGGGAAGTCGCGGATTATTTGCTTGCCAAAGGGCGTCGGCGATTTGCCGTTGTTCGTGCTGACGATGAGCGCGCAGGTCGGCGTACGGCCGCATTCTGTGCAAGGGTGGAGCAAAGCGGGGGACGCCCTGTGGATGTGATCAATGTGGGTTCGTCCCGCAGCATCAAAAGTGGTCGGGAGGCGTTGGTTCAGCTGTTGCAGCAGTCGGCAGACGTGGACGCCATCTTTTGTAGCTCAGACTTGCTAGCCACGGGCGTGGTGACAGAGGCGCGCATCATGGGTATTTCCATCCCTGACCAGATTGCAGTGATGGGCTTTGGGGCTACGTCAGTGCTTTCGGACCTCACCCCTGCATTGAGCACCGTGCGCATCAATGCTGCCGACATTGGCACACGCGCTGCTCAATGCCTGATTGAGCGGGCCGAGGGTCGCGAAGTGCTGGACCGAATCGTTGATGTTGGCTTCTCCATCGAGGAGCGGGAAACCACCTGACCAAGGGAAAACCCTCAATTTAGCGCCTTGTTTGTTGATCATGGTACCGGTATCATTTGTCTGTTTGCGATGTGTACCACCACCTAATTTCAACGAGGAGGATTTGAAATGCTAAAGCTGCTTTGCGCACTGACGATTTCGCTGGCCACAAGCTACGCGCTGGCCTGGCCAGACAGGCCGGTAACGCTGGTGGTTCCGTTTCCTCCTGGGGGATCAACGGATTTGATCGCCCGCACCCTGCAACCCAAATTGCAGGAAAAACTTGGCGGTACGTTTGTGGTTGAAAACAGGGCCGGTGCAACGGGCACCATTGGCGCTGCGGGCGTTGCCAAGGCTGCGCCGGATGGCTACACGCTGTTGGTTGCCTCTCTTGGCCCCTACGTCATTGCCCCGCATCTGATCGCCAAAGTGCCCTATGACGCGCTGAAAGACTTTGACTACATCTCGGTGGCCGTGCAAGCCCCCAATGTGCTGGTTGTACCTGCCAGGTCCGCGCACAAATCGATTGCCGATGTCATTGCCTTCCTGAAAGCAAACCCGGAAAAGATGTCGTTTGCATCCTCAGGCAATGGAAGCAGCGACCATTTAACCGCCGAACTGTTTTGGCAGCAAACCGGCACCTTGGGTGTTCACGTACCCTACAAGGGGGGTGGCCCGGTGATGACGGATTTGCTGGGGGCACAGGTTGACTCGTCATTCATGAACATCAACACGGCCATGCCGCAAATCCTGGCAGGCAAGTTGCGCCCGCTGGTCATCACCAGTGCCAAACGCTCCCCGCTCCTGCCCAATGTTCCGACCATGGAGGAAAGCGGCATCAAGGAGGCCAACGTGCAGTCGTGGCAAGCGGTGGCGGCCCCGCGAGGCCTGCCGGCCGACATCAAGCTGAAGTTGCACGCGGCAATTGCGTCGGCATTGAACGACCCGCAGGTCAAACCCAGGCTGTTGGATTTGGGTTTTGAGATTGTTGGCAGCACACCGGAGCAATTCACGGCTTTTCAGGCCTCGGAGTTTGCGCGTTGGAAGAAGTTGATCGAAGTGCGCAAGATCACCGCTGACTAGCCCTTATGTATTGCGCATCATGAAGGTATCTGACTCACCGGTTATCACCTCGCTGCGGGCGATTCCGGTCGCCGGCCGTGACAGCATGTTGATGAATCTGTCTGGCGCGCACGGACCGTTTTTTACGCGCAATTTGTTGGTGCTTGGCGACAGTGCAGGCAGAACCGGTGTAGGCGAGGTACCCGGTGGTGAAAAGATCCTGGCAACACTGAGGGATTGCGCACAACTGCTTGTGGGCAAGGGCCTGGGCGATGTTCAGGCGATTCTCAACACCATGCGCACGCGCTTTGCAGACCGGGACTCTGGTGGGCGCGGCTTGCAAACCTTTGACCTGAGAACAACCATCCATGCGCTCACAGCGGTTGAATCGGCCATGCTGGACCTCTTGGGGCAACACTTGAATGTTCCTGTTGCTGCCCTGCTGGGGGAAGGACAACAGCGAAGCTCGGTGGAAATGCTCGGATACCTTTTCTACATTGGGGACAAAGCCCGGACGGATCTGCCCTACCGCAGCGAGATGGAAGACGACGACGCATGGTTGCGCCTGCGTAACGAAAAGGCCATGACCACCCAGAGTGTGGTGAGGCTGGCCGAGGCGGCGCAGGCACGTTACGGCTTTAACGACTTCAAACTCAAAGGGGGCGTGCTGCCGGGGGAGTCTGAAATTGAGGCCGTTGAAGCGCTGCATGCGCGTTTTCCAAAAGCCCGCGTCACACTGGACCCCAACGGGGGGTGGTTGCTCAAAGATGCGGTACGCCTGATGCGCGATATGCGAGGGGTACTTGCCTATGCCGAGGACCCCTGCGGTGCAGAAGATGGGTTCAGTGGGCGCGAGGTGATGGCCGAATTCCGCCGCGAGACGGGCTTGCCAACTGCAACCAATATGGTGGCGACCGACTGGCGACAAATGGTTCATTCCCTGGCGCTTCAAAGTGTTGACATACCGCTTGCAGACCCGCACTTTTGGACGATGGCCGGATCTGTGCGTGTTGCGCAAACATGTCGGGATTGGGGCCTGACCTGGGGCTCGCACTCCAACAATCACTTTGACGTTTCTCTCGCCATGTTTACCCACGTGGCCGCAGCGGCCCCGGGAAAGGTGACCGCCATAGACACGCACTGGATCTGGCAGGACGGACAAGGCCTGACCCAGGAGCCGTTGCACATTGTGGGCGGCAGGGTGCAGGTGCCTGAACAACCCGGACTGGGTGTAGCGCTGGACATGGCCAAGGTAGAAGCTGCGCATCAGCTGTACCTGCAGCACGGATTGGGTGCCCGTGACGATGCCGTGGCCATGCAGTACCTTGTTCCGGGTTGGACATTTGATCCCAAGCGTCCCTGTATGGTGCGTTGACGACACGATTCAGGCCCTGACTTCATTACCAAGGAGATACCCATGCGAGAGAATCATCTGAGAACGATCTGGAAAAACGGTGGTGCGGTCGTGAATGGCTGGCTGGCCATTGCCAACAGCTTTTCAGCAGAAACCATGGCCCACCAGGGATGGGACTCCCTGACCATCGATCTTCAGCATGGCGTGGTGGACTATCAGACCATGGTCACGATGTTGCAGGCCATCTCGACCACCAGCACTGTGCCCGTGGTGCGCGTTCCGTGGCTAGAACCTGGAATTCTGATGAAGACGCTGGATGCGGGTGCCTATGCGGTGATTTGCCCGATGGTCAACACCCGGGAAGATGCTCAAAAGCTGGTGGCTTACACCAACTACGCACCCCAAGGAACCCGAAGTTTTGGCCCGGTCCGTGCATTGCTCTATGGCGGGGCGGATTACCCCAAGAAGGCGAATGAAACCATTGTCAGATTTGCAATGATCGAGACTGCGATGGCCTTGGACAATCTCGATGACATTCTCTCGGTGGAGGGGCTTGATGCCATCTATATAGGACCCTCAGACCTCTCGCTGGCTTTGGGATGCACCCCCACCTTCGACGATCTGGACCCTCCAGCGGCTGAGGCTGTCGAACACATCCTGGCACGGGCCAAGGCGCATGGCGTGGTTGCAGGCATACACAACGGCACACCCGAGGCAGCGCTCAAACGCATTGCCAAAGGATTCCAGTTTGTTACGGTCAGTTCAGATGCGCGACTGATCGCGGCGGGCGCTCAGCAAGTCATGGCCAAGATGAAAGCCGCCAAGGAAAAAGCCTCGTCGGGTTCGTATTAAACGCACCGGTGTGCTACGCCTAAGCTACTTTGCTGCTTTGCTACTTTGCTGCCTTGCTTGTGGCGCAGGGCTTAATGCTTGTGCGAACCGTGGTCGTGCGCGCCACCGGTAGTTGGTGAGGCCTTGGCTTTACTTGTATTGGCCGGTGGGGTCGAGCTGCCTGGCAGCAGGGTTCCTGCCGGCAGAACCTTGACGATGCCGCGCATGCCAGCTTCAAAATGTCCCGCCACCAGGCAAGCCATTTGCAGTTCGCCCGCCTGGGCAAAGGTCACGACCAGTTCGCCGCTTTGACCGGGCGCTACGCTGATGGCTGCAGCAGCGCCGTGGCCATGATCAGCCGTGTGGCCGCCGTTCTTTTTCATGTCAGCCGCATGTTCGCTGATGCTTTGTGGCGTGCCCATCACCAGTTCATGCTCGGCTTGGCCATCGTTGTAGACCACCAGACGGATGGTTTCGCCAACCACGGCCTCAAAGCTGGACGGCGTAAAGCGCATGGCGTCATTCATGCGCACTTCGAGCACGCGGCTGACTACGCTGCCCACTACCGGACTGGCGGTGCTGTGGCCAGCATCACCATGGTCATGGGCTTGACCCGCCCACTGGGGGTTGAGCAGCAGCCACTGATATGCACCCCAACTGAACGCACCCACAGCCACGCCCAGTGCCAGTGCATAGATGGCGATTGCGCGGGAGATGCGGATCGACTCATGCAAGAGCAAGGCCAGCACAGAGAGCACAAAGCCCAGCGGCACCACCCAGGCGCTGCGACCGGGGGAGTCGGGGAAATGCGCAAGCCCGCCGGTAAAAAAGCCCAGCCCGATAGACAGCAGCGTGCCCCAAACCAGCGCGCGTGCAAATTCTGCGCCCTCTTTGCGCGGGCTGTTGCCCATGCGGTGCTCCATCCACACACCCAGCACAAACAGCAGCACACCCGTGGCCGCGGTCCACAACGAACGCTCCCCACTGAAAAACCCATGGTTGACAGCGCCAGAGATGAAGCTGATGCCGGAATACTTGAGCAGCATTGCGGCGTGGTGTTGCTGAAACGAAATGGCGGTCATGGTGTGTTGGGCTGCATGGATTGAAGATTTGAATCTGGATGAAATTCAGCCAAATTCAAGCAAGTATGGCAGCGAAAAAATGCCCTGGACGGTCATGGCATTACCGATTGGGCGAGCAGTTGCCAGGGTTAGCGCCTTGCGCGTGGACCGCTCTCAGGTGGCTTGATCACCTGTTTGATTCCCTATCTGATCCCCTGCTTGATCCCGAGTTAGCAGCGGTACATCAGGAGCTGAGCCCCTGACGGCTTTCCAACAGGCACACCTGCTCCTGCAGAAATTCTATTTTTTGCAGTAACCCCAGTACGAGGGCCACTGAGAAGGTGTCCAGGTCGTAGTCCTGCTTGAGCTGCACCGCCTTGCACAGCGGCACGATCAGTTTGGCACTGAAAACCTGTTCTTGCCGGTCTTGCGATAGGGCCGGAAGTGCACCGTAACCAATCAAATCGTTGAGCTCGTCCTCACAGAGCCGACTTGCGCGTAGCAGCTCGGCCACGGTGACGGTTTCCTGGTGGTCCAGCCACGTCAGCTTGGCGGCAAGGTTGCCGGAAAGATCATCAGCCTGATTGAGCATTCGGGACTCCCTTCGTAGCGACTGGCCGCCTGTGAGTTGCAAGTCAGAAGTGTTTCACGCCAGGGCGTCAAGCATCTGTGCGCTGGCGTACGACCACCACCCGCTAGCCATGTTTAACGAGCCCTTTTTTCATGGGGTGATGGAACAGCCATTTTTCTTGTCATGGAATAGCGCAAAATACAGGTTATCTGCACTTGCAAGCCCCAAACTTTGAATCTCATGCCATTTGTGACCCTGTTTTTCGCGCCTTCATGATGATCCAGCCACGCCAACGTCAAGCCACCTACCTGAGTACCGCTGTGCGCAGTGCAAGCGCAGCCTGTGTGCTGTTGCTCACCGCCTGCGGCAGTTTGATGCCGCCAACCCAGGTGCCGCTGGTGGTTGCCCCGCAATGGCAGGCACCCCTGGCGCATGAGGGCAGTACCGGCTCTTTGGTGAACTGGTGGCAACGCCAGGGCGACGCGCTCCTGGTAGAGCTGATCGGCGCGGCCCAAGAGGTCAATCCAAACGTGTCGCTGGCCTTGTCCCGCATTGAAGCTGCGCGCGCCCAGCAGGTCGCCGCCAATGCCGCGCTGCTGCCCAGCCTGACGGCGCAGACCGGTGTCAGCCGGGGTGTATTTCTGCCCGGCACCAACCAGACCACCCGCACACAAACCGGTGTGCAGGCCTCGTGGGAGATTGATGTGTTCGGTGCCAACCGGGCGCTGGGCAGTGCTGCTCGCGCCCGTCTTGAGGGCAGCCAGGCCCAGTGGCATGACGCCCGGGTGTCGGTGGCGGCCGAGGTGGCCAACCTTTACTACAGCCTGTCGAGTTGCAACCGTCAGTTGGCACTGACACGGCAAGACCTGGCCTCGCGACAGGAAACCACACGCCTGACTGAGATCAGTGCACTCGCGGGGTTTTTGGCGTCTTCCGTGACGGCCATGGCCCGGGCAAGTGCCGCGGAAAGCAGCAGCCGGCTCACCCAGCAGGCGGCCCAGTGTGATCTTTACCTCAAGGGCCTGGTGGCCTTAAGCGCCATTGCCGAGCCAGACCTGAAGAAAAAACTTGGTTCAGCCCTTACGCAGCCTATTACCGCAGCTCCTGTTTCCATAGCGTCCTTGCCTGTCCAGGTTGTTTCCCAGAGGCCGGATGTGTTCATCGCCGAGCGCGAGGTGGTGGCCGCCAGTGCCGAAATAGGCAATGCCAAGGCGCGCAGACTGCCGCGGCTGAGTCTGGATGGCTCGATTGCCGCTGTGCGTCTGGCCAACGACGGCATCAGCAATGATTTCACCACCTGGTCATTTGGTCCGCTGGCCCTGAGCCTGCCGGTATTTGATGCCGGTACGCGTGCCGCAGCCGTGAAGTCGGCCCAGGCGGGTTACCAGAATGCGGTGGTGAGCTACCAAAGCAAGGTGCGACAAGCCGTGCGTGAGGTGGAAGAAGCCCTGGTCAGCCTGAACAGCACCTCGGCGCGGGCGGGTGATGCGCTGCTGGCTTCCAGGGGGTATGCAGAGTCGCTGGCCAGCGTGCAATCGCGCTTTGGCCAGGGGCTGGCCAGCCTGTTGGAGCTGGAAGATGCCAGGCGCAGTGCGCTGGCTTCTGACAGCGCCTTGATCAACCTGCAACTTGAGCGCAACCTGGCATGGGTGGCGCTGTACCGCGCGGCAGGCGGTGGCTTTGACCCCTCGGCAGCGCCTGTTGCCGCAAATCAATCACCTTAATTTCACATTCAGTCAGGAATCATGATGAAGCGATTGTTCATGGATGTCACCCCTGCAAGCGCGCTGGGCGCAAGACTTGCTGCTTGCGCAATTGCCGCTGCTGCCGGATTGGCCAGCTTGTCCAGCTTTACGGCACACGGCCAGACCCCAGACAACACCAAGCCGGGTGCAGCTTCGCCCAAACCCGCCCTGACGGTTTACCTGACCCAGCCGCGACCAAGCACGCTGCCGGTCAAGCTCAGTGCCAATGGCAGCATCGCTGCCTGGCAGGACATCATTGTGGGCGCTGAGGTCAGCGGCCTGCGCGTACTGGAGTTGCATGCCGCTGTGGGTGACCGTGTGAGCCAGGGCCAGTTGCTGGCCAGCTTTGCCGCTGAAAGCGTGCAGGCCGATGTGGCACTGGCGCGTGCTGCGTTGGCAGAAGCCCAGGCCAATGCGGTTGAGGCCGTGGCCAACGCCGACCGCGCACGCTCGGTGCAGGGCACGGGTGCCTTAAGCGCGCAGCAGGTCAACCAGTACCTGACCGGCGAGCAAACCGCCCGCGCACGCGTAGAGTCGGCCAAGGCGCAGCTCGACACCCAGCTGCTGCGCCTGCGTCACACCCAATTGCTGGCACCCGACAGCGGCTTGATATCGGCCAGAACCGCCGCCGTGGGCGCGGTCGTGGGAGCGGGCGATGAGATGTTTCGCTTGATCCGCCAGAGCCGGCTGGAATGGCGCGGCGAGGTGACGTCCGCCGAGCTGGAGCGCATCAAACCCGGGACGCAGGTGTTGGTGACCTCACCCAGCGGCGCACAGCGCAAGGGCCGCGTGCGCACACTGGCCCCCACCGTAGACGCAGCAACCCGCAAGGGCGTGGTGTATGTGGACCTGCCGGTGGCGGGCAATGGGGCGCAGGAATCGGCCTTCAAGCCCGGCATGTATGCACGCGGGGATTTTGTGCTGGGCAGCTCTTCTGCACTGACGGTGCCCCAAAGCGCGGTGGTGGTTCGCGATGGCTTTAGCTATGTTTACCGGGTGGGGGATGACAAACGCGTGAGCCAGCTCAAGGTGCAAACCGGCCGACTGCTGGGCGAGCAGATTGAGATTGTCAGTGGCGTGACGCACGCCGACAGGCTGGCCGCCACGGGGGGCAGTTTTCTCAGCGATGGTGACACGGTGCGGGTGGTGGATGCCCCGGCAGCGCTGAAATAAAGGACCGGCCATGAACGTCTCCGCCTGGTCCATCCGGAATCCGATTCCGGCCGTCATGCTGTTTGTGATGCTGAGCTTTGCGGGCTTGTTGTCTTTCAAGACCATGAAGGTGCAGAACTTCCCTGATCTGGAGTTACCCACCGTGACCGTGACCGCATCGCTGCCGGGCGCGGCCCCGGTCCAGATGGAAACCGAGGTGGCACGCAAGCTGGAAAACGCCATAGCCCCCTTGCAGGGGCTGAAAAACATGTTCACCAAGGTGCAGTACGGTGGCGTGACGATCACGGCAGAGTTCCGGCTGGAAAAACCCACGCAGGAAGCCGTGGACGATGTGCGCTCGGCGGTTCAGGGCATCCGCAGTGATTTGCCTGGTGATTTGCGCGACCCGGTGATCGGAAAAATCAACCTGTCGGGTGCGCCCATACTGGCATTCACGATTCGCTCCCCCCGGATGGATGACGAGGCCATGAGCTGGTTTGTGGACAACACCATTTCACGCCTGCTGCTGGGCGTCAGGGGCGTTGGCTCAGTGGCCCGGGTGGGCGGTGTCAACCGGCAGGTGGAGGTGGCGCTGGACCCTTTGAAGCTGCAGGCCCTTGGTGCTACTGCGGCCGATATTTCCAGGCAGTTGCGCCAGGTGCAGACCGAGAGTGCCGGCGGGCGGGCCGACCTGGGCGGCAGCCAGCAGCCCATGCGCACGCTGGCAACCGTACGGTCGGCCGATGAACTGGCCCGGCTGGAGCTCACCCTGAGCAACGGGCAGCGCTTGCGCCTGGACGAAGTGGCCCAGGTGCGCGATACCGTTGCCGAACCCCGCGCCTTGGCCTTGCTCAATGGCACGCCGGTGGTGGGCTTTGAGATCACCCGCAGCAAGGGTGCCAGTGAGGTTGAGGTAGGTGCTGCGGTGCAAGCGGCGCTGGCCACGCTCAAGGCGGAGCATCCGGACATTGAATTGACCGAGGCATTCAATTTCGTCACGCCCGTGCAAGAAGAGTTTGAGGGCTCTTTGACCATGCTGCTCGAAGGTGCCTTACTGGCCGTGGTGGTGGTCTGGCTGTTCCTGCGCGACTGGCGCGCCACGGTGGTGTCTGCCGTGGCCTTGCCCATGTCGGTGATTCCGGCTTTCATCGGCATCCATTATTTTGGGTTCTCGCTCAATGTGGTGACCCTGCTGGCCCTGTCTTTGGTGATTGGTGTGCTGGTAGATGACGCCATCGTGGAGGTCGAGAACATTGAGCGCCATCTGAACATGGGCAAAACGCCTTTTCAGGCGGCCATGGAAGCTGCTGACGAGATCGGCCTGGCGGTGATTGCCACCACTTTCACCCTGATTGCGGTGTTCTTACCCACGGCGTTCATGAGCGGTATACCGGGCAAGTTTTTCAAGCAATTTGGCTGGACTGCCGCCTTGGCGGTGTTCGCCTCGCTGGTGGTGGCGCGGGTGCTCACGCCCATGATGGCAGCTTACCTGATGCGGCGCAGCCAACGGCCGCACAAAGACCCGTTCTGGATGCCCGCCTACCTGCGGGCCAGCCATTGGGCCTTGAGCCACCGCTGGATCACCATGGTGGCCGCAGGCGCTTTTTTTGTCGGCTCGCTGATGCTGATTCCCCTGCTGCCCAAAGGTTTTATTCCGCCCGATGACAACTCGCAAACCCAGGTCTATGTGGAGCTGCCACCCGGTGCCACACTGACCCAGACCCGGGCGGCGGCGGAGTCAGCGCGCCAGCTCATCGCCCGGCTTGAACACATTGACACCGTGTACACCACCATCGGTGCAGGTGCTGCGGGGTCTGACCCGTTTGCACCGCAAGGCGCCAGTGAGGTGCGCAAAGCCACCCTGACCATCATCCTGACGCCACGTGGCCAGCGACCGGTGAAACAGGTGGTTGAAAACAACATCCGCGTGGCCATGGCTGACCTGCCCGGTGTTCGCAGCAAGGTGGGGCTGGGCGGCTCGGGCGAAATATACCAGCTGGTACTGACCGGGGAAGACCCGCTGGCCCTGGCCACAGCTGCTGCAGCTGTGGAGCGTGATTTGCGCACAATTCCCGGGCTGGGCAGCATCTCGTCAAGTGCCAGCCTGATCCGCTCGGAGATTGCTGTCAGACCAGACTTTACCCGGGCTGCCGATCTGGGCGTGACCAGCGCGGCCATCGGCGAGACTCTGCGCATTGCCACCGTGGGCGATTACGACCAGTCCCTGCCCAAGCTCAATCTGAGCCAGCGCCAGGTGCCCATTGTGGTCAAGCTCAAGGACAGCGCACGCCAGGACCTGGACCTGCTGGGTCGGCTGGCCGTGCCCGGCGTGAAGGGCCCGGTCATGCTCAGTCAGGTTGCCACGCTGGAGGTGACCGGTGGTCCGGCTGTGATTGACCGGCTCAACCGGTCACGCAACATCACCTTTGAGATTGAGCTCTCGGGCGCTCCTTTGGGGGATGTGACTGACGCGGTGAACAAGCTGGCGTCCATTCAGAACCTGCCGCCGGGCGTCAAGCAACTGGCCTTGGGCGATGCCGAGGTGATGGGCGAACTGTTTGCCAGCTTTGGCCTGGCCATGCTGACTGGCGTGTTGTGCATCTACATCGTGCTGGTGCTGTTGTTCAAGGATTTTTTGCAGCCCTTCACCATTCTGGCTGCGCTGCCGCTGTCACTGGGCGGGGCGTTTGTGGGCCTGCTGATCGCCGACAAAAGCTTTTCCATGCCTTCACTGATCGGCCTGATCATGCTGATGGGCATTGCCACCAAAAACTCGATTTTGCTGGTGGAGTACGCCATTCAGGCACGCCGCGGAATGCCGGGGCCTGACGGGCAAGCCACCATGCCGCTGATGAGCCGCTTTGATGCCCTGATCGACGCCTGTCACAAGCGGGCCCGGCCGGTGGTCATGACCACTCTGGCCATGGGCGCGGGCATGGTACCGCTGGCCGTAGGCTGGGGCGCTGCCGACCCGAGTTTTCGCAGCCCCATGGCCGTGGCTGTGATTGGCGGACTGATCACCTCGACCGTGCTCAGCCTGCTGGTCATCCCCGCGGTGTTTACCCTGGTAGACGATATTGAAGTGGGCCTTGGCAAGCTCTTGCACCGACTGCGCCGGAGCAAGGCCCAGGCCGTTCAAGCCAGCGATAAGCCCTAAGGCTTTACTTGGCCACCACCCGCACCATTTCAAGGCACTTGTTGGAGTAGCCCCACTCGTTGTCGTACCAGCTCACCAGCTTCACAAAAGTGCCGTCCAGCGCAATGCTGGCGTCTGCATCAAAGATGGAGGTGCGGGTGTCGCCACGGAAGTCAGTGGCAACCACCTTGTCTTCGGTGTAGCCCAGAATGCCTTTGAGGGCACCTTCGGACTGGGCTTTCATCTCGGCGCAGATCTCGGCCAGGGTGGCTGGGGAGTTGAGCTCACAGGTCAGGTCGACCACAGACACATCGCTGGTGGGCACGCGAAACGACATGCCGGTGAGCTTTTTGTTCAGCTCGGGAATCACCACGCCCACCGCTTTGGCCGCGCCGGTGCTGCTGGGGATGATGTTTTCCAGAATGCCGCGTCCGCCGCGCCAGTCTTTGTTGGACGGGCCGTCCACGGTTTTCTGGGTGGCGGTGGCGGCATGCACGGTGGTCATGAGGCCGCGCTTGATACCCCATTTGTCATGCATGACCTTGGCAATCGGGGCCAGGCAGTTGGTGGTGCATGACGCGTTGCTGATGATGGCCTCGCCTTTGTAGGTGGCGTGGTTCACACCGAAGACAAACATGGGCGTGTCGTCTTTGGAGGGTGCTGAAAAAATCACTTTTTTGGCACCTGCGGCCAGGTGTTTTTCGCCCGAGGCTTTGTCCAGAAACAAGCCGGTGGCCTCGATCACGACGTCAGCACCCACCTCATTCCACTTGAGCGCGGAGGGATCGCGCTCCTGGGTCAGGCGGATTTTTTTGCCGTTGACGATCAGAGTATTGCCGTCCACCTGCACCTGACCCTTGAAGCGGCCATGCACGCTGTCGTACTGCAGCATATAGGCCAGGTATTCCGGCTCCAGCAGATCGTTGATGCCCACGATCTCGATATCGGGAAAGTTCTGTATTGCCGAGCGCAGCACATTGCGCCCGATGCGGCCGAAGCCGTTAATGCCTACTTTGGTTGTCATACGCGACTCCTGTGAAATAAAAATGGTCTGGAACCGATGGTGGTGGTCTGAACTAAGCGGCCAGTACGGCCTGAACCGTTTGCGCCACATTGTCGGCGGTAAAGCCGAAGTGTTTGAACAGTTCTGGCGCCGGGGCAGATTCACCATAGGTATCAAGCCCCACCACCGCTGCGCAGCCGTACTTCCACCAGCCAGCGGTCACGCCCATTTCCACGGCAATGCGGGGCAAGCCCTGGGGCAGAACAGATGCCTTGTAGGCCGGGCTCTGCTGGTCAAATGTGGTGTTACTCGGCATGGAGACTACACGCACTGCTATTTTTTGGCTAGCAAGCAGCTCTTGGGCCTTGAGCGCCAACTGAACCTCGGAGCCAGTGGCGATGATGACCGCCTGCGCCTTTTTCTTGAGCCCCACCTCGGACGGCTCGGCCAGGACATAGGCGCCCTTGGCGATGGCATCCAATCCGCAGGCATCGGGTGCCAGCGCCGATTCGGCCTTGGGCGCGTAGCTGATGTTCTGCCGGCTCAGCAGCAGGGCCGTCGGACGGGTTTTGTTTTGCAAGGCGACCGTCCAGGCCACGGCGGTCTCGGCGGTATCTGCCGGACGCCAGACGTCCAGATTGGGGATCAGGCGCAAAGCGGCGGCGTGTTCAACCGACTGGTGCGTAGGGCCGTCTTCGCCCAGACCAATACTGTCGTGGGTGAACACGTGCACCACCCGCAGCTTCATGAGTGCGGCCATGCGGATGGCGTTGCGGCTGTAGTCACTGAAGGTTAGAAACGTACCGCCATACGGGATGAAGCCGCCATGCAGGGCCACACCGTTCATGATGGCCGCCATGCCGAACTCGCGCACACCATAGTTGATGTGGCGGCCACTTTGGCCTTGTTCATTCTTGACCACCGCACCCTGCATGTCAAAGCGCAGATTGGGCGTGCTCTTGGTGTTGGTGAGGTTCGATCCCGTCAGGTCTGCAGAACCGCCCAGCAGCTCGGGCAGGGCGGCGGTAAACGCCTCCAGTGCGAGTTGCGAGGCTTTGCGGCTGGCAACGGTCTCGGCTTTAGTGTGGGCGGCAATGACCGCATCTACGGCGGTTTGCACAAAGTTTTTCGGCAGCTCACCTTTCATGCGGCGCAGCAGTTCTTTGGCCAGCAGCGGGTAGGCGGTTTTATAGGCGGCAAACCGGGCGTTCCAGGCGGCCTCAGCGGCTTTGCCTGCTGCTTTGGCGTCCCAGGCGGCGTAGACGTTTTTAGGCACTACAAAAGGGGGATAGTTCCAACCCAAAGCGGCCCGGGTAAGCGCAATTTCTTCAGCGCCCAAGGGTTCGCCGTGTGCCTTGGCGGTGTTGGCGCGATTGGGGCTGCCCTGGCCTATATGGGTTTTGCAGATGATGAGTGTCGGGCGCTCGGTTTGCGTTTTGGCCTGGGCAATCGCCTGGGCGACTGCCGCTGCGTCGTGTCCGTTGATCGGGCCTATCACATTCCAGCCGTAAGCCACAAAGCGCAAGGAGGTGTTGTCAGCAAACCAGGGGGTCACCTGGCCGTCGATGGAAATGCCGTTGTCGTCGTAAAGCGCAATCAGTTTGTTGAGCTTCCAGGCACCGGCCAGTGATGCCGCTTCATGGCTGATGCCTTCCATGAGGCAGCCGTCACCCATAAAGACATAGGTGTGGTGATCAACCACCGCATGACCGTCACGGTTGAATTCGTTGGCAAGCAGCTTCTCGGCCAGCGCCATCCCTACGGCATTGGTAATGCCCTGACCCAGCGGGCCCGTGGTGGTTTCCACGCCGGGGGTTACACCCATCTCGGGGTGGCCGGGCGTCATGCTGTGCAGCTGGCGGAAGTTTTTGAGCTCTTGCATCGGCAGCTTGTAGCCGGTCAGGTGCAGCAGCGAATAAATCAGCATGGAGGCGTGACCGTTGGAGAGCACAAAGCGGTCCCGGTTGATCCAGTGCGGGTTGGCTGGGTTGTGGCTCAGGTGACTTTGGCCCGCGCCGTTGGCAGCCGGGCCCCAAAGCGCCACGGCCATGTCGGCCATGCCCATGGGCGCGCCCGGGTGACCGGAGTTGGCCTGTTGAACGGCATCCATGGTCAACGCGCGGATTGCATTGGCCATTTCATTGGCCGCAACGGGCGTAGAGGGTGACAAAGCGGGGGATGTGGCCATGTTCAGGCGGCTCCAGATGGGGGTGTAGGAATGAAGAGGATTGATTCAGGGTAAAGCCCGGATATTTTAGCTGCCGGTTTGCGCTGCTTCGGGTTCATGGCTGCAACAGCGCCTGATCGTCTACAGTGACGCCTGTGCCAACTCAGCCCCCCATCACCGCCATGGTGCTCGCCGCAGGTCGTGGCGAGCGCATGCGCCCCCTGACGGACACCACGCCCAAGCCCTTGCTGCGGGTGCAGGGCAAGCCTTTGCTGCAGTGGCAGGTAGACGCGCTGGCGCAGGGCGGGTTCAACCGTATCGTCATCAACACCGCTTGGCTCGGGCCGAAAATCAGTGATTATTTTGGCCGCCAGCCCTTATGCAGCCTCAATACTCCGCTATCAATTTCATACAGCCATGAGGGACTGGATTTTGGCGGCGCGCTGGAAACTGCAGGCGGTATTGCGCGGGCGTTGACGCAGTTGGGTGATGCATTCTGGCTGCTGGCGGGGGATATTTTTGCACCCGACTTTGTGTTTTCAGCCGGCCAGGTTGCGCAGTTTATGGCCAGCGGCCACCTGGCCCATCTTTGGCTGGTTGCCAACCCCGAGCACAACCCGCAAGGCGACTTCGGGCTTGCGCCGGACCCGCATCACCCGGGCCAACGGCTGGCCGTCAATCAAAACGCAACGCCAGAGGCAGAAAAATACCCCCAGTACACCTACAGCACCATCGGCCTGTACCGGCGCGCCCTGTTCGAGCCGCCATGGTGCAACATTCCCAGCGGCAACCCGCAAGGCATCCCGGCCAAACTGGCTCCGCTGCTGCGCCGCGCCATGGATGCAGGCCGCGTGGGCGCTGAGCTTTACACCGGTGCCTGGACCGATGTGGGCACCCCGCAACGCCTGGCCGCGCTCAATGTGGCTCCAGGCCTCAGAATAGCGACATGACTGACTTCACGATCTACGCCCAGCGCCGCGCGCGGCTGGCCGCCCAGTTGGGCGCCGGTGGCATTGCCATCATTCCCACCGCACCCGAGCGCACCCGCAACCGCGACAGCGAGTACCTGTTTCGCTTTGACAGTTATTTTTATTACCTGACCGGGTTTACCGAGCCCAATGGCTGGCTGGTGCTCACGGGCGAAGGCCAGACTACGCTGTTTTGCAACCCGAAAGACCCCGAACGCGAAACCTGGGACGGCTACCGGCTGGGCCCCCAGGCCGCACCGGCCAAACTGGGTATTGACGAAGCGTTTGCGGTGGGCGAGCTCGACGAGCGACTGCCCAAGCTGCTGGAAAACCGTCATGCCGTGTGGTACCCCTTTGCCATTCACAGTGGCCTGGAAACGCGCGTTGACGCGTGGCTGCAAAAGGTACGCGCCCGGGTGCGCTTTGGTGCCTTATGCCCGGGCCAGCAGAACGACCTGTGTGCGTTGCTTGACGAGATGCGGCTGTTCAAGGACGCCCATGAGCTTGGCGTGATGAGAGCCGCCGCGCAGATCAGCGCCCAGGCGCATGTACGTGCCATGCAACGCTGTGCCGCCATGATCCGGGCCGGCAAAGATGTCCGTGAATACCACCTGGATGCCGAGCTGCTCCATGAGTTTCGCCAGCACGGTTCACAGTACCCAGCCTACAGCAGCATTGTGGCCGCGGGGGCCAACGCCTGTGTGTTGCACTACCGGGCCGACAAGGCCGAGGTTCGCAGTGGCCAGCTGGTGCTGATTGATGCCGGGTGCGAGCTTGACGGCTATGCCAGTGACATCACCCGCACGTTTCCGGCCAATGGCAGCTTCAGTGGGCCGCAACGCCTGCTCTACGACCTGGTGCTGGCTTCCCAGGACGCGGCTGTGGCAGCCACCCGGCCCGGGGCTCGGTTTATTGACCCGCACGAAGCGGCTGTCAAGGTGCTGGCCCAAGGCATGCTGGATGTGGGACTGCTGAACCCCAACGTAGTCGGCCAGGTGGATGATGTGATTGAAAAGCGCCATTACTTTCGCCATTACATGCACCGCACCGGCCACTGGTTGGGTCTGGATGTGCACGACTGCGGCAGTTATGTGGAGCCGGGCAACAACGGGCAAACGAGTCAGCGCCGCGACCCTTTAAGCGGCGAGACCCTGACCGACCGGCCCAGCCGGGTGCTGCGCCCGGGCATGGTGCTGACCATTGAACCGGGCTTGTATGTGAGCCCGGCCCAGGATGTGCCCCAAGAGTTCTGGAACATTGGCATCCGCATTGAGGACGATGCCGTGGTCACCGAGAGCGGTTGCGAACTGATCAGCCGGGGCGTTCCCGTCAAAGCCGAAGAGATTGAAGAACTGATGCGGGCTTAAGCCGTGGAAGCGCTGCTCATTTCCACGGGAGTCGTGGCCTTGGCCGAAATTGGCGACAAGACACAACTGCTGGCCTTCCTGTTGGCGGCACGCTTCAAGAAACCGCTGCCCATCATTGCAGGGATTTTCTGCGCGACGGTGGTTAACCATGGGCTGGCCGGTGCGCTGGGGGTCTGGATCACCCAGACCCTGAGCGGCGAAACCCTGCGCTGGGTGCTGGGGGTTTCCTTTATCGGCATGGCTATTTGGACGCTGATTCCGGACAAGATAGAAGATGAAGAAGTGCAGGTGGCCAAGCGGCTAGGCGTATTTGGCGCCACCCTGATCACGTTTTTCCTGGCTGAAATGGGCGACAAAACCCAGATTGCCACAGTGGCCATGGCGGCCCAGTTTTCGTCACCGGTTCTGGTGGTGATTGGCACCACCTTGGGCATGTTGATTGCCGATGTGCCTGCGGTTTTTGTGGGTGACCGCTTTGCATCAAAAATCCCCATGCGCCTGGTGCACGGCATTGCAGCATCCCTGTTTGCCCTGCTGGGTGTTGCCACCCTGGCAGGTGCAGGGAAATCCTTGGGTCTGGGCTGAGCTTAAAGCGCTGGCTTGTCGCTCATGTCACGCAGGTTGTCCTTGAGCTGCTGGCTCATGGGAAGGCTCAGGTTATTGCCTTTGGGCGGAATGGGTGACTCAAACCACTTGGTGTACATCTTGGCAAACTCGCCGGAACGCATCAGACGTGTGATGGTGCCGTCCACCAGTTTTTTGAACTCCGGGTCGTCCTTGCGCACCATGCAGGCATAGGGCTCAACCTGAAGGGAGTCGCCCACCACGTGCAGGCTGTTGGGGTCTTTGGCGTTGGCGCGCAAGCCAAACAGCAAAATATCGTCCATGGCAAAGGCCACGGCACGGTCGCTCTCGACCAGCAGCAGCGAGTCATCATGGTCTTTACCCAGAATGATTTGCATGTCCAGGTTGTTGTCGGCGTTGTACTTGCGGATCACCTGCGCATTGGTGGTGCCGGTGGTGCTGGAGACGGTTTTCTTGGCCAGGTCAGCGTAATTCCTGATGCCTGAGGTCTTTTTGGTCAACAAGCGCGTGCCTGTGTAGAAGTGGTTGATGGCAAACGCCACGTCCTTGCCACGGGTTGAGTTGTTGGTGGTGGATCCGCACTCAAGATCGTAGGTGCCGTTCATCAACAAGGGAATTCGGTTTTGCGAGGTCACCGGCATGGTGGCTACTTCGAGGTTGGGCTTGTTGACGGCCTTGCGCACATCGTCAATGATGGCATCGGTCAGGTCGACGGAGAAGCCTACTGCCTTGGTGGAGCCCACCAGGTAGCTAAACGGGATCGAGGCTTCCCGGTAAGACACCGTGATTTTGTTGCTGTCGGCAATTTTTTTAAGGGTCTGGGCAAAGACTGTTGGGGTGGTTGCCAGGCCCAGCAGGAAGGCACTGATAAGAACGGGATGGAGCGAGGTGCGTTTCATAAAAATCCAATCAGAGTGGGTGTAAGACCGGGCCATTGTGACGCACTTTGGACGAGGTCTACAATCCTGAAAGGTCAATTTCAGCAAGTTTGGCTGAAGCCGAATAGGAAACAAGACATGCCCAACACCAAAGCAAAACAAGACGAGCTGAGAAAGGCCGCCCTCGAATACCACGAGTTCCCCAAGCCGGGAAAGGTTGCCATTGCAGCCACCAAGCAGCTCATCAATCAACACGATTTGTCCCTGGCCTACACGCCTGGCGTGGCTGCCCCCTGTGAGGAAATCGTCAAGGATCCGAACAACGCGTACAAATACACCAGCCGGGGCAACCTGGTTGCGGTGATCACCAACGGCACCGCCGTCCTGGGCTTGGGCAATATCGGCCCGCTGGCCTCCAAGCCGGTGATGGAAGGCAAAGGCGTTTTATTCAAGAAGTTTGCCGGTATCGATGTGTTTGACATCGAGATCGACGAGCGCCATGACCTGGACAAGCTGGTCGACATCATTGCCTCGCTGGAGCCCACCTTTGGCGGCATCAACCTGGAAGACATCAAGGCACCGGATTGTTTCTACGTTGAACGCAAACTGCGTGAGCGCATGAAGATTCCCGTCTTTCACGACGACCAACACGGCACCGCCATTGTGGTGGGTGCAGGCTTGTTAAATGGCTTGAAGATTGCGGGCAAGGATATTTCCAAGGTCAAGCTGGTGACTTCGGGCGCAGGCGCTGCAGCACTGGCCTGCCTGGGCTTGCTGCTCAAACTGGGCTTGCCCAGAAGCAATATCTTTGTGACTGATCTGGCTGGTGTGGTGTATGAAGGTCGCACTGAATTGATGGACGAGGACAAGATCGGTTTTGCGCAAAAAACCAGTGCACGCACCTTGTCTGACGTGATTGAGGGCGCAGATATTTTCCTCGGGCTATCCGCCGGTGGGGTGCTCAAGGCAGACATGGTCAAACGCATGGCGCCCAACCCGATCATTTTTGCGCTGGCCAACCCGAACCCGGAAATTGACCCCGAAGAGGTCAAAAAGGTCCGCAGTGATGCCATCATGGCCACCGGCCGCACAGACTTCCCCAACCAGGTCAACAACGTTCTGTGCTTTCCGTATATTTTCCGTGGCGCACTCGATGCGGGTGCCTCCACCATCACCGACGAGATGGAAATTGCGGCGGTGTATGCCATGGCTGAGCTGGCCCAGGCCGAGCAAAGTGACGTGGTTGCCGCCGCCTACTCGGGTGAACAATTGGCATTCGGGCGTGACTACCTGATCCCCAAGCCGTTTGATCCGCGCCTGATGATCAAAATTGCGCCAGCCGTGGCCCAAGCGGCGGCTGACAGTGGCGTGGCGTTGCGGCCCATTACCGACATGGATGCCTACCGCGAGCGGCTGCAGAACTTTGTCTACGCCTCAGGCACCACCATGAAGCCGATCTTTACGGCGGCCAAGAAAGCGCTCAAGAAACGCGTGGCCTTTGCTGAAGGTGAGGATGAACGTGTGCTGCGCGCCGTGCAAATAGTGGCCGATGAAGGTCTGGCCCGCCCGACCCTGATTGGCCGGCCTGCAGTCATTGCGCAACGCATTGAGAAATTCGGCTTGCGGCTTAAGCAAGAACTGGACTACGAGGTGGTTAATGTGGAAGATGACCACCGCTACCGCGACTTCTGGCAAACCTACCATCAGATGACCGAGCGTTCGGGCGTGACGGTTCAGATTGCCAAAATTGAGATGCGCCGGCGCCTTTCCCTGATCGGCTGCATGCTACTGCACAAAGGCCATGTCGACGGCTTGATCTGCGGCACCTGGGGGCACACTGCGCACCATTTGCAGTACCTTGATCAAGTCATAGGCAAACGCGCTGGCGTCAGCACCTTTGCCTGTATGAACGGCCTGATGATGCCGGATCGTCAGTTATTCGTGGTGGACACACATGTGAACTACGACCCCACCGCCGAGGAGTTGGCGGAGATCACCATCATGGCTGCCCAGGAAATGATGCGCTTTGGCCTGCAGCCCAGGGCGGCGCTGCTGAGTCACTCCAACTTTGGCAGCAGCAACCAGCCCAGTGCCATCAAAATGCGCAAGACCTTAGAGCTGTTGCGCGTCCAGGCGCCCTGGCTTGAAGCGGATGGCGAAATGCACGGAGATGTGGCGCTGGACGGCGATGCCCGCCACATCCTGATGCCCAATAGCACCCTGAAAGGGGAGGCCAATTTGCTGGTCATGCCGAACATTGATGCCGCCAACATTGCTTACAACTTGCTCAAACGCACGGCCGGCGGCAATATTGCCATAGGACCCGTTCTGCTGGGGTCTGCCAAACCGGTGCATATCCTGACTGCGAGCACCACCGTGCGACGGATTGTCAATATGACTGCACTTACCGTTGCGGATGCAAACGCAACGCGATAGGCCCATAACGACAAGTAAGTACATGCTTACCGCGCAATAGTGGTCTTTGGATCTGCTCCAGCTTTGGGCAAATACTTGCGTTTTTAGCTCAAATAGGCCACAATCCACCTCTTGAAATTTCCGGGTATTCCCGGGATTTGAGGAACACGGTTGTATGGTGTCTAGGTCGGTTTTAAAGTTTGTAATCGCTTACTTATCGCTGTCCCTAACGGTTTGCTTTGCAACTTTTGCGACGTTGGCACAAGCCCGAGAGAGGGCGCCAACGGACAATCTGGCAACAGTCTCATTAGCAGATTTACCGCGTCAAGGCGTTGAAACCTACCAGCTGATTCGCCAAGGCGGACCGTTTCCATACGACAAGGATGGTGTGGTGTTTGGGAACCGGGAGCGTTTGCTTCCTGGTCAAAAGCGGGGTTATTACCTCGAGTACACCGTAAAAACACCGGGTTCACGCGACCGGGGTGCCCGGCGCATTGTGTGCGGCGGTCAGCCCAAGACGCCAGATGTCTGTTTTTATACGGCCGATCATTACGCGAGTTTTCGCCAGATCGTGCCTTGAACCAGTTTAGTCATTTAAGAAAGAGATGCGGGGATGGAAATGCCACTGCGTACCGTTAGAACCAATATCGTGCAATCGATCCGTGCCTTCCGGGTACACGATCTGCAGGAAGCTGCCCAGAGCCTGGGCCATCACTTCCTGTACGCCAACCTGGCGCAAGCACAAAGCAAGCAGGATGTGCTGGACTTGATTGCCCAGCAGTTCACTTTGCCCGCCAACGTGGGCAAGAACTTTGATGCACTCTATGACTGCATGACAGATCCTCTACACAAGTCGGGCCCTCAGCCTGGCTTTATTGCCGTGCTTGAACACATTCCGGCAAACCTGAAATTTGACAAAGAGGCGCGTGAGCAACTGCTCGACATCTTCCGCGATGCCGCAGATTATTGGGGAGACCGGAAAATACCGTTCCGATGTTTCTATTCTTTTCTGTAGCCCGTTCTGCACACACCAGCCAAGCAGAACGGGCGAATGAGGCAAAAACCGAGGGTACTGAAGATACGCTTCAGACCGGTGCAATGGCAGTTACCGAAGATCCGGGAGAAAAAATGCCCACGGACAAGCTGCTCGATATATCACCCTTGGCACTTCGAATGAGCAGCCCTTTTAACGCCGGTTATTGGCTGGCAGCAGCCTGATCAAGAATTTCGGCCGATTTTCCAAAACATCACTGAAGCCCTGCTTGTCGGGGCTTTTTTCATTGCGCCAGACCCTGTTTTGTAGAGTGGCAGGACAAGGCCAGTGCCACATATTGGTCAACCGGCACTTCTTCAGCACGGCGCTGCACATCAAAACCGGTATTCAGCCCTTTTTCTTCCAGCCAGCGACCCAGGGTGTGGCGTAACAACTTGCGCCGCTGACTGAAAGCCACCTGAACGATTTCACTCAGGCGTTTGATGTCCAAAGCGGCAAAGTCCGTGCGCGGCACCATGCGCACCACGGCGCTGTCGACCCGGGGAGGTGGGTCGAAACTTGCCGGCGGTACAAATAGCACGTTTTCCATGACATACCGCCACTGCAGCATGACGCTCAGACGCCCGTATTCGGAGGTTGAAGGATGGGCCACCATGCGATCGACCACTTCTTTTTGCAGCATGAAATGCTGGTCTTCAATGACGTCTACCGCATCAAGCAGATGAAAAAGGATGGGCGTGGAGATGTTGTAAGGCAAATTGCCGACCACTCTTAATTTAGGAGCAGGCTGTTGAGCTTCGATATGAGCGAAATCCACTTGAAGCACATCGGCCTCAATGACGTTGAGCTGCGGATGCTCACGCAGGCGTGCGGCCAGATCGCGGTCCAGCTCAATCACGGTCAGGCGGCCAAGCCGCTCCACCAAGGGTTGGGTCAGTGCAGCAAGACCAGGGCCAATTTCAACCATAAGCTGCCCCGGACGGGGGTCGATAGCCAAGACTATGGCGTCAATAATGCCGTGGTCTGCCAAAAAATGTTGCCCAAAGCGCTTGCGCGGGATGTGTTTCACATCACACCACCGTTTTTTTACTGGGGTGGCTCACGCAACTCCACGTAGGCCCGGCCACGAACCTCCTGGGCCCATACCTCATAGGCTTCATCGAGCTTTTTCTCGCGCAGCATGCTGCGCACAATTTCGCGCTGATCACGGACACTCAAGGGGGCATTACGACGCTCCAGGAGTTGAATCAGGTGAACCCCGAAACGGGAAATAATGGGATCGCTGATCTGGCCAGGGGAAAGACGGGCCAAGACACGTTCAAACTCTGGCACAAATTGGCCCGGGTTGGACCAGCCCAGATCACCACCTTGCGGCGCACTGCCGTCCTGAGAGTTTTGGCGGGCCAGCGTCTCAAAGTCGGTCTGACCGATTTGAATGCGCCGCCTGAAATCTCTGAGCTTGTCCACAGCATCGGACTCACTCAACTTGGAGTTGGGACGCAACAGAATATGCCTTGATCGGGTTTGCGCGACGGTGCTGGGTGGCAAGCCGGGTGCGTTGGCCTGGCGTTTTTCCAGCACCTTGAGCACATGGAAACCGGCACCAGAACGGATCACTTCGGACACATTACCTTCCGCCAATGATTGTGTGGCATCTATAAAAAGAGACGGGTAACGATCGAGCGGACGTAACCCCAACTGGCCCCCGTTGGCGCGATCCTGAGCATCCGAGAACTCCCGGGCGAGACTCGCAAAGTCATCGCCAGCACGGGCTCTTTCTCGCACGCGCTGGGCCTTGGCTTGAAGTGCCGCCACCTGATCCTCAGTAGCAGATTCAGCAACGGCCACCAATACCTGAGCCAGATTGATCAACTGTGGCGGGCTATTTTGCAGTTTGTCGGTCTGCTCTTTGATGTATTGCTCGACCTCCTGATCGCTCACGCGAACCCGGGGCTCGACTTCGCGCTCACGCAAACGAGTCAAGGTCAACTGGTCGCGTAGCTGCTTCTGAAACTCGGCAAGTGGGATCCCGTCCTGGGCGACTCTGCGGCGCAACTCGTCCACATCAATCTGGTTTTGCAAAGCAACCGTCTGCTCTGCCTGATCCACCGATGATTGCTCGATTTTGATGCCGGTTTGCTTGGCCAACTGAAGTTGGGCTTTATCATTAACCAAACGCTCCAGTATTTCACCCTGAAGTTCACGCAAGTCGGGCTGGGGACGCTTTTGTTGTGCAAATTGCTGCAACACCCTTTGCAGCTCGGTATTGACCTCGTAGTTGGTAATGGGCTCCGCATTGACAATCGCCACGATAAAGTCCAGCGGGCGCTGGGATTGATCAGACGATGTGAGTGCACCCACTTGTGGTGTCAATACCGGAGCCGTACGGGCACCCTGGCGCAAGCCCTGAGCCTGTGCCGGCAAAACCGCCAGGGTCAGAGTAAACGCCGCCAGAAGGGCCTGAACGCGGGAAGTCATGGTGTGGGTCAATCGTAATTGCTAAAGCGGCTCGGTGACGTGGTCTGCTCACGCAGGTTTTGGTAGCGCGGGATATTTCTTTTCAGGGTTTGCAAAGGATCGATACCGACCCGGGAAAAGCCAACAAATTCCAGCTGGAACATGATGCGCTGGTTCACGGTTACCAAGCCGGTCGACAAGCGCTCAAGAACCACGCGACCCAGCCAACAGCCAGCATCGTATTCAAAACCGAGGATGGAGTCGACCAACTTGGCGTCTTGCAAACTGTAGTTCAAACGCCCCACACTGTACCAGCGACCTGCACCTTGACCACGGCCAGCGCCCAGGTCTTTTCCCTTGTCACCCCATAAATCGTTGAGCGGCCATTGCCAACCCATGTCAACCAGCTCATTGGCAACCAGGCCATTGACGTCGCGCTGGAACCGGTAAGCCATATTCAGCACCCGGTAACTACCCGGGTTGTAGCGAGCGCCGACTGTCGCACGTGTCGATTTTTCGGTGGTGGGGTTGTATTGCACTGTCGTGTCCAGCAACCAGCGTTTATCCCAATTCACAGAAGCCCCAAGGAGCACGTCGCTCAAGCTGGCCTTGGCGGGGACACCGCCTGGCAAGGTCACGTTCTGGTCAACAAACCGGTAGCGCTGAGCAAGGCTAAAGCGTGCAACTTCAGCGCCGCTTTCGGGTTTAAGAAAGCGAGTGCTGACACCGGCGGTGAGCAAATTGTTGTCGGCAATGCGGTCATTGCCGACAAATGCGTTTTCGGTGTAGATGGTGGCAAAGTTGAAGTCATATGCGCCCGAGTCGTAATTGGGCAGGTTACTTTGATTGACATACGGCGTGTTGACGTAAAAAAGACGTGGCTCCAGTGTCTGGGTATAACGGCTCCCCAGATAAGTCGCATTACGCTCAAAAACCAGTCCGCTGTCCAGACTAAGGGTCGGCACGGCTCGGCTGGCGGAGTTATCTCCATTGGCCAGGAAGCTGTCAAATTGGTAGGTGGTGGCATGCATCTGCAGTTTGGGTGTGATGTAGCCCGCTGAACCCAGCCAGGGCCGACTCATCTGCAATAACAAAACATTACGCTGGCTATTGGGCTGGCCGGTCAAGCGCTGATTTCCCTCAAATTGTGTGTAGTCACCATCCACAGACAAGTCCAGCCCTCTGAGATCAAAACGGGAATAGCGCGCGGTGATCTGCGGCAGGCGGTCGTAGGGTGGGGTGATGGGAGAGGTCACGTCCTGCAGGGTCTGCCATTTCAAGGCGCGCAAGGTGGTCGAAAATGAGCCCTTGCCCCAGGTCAGACTGGCATCGCTGGCCAGTAATCGCTGGGTAAGTGAAGTGGTACCACGTGGGAAGTCGCGCCAGTAATCGTCGTCGCTGACCCGGTTCAGACTCAGGTTCAGGCCGATATTGCCCACATTGCTGAGCCCAGTCTTGATCACGCCGTTGTGCAGGTAGGCCATGCCCCAGCGATCCGAGTCCCTCAACAGGTCACCGGGCATATAGTTGGCACGCAATCGGCCGCCGTAAGTGGGCTCCAGGTAGCGGAACTCGCCCCCTAAATCCACGCCCCGCATGCTCATCACCGTCGGGTAAAAGGTGGCATCACGATTGGGGGCAATATTCCAGTAGTACGGTGCCGTCACTTCGGTACCGCTGATGTTGTCCACACTGAAGGTTGGGGCCAGAAAGCCGGACTTGCGCTTTTCGCTGAGTGAAAAACTGACCGATGGCAAGGACAGGATGGTGACGCCCTTGAAGTTAAGCTTGGCATCTTCGGCCTCCCCCACCTCGTCCTCGCTGTCAACACGGATCACGGCTGCGCGCAAAAACCAGTCTGGCAGCCAGCTCGGGCCTGGCACGCGCTGGCAAGTGGTAAAAGTGGCATTGCGTATCACTGCACGCTTGTCATCCAGAAAGTCCACCCGCTCGGCATCGCCATAGGCTTCGTTGGCCAAAAAGCGGTAGCGCGGTTGCATAAAAAAGCCCTCGAACGAGTCGACCTTGATCTCCATCGAAGGGCCTTCAAATACGTTACCGGCCCGGTTGATCAGAACACGGCCCTGCGCTTTCGCCTGATCGCTGGGCTGGTAGTACTCCAGACGGTCCGCCCGGATAACCGTATCGCCACGACGAAAAATAGCATTTCCTTCGACCAGCGTTTCCAGGTCAGGCCGTCCGGACATGCGGTCACCGAAGATGAATGTGGGCAGCTCGCTGCGGATGGAAGGGTCAATCTGGTCGAGCAGCTTGGGCGACATTCTGAGTTGGAGCGGCACCAGTGTCTCTGAAGCCGAACTGGCTGGTGCTTGTGGCGGCAAATTGGGCCATGGGGATTGGGCGTCAGCCCTTGAAATCGTCAACACGAAAGCCACACACACCAGTGACCGGGCCAAAACCCGATCGCAAGAAGCGAAGCGTTTTACCGCCAGCGCCTGGAAGCTCAGGTCAGGCATGGCAAAGCGCATTGGGCGATCAACACAGAAGGAGGCAAAAGTAATCGTTCAGGTGGACAAGGTTTGTAAAATGGATTATCCATGACACACCTATCTGCCTTTCCATCCGCGACCGAGCCCGCTTGGCCATCCATTGAGTGGTCAAGCCCCGCGCGTGAGGCGGCATTTCGAGCGTGGCTGGAGCAGATCGCGCAAAGTCAGCATTTGCAACCAGATACCTTGGTGCTGGCCTCCGCCGATGCCAGTTTTCGTCGCTATTTCCGGCTGCAGACCGATGCGACCTTGGGTGGCATAAGCCGGATCATCATGGATGCACCGCCCGACAAAGAAAACTGCAGGCCTTTTGTCGCCGTTGACCGCTTGATGATAGAAGCCGGGCTGAAGGCACCTGAAATTCTTGACTGGAACGAATCGCAGGGCTTCATGCTCTTGAGCGACCTGGGCTCGCGCACCATGATGCAGGTTATCAATCCGGCCCAACCCGAAAGCAATCTGGCTTTGTATTTACAGGCCGTCGATCTGCTGGTCGATTGGCAAAAAGCCTCTAGACCTGGCGTGCTACCGCCCTATGACGAGGCCCTGCTGCGACGCGAGCTCGAATTGTTTCCCGACTGGTACCTGAGCCGGCATCGGGGAGTTGTGGTGCAAGGCGATGTGCGTCGCACCCTGGATGAGGCTTTCTCGCTCATCATTGAACAGAATCTGGCCTGGCCTGCCGTCTACGTACACCGGGACTTCATGCCACGCAATCTGATGGTGGGCGATGTGGCCACGACCCTCGGCGTGCTCGATTTTCAAGATGCCGTTTACGGGCCTATTACCTATGACATCGCCAGTCTGATGCGTGATGCTTTTTTGAGTTGGGATGAGGACTTTGTGTTGGACATCACCGTGCGCTACTGGCAAAAGGCCAAGGCGGCTGGTTTGCCCGTGGGCGATGATTTTGGCGAGTTCTACCGGGGAGTAGAGTGGATGGGATTGCAGCGTCACCTTAAAGTGGCCGGTATTTTTGCCCGCCTCACCCTGCGCGATGGCAAGCCGCGTTACCTGACAGACACACCCCGTTTCATGGCCTATATAAGATCAACCTGCAGCCGTTACCGGGAGCTCAAGCCCCTGTTGCGATTGGTTGAAAAAGTCGAAGGAATTGACGTTCCCAACGTATTTGCGTTTGGTCGCTCATAACCCAATTGACGGTTTATCCAAGCACCTATTGGTCTGGCCGCTCTTTTTTCTATAGCTGAATGCCCCGTTTCTTTTGCCCTGCTGCGCTTGATACCGATCAGCTGATTGAACTTCCTGCCGGCGCGGCGCGGCATGTTCAGGTGCTGCGCTTGCAGCCGGGCGATGCCCTCACGCTGTTCAACCATGGTCCGGGCTGGGTCGGAGACCGTCCGGGCGGGGAGTTTGAAGCCACCATTACCCGAATGGCCCGAAGCGGTGTGCAGGTGCAGGTGGGTGCGCATCTGGCCGTCGAACGTGAAACGGCTCGCCAGGTACATCTGGGGCTGGTCATGCCAGCCAATGAGCGCATGGACTGGCTGGTTGAAAAGGCCACTGAGCTCGGCGCGACCAGTATTCAACCTCTGATGAGCGAGCGCAGCGTGTTGCGGCTGACCGGCGAGCGCGCCAACAAAAAAGTCGACCACTGGCAAAGTGTGGCCATTGCGGCATGCGAGCAATCGGGTCGAAACCGGGTGCCGCGCATTTGCAATGTGATGGCATTGAAGCGCTGGCTTCTGGCGCTTGATGATTTGACCGAACTCAGCCAGTCCTCTCCTCCAGAAGCATTGGCGGCAGACAGGCGAAACGGCCGAAGCCTGCGACTGGTGTTGTCTTTGCGTGAAAACGCCCGGTCAATGTCAGAGTTTCTGACGCCCTGTGAGAACGTGCTCTTTCTCTCGGGCCCCGAGGGTGGCCTGAGTTCAGAGGAAGAAGATGCCGCCCTGGCCCACGGCTTTGTTGCTGCAACGCTGGGGCCACGAGTCCTGCGCGCCGAGACCGCCCCGCTGGCGGCATTGGCGGCCCTTACACTCCTTGGATGAACCGTAACCTCATCTTGCTGGCTGTTTGCCAGGGTCTTTTTCTTACCAACAACATTGTTTTCATTGCCATCAATGGCCTTGTGGGCCTGAGCATGGCACCCCTGGGCTGGATGGCAACACTGCCTGTCATGGGCTATGTGGTGGGCGGCGCTTTAAGCACGCCGCTGGTCGCGCGCGCGCAAAGCCGGTTTGGTCGCAAATACTCCTTCCAGATTGGCCTCATGGTGGCTTTTTTCTCTGCCTTATTGTGTGGCTACGCCGCTTTCAGCCACAGCTTCTGGTTGCTGGTAGCAGCCACCTTCATCGCCGGGTATTACAGCGCCAACGGCCAGCTTTACCGTTTTGCGGCGGCTGAATTGGTGGTGCCGGCCTACCGCGAAAAAGCCGTCTCACTGGTTCTGGCCGGGGGCTTGCTCGGAGCCATCATCGGACCCTATCTGGCCACCCACACCAAAAACATCATGGATGTGCCCTTTGTGGGTGCCTATCTGTCCCTCGCGGTGGTCGCCCTGGTCGCTATCCGAATCATGTCCACCATTGACATGCCGCCGGCACCCCCGCTGGCCAAAGGCAGCAGCGGTGGGCGACCCGTGCTGGAAATCATGCGCCAGCCTGTTTTTATGGTGGCGGTTATCGGGGCAGCGCTGGGCTACGGCGTCATGAATCTATTGATGGCAGCAACACCGCTGGCCATGCAAGTCTGCCAATTCCCCTTTGATGATGCCGCGTTTGTGCTGCAGTGGCATGTGGTTGGAATGTTCGCACCCGGCTTTTTTACCGGCCACCTGATCAAACGTTTTGGCACCCTGCCAATCATGGGCGTTGGCGTTGCCCTCAATTTGCTGTGCATCTTGATTGCGCTTTCCGGGGTAGAGTTACACCAATTTTTATTGGCTATGTTCTTGCTGGGCGTGGGCTGGAACTTTCTGTTTACCGGCAGCACCACCTTGGCCATGAGCGCGTATAGGCTCGAAGAAAAAGACAGGGCTCAGGCAGCGATCAACTTTTGTGTCTTCGGCGTTATGGCCATCACCTCTTTTGCGAGTGGCGCGCTGATCACCTCGCGAGGGTGGCAATGGCTCAATTTCGGCTCGCTGATGCCGGTTGTCCTTACTGGACTGGCGCTGCTGTGGCTAAGTTGGCAAAAACGCGCTACCGTTCAGGCCTAGCGCCTTGTGCTCAGGGCATCTGGGCAATTACCTGAGCCACTGCAGCCGTCAGGCGCTTGGCATAGGGTACGTGCAAGAACTCATTGGGTCCATGGGCGTTGCTCTTGGGACCCAATACACCACACACCATCATTTGCGCCTTGGGAAAGCCCTGGGACAGCATGCTCATCAAGGGAATGGTGCCACCCTGGCCGATGAAGCCGCAATCCGCACCAAAGTGCGTGCGCGAAGCGCTGTGCAAAGCCTGCTCGAACCAGGGCGCGGTCTCAGGCGCATTCCAGCCCGTCGTCCCACCGCCCTCAAACGTCACACGTGCTTGATACGGTGCGTTGTCTTCAAGTAGCGTTTTGAGCTCCTGCACAGCCATGCCGGCATCAACCAGCGGCGGCAGCCGCAGGCTGAGCTTGAACGCTGTATAGGGCCGCAGCACATTGCCCGCGTTCTTCATGTCGGGCAGCCCCTCGGCACCGGTCACGCTCAGCGTAGGCGCCCAGGTACGCGCCAGCAGGCCTTTGACCGGATCGGTGGTGGTGGGCAAGGTCAAACGGGTGGAGCCTTCACAGTCGTAATGCGCCCAGGGAAAGCGCTTGTGAATCTCGTCACCAAGAATGGCTGCGGTTGCATGGGCCTGCTTGAGACGCTCGGGCGGCACCTCGCAGTGAAAGCTGGCTGGCAAAAGGCGGCCGGTAGCACTGTCCTCCAACCGGTCAAGCACCTGGCGCATGATGCGAAAGCTCGACGGCACCAGACCGCTGGCATCGCCGGAATGAACGCCTTCGGTGAGCACCTCCACTTTAAGAACGCCACCGGCCATGCCGCGCAAGCTGGTGGTTAACCAGAGTTGGTCGTAATTTCCGGCACCCGAGTCCAGACATATCACCAATGCCACATCGCCCAGACGCTTGCTGCCGGATGGTCCGAGTGCATCGATATAGGGCATCAGGTCGTACGAGCCACTCTCTTCGCAGGTTTCAATCAGACCGACGATGCGTGAATGTGCCACGTTCTGGCGCTTGAGGGCCGAAATGGCGGCAATGCTGGCGTAAATGGCATATCCGTCGTCGGCACCGCCGCGCCCGTAAAGCTTGCCGTCTTCGTACTTGGGCGTCCAAGGACCAAGGTCGGAACGCCAACCGGTGAACTCGGGCTGCTTGTCCAGGTGGCCATACATGAGCACCGTTTGGCCAGACGATGTGTTTGAAGCTGGGCCAGAAGCCGGCACTTCAAAAAAGATCACGGGGGTACGACCGGGCAGACGGATGACTTCAAGCGTCAGACCTGCCACCTTTTGTGCCTCAACCCAGGACGCCGCCTGGCGCACCACGGTATCGAGATAACCGTTGGTCGACCAGTCGGTATCAAACGCGGGCGACTTGGCAGGGACGGCGATATAACTTTTGAGCTGACCCACGATTTCATCGTCCCAAGTCCGGCGAACTTCATCAAGTGCCAATTGAGGGTTGAAAACGGTGGGGGGAACGCGTGCATTCATGAAATCTCCAGATGGGTCATTGACTGGACTTTGCCGAGCCAGTGCTTTTATAGCAGGATTGATAGAAAATAGTCTGGCTTCAGAACCTTCGAAATCGAACAGCCCAAATCCTTCATGTCATTTTCAACCGCACTGAGCCGTCGAACTTTGCTGCACAGCGCCGCCGCTAGTGCTCTGGGTTGTTCGGCGCTCGTCTTAACTCCGGGGGCTCGTGCACAGAGCCGAAAAATACTTCGGATCTCCTCGTCAGCAGTGCCCGACGACTGGCACGCCAGGATGTGGACGGTATTTAAGGATGCGCTGGAAAAAACAGCGCCGGGCGAATTTGATGTGCAAATCAATCTGAACGCCTCGCTGTTCAAGCAAGGGGCCGAGACTATTGCAATGGCGCGTGGAAACCTGGAACTTGCCAGCATATCGGCGTTTGACATTGCCAAGCAAGTCCCGGAGTTCTCGGTCTTTACCGCCGGCTACATGATCCGAGATACGTTGCACCAGCAAAAGGTATTCAACGGTCCTATTGGCGCGGAGTTGTTCAAAACCGTGACTGAGAAACTGGGTTTGACCACTCTGGCTACGATCTATCTGGGCACGCGACAGCTCAATCTCCGCGAAACTCGCAGTGTCAGAACCCCTGCCGACCTCAAAGGTATCAAACTGCGTATGCCCGGCTCACGGGAATGGCTGTTTCTGGGCGACGCATTGGGTGCAACCGCCACACCACTTGCATTCGGTGAGGTCTACCTGGGGCTGAAGTCCGGCACCATAGATGGTCAGGATAATCCCTTGCCCTCTGTCAAGTCGGCAAAGTTTTATGAGGTCACCAAGCAAATCACCCTGACCAGTCACCTGGTGGACAGCCTGTTCATTACCATCTCCAACAAAAGTTATGAGGCCTTGACGGACTTACAAAAGCAGAAAGTTCGGGCTGGCGCACAGGCGGCGGCGGCTTACAACAACGAAAATCGCATCAAGGAAGAGTCGCAACTGGTCGAATTCTTCAAAAAAGAAGGGCTTCAGGTGACAACACCGGATGTGGATGCGTTTCGCAAAGCAGTTCAAGCCCGGTACCAAAACTCTGAATACGCCAAGACCTGGCCTCAAGGTCTGGTTGAACGTATCAACCAGACGCGTTAACAAGCCTCACCGATCTGTCTCATGCGTCGATATTTGAGAACTATGGCCAACGCCATCGGTGGTGGTTTATTTTTAACCTTGTTTGTCGTTTTCATCATCCAGATCACGGCGCGCTTCGGTTTCAACAAGCCTCTGCCCTGGACCGATGAAGCAGCTGTCATCCTGTATGTCTGGGTCATCCTGTGGGCAGCTGCGGTGATGGTGCCCGAGCGCGAGCATGTGGTCTTTGATCTTCTATGGAACCTGGCTGGCCCGCGCACACGCCAGGCCATGGCCGTTGCCGGCCACATGCTCATAGGTGGTTTGGCTCTGGTGGCTTTGCCCGCCAGCTGGGACTATGTGCATTTCATGCGACGCGAGGGCACACCGGTTTTGAACCTGCCTTTCATGGTCGTGTATCTGCCCTTTGTTTTGCTCCTGGTTGCAATGGTGGTCCGCAGTGCCTGGAGCCTCTGGCGCATTGTTCAAACCCGGTCACAACTGCAATGACCTGGGATATAGGCGTTCTGTTCCTCGTGCTTGTCGCTGGCATGCTGCTGCGCATGCCCATAGGCTTTTCCATGCTGGCCTCGGGTATAGCCTATCTTTTGATGAAAAGACAAGACCTGGGGCTGGTGGCTGAGCAAGTCGGCAACGGGCTGTACAACAGCTATGTACTGCTGGCCGTCCCCCTGTTTGTATTTGCCGCCAATATCATGAATGCCGGCTCTGTGAGCGAGCGCATATTTGATTTCTGCCGCCTGCTGGTCGGGCGCATGCGCGGCGGCCTGGCTCAGGTGGATATTCTGGTCAGCGTCATTTTTTCCGGCATGAGCGGCAGCGCCATTGCCGATGCCGCCGGTCCGGGGCTGGTCACCATCCGACAAATGCTGAAAAAACAGGGCTATTCGCGCGGCTTTGCCGGTGCAGTGGTGGTCGCCAGTGCCACGCTGGGACCCATCATTCCTCCAAGTATCCCCATGGTCATTTACGGCATGGTCTCAGGTGCCTCGGTAGGCGCGCTTTTCCTGGGCGGCATCGTGCCGGGCCTGTTGGCTGCCTTGGTCATGATGGGCGTGGTTTATGTCATGGCCACCCTTCGCAAAATGCCCCGGGATGAGCCGGTGCCACGCTCACAGTGGGCCAGCCTGATTTTTCGTGGCGCCTTGCCTCTGTCCATGCCACTTGTGCTGCTGGGTGGGATTTATTCGGGGGCTTTTACCCCCACCGAAGCCGCAGCGGTGGCCGCCTTGCATGCGCTGATTCTGGCTGCTCTTGTTTTCAGAGCGCTTACCTGGCGCAGCTTCTGGGGTGTGGTGCTGGAGTCTACTCGGAGCAGCGCCGTGATCACGCTCATTTTGGCAGGCTCCTTCATGCTCAGCTACGCCTTTACCGCAGAAGGCGTACCGCAAGCCATGGCGCAATGGGTCGACGGCATGCAACTGTCGCGATTGCAGTTTTTGCTGATGGTCAACGGCTTGTTTTTGTTGCTCGGCTGTTTTCTAGATGTTTCGGTGCTGCTGCTGGTGTTTGTGCCCATGTTGCTGCCTGCGGCCAAACTCCTGGGTGTAGACCTGGTTCATTTTGGCGTGCTGGTGGTGCTCAACATGATGATCGGCTTGATTCACCCGCCCTTTGGGATGCTGCTGTTTGTCATCAAGGCACTGACTGGAATTCCGATTGGCGAGATCATGAAAGAAGGCTGGCCGTTTTTCGTGATGCTGCTGCTGCTGCTGCTGGCCATCACAGTATTTCCACAAATTGTTCTGTGGTTACCCCAAACCATGGGGTACACCACTGGATAGAACGACGAGTAGTTAGCACATCAAAGCGGTTTGATCTGAACGTTGCGCCACTTGATAGCCCCTCCGTTGGCACCCCGGACGCCAGCACCATACTGAAGCGCAAAGGGTCCACTGGCAAATTGACTGTCTTGAATGGCAACCGTAAGCTGCCCATTGAGTTTGACCGTCAGATGCGATCCTCTGGCATACACCTCCAGCGTATTCCACTTGCCGCCAGCCTTGTAAACCGTTGGCACCGGGACCGCTGCAAAGTTAACAATGGCGCCAGTTGCATAAACCGGATCTGGCCGGATGTCCCAGATATTGACCTCATAGGAGTTGTCTGCAGCAATCTTGAGTGGGTCTTTTGCACGAAAAAAAATACCGCTGTTGGTGTCGGTTTCCGCCCAGAACTCGGCATAAATGATGAAATCCTTATAGGCAGTCTTGGACACCAGAAAGCCACCTTTGCCCTTGTCAGCCACGATCGCCCCATCCAAGGCTTGCCAATTGGCGTCACCCACCTGATTCCAGTTCGACAGGCCCTTATCGCCATCAATCAGCGTCAACCAGTCTGGGCCTGACGGCCGGCTGGCGCAGCCAGCTAGGGTGAGCGCTGCCAGTAAGCTGCCTGCGGCTATAAATGTTGAGCGTTTCATGCGTGTCTCCTATGAAAAGTTATTGAATTGAGGATTCGCTACTCCCTACAAAGGGTACCTTAAATAGAGTGTGAGTGCATCCAAGACGCCCGGGTGAACAAGTCTCACCAAACGCACCGCAAAGCTCATCAAGGTTTGGGGCCGGAACAGACTTGGGTATTGCTCGGTCAACCAGTAAAAAGACCGTTTCTTCCTAACCGGTCAATCCACAGATGCGCGGGAAACCCGAAATACAGCCGTTCCTGCCAACAGATTTGGCAAGAACCGCACGGTTTGTCCCTCCTGCAATCCAAATCCATCCTGGATCTGGATGTTCTTGTTCGCCGCCAATGCCTCAAAGTCTTTGAACGTTCCTACCCTGATGTTGGGCGTGTCATACCATTGGTAGGGCAAGCGCTTTGTTACCGGCATACGACCCATGAGGACGCTCAGGCGATTGGGCCAATGCCCAAAATTGGGAAATGCAATCACTCCACTGCGGCCTACGCGTACCGTCTCACGCAGCATGGTCTCCGCATTGCGCAAATGCTGAAGAGTGTCAATCTGCAACACCACGTCAAAAGAATGATCACCAAACATGGAGAGTCCCTCGTCCAGATTGAGCTGGATCACGTTGACGCCGCGCTTGACGCAAGCCAGCACATTTGTATCGTCGATTTCAATGCCATAGCCAGTACAGCCCCGGTTGGCCTGTAAATAAGCCAACAGGGCGCCGTCACCACAGCCAAGATCCAAAACGCGCGCTCCTTGCGGCACCAGCTGGGCAATGGCCTCAAGCGTGCTTAACTGGCTCATGACACAGTAGCTCCTGCCGAGAAGCTTTCAAGGCTATCAAAATAGGAGCGTATCAGGCTCATATAACGGGGGTCATCCAGCAAAAAGGCATCATGACCATGGGGTGCGTCTATCTCCGCATAGCTCACGTCGCGCTTGTTGTCCAGGAGCGCCTTGACAATTTCATGACTGCGTTGAGGTGAAAAACGCCAATCCGTGGTGAAGCTGACCAGCAAAAATCTGGCTGTCGCACGCGCAAGTGCCTGGCTAAGGTCGCCACCGTAAGTGCGGGCCGGATCAAAGTAATCCAAAGCCCGGGTAATCAGCAGATAGGTATTGGCATCAAAGTACTCAGCAAACTTGTCTCCCTGGTATCGCAGGTAGCTCTCGATCTGAAATTCGATTTCCTGTGTGCTGTATTTAAGCTCTACACCTTCACGGAGCTGTCGGCCAAACTTCTCGTTCATGACATCATCACTCAGATAGGTGATATGGCCCAGCATGCGCGCAATCCGCAAGCCACGCTTTGGAACGACACCATGCTCATAAAAAAAGCCGCTGTGGAAGTCAGGGTCGGTAGCAATGGCTCGTCGCGCCACTTCGTTAAAGGCAATATTTTCGGCATTCAGGTTCGGCGCGCTGGCAACCACAACCGCATTGCGCACCCGGGTCGGGTACTGCAAACTCCAACTCAAAGCCTGCATGCCACCCAAACTGCCGCCCATCACGGCAGCCAGAACCTCGATGCCGAAATGATCCAGTAGCCGGGCCTGCGCATTTACCCAGTCTTCAACGGTAAGCACAGGAAAATCAGCACCATAAACCTTGCCTGTGTCGGGGTTAATGTGCATCGGACCGGTTGAGCCGAAGCATGAGCCCAAATTGTTCACGCCAATAACGAAAAAGCGGTTGGTGTCCACCGGCTTGCCAGGTCCGATCATGTTGTCCCACCAACCCTCGGATTTTTCCTGTCCGGCATAGATACCCGCCACGTGGTGGGAGGCGTTAAGCGCATGGCAAATCAAAACTGCATTGGTCTTTGCAGCGTTGAGGGTGCCATAGGTCTCAAAGCTCAACGAGTAGTCGCGTATTGCACCGCCGCTTTGGAGCAGCAAAGGGGCATCGAAATGCAACGACTGGGGATGGGCAATCAACATGGGTGAAAGTGGGCTCAAAGAAACCCGGCTCAGCGTGCTGCAGGGCCGAGCTACGCATCGCCAAAGTATACGTGCAGGTTAAATTTACCTATTTTTCTATTCGACCATCTCTCGGGTTTCAAAGCACGGCTTTTAATATGAAAAGCACTTCTTTTGACAACAAATTGAAATATTTTGGATATTTTGCGGTTTGGAGCATAATATGACGATATCACCCTAATTGAGGTGGTATGAGTTTGCGGTGAATGGTCAGTTTCGCGTCTGCTTTAAGTCTTCATTGGTTTGTTGATTGCGGGTTAATAGCGGTTATCGGACTCCATCGCGTTTTGAGTTTTTTTCAGGAGTCCCTAATGGGCAACAAACTTTATGTGGGCAACCTGCCCTATTCTTTCCGTGACGACGACCTTCAACAGGCTTTCGCGGCTCACGGCTCTGTATCAAGTGCCAAAGTCATGATGGAGCGAGATACCGGTCGCTCCAAGGGTTTCGGCTTTGTTGAGATGGGTAGCGATGCAGAAGCGCAAGCAGCCATCAATGCAATGAATGGTCAACAATTCGGTGGCCGCGGTCTCGTAGTCAACGAAGCCCGTCCCATGGAACCACGTCCCCCACGTAGTGGCGGCGGTGGTTATGGCGGCGGCGGCGGCGGTGGTTACGGCGGCGGCGCTGGCGGTGGACGCAGTGGTGGCGGTGGTTACGGCGGCGGCGCTGGTGGTGGACGCAGCGGCGGCGGCGGCGGTTACGGCGGCGGCGGCGGCGGACGCAGCAGCTACTAAACAAAAAGGGCCCTTACGGCCCTTTTTTATTGGGGGTTGTCAGAATTTTTCGGGTCTTAAAACGGATACATCGCTGAAAAAAAGCGTCACACCATAGTTTGGGCCGTAGAGGCCCAAGACATGTGCCGCAATGTTGTCAGCTACTGTTGCGTCACAAATCACTTTCATCTCAATCGTTCGATCGGCCTCCCAGCATCCATCGCGGGTGGAGTGTTCACTCCCACCCCTCACGTCATGCACGGTATAGCCGTGTGCGCCCGCCTTGAGAACATCTACAACAAGTCTTTTTTCAAGTAGGGCCTCGGCAATAATGACCAGCATTTTTTTCGGGTGTTTTGTCATTTCCTGACCCCTCATGACAGTTTTTCAGCAAGTTGGTAGTAAAGCGGTATACCAAGGACGATATTGAATGGAAAAGTTACGCCCAGAGCCGCAGTGATTGACAAGGCCGCATTCGCCTGTGGCACCGCAATTCGCATGGCAGTTGGCGCTGCAATGTAGCTCGCGCTAGCGGCAAGCGTAGCCATGATAGTCACCCCCCCGACACTCAAATCCAAAAGCGTTCCGACCAGGGCCCCGGGAAATGCAAGAGCCATTGGCGCGAAGATGGCGAAAACCACGAGCTTGAGACCATATTTACGCAACTCACCAAGCCGGGAACCGGCAACCAACCCAAGCTCCAGCAGGAACAAAGCAAGAAAGCCCTTAAAGGGGTCAACAAAAACGTTTTTGATGGGCGCAGTCCCTGCTTCACCCATCAACGCACCTATTGTCAGTCCTCCCATCAGAAGCAACACGGACTTTCCAAAAAACACATCGTGGGCAAGCTCGCCCCAATTGACAGGCCTTGTCCGAGCTTCCTGCACACCCACCCGGGACAGCAGAATTCCAGCAATCAGGCCCGGTGCCTCCATCAATGCCACCCACAAGGGAGCATGGCTCTCAAGAGGAATATTCCTTTTCTGCAAATAGGCGGAAGCAACTGCGAATGTGACCACACTTACCGAGCCGTAATGTGCAGCAAGTGCCGCACTGTCTGCTCGATTAAGACCCATGCGTCGCAATATAGGCACCAGCAAAAAGGGAATTGAGAAACCCAAAAGCAGACAGGCGGTGACCTGCGGGGCAAGGGAGAGAAGCGACTGTTTGCTCATCTCAATACCCCCCTTGAGCCCGATGGCAAGCAGCAAATAGATCGAGAGGGTCTCATAAAGAGCGTCTGGAAGGCGCAGATCACTCTTGCAAGCCTTCGCAACAAGCCCAAGCAGAAAGAAAAGAACCACCACATCAAGCATTACGGGCTACCTTCTTTCAGTTTGAGTTTGCCGGTGCAATCCGACTCTTGACCCTACCCCGAAGTTCAATGACTTGACTGATATTGTCAAAAACCATCGTATCGGCTGTGAATTGGTCACGTCCGCGGATTAGCTCCACCGGTTTGTGGGATTTGACCCGCTCAGTTTCCATGAAGGCATGGAGAAACTCACTCCGGTAAGTCATGCGGGGAGATGTTTCGCCATTCTTGCCAATCACGGCGTCCTTGACGACTAGGGCGCTCCCTATGAGCTGTACTTCAGATGCATCGCCGTTAGTCAAAGCGCGCAGCGCGCTCGCAGTGGTAAGCTGGCCTTTGTCATTGAACGATCGAATTAAGACTCGGTCGATTTCGAGTGTGTCGGTATCTGGAAAGTGGCGGGCTTCTTCTCCAAAGATCTCGCTTTTAAGACGACCCGATTCATCAAAAGTTTTGACGGAGAACTTTTTCATGAAGTAGTCCGGCTGGTGCCTTGGCGGTTGTTCAGGCGGAGTTACTAAAAGTTCCGGCGTACTCTTGACCAGCCAATAGGTTCCAAGTGCCAGTACGCCCATTAAAAAAATAGGCAAATACATAGATAACCGATCCAAAAGCCCACGTACAGCCTTTATCACGGCAGATATGCTTTCAAAAGATTGGCATATTCTCCACTAGCAACTAAAAGCAAGTCACAAAACTCCCGGGCAGCGCCCTCACCACCTTTTGACTGCGTCACGTAATCTGCGCGTTGACGAAGCTCAATCTGCGCGTTGGGTGGGGCACATGCCAGCGCACTCAGCGCCAGGAGAGGCAAATCTGGCCAATCGTCCCCGATTGCGGCGGCTTGAGTCCAATCAAGCTTCAACTGCTCCAGCGTCTGCTGTGCTGCCGGGCGCTTGTCTTCAGTTCCGTAATGAACGTGCTGGATGCCCAGGGCTTGCATTCTGTTGCGCAATGGGTATGAATCACGGCCGGTAATGATGACCGGTGTTATGCCTGCGCGCTGCAGAAGTTTCAGGCCATGGCCGTCGAGCGTATGGAAGCGCTTCAAGTCCTCTCCTTCTTTCGAAAAATAAAGGCCGCCATCTGTAAGCACGCCATCTACATCGAAAAAAGCAACGCGTATATTTTGCGCCTTGACCAATAACTCCGAGGGAAAACGGATGGCAGGCAACATCAGATGACCTTGGCCCGCAATAGGTCGTTGCTGTTGAGCGCACCAATAAGAGTGCCTGATTCATCCACAACTAAAACACACGTGATGCGGTTGTTCTCCATCATTTCTACTGCATCAACAGCAAGCGCGTCAGCATTGATTGTTTTGGGATTTATGTGCATGACCTGACTCGCATTGAGGGTTCGCAAATCCTGGCCCTTTTCGATCAGGCGTCTAAGATCCCCATCCGTGAAAATACCAAGAGCCTGATCCTGGCTGTCTACAATAGCCGTAGCGCCCAAGCCTTTAGAGCTTATTTCTCGCATCAACTCACTAAAGCCGGCTTGTAGGCTAACGCGCGGCACCTCATTGCCGGTTCTCATCACATCACTAACCAGAGTGAGAAGCCTGCGCCCTAGTGCCCCACCGGGATGTGACAAAGCAAAGTCTTCTGCACGAAAACCACGGGCATCCAGTAGAGCTAGTGCCAGAGCATCGCCTAAGGCGAGTTGTGCAGTGGTGCTGGCCGTAGGTGCCAGGTTTAGCGGGCACGCCTCCCTGTCCACGCCGCTGTCAAGCACGACATCTGCATAGCTTCCCAGCGTAGAGGTCATATTGCCGGTCATGACCACCAAAGGAATTCCCAGACGCTTGAATACAGGAAGAATAGACGTGATCTCTTCCGACTCGCCACTATTTGAAATAGCCAGCACCAGATCACCTCGCTTGATCATGCCCAAGTCGCCATGACTGGCTTCAGCGGGATGTACAAACATGGCCGTAGTTCCTGTTGAGGCTAATGTGGCCGCAATCTTTCTTGCAATATGACCGCTTTTGCCCATTCCCATGACCACCACCCGGCCCTCTACCTGAAGCATCATCTCCACAGCCCGCACAAAAGTAGCGCCTAAACGCTGACGCAAGCCCAACACTGCGGCCGCCTCTATCTCAAGTGTTTCATGCGCGAGTCGAATGGCTTTATCCGCATCAACGTTTTTGCGACTAGGTTTTAGGGATGTCATGGCTGAATTCTATAGATCGACCTGATACAACTTTTTGTAAATGTAGATGCTTGCTAGTATGTAGCCATGGACGCTCTCGAAATCACGCTTTTGTATCTGCTGTCGGCTGTGCTTGGGGTCGTGGTCTTTCGGTTTCTCAAACTTCCACCGATGCTGGGCTATCTTGTGGTGGGCGTATTGATCGGACCGAATGCGCTTGCTCTTGCTGGTGACTCATCTGGTGTGCGTCACCTAGGGGAGTTCGGCGTTGTCTTTCTGATGTTTGTTATTGGTCTGGAATTCAATCTGCCTAAGTTGCGTAGTATGCGTCAGCATGTCTTTGGTCTCGGGTTGTTCCAAGTTGCGCTCACCATGGTGTGCGCAACGTTAATCGGATTAGGGCTTTCGATTTATGCTCCCCGCTTGTGGGGCATGAGCTGGCAAACTTGGTTGGCTCTTGCAGGCGCATTGACCATGAGTAGTACGGCCATTGTGCTTAAGTTGATGTCTGAGCGGATGGAACTGGAGTCGGAACATGGCAAACGTGTCATGGGCGTTTTGCTTTTCCAGGATCTTGCCGTGGTGCCCCTGCTTGTCTTGATTCCTGCACTAAGTGCCTCTGCAGAAGAAATGGTGCTTGCGCTGAGCCTTGCGGCGCTGAAGGCAGCGCTTGTCATCACGATTTTGCTTGTGGGCGGTCAGCGCATCATCAGGTGGTGGTTAACGCTTGTGGCCCGGCGACGCAGCGAGGAGCTTTTTGTTCTCAATTTATTGCTCATAACCCTAGGGTTGGCCTGGATAACCGAGTTGGCAGGGTTGAGTCTGGCCTTGGGCGCATTTATCGCTGGTATTTTGATTTCAGAGACCGAGTTCAAGCACCAAGTTGAAACTGATATTCGCCCCTTCCACGATGTTTTATTGGGGCTTTTTTTCATCAGTATCGGTATGTTGCTTGATTGGCGTTTGGTACTCGATCGTTGGCCATTGGTCATGATTTTGTTGATTTTTCCGGTGCTTTTCAAGGCCTTGCTTGTAGCTGCACTTGCCAAGTCATTGGGCTCAAATGATGGCACCGCCATTCGAACCGGGCTTTACTTGGCTCAGGCCGGTGAGTTTGGCTTTGTTTTGCTCACACTCGCGCAAAAAAACAACCTTGTACCAGCTGAGTTACTGAACCCGATTCTTGCGAGCATGGTTTTATCCATGTTGGCGACCCCATTCATCATCATGTACAGCAATGCGTTCGTGATGCGTTTGGTTAGCAGTGAGTGGCTTCAACAATCGCTTCAAATGACCTCTATAGCTCGCCAGTCCATCAATGCGAGCAAGCACGTCATCATCTGCGGTTACGGTCGATCAGGGCAAAATCTCGCTCGACTGCTGTCCAGTGAAGGCATTCGTCACATTGCACTTGATCTGGATCCTGACCGAATCCGACAGGCGGCCGCAGGCGGTGATTCGGTCGTATTTGGTGATGCCTGTCGTTTACAAGTTTTAATGGCAGCTGGCTTGGCCAGGGCAAGCGCTGTCGTTATTACTTACATTGACACCCCTGGTGCACTCAAAGTACTTGCCAATATTCGGTCTCACGCCCCTCACGTTCCAGTCATTGTTCGCACGCAAGACGACCGTAATTTGGAGTCATTACTTGCTGCTGGCGCTACAGAGGTGGTTCCGGAGGCAATTGAGGGATCATTGATGTTAGCTAGCCACGCTCTGGCGCTAGTCGGCGTACCGATGCGACGGGTCATTCGAATTGTTCAAGGCCAACGTGATGAGCGTTACAGTCTTCTCAGGGGTTATTTTCACGGGACTGATGACGACTCAGTTAACGATCTTGATTATGAGCGACTATCTTCACTAACATTGACTAAAGGCGCAAAGTCGGAGGGGAAATCCGTTTCACAACTGTGTCTTGAGGAGCTCAGGGTTCGACTTATCAGTGTCAGGCGCAGTAATGGCATATTGGAAGATATCCAAAGCGATCCAATTCTTGACGATGGCGACACCCTGGTACTTTGCGGAAAAGCGGAGAACCTGGCCAAAGCTGAGCTTCAACTTTTGTAAACATAACTACCAGACCATGCAAACCCTGAACAATCTAAACATTAACGATTACCTGCGCAAGCACATTCGGACCGTGACTGACTGGCCTGCACCTGGTGTGGATTTTCGTGACATCACACCACTATTACAGGATCCCCAAGTGTTCAGGGTATTAATTAATGCCTTTGTGCATCGATACATGTGCCCCTCACTTAGGCCCGATGTTGTTGCCGGTCTTGATGCTCGCGGTTTCATTCTCGGCGCAGTTGTTGCCTACGAACTTGGTACAGGTTTTGTGCCCATCCGTAAAAAGGGCAAACTTCCATTCACAACCATCGTTGAAACCTACGAGCTGGAGTACGGCAGTGCAACGGTTGAGTTACATACAGACGCGATCAGACCAGGCAGTCGCGTTTTACTGATGGACGACCTTATTGCTACCGGGGGAACGATGATGGCCGGAAAAAAGCTGATTGAAAAACTTGGTGGCATTGTTGTTGAAGGAGCGGCAATCATTGATCTGCCAGACCTTGGTGGGTCAAAAATGCTCAAGCAAAGCGGATTGTCCCTGTTTACCGTGACTGAGTTTTCGGGGCATTAGCGCTTTTACAAAATGTAGATGGCTACAAGGCCGCCTGCGCCATCATCATCTGCCTACTTGCCAATGCAAAACTTTGAAAAAATAACCCCGAGGAGGTCGTCTGCATTGAACTCACCCGTAATTTGATTCAACTCGTTTTGAGCCAGCCTGAGTTCTTCTGCCAGAACATCCAGAGACCTTGCCTGTTCCCGGAGGTTCAACGCGGCATTAGCCAGATGAGCATCGACCCGACTTAACGCCTGAACGTGTCTGGCTCTTGCGATGAAGACACCCTCTGGCACGGTTTGCCAGCCAACAGTCTCCAGTAGTTTTTTCCTCAGTGCATCGAGACCCTTACCAGTCTTTGCGGACAAAGCAAGCTGGCCATCCGGTGGCTGCAAGTCAAGTGCATCTTCTTTATTCCAGACATTCAAGACCGGGATACGCGTGGGGAGTCGACCTATGAGATTGGCTCTGATGATCTCATCTGCTTTACGGTAGTCCTCAAGACCCATGCGTGTCAAATCGTGCAAAAACAGCACCACGTCCGCTGAGTCAATTTCTTGCCAGCTTTTCTCAATTCCAATTTGTTCCACTGGATCCACGCTATCCCGAAGACCTGCTGTGTCTATGACATGAACGGGTATCCCTTCAATCTGTATCGTTTGCTGAATTTTGTCACGGGTGGTTCCCTCAAAGGGCGTCACAATTGCTAATTCCATCCCCGCTAACGCATTGAGCAATGAGCTTTTACCAGCATTGGGTTGGCCCGCAATTACCACCTTGATTCCATCGCGCATCAATACGCCCTGATGGGCCTGATTTCTAACACGCCGCATCGCTTGTTGCAATTTAAACAACTTGATCCTTGCCTCTGCTTTTTCAAGGAAGTCAATTTCCTCTTCTGGGAAGTCCAGGGTTGCCTCAATCAGCATCCTCAGCTCAATAAGGCCCTCATTAAGAAATCCGATCTCTCGGGAAAACACTCCGCTGAGTGATCTTCCGGCACTACGCGCGGCAGCTTCCGTACTAGCTTCAATCAGATCTGCAACGGCCTCGGCTTGTGCCAGGTCGAGTTTGCCATTGAGGAAGGCTCTTTGTGTAAACTCCCCGGGCCGGGCAAGCCTCAAGTCTTTAAACCTTCCAGGATACAAACGTGCGGTTTCGCTGGCAGACTCAAAGCAACGAGACAGGATCAATTGCAGTACTACAGGCCCACCGTGTGCCTGTAGCACCAAAACATCTTCACCGGTAAAGGATCGCGGAGCTGGAAAAAAAATAGCCAAGCATTGGTCTATAGGATCGCCTTTTGCGTCCAGAAAAGGCAAATACGTTGCTTCTCGCGGCCGGAGGTCGCGACCCCACAGAGACTGAACTAGCGGTTGAAGATCCGCTCCGGAAATACGGATGATCCCAATCGCACCACAACCTGCGGCAGTTGCTATCGCGGCAATGGGATCCGTTGGGTTCAACTGAACTTGGGTAAATTAAACTGCGGTGGTACACCCATTCTCGTATTGATTATCCACTGTTGCGCAATCGCCAAAATGTTGTTGGTCAGCCAGTACAACACCAAGCCGGCTGGGAAAAAGAAAAACATGACGCTAAATGCCAGAGGCATGATCCACATCAGCTTGGCTTGCATTGGATCAGGTGGCGTTGGATTCAAGGCCGTCTGAAGCATGGTCGAGAGAGTCATCAAAAGAGGCAAGATGAAATAAGGGTCCGCCGCTGACAGGTCGTTGATCCACAAAACCCAGGGTGCATTTCGGATCTCCACGCTAGACAAAAGCACCCAGTACAGCGCGATAAAAACAGGAATTTGAATCATGATCGGCAAGCATCCACCCATCGGGTTGACTTTCTCTTCCCTGTAAATCTTCATCATTTCCTGTTGCATCTGTTGCGGGTTGCTTTTAAGCCGTTCACGCATTTCCATAATTCTCGGATTAATGGCCTTCATTTTTGCCATGCTCGCATATGCTTTCGCATTCAACCAATAAAACGCTATCTTCAATAAAACAACCAAAGCCACAATCGACCACCCCCAATTGTGCAAAAAGGAATTGAGCTCATCCAGCAACCAGTACAAAGGCTTGGCGAGAATCGTGAGCCAGCCATAGTCTTTGACAAGCTCGAAGCCGGGTGTCAGTTTTTCGAGGACTTTTTCTTCTTGAGGACCCACAAACAACTTGGCCGTCATTGTTTTCATGCCGGCCGGTACGATCTCTCCAAGTCCGGATATCAGCCCAGCTGAATACAAGTTGTTGTCAACTTTACGCATGAAAATATCGCGTTTGACACCATCAGCAAGTATCCAGGCGCTCACAAAATAATGCTGAACCATTGCAACGTAGCCGTTTTCTGCCTGCTTTTCAATGTCAAACTTGTTTTTTTCTATGTCTGAAAACTCTACTTTTTGATATTTTTTGGCTTCTGTATAAACCGCTGGACCTGTAAAAGTCGAGTAAAAGGCTGACTCTCCGTCTGGTTTGTTGCCATCTCGAACCAGCTGAAGGTAGAGCTGGGGAGCAACTGCGGCCACGCCATTGTTATTGACGGTATGAGTAACCTCCATGCTGTAGCTGCCGCGTTTCAAAATATAAGACTTTGTAAGCTTTACTCCGCCAACCTCAGGCGATACAAACGTCACAGTTAATTGGTCTTGACCTTCCTTGAGTTCGAGATCGCCAGTAAGCAAAGTCATCCTCGTTTTATGAGTAGGTAAGGCAACTCCAGAAATGCTGGGAATTAGGCCCGACTGAGCTACATAGAAGCGCTCCTTCACCTGGTCTAGAAGGACCATGTTTTTCGTCTTTTCGACAATATCCTTGTGCTTCAAAAGCTCAGACTTCAAAAGGGTTCCACCCTCCGGACTGAAAGTCAGCTGGAGAACATCTGTAGTTACAACTATGTTCTCGTTTTTTTGAGCTACTCGGAGCTCATCGGCGGTTGATGGGACAAAAGAAATGTCACTACCGCCCAAAGGGAGTGTGGCTGACACAGGTGGGGTGACCGATGGTGTGATAGCTTCATTCCGGTTCGGTCCATCCGCTGAGTTTGTCTTCACTTCAGGGGCGGGGAAAAAAGTTGCCTTTTGGCCGTTATGGATTTGCCACTGATCCCACAGCAAAACCATGGAAAAACCAAAAATAACCCACAAAATGGTTCGGCGTATATCGTTCATGGGTTTTATTTGATGAAAAAGGCTTTAATTTGCTTAAAAAACGAGGGCGGCTTGACAGGCACAGGGTCAAGTCCGCCAGCACACCAGGGATGGCATCGTAAGAGCCGGTGTAATGTCAAATAAGTGCCTTGAAGGGCACCGTGTCGCTCAATAGAAATCAGCGAGTAAGTTGAGCAGCTTGGCTCAAAGCGACATGAGACACCCAACCATGGGCGCAAGCTTAATTGATAAGCCCTTACAACAATAATCAGCAGCTTTTTTAACATGCCTGTCATTCACTCTGTTTTTGTCACTCTCATCAAGTCAAAAAGCTCTTGATAAATAGCAGACTTGAGGGCTACCGAACTGGCACTAAAAAACGTTTTTGGATCTAACCCTTTTTTCATGCGTACGACATGTACGAATGCAGGGGCATTTTGATTGAGTTGTTCTGATACGCGATAAACTTGGCGTCTAATTGCATTACGTGTAACGGCTCTTTTGGCCCACTTTTTGGGCAGCATGGCACCAACAAAACCTTCGCTGGATCTGACGTGGTTTGATGTTTTTGTGAGCCCTGACTGCCCAATAGCCTCACTGATCAATGTCAAGTCAACACGGTGAAGCGCAAAGTGCTCTGTGTTTGCAACGGGAGGGCTTCTCAAGACTGCTTGAAAATGAGCCCTGGTTAAAAGATGACGCACAAAGAAACTATCCCAGTTAGGAGTCCGGCTTTCTGCACCAAACGAGGATCTTAGACCGCGAGTCGTTTGCGACCTTTTGCCCTGCGTGCATTGATGACGGCTCTTCCGCCGCGTGTCTTCATGCGCGTAAGGAAACCATGGGTTCTTGCACGGCGCACTTTGGAGGGCTGGTCCGTACGTTTCATTTTTCGAGTCCTTTAATCTGCAGTTTTGCATTCTTCGCATGAGCGAACGCATTCGCTCATCTTTAAATGCTGCATGGAGTTATCCCATGAAAATCTGGTTAGCCGGCTATTATGACAAATTTTCAGTGGTAACGCAAACCAACCCTCTTTCCACCGCCTCTTAAGGTAAGCTACGGGGTTGTTGATGGGTTGTGGATAAATACGACGACCGCATCATTGTCAAGTTATAAATTCTTTATCTATCCACATATGAAAAGTACGCCATGGTAGGGGGTCATTCCAGGATTCCGATGGAGCGGGAAGTCAGTGCCGGGAATGGTTTATGGTTAGCCTGTGTTGAGCAACTTGCACAAGATCTTCCCGAGCAGCAGTTCAACACCTGGATTAAGCCTCTCGTTGCCTCTGTTTCCAGTAATCTTTCCGTCGTAACCGTCTTAGTTGAAAATCGTTTCAAGCTGGATTGGATTCGTGCTCAATACAGCCAACGCATCATCGACGTTCTTAGTTGTATTTGTGGACATCCCGTCTCACTCGAGTTGGCGTTAAGTCCTAGAACTGTTTCAGTACACAGCGCGTCCAGAAACCCATTAGAAGAAAGCGCCATACTACCTGGTGCTTACCCCGCGGTAGAAGATTTGTCAGTTGGCAATAACCGCCACAGACTCAATTCTTCCTTAACTTTTCAGACCTTAATTGAGGGTTCAGCAAATCGAATGGCTCGCGCCGCTGCTATGCATGTAGCCGGGACACCCGGCCAACTCTACAACCCGCTTTTTATCTATGGTGGTGTTGGCTTGGGTAAAACTCACCTGATGCACGCCGTTGGGAACCAGCTGTTAGCGGATAGGCCTTCAGCAAAAGTTCTGTATATCCATGCAGAACAATTCGTTTCAGATGTTGTACGGGCTTATCAGCGAAAGACTTTTGATGAGTTTAAAGAGCGCTATCACTCGCTCGATCTACTCCTGATTGATGATGTGCAATTCTTTGCCAATAAAGAAAGAACGCAAGAAGAATTTTTTAACGCATTCGAAGCGCTTCTGACCAAAAGATCGCACATCATCATGACCAGCGACACCTACCCCAAAGGGCTAACGGACATACATGAGCGCCTCGTTTCACGCTTTGATTCCGGCTTAACTGTTGCTATTGAGCCGCCGGAGTTAGAGATGCGCGTAGCCATTCTGATCAATAAAGCACGCGCTGAGGTTGTAGAAATGCCTGAAGAGGTCGCTTTCTTCGTTGCGAAGAATGTTCGATCGAACGTGCGCGAGCTTGAAGGTGCACTTAGAAAAATTTTAGCTTATTCTCGTTTCAATCATAAGGAAATATCTATTCAGTTGGCCAGAGAAGCGCTACGAGACCTTCTTTCAATTCAAAACAGACAAATATCGGTTGAAAACATTCAAAAAACAGTCGCTGACTATTACAAGATCAAGGTGGCTGATATGTATTCTAAGAAAAGGCCGGCCAGCATAGCAAGGCCACGACAAATCGCAATGTATCTGGCAAAGGAACTTACACAAAAAAGCTTACCCGAAATTGGAGAGCTGTTTGGTGGGCGTGACCATACGACTGTTTTACATGCTGTGCGTAAAGTAAATGCAGAACGACAACAACTAACAGAGTTAAATCAACAACTTCATGTGTTGGAGCAAACGCTTAAAGGCTAATCCCAACACACACTGCATAGCTAACAAACTTGTTGAAAGAATTCGTATAAGTCCCTAGTTATGCACAGGGCAAGAGGTTTTTTAGGAGTTGTTCACTTATTCGCATTTGGAAAAAGTCAATTGAGAACAGGCTTTCTGGTTTACAAGTCGTTGATAATAAAGAGGAAAAGTGGCTTATCCACAGATTTGCTATTCCTTTATCTACTACTACTAATTTAAATTAAAGAATTTATAGAAGAGGTTGACATGATTGTTCTGAAGACATCACAAGACAGAATTCTCAACATTTTGCAGTCCATTGCAGGAATTGTTGAGCGCAGACACACCTTACCCATCATGGCTAATGTGCTGATACGCAAGCAGGAAGGCCACTTGCAGTTCACCACCAGTGATCTTGAAATTCAGATTCGGACTACAGCGGAATTGGATGGTGATGCAGGGAACTTCACCGCAACGGTGGGTGCACGAAAATTGATAGATATTTTGAGAACGATGGCAAGTGACCAAGTCATTTTTTTGGAATCATCCCTTTCAAAACTAGTTCTAAAAGGAGGAAAGAGTCGATTTACCCTCCAGACAATGCCCGCAGAGGACTTTCCTTTGGTTCAGGAGTCATCAACATTCGGCACCCGCTTTAGTGTTCCCCAAAAAACACTGAAAGACCTTCTTCGACAGGTTTCTTTTGCAATGGCTGTTCATGACATCCGTTACTACCTCAACGGTATCTTATTTGTTGCTGAGGGCAAACAATTGAGTCTGGTAGCAACGGACGGACATCGTCTGGCTTTTGCCTCTGCGATGCTTGACACGGAGGTTCCACGCCAAGAAGTTATCCTGCCGAGAAAAACGGTGATTGAGATTCAGCGTCTTCTTAGTAATGAAGAGGGAGCCATAGAAATGCAATTTGCCAACAACCAAGCCAAGTTCAGTTTTGAAAATATGGAATTTGTTACGAAGCTGGTTGAAGGAAAGTTTCCAGACTACAACCGCGTCATACCCAAGAATCATAAAAATACCATAACTCTTGGGCGCGCCGCGTTGCTCGCTTGTCTTCAGAGGACGGCCATTTTGACAAGTGACAAATTCAAAGGAGTGCGACTTAATATTGATCCAGGAACGCTTCGAGTTGCTTCTAATAATGCAGAACAAGAAGAGGCGGTTGATGAACTTGACATTGATTACGCAGGGGAGAGTATTGAAATTGGTTTCAACGTGACGTATCTGATTGATGCGCTAAATAACATGGAACAGGATATGGTGAAACTTGAACTATCAGACTCCAATAGTTCTGCCTTGCTCACGATCCCCGAGAACGCAACCTTCAAATATGTCGTAATGCCGATGCGCATCTAACGTAACTGCTTTCACGTTATAAAAAAGTAATCCTCCCATGACTGAAGAAAACAAGACCACCAATAAAAATCAACCAGAGGTAATCGTAAACACCGAATCAACAAGTGAAGAGAGTTCCAACTTTCAGCCAACGATTGATGCACATCAGGTCGGAGCCTCTGAGGCATATGGAGAGGGCTCCATTCAAATTCTTGAGGGTTTAGAGGCTGTTCGCAAGCGTCCCGGAATGTACATTGGTGATACCTCTGATGGTACAGGTCTTCACCATTTGGTTTTCGAAGTGGTTGATAACTCCATTGACGAGTCTCTTGCAGGTCACTGCGACGACATTCTTGTAACCATCCATTCCGACAACTCGATCAGCGTAGTTGACAACGGCCGTGGTATTCCCACCGGTGTGAAGATGGACGACAAGCATGAGCCAAAAAGGTCAGCTGCGGAAATCGCCCTCACAGAACTTCATGCCGGGGGCAAGTTCAACCAGAACAGTTACAAGGTATCAGGCGGGTTGCACGGTGTAGGTGTGAGTTGTGTCAATGCGTTATCAAAAATGCTGCGCCTGACGATCCGTCGTGATGGCAAAGTGCATGTCATGGAGTTCAGCAAGGGATTTGTACAAAATCGGATTACAGAGTCAGTCAACGGCGTTGATGTATCGCCAATGAAAATCATCGGGCAAACAGAAAAGCGCGGCACAGAAGTTCACTTTTTGCCAGACAACGAGATATTCAAGGAAAACAATGATTTTCACTATGAAATTCTTAGCAAGCGCTTACGCGAGTTGAGCTTCTTGAACAATGGTGTGCGAATTCGTCTCAAGGACGAAAGAACTGGCAAAGAGGACGACTTTGCTGGTGCAGGCGGTGTTCAGGGTTTTGTGAAATTTATCAATATTGGAAAAACCGAGTTACACAGCAACATTTTCCACGCAATGGGAGACCGTCAGAGCGACCAGGGAACCAACGTTGGTGTCGAAGTCGCGATGCAGTGGAATAGCGGCTACAACGAGCAGGTGTTGTGTTTTACGAACAACATACCGCAACGCGATGGCGGGACACACCTGACAGGTTTACGCGCCGCCATGACTCGAGTCATTAACAAATATATTGAAGACGCAGAGCTTGCCAAAAAAGCCAAGGTGGAAGTGACTGGTGATGACATGCGCGAAGGGCTTTGCTGCGTGCTGAGCGTGAAAGTGCCAGAACCTAAATTCAGCAGCCAGACGAAAGACAAGCTTGTCAGCTCAGAGGTTCGCGGCCCGGTTGAAGATATTGTCAGCAAGCTCCTGGGGGACTACCTGCAAGAGCGTCCTGCGGATGCAAAAGCCATTTGCAGCAAAATCATTGAAGCAGCGAGGGCTCGCGAGGCTGCTCGCAAGGCGCGCGACGTTACACGAAAAGGTGCTTTGGATGGTATGGGCCTACCAGGAAAACTAGCTGACTGCCAGGAAAAAAACCCGGCACTGTGTGAAATCTATATCGTCGAGGGAGACTCCGCCGGAGGCTCAGCCAAGCAAGGCAGAGACCGCAAGTTTCAGGCAATCCTTCCTTTGCGAGGAAAAATCCTCAACGTTGAAAAAGCGCGCTTTGAAAAGCTGCTCACCAGTAACGAGATATTGACCCTAATCAAGGCCCTAGGCACCGGTATTGGCAATGTCGGTGGTGCAGGTGGAAAAGATGACTTCAACGTTGATAAGCTGCGATATCACCGCATTATCATCATGACAGACGCTGATGTGGATGGTGCGCACATCCGAACCCTGCTCCTGACCTTCTTCTACAGGCAAATGCCTCAACTGGTCGAGCGAGGTCACATTTACATAGCGCAACCGCCGCTATACAAAGTAAAGGCTGGCAAGGAGGAGCTTTACTTGCAGGGTTCCAGCGAACTTGACAACTTTTTGCTGCGCATTGCCCTTGTTAACGCCTCGGTTTTTACAGGTGGGCTCGAAGTTGACAAGACGGGCGTACGCAAGGGAACAACCATTTCAGGCGACACCTTGGCCGAGCTTGCCAGAAAGCACCAGATTGCTCAGGCAGTTATTGCCCGCCTGCAAAACTTCATGGATGCCGAAGCGCTCAGGTCCGTTGCAGATGGCGTATCTTTGAACCTGGATACGGTGCAAGATGCTGAAATCTCGGCCGCTTCTTTACAGGCCCGGCTGCCGGATGCCGAGGTCGCGGGCGAGTTTGATGTCCGCACCGACAAACCCATCCTTCGTATTAGCCGTCGCCACCATGGCAACGTGAAGAGCAGCGTGCTAACGCAAGACTTTGTTCATGGCGCAGATTATGCTGCTTTGGCCGAAGCCGCCAACACATTTAAGGGCCTCTTGTCAGAAGGCGCGCGCGTTATGCGTGGAGAGGGAGACCGTCAAAAAGAAGAGAAGGTCTCCGACTTTAGGCAGGCTATGGCTTGGTTAATCGGTCAAGCCGAGGCGGCGACTAGCCGTCAACGCTACAAAGGTCTTGGCGAAATGAACCCGTCACAGCTATGGGAGACAACTATGGACCCCACAGTAAGACGACTGCTCAAGGTACAGATTGATGATGCCATTGAAGCCGACCGGGTTTTTACCATGCTGATGGGCGATGAGGTTGAACCAAGGCGCGAGTTCATTGAGTCAAACGCACTGCGTGCGGGAAACATCGACACCTGAGTTTGTGCTGGGCCTTTTAATGCCTGCGCCTGGACAGTCATTCCGAACCTCAAACCGGGAAACAAAGAGATGAAAAGCTGGCTTTTATCCAACGCACTCAGGAATAACCCTGGAGGCTTTTGGTTTTGTGGTTGTTCTGGTGTCCCGATAATGCCTGAGGGCGGGGGGGGCGTCTCTGCGCACCGCGAGCCGGTTGTTATTGGCGGTAAGCGAGCGCGCACGATAGACGTCCACGCACACTGTTATTTTCAGTCGAGCATCGACCTCATGGGTGAGGAAGCAAAGTCCGTTCTACCTCCGGTAAAGGGTGTTCCTGAGCACTTTCTCCAAGCAGACAAACAACTTGCATTAAGGTTTGAGTCCATGGACCGTATGGGCGTCGACATGCAGGTGCTCAGCATCAACCCTTTCTGGTACAAAAAGGATAGGGAAACCGCCGAGGCGATTTGTCGTATTCACAACGAAACGTTTGCCGAGATGTGTTCATTGCACTCGACGAGATTGGCCGCTTTTGCTTCTCTACCGATGCAGTATCCTGAACTCGCGGTAGAAATGCTTGAACTGGCGGTAAAAAAGCAGGGACTCAAGGGTGCTGCCATCGGGGGCAGCGTCGCCGGCGAAGACTTTAGCCACCCTAAATACCACCCGGTACTCGCCAAGGCCCAAGAGCTTGGTGTCATGCTGTTCGTTCATCCCCAGAGCACCCCAGAACTGCAGGCGCGTTTCAAGGGAAACGGCTGGCTCTCCAACGTCATAGGCAATCCGCTCGACACCACCATTGCCTTACAGAAACTAATCTTTGAGGGCGTATTCGACAAATTTCCCGAGCTTAAGGTTTTGGGTGCTCACGGTGGTGGATTTCTGGGCTCGTATGCGCCGCGCATGGACCGCAGCTGTTTTGTGTCGCCGCAGAACTGCAATCCCGAGATAGTGCTGAAGAAGAAGCCGACCGAATACATCCGGCAGATCTATTTTGATGCACTGGTCTTTACCGGCGAAGCCTTGCGCCACTTGGTTGCCGAGGTTGGCGCCGATCAGATCATGATGGGTACAGACCACCCCATCCCTTGGGAGGACGACCCGGTCGGCCATGTGATGGCGACCCCCGAGCTTAGCGACGATCAACGTCTTGCGATACTCGGTGAAAATGCACGACGCGTGTTAGGCCTTATGCCTTGAGACTCTTTGCTCATCCCTACCAGACAGCTCACAAAGGAAAACTGATGAAACCCCTATTGAAGCCCACATACTATTCTCGACTTGCAACTCGTTTCGCCATTTGCGCCACTGTGCTGGTGGCGTTGACTTTGATGGCCTCGCAGACCAAGGCCCAAGGCAGCTATCCGAACAAGCCAATTCGTATGATTGTTCCATTAGGTGCCGGAACGGCGGTCGATGTGGCTGCGCGTTTACTCGCTCAAAAAATGTCTGAAAACATGGGTCAGCCGATTGTGGTCGAAAACATAACCGGGGCTGCTGGTAGCATAGGCTCTGACAGGCTTGCCAAGTCTGCCCCTGATGGTTACACGATTGGTGGTTTCAATGACAGCGTGCTCACCATGGTGCCTCATCTGAACGCCAACACCCCCTACAACCCTGTCAGTGATTTTGCGCATATCTCCCAGGTCGCAACAATAGAGTTCAGCATAGCAGTGGCGACGAACTCTCCATACAAGACAGCCTCAGAGCTTGTTGCCGCAGCCAAGGCGGCCCCAGGCAAGATCACCTACGCTTCCGGCGGTAATGGCAGTCCCCAGCACTTCGGTGGCGCTTTGTTTGCTTCGCATACCGGTATCGACATCAAGCACATCCCTTATCGCAGTGCCAATCTGGCTGCTCAAGACGTTGCCGGAAGCCAGGTCGACGTGACTTTCCAGGGTATTGCTACTGTGGCGGCTCTTGCAAAGGGCGGCAAGATGCGCCTGATTGGTGTGATGACCGACCAGCGTAACCCTGAGTTCCCCGACGCCCCTACTTTGAAGGAACAAGGCATCCAGGGTTTTGAGTACAGCACCTGGTTTGCGTTAACCTCTCCGAAGGGAACTCCCAGAGAGATTGTTGATCGCCTTCAGCGTGAGGTGGTACGAGCTCTGGCCGACCCAATCATCAAAGAAAGATATGCTGGCCTTGGCCTCAGGCCTAATGGGACGACACCCGAGCAGGTGACGTCACTTGTCAGGGATCAGTTGGCGCGATACGGAAAGGCAGTTCGTGACAACAACATCAAAGGTGACTAAATCTAAGGGGACTTAACCGTATGGTGAGATCCACTAGATCGGTGTTGATTTAGCGGGGTGTTGGACGGCGTGGAGCCGCTGGACCTCGACCTTCAATATGACGGAAGTTGATTCGGCCTTTACTCAAGTCGTAGGGAGACAATTCCAGTGAAACTTTGTCTCCCGCCAGAATACGAATGTGGTTTTTGCGCATTTTGCCTGCAGAATAGGCAATGAGTTGGTGCCCATTGTCCAGGGTGACACGAAAACGGGTGTCTGGAAGCACCTCATTAACGATGCCGTTCATTTCAATAAGGTCTTCTTTGGCCATGGGGTACTCCTGAGATGGTCAGTCTTGTTGGAAAAGCCATGTACTCAATGTGACGGGTCATGGAACGCGGCTAGTCTGCTAATGTAACATCCCATGAGTATTAGGGTATTTTTCAAATGAAGCGGCTTTGGACATGACGGACAAAAAACCATTTGAGGTTGCGCGTGAGACGCTCAAACAGTTGATGGCGCGAAAATTCGCGCCCACACCGGCAAACTATCAGTTGATCTATAACGAGATTGCCGGTACGCCAAACGAGCAGCCTTTCCCTGATGAGCTTCTGCGGCAGCTACTCCAAGCCTTGCCTGCTAAAACACCAGGGCAGCAAAAGCAACGTGGTCTGCTGGAGCAATCCATTGGTCAACGCAATTGGCAGGGAGTTCAAACTGCACTGGTCAATTATGCGAGCTACGGCGCTACCGCAACAACAGATCATGCCCCGGCCCGGTCGACAGAAACAGCGAGAGACCCGGCTTTGACGGCGGAGTTCCTGGTCCAGATTGCGCGGCTGATTGAAAACGCAATGCCAGCACTGGGTGCTGACGATCCTCGCTTTCAGGAGCAAGCGGAAACACTGCTTTCAGCACTGCGTGAACCGGCGTCAGAGATCGCCGCAGTCAAATCAATGCTGATTAATTTCAGCCATCGCCTGTCGTTTGCTGCTGAAGATCAGGCAGAAATCAGGCAGATGCTTTTAAAGCTGCTGAACCTGATCATTAAAAACATTGGCGAGCTCAGCCTGGACGACGGATGGCTCAAGGGTCAGGTAGAAGCATTGAAATCCGCAGCCGCACCCCCGCTCACTTTGCGTCGTCTAGACGATGTGGAGCGACGTCTCAAAGACGTTATTTTCAAACAGACCGAGGCAAAGGGTCGGGCGTTGGAAGCTCAGGAAGAAATGCGCAAGATGCTTGCAATCTTTATTGAGCGTCTGTCGAGCATTACAGAGACCAGCAGCGTCTATCATGGCAAGATGGAAGAGCGGGCCCGTCTCATGGAGCAGGCAACCACGTTCGAAGAAATGGCACCCGTCTTGAAGGAGGTTATCAGCGACACGCGTGTCATGGCGAGAGACTCGCGAAACACGCGCGATGAGTTGCGGACCATGCGTGAAAAAACGCTTCAAACGGAGGCTGATATTGCCAAGCTCCACCAGGAGTTGGATCGTGTCAGTGCGCTGGCAAGGCATGACCCGCTGACCGGCGCGCTAAACCGCCAAGGTCTCGATGAGGCGGTTAACCGTGAGGTCGCTAATATGCGCCGCAAGGAGACCCCCTTATGCGTCTCTCTGCTGGACATTGACAATTTCAAGAAGCTCAACGACAGCATGGGTCACGCAACCGGTGACGTGGCCTTGGCACATTTGGCAACCGTTGCCCGGGAGTCAATGAGGCCCCAGGACACACTGGCCCGTTATGGTGGCGAAGAGTTTGTGATACTGATGCCTGACACGCCATTGGAACAAGGCATTGAGGCTCTTAAACGGCTGCAGCGGGAGCTGTCTCGACGGTTCTTCATGACGGGAAGCGAAAAAGTCCTTATAACCTTTAGTGCGGGTGTAGCCCAGCTAGCCGCGGATGAAACCGGAGACGCGGCTATTCGTCGTGCAGATCAAGCCATGTACCACGCCAAGCGAGCAGGCAAAAACCGTGTAGTTGGCACATAGTTTTTAGAGATACACCATGACCTATTTGATTCTTGGGCTGATGATTTTTTTAGGCGCTCATTCGGTCAGGATATTCGCTGACGAGTGGCGCACCCGGACCCGTCAGCGCATCGGTGAAGGCCCCTGGAAGGGGGTTTACTCCCTGTTATCTTTGGCGGGCTTTGCTCTGATGGTTTGGGGGTTTGGTGTTTCTAGAGAGCAGCCGATTGTCATATGGGTACCCCCCACAGGCATGCGTCATCTGGCCAGTCTTCTCACATTGGTGGCGTTTATCTTCCTGGCTGCTGCTTATGTTCCCGCAAACCAGATCAAGGCGAAGCTTCACCACCCGATGGTGCTTGGGGTCAAGGTTTGGGCATTGGCCCACTTGCTGTCCAACGGCATGCTTTCACATGTGATTCTTTTTGGCGCATTGCTTGTTTGGGCGGTCCTGGATTTCCGCTCTTCTCGTCAGCGTGACCGTGCTGCTGGTTCTGTGTATGCGCCAGGCTCGGCTGCAGCAACAATCATTACGGTTGTTGCAGGCGCTGTTGCTTGGGCTCTGTTTGCGTTCTGGTTGCACGGGCTGTTGATTGGTATCCGACCCTTTGGATAGCGACCTGTAACAAAACTACCGCTCCAGAACCCATTGAATGAAAAATTTGGCAACAAAGCCGACCATGCCAAATGCCAGGCCAAGGAAAATGACAAAGGTGCCAAATTTACCTGCTTTGCTTTCCCAGGCCAGTTGGCCAATGATGAAAAGCATATAGAGCATGAACGCGCCAACGCCAAATGACAGGCCAAAAGCAGCGATCTGCTCCTCCGTAAAGCCGAACATTAGCGCGTCTCGTGGTCGGATTCCCGGGCTGGCAGGCCCGAGGCGTTGACCAGGTCGCGATAGGCGTGCCAGGATGCGTGCCCCAGCATCGGCACCACGAAGATTAGCCCCAACAGCGCAGACAGAATTCCGAGCAACGTAAAACCCATGATCAGGCAAGCCCACCATGCCATTGGGATTGGGTTTGCAAGTACGGTTTTCCAACTGGTAATCACGGCATCCAAAACTCCTAGACGCCGGTCTAGCAGCAAGGGCAAGGCGATTGCGCTGCTGGCAAACATGGGTGCTGCCATCATGCCTCCAAGTGCCAGCCAAAATTCAAACAGGTAGCTATCCGGGCTCAGGACAACAAAGCGTAGAAAATCCAGTGGGTTATGAATGGGTACCGGTGCCATCAAGGTAATCAGAGCGGCAGATGTCAAAACCCAGCCAGTAGCCGCCAGACCCAGCAGCAAGCCAAACCAGACGAGTCGCCAGTCTTTGTCGTCTTTGCTGTGTCCATGTTGTCGCCAGCTTAGCCAGGTTTTCAGGACCAGCTGAAAGTCGGGCTTTTCGCCCCGCTCAATGGCTCGGCTCATCGCGTACAGGCCGGTGGCAAGGACGGGCGCGACAACCATAAAACCCGAAAAGGCACCCGCCAGAAGCCAGAAGTGTTGGCGTGCAACAGCCAGGAGTAACCAGCCAAAAACGCACAGCGCCAATCCGTGTGCAAAACTGACCCAGCCTGATTGGGCTATGTCACGCCAGCCCAACACCAACCAGCGCATAGGTTGATGTAAATGTATGGACCGAACCGTGATGGCTTGCGTTTTAGCCAAGGCGACCTTGCTGGAAATCCTCAACGGCCGCCATGAGCTCATCGCGGTTATTCATGACAAAGGGACCGTACTGTGCAATCGGCTCGTTGAGTGGTTGTCCGGTAATCAAAAGAGCCCTTACCTGCTCGGAGCCGGCGCTAGCTAGCAGGCGAACACCTTGGCCGTCATTGCTCAGGATAGCCATGCGGTGAAGGGGAACGGTGATCGCTTGCTCATCACCATCGACCACCTGCAGTTCGCCGCGGTAAACATAGACAAAAGCGTTGTGTTCGGGGGGCAATGGTTGTGTAAACCAGGCCTCATGAGACGGGAAATGAAGGTCCAGAAACAGGGGGTTGGTTGGAAACTCATGGGCTGGGCGTTGCATGGCACCGCCCACCCCGAGGCAAGTCCCCGAGATCACGCGCACCTTAACTCCCCCGCTTGGCCGCGACCCCTCACCTTGTGGCGTTATCAGCTCGGGTATCTCTGCGCTCTGGATATCACGGTACCAGGGTGTGCACATTTTGTTTTTACCGGGCAGGTTGAGCCACAGCTGGAAACCCTCCATCACGCCCTCTTCCTGTTCCGGCATTTCACTGTGGATCAGGCCGCGTCCGGCGGTCATCCATTGCACGCCACCGTTTTGCAACAGCCCTTCGTTGCCCGCGCTGTCTTTGTGGCGCATGCGTCCGGCAATGATGTAGGTGACGGTCTCAAAGCCGCGGTGCGGGTGGTTGGGAAAGCCGCCGATGTAATCTCCCGGATCATCGCTGATGAAGTTGTCCAACATCAGGAATGGATCCAGGCGTTTTTGCAGGTCCTGGGTCAGGACGCGGGTGAGCTTGACGCCGGCACCGTCAGTAGTGGGTTGCCCGGTGATGACTCGCTCAACGCTTCTCCAGGGGGTCGTTGAGGTTTGAGGCGAGGGTGTTTGGGTCTTCATGTGAGGGACGTTTCAAGTCGGGGATCAGTTCGTGTCTGGCTTCAAGCCGAGGCGACCTGATAGCCCTCCTGGGCAATGGCATTTGCGATCAATGACCGATTTTCCCCGGTGATGACATCAACCCGGTTCTGTGCACGGTCAATTTTGACCTCAGCAGAAGGATCAACCCGTTTGATGGCCTGCGTCACCGCTTTTTCACAGTGTCCGCAGGTCATTCCACTGACTTCGAAAGATTGATTCATGGCGCTTCCTTGAAAAATGATCTTTGTTATGCAATATAGCCTTTATCCAGGCCACCTCCAAAAGATCACAATGAAGCCATGCTCGAACACGTAAACCCATCCCTGGATATCGGCATTGGCGGCATGACCTGTGCCTCGTGCGTGGGCCGGGTTGAGAAAGCGCTTAAAAAAGTTCCTGGTGTGACGGATGCCATGGTCAACCTGGCCACCGAATCCGCGCGCATTGTTTACCAACCGGCCGATCAAATGGAGGCAAGGCTGCGACGGGCGGTGAGAGAGGCCGGCTACCAGCCGCTGACTCAAAATACGCTGGACCTACCGCAAGGTATCTCACCCTGGTCTGGGTTCCTTCCCGTAGCTTTAGGTTTGGCCCTGTCCTTACCGCTTGCATTACCTATGGTGGGAGATCTTTTCGGCCAGCACTGGATGTTGCCCGCCTGGGTGCAATTTCTGCTGGCCACGCCAGTTCAGTTCATTCTGGGCGCACGTTTTTACAAAGCGGCCTGGCACGCCCTAAGAGCGTTGAGCGGCAACATGGATCTGCTGGTAGCCATTGGGACTACGGCGGGCTGGGCCCTGTCCGTGTGGTTGTGGCTGACCGCGCAAGACGGTGCAATGGTGCATCTGTATTTTGAAGGCTCAGCACTGGTGGTCAGCCTGGTTTTGCTTGGTAAATGGCTAGAGGCCCGGGCCAAGCGCCAGGCAACCGCTGCCATTCGTGCTCTGCACGCCTTGCGTCCCGATACGGCGCATTTGGTTGGCGCAGACAGCGAGGTCGATGTGCCGGTGATCGAGGTGATGGTGGGCGACCGGCTTGTGGTTCTTCCCGGCGAGCGGTTTCCGGTAGATGGTCGCCTGCTCAGCGGGCATACCCAAGTGGACGAGTCCATGCTCACTGGCGAGCCATTACCAGTTGCCAAAGATCCGCAAGACCTATTGACCGGCGGCTCCATCAATGGCGACGGTCGCATAGTGTTGACGGTCACTGCGGTTGGCAATGAAACCATGCTGTCCCAAATTATTCGTCTGGTGGAAGACGCGCAAGCGGCCAAAGCGCCTATCCAGCGTCTGGTGGATCAGGTTTCTGCTGTTTTTGTGCCGGTCGTGCTGCTGATTGCGACGATCACTTTGCTCGGCTGGTGGCTGACAGGGCACCCTTTTGAATTGGCGGTCATTCGCGCTGTTGCGGTTCTGGTGATTGCCTGTCCCTGTGCGCTGGGTCTGGCCACGCCGGCAGCCATCATGGCAGGAACCGGCGTAGCGGCAAAGTTTGGCATTTTGATTAAGGACGCCCAGGCCCTTGAGTTGGCTCACCAGGTGGACATCGTAGCGTTTGACAAAACCGGGACCCTGACGGTCGGGCAACCGAGGTTGACGGCCTTTATGGCGGCCGATAAGGGCAATGATGCGGCTTTGCTCACCATTGCAGGCAGCTTGCAAACCGGCAGTGAGCATCCACTCGCGCGCGCCGTGGTCAATGCTGCCAAGCAACGCGGCCTGGCACTGGTGGAGCCAGACAGTGTCAGGGCTGTTCCTGGTCGGGGCAGCGAGGGTGAGCTGGGTAAAGACAGCTACCTCCTGGGAAGCCCGCGCTGGATGCAAGAGTTGGCGGTTGATCTGGGGGCATTGAACGCACGTGCGGATGAACTCCAACGCGCTGGTTCCACAGTCTCGGTTTTGGCGCAACGCACCACGACAGGCTTATCCGTGCTTGCCCTGCTGGCTTTTGGAGATGAGCCCAAACCCGGCGCCAAAGCCGCATTGGCCGCCTTGCGTGCGCGCGGTGTCAGGACGGTGATGATCTCCGGCGACAACCGTGGTGCGGCCGAAGCCATGGCGCTTCAATTGGGGCTGCGGCCCGATCAGGGGGAGGTTATGGCAGAGGTGTTGCCTGCGGACAAGGCCGCGCAGGTAATCTCGCTTAAGGCCGGCGGGCATGTGGTGGCGATGGTGGGCGATGGTGTTAACGATGCGCCTGCATTGGCTGCAGCCGACGTCGGGATGGCCATGGGCAACGGCACCGATGTTGCCATGCATGCGGCAGGAATCACCCTGATGCGCGGTGACCCTATGCTGGTGGCCGCTGCCCTGGAGGTATCAGACCGCACCGTGAAAAAAATCCGGCAAAACCTGTTTTGGGCATTTTTCTACAACGTGGCAGGTATTCCGCTGGCTGCTTTCGGTTTACTCAATCCGGTTCTGGCAGGCGCGGCCATGGCCATGAGTTCGGTCAGTGTCATGAGCAATGCCCTTTTGCTCAAGCGTTGGAAGCCTGGCCAGCAGCCTTAAGAAGCTTTTGCCGGATCACTGTCAGGCATGGATATGTCCGTTTTAGCTGTCTTTTTGAACCATGCCACGTATAGAACCGGCAGCACAACCAGTGTGAGCAGGGTCGCGGTAAACAGTCCACCGATGATGACGATGGCCAGCGGGCGTTGTGTTTCAGACCCGATGTCATGCGAAAGCGCCATGGGCAGCAATCCCAACGCCGCCAGCAGGGCGGTCATCAGCACCGTACGCAGTCGCTGCAGCGAGCCGAGTTTGGCCGTTTCGAGCAACGAGCAACCGGAATTCCTCAGCTGCTGGAAAGTGGTCAACATGACCACCCCGTTAAGTACCGCCTGACCGCTTAACGCTATAAAACCAATAGCAGCAGAGACAGATAATGGAATGGAAAAGACCCATAAAGCCACAAAGCCGCCGATGAGTGCCAGTGGCACGTTGACCAGAATCAGCACAGCTTTCTTGAGCGAGCTGAAAGCATCGAATAAAAGAACAAAGATCAGCAGCAGAGATATGGGAACCACCAGCGCCAGACGGGACATGGCCCGTTCCTGATTCTCAAACTCACCGGACCAGTTCACCACGTAGTTCTCAGGAATTTTCACGTTGGCCTGGACGCGAGCCTTCATGTCCGCAACCACGGAGCCCATATCCCGTCCCTTGATGAAGATGCCCAGTGCCATGGTTCTGCGGCCGGCCTCGCGGGCAATGTTCATGGCGCCGCTGGTCTGGCGGATGTCAGACACCGCGCCCAGGGTGGTGTAACCACCACCTGGGACGGCCAACGGCGTGGCGGCCAGGTTGGCGATGACACGGCGGTCTTCGGGTAGCCGCACTGCGACCGAGAACTTGCGTTCGCCTTCCCACAACTGCGTTGCCGCCTTGCCCGCCAAAGCAGACTCAATCACGTCCTGTACATCGCTGACATTCAGCCCAAATCGCGAGGCGCGTTCACGGTCGATGTCTATGACGAGTTGGGGCAACTCGCCAAGCCGGTCTACCTCGGCGCGTTGTACGCCTTGAACCTGTTTGAATTCCCGGCGCATGGCCTCTGCAGTTTTGCGCAGTTCATTGAGGTCTTCACCTGCAATCTTGACGACGATCTGTCCCTTGATCTGTGAAATGGACTCCAGTACGTTATCCCGGATTGGTTGGGAAAAAGCCGGGTCTACGCCAGGAATCACCGATAAGGCATGGTCCATTTCTTCGATCAGCTGGTCGCGCGTCATGCCGGCGCGCCATTGCTCGACAGGCTTCATGTCGACAAAGACTTCGGCTGTACTCAGGGTTTTGGGATCGGTTCCGTCTTCGGGCTGACCGGCTTTGGAAACCACGGTATTGACTTCAGGAATGGTCCTTAATTGGGCGCGGGCTTTTTTCAGGATACGCTGCGCCTCCTCCTGGGAAATACTGGCCGGCATGTCCCAGTTGATCCAGTAGGTGCCTTCATTGAGCTCGGGTAGAAACTCGGATCCCAGCCGCGACGCAACGACCATGGACAGGGCAAAACCGGCTAGCGCAATCAGGATCACCTGCCGGCTGTGGCTCAGTGCCCATTCGAGTACAGGCTCGTATGCCCGCTTCGCTGCGCTTACCAGCCAGTTGTCCCCGTGCGGCAGCTTTTTACGCAGCATCCAGTAAGCCAGCAAGGGTACCAGTGTGAGGGAAAAGATCAGTGAACCTATCAGTGCCAATGTCACCGACAAGGCCATGGGCTCGAAGATGCGACCTTCATGCCGCTGAAGCGCAAAGATCGGGATGTGCGCGGCAATGATGATCAGCATCGAGAACAGCGTGGGTCGCCCCACTTCACTGGCCGCTTCGATGATGACCTGCCGGCGGTCTAAGTCCGACATGTTTTCTTTCTCTTTTTCCAACCGGTGCAGGATGTTTTCGACCACAATCACCGCGCCGTCCACAATGATGCCGAAATCCATGGCACCCAGGGACAGCAGATTGGCCGGTATACCCATGATTTTGAGGCCCAGAAATGTGGCCAGCAATGACAAGGGAATGACCACCACCACCGCCAGACTTGCGCGCAGATTAGACAGGAACAGGTAGAGGACCAAGGACACCAGAAGCGCGCCCTCCACCAGGTTTTTGAACACGGTCGACAGTGTTTTTCCCATCAGCCAGGTGCGGTCGTAGAAAGGCACAATCTGAACGCCCGGGGGCAAACCGCGGTCATTGAGTTGTGCGATACGTTCTTTCACGGCCTTGAGTACCACGCTGGGGTTTTCGCCTTTGCGCATGATGACGATGCCAATCACCACATCGTCGTCGTCGTCCTGGCCGGTGATGCCCAGCCGGGGAACCGAACCGATTTTGATTTGAGCCACATCCCGAATCAGTACCGGTGTGCCGTTGCGTGAGTCCAGCACGATACGCCCGATGTCATCGGCCGAGCGCAGCAGACCGATACCGCGGATTGCATACTGCTGCTGGCCTTGTGTGAGGTAGCTACCCCCTGCGTTGGAGTTGCCCCGTCCCAGTGCATCGAGCAGATTCTGGAAGGTCAATTTATAGGCGCGCAGCTTGTCCAGATCGGGCTGGACTTCATATTGCTTGATGAAACCACCCATGGCGACCACATCGGCAATGCCTGGTACCTGGCGTAGCGAGCGCTCGACCACCCAGTCTTGCAGGGTACGCAAATCGGTGGTTGACTTTCCATCACCCTGCAAGCGAAAACGCATGATCTCGCCCACTGGAGTGGCGTTGGGCGCCACATTGAACGATGCACCCTGGGGTAGATCAACCTGGCTCAATCGCTCGTAAACCTGCTGACGTGCCAGATTGACCTGTGCGTTGTCATCGAAGGTGACTACGGTGTAGGACAGTCCGAATTGGGTGTGGGAAAAAACACGGATTGAATCCGGCAGACCTGACAAGGCCGTCTCAATTGGCAGCGTAACCTGTTTTTCCACCTCTTCAGCCGCGCGCCCCGGGAACAGCGCAATGACCGTGACCTGGGTGTCAGTAACGTCTGGAAAGGCCTCCACAGACAAATTCTTGAATGCAAACAAGCCCGCCCCGATAAACAGTACCGTGCCCAGAATAATGAACAGCGGTTGGTGCACCGCATACTTGATCAGGCGTTTCATTTGCGCTCGGACCCTGTGGTCTTGGGCGTAGGCGGTGCCGTGGCATCTTCACGTGCCAGACGCAGCACCCGCGCGAGCAAAAGCCCGTTTTCGCTCACCACCATTTCTCCAGCATTGATTCCGCTGGAGATGACGACATCACGCGGCCCTTCGAATTCCAGGGTGACCTCACGGCGCTCAAATTCGCCGGGTTTGGTTTGAACGAAGCACGACAGTGAGGTGCCCCGAAGTGCAACAGCGGTGGCGGGCACCACAACGCCGGAGGCAAATGAGCGTTCAAATTTTGCAGTGGCCAGCATTTCGGCTTTCAGACGGCGGTCGGTATTCGCAACCAGGCCGCGAACCTTGATGGTTCGGGTGACCGGGTCAATAAAGTCAGAAGCCGTAATCACCTGGCCAACGAACTTCTGGCCGGGAAGTGCCGCAACCGCGATCTCAAACTTTGCACCCGGCTTGACGATGCCTATTTCTGACTCGCGCGCGTCGATCTGTATCCACAGGGAAGAAGGGTCGGTCACGACAAACAGGGCAGGAACGCCCGGGCCTGACAGGTCTGGACGAACCTCCTGGCCAGGGTTGAGGTTGCGCTCCACCACCACGCCGCCAATGCTGGTGCTCAAAGAAAGCAGCTGATTCACACCGCTTGAGCTGCCATATAACCGCGTTCTGGATTGAGCACGTCCAAGTTCGGCCTGGGCGCGATCGGCATCGGCCTGGGCCTGTTCCAGGTCCTTACGCGCAATAATTCCGGCCTCAAACAAATCACGTTGGCGCTGCAAACCTTTTTGCGAGAGTTGAGCATCCACCTCCGCTTTGACCGTTTCGCTTTGCGCCTGACCGAACTCGGCCGAGGCCAGTTGTGCCAACATGGTGCCCGCCTGAACGCGTTGACCCACATCGGCCTTGATGGCCATGACCCGTCCGCCAAAAGAGGGGTAAATGCGTTGGGTACGCTCTTCGTTCCAGACCAGCCTGGCCGGCATGTCAATGCTGATGGCTTGCGCCGGTTCTGCTGCGGTCAGGCTCAGCAACGCAAGCTGGGGATGATTGGCGGGAAAACGAACCTGGTTACCCTGGGTAATCGGAGCCGGGATTTCCGGCTTGCGCTCGGGGGGCTCTTTGCAGGCCATCAAGGCCAAAGCGGTCAGCGCGAAGACAGGTATCAGGCGAATCTTCATGGATGTCTCAGGTATGTTCGGGGGCATCGAAGGCGGCTCAGATCAGTCAGGTGTACGGTCTGATCCGGTCGGCTCAATGGGCTGTGTACGAAGCTGCCAGGCACCAGCGGCTTTGGCAAAGTCGGTGCGCGAAGCCAGTGCGTCGAGCATGGTGGCGCGTAAGGTACGCCTTGCGTCCAACAAATCCGTCAGTGACAGGGCGCCTTTGCCGTAGGCCAGCTCAGCGTTGTCGGCCACCCGACGGGCGCGCGGCAAAATATCAGTCTCATAGCGCTGGGCGCGCTGGGCCGTCCCGAGCACTTCTTGGCGCAGTCGCTGCAATTCTGCGCTGGCCAGGCGACGCGTTTTTTCAAGTGCGTCATGGGCCAGTGCCAATTGCGCACTGGCCCGTGCGATCTCACCCTGATAGCTGTAGCCCCACTGCAGCGGCATTTGCATGCGTAATTCCAACAGGGCGGTCGAGGCGCCGGGGTAGTGGTCATATGATGCGCCAACCGTGACGTCAGAGATGCGTTGAGCGGCGTTGGCATCCAGCGTGGACGCTGCTGCCTGCACACGCGCTTGCGCGGCTTTGACGTCAGCGCGAGCATCAACGACAGCGGTCAAATCGACTTCGGTCGGTATCTTGGTATTCAAGGCAGGCCAGTCACTTTGCGCCACCAGCTGCTCAGGGCGCGTGTTGACGCCTGTGAGCTGCCACAGCGTGATACCAGCACGCTCGCGTTCCAGGTTACTGACCAGGAGATCGGATTGCGCACGCTGAGCCTCAATCTCGGTTCGTGCTGCATCTTGTGCCGCCAGGTCGCCTGCCAGAACCCGTTTTTGTGCCGTTTGCGCAAGTTGGTTGGCGCTGCGTTCAATCAGGGCAATTTGCGCCACCCGTTCCTGGGCACCCAACAGGTCAAAAAACCCGGACTGGGTTGCGAGCAGCTGTTGCGTGCGTATTTCATCGAGATCGGCCAACGCGGCAGCAGAGGCATTGCGGGCGGTAAGTGTACGCAGTTCGCGCTTGTTTCCGCGTTCCCAAGTCCAGTCCATGCCGATGGACTTGTCAATCCGTTTCTCAGTCAAGAAGTTACCGCCACCAATACCGTTTTGCAGATCCATCTGTGACGTCTTGGCGCTTAAAACCGGAAAAGGCGATCGGTTGGCGCTGAGAATGTCCGCTCGTGCCGCGGCCAGTGTGCTGCGCCCAAGCGCCACCTCCAGATTGTTGCGTGCCGCTTGCAAGGCCTGGGTTAAGGTTATCGGAACCAGTGGCGGCGCGCTGGCGTTGACCATCGGCATCGGCGCTTGCGCACCAGCGTGAGACGCCACCAGGAGAGATAAAAGGAAGAGAAACTGTCGTATGCTCATACGCTGATTGTCCAAACCGATGTCTGACCGCCGACTGACTTGAAGACTACGTAGGAACCCTTGGCCCCATGAGAATTTTGCTGGTGGAAGACGACCCGGTTCTGAGCGATGTCATGCGGCACAGCCTGCAGGAGGCGGGGCACCGTGTAGACCAAGCGTGCACGCTGGATCAGGCGCGTCACTTCTGGCAAGTGCAACCGTTTGACGCGGTGCTGCTCGATCTGAATATGCCCGTTTCGTCGGCATTGAATGCAGGACAGGGAAGTGGGCTGACCGTTTTGAAAGAAGCCCGCGCACGCGGTGACCGTACGCCTGTTCTGGTGCTGACGGCGCGCAACCGTACCGAAGAGCGCATTGCCGGTTTGGATGCAGGCGCAGACGACTACTTGGGCAAACCCTTTGACCTGGCCGAGGTTGATGCTCGTCTGCGCGCCTTGGTGCGCAGAAGTGTGGGTGCGGATGACCGTTCGGTGATCGGCACGTTGGTCCTGGACCGCAAGGCGCGCCGCTTCTACCTCAACGCCTCCGAGTTGGAGTTGCCTGCGCGCGAATTCGAAGTGCTGTGGGAGTTGATGACACCGCCGGGCCACGTGATCAGCAAACGCCTGATGTCGGACAAGCTCTCAAGCTTTGAAGAGGCCTTGGCAGACAATGCTTTGGAGGCTTTTATCTCCCGCTTGCGGAAAAAATTGTCTGGCAGTGGTGCCGGCATACGTACCTTGCGCGGTCTGGGCTATGTGCTCGAGAACGAAAGTGAACCCGCCAGTGATTGAGTCATGAGTCAGACCCCGAATATCGCAGCTGCCGCCGTGCGCAAACCTTCCCTGCGCGAGCGTCTGGTTTTGCGCATCATGGTTCCCCTCACGCTGACCTGGGTCATCGGCAGCGGCCTGGCCATTGGTGTGGCTTACTTCTTTGCACAAAAGGCGTTTGACCGCTCCTTGTTGGACGATGCTTATGTAGTGGCCTCCCATGTCAAAAGCCGGGAAGGAGAGCTGTATCTGGAGCTCAACGCCATGGAGATGAGCACCGTCTTGTTTGACCAGAGCGAAAAAGTATTTTTTACGGTGTTGCGACCCGATGGGTCGGTGGTTGCAGGTCACCCCGGACTGCGTGCGACAGTCCCCGCCAACGCCGGACGCATTTTTTTACTGAGCTCACACACCAGGGTCAGGACTTGCGCGGGGTTGTGCTCAAGCTCAGTGAACCCGGAGATTTTTCTGTGGTGGTGGCCCTCACCCAGGGCAGCCGCAGCGCCTTGCTCAACACACTGATTGTGTATTCCGTGACCCCCCAGATCCTGATCTTGATCCTGCTGGGCGCCTGGCTGCGCTTGACCATCGGGCGCGAGTTGCAGCCATTGTCCCAGCTGCAGACGGGCGTGAACCAGCGCGATGCCCATGACCTCACGCCGGTTGCGGTGGCTTCGCCGTCAAGCGATGTGGATGAATTGGCCCTTGCCATCAACGATTTGCTGGCGCGGGTGGGTCACAGCATGCGGGCCCAGCGCGAGTTTTCCGGTAACGTGGCGCATGAGTTGCGAACGCCGCTGGCCGGTATCCGGGCGCTGGCGGAGTATGGTCTGGCGCACAACGATGCAGAAATCCGGCGTCAGCAGTTGCTGCGCATAGGCCAGAGTGAGGCGCGCGCGAGTCGGCTGGTTGAGCAGTTGTTAGCCTTGGCGCTGGCCGAAGAGTCCGGCCCAAGCATTCCCATGGAAGGCGTGGCGCTCGACGAAGTGGTGCAAGCCACCGTTCTGCGTTACTTGGCACGTTCGGATGCTGCTGGTGTTGATCTGGGTGTGCAAGGGCTGGGGCAGCCGGTGCGTGTGTTGGGCACGGTGTCCATGGTCGAAGGTATTCTGACCAATCTGATTGACAACGCATTGCGTTACGGGCGCTCACCGGATGGACAGCTCAGCAGCGTGACCGTACAACTAACCCAACACGCCCAAAGCGTCATGTTGTCGGTCATAGACAATGGCCCGGGCCTGTCGCTTGACGAGCGTCGGCGCCTGTCGAGGCGGGGCGTTCGTGGAGTGACCGCAGACCGGCTCGGGCAAGGCGCGGGCCTGGGCTTGGCGATTGTGGCCAAGTTTGCCCAGGTGATGGGTGCCCGCTTTGAATTGGGCAGCCCACAGACGGGTCAAGGCTTGCGTGCATCTGTCATATTTCAACTTTAGAATTTTGCGATGCGCATTTTTGCTGTGGTTGGTTTTCTCCTGGGTTTTGCCTTGCCGGCTTGGGCGGCCAGACCGTTTGTGACGGATGACGCCCGTCTGACCACGGCGGGTAGTTGTCAACTTGAGAGCTGGACGCGCTTCTACCAGGAAAGCCGAGAAGTCTGGGCCCTGCCGGCCTGCAACCCCACCGGCAACCTGGAGTTGACCTTGGGTGGCGGCGTGGCCCGGGCCGACGGCCAGCCCAGCGGCACAACTGACTATGTTCTTCAGCTCAAAACCTTGTTCAAGCCCCTCTCCACCAATGGCTGGGGGATAGGGGTGGCAGCAGGCACGGTGCGTCACCCCGAGATTACGCCGGGGCCTAACCAGCTCGGGAACAATTATGTGTATTTCCCGGCTTCGTTCTCGCTCAAAGACGATCGCTTGATTGTTCACAGCAATCTGGGTTGGCTGCGGGATGACGCGACGCGCCAGGACCGCATGACCTGGGGTCTGGGCGGGGAGTGGACGCTCAGCCCACGGACCATCTTCATTGCAGAGACCTTCGGCGACGACAAAAGCCGCCCTTACTGGCAGAGTGGCTTTCGCTGGACAGTTATTGAGAACCTGCTTCAGCTCGATGCCACGGTAGGTCAGCAAGCCGGGTCTGACCCGGCTGCAAAGTGGCTATCTTTTGGAATGCGCTGGATTCCAGAGCGGATATTTAAATAGTGGGCGACATGTGAGCGCGTTAGTTGATCTAGACTTTCGTTGATCCTTTGCCAAGGTTTCCCACTGTTAAAACCTACTATGCTGCTTATCAATAAAAACATCCTGCTTAGTCCCCTCCTGTGCGGCGCCATTTTGGTGGCCGCCCAAACACCAAGTCCAAGTGTCAATCCGTCAGCGCTAAAAACCGGCGAGCAGGTGTACCTGGAAACCTGCCATGTTTGCCATGGGCCGGGTCTGGCCAAGGCACCGCGCTTTGGTGACAAGGTGGTCTGGAGCAAGCTCATCAAGGAGGGTCAGCCGGTGCTTACTTCTCACGGATGGGTTGGCGTACGGGGCATGCCAGCTAAGGGCGGCCGGCCGGATTTGGCGCTCGAAGAGTTTGCCCGCGCTACGGTGTGGATGGCCCGCGCGGGTGGCGCCAACTGGACCGACCCTGACGAAGCCATGATGACGCGCATTCGTCATGAAGAGCGCAAGCGCATGAAGGCGCTCAAAAAAGACGAGGCGGTTAAAAATTGATCCCAACACCGGTCATGCCATCACTTTTCCATGCCCCTGCCGGCATGTGTTTTGCGCTTAAGGCGGTCGATTACAGCGCGTAGTCCGGGTCCATCCGGTCGAGCTTGCGCAGCAGTGCAGGCCAGGCCAGCGCACCACCGCCAACCCCCAGCGAGACGGTTTTCAGGGCTTTGGGCACGCCCTGAATGATGGCGGGACTCACGGTATGGAGTGCGCCACCGGCTTGGGCATCAATCTGGATGCGACAGGTGTTCTCGAAAATGTACATGTTCAGGAAGGCCTCAGCAACGCTGCGGCCCACCACCAGCAGGCCGTGGTTGCGCAGCATGAGAAAGTTGGCGGTACCCAGGTCGGTTTGCAGGCGCAGCTTTTCGTCGTCATAAACCGCCAGGCCTTCGTAATCGTGGAAGGCCAATGAGCCCAGCACAAAAGTGGACTGTTGGCTAATGGGCAGTACCCCGCAGGCCTGGGCACTCACGGCCACGCCGGCTCGGGTATGGGTGTGCAGCACACACGCGGCATCGTCGCGGACCGCATGGATGGCGCTGTGGATCACAAAGCCGGCGGGGTTGACGGGGTAGGGCGAGTCGCTGAGTTTGTTGCAGTGCTGGTCAACCTTGACCAGGCTGGAGGCGGTGATCTCGTCAAACATCATGCCGTAGGGATTGATCAGGAAGTGATGCTCCGGCCCTGGGATGCGTACGCTGATGTGGGTGAAGATCAGGTCGCTCCAGCCATAGGCTGCAGCCAGCCGATAGCAGGCGGCCAGGTCACAACGCAGCTGCCACTCTTCGGCGCTAACGGCGTTTTTCAGGGATGCAATTGTCATGGTGTCTCCAGTGGGCGAGGTGGAAATTAGCGGCGGATTGGGGCGTGTCTGATTATGTGACCATGTGCCTGTACGCTCACAGCCACAAGAGACAAGGGTTAACCCCCATGGCTTTGCGCCCAAAGTCAAGTAATTTCTGCACGCTCAGCAAGGCTGTTCAGATGCATTTAATAATGATGACCAAACGGACTTATTCCGATTCAATTACAGGAGACAACATGGTTCAACAATCCAAACGTACCTTGCTCAAAGGGGCTGCAGCCACCGTAGGAGCTGCCACTTTTGCGCCTAAGTTGCTGGCTCAGCCTGCGCCGGTTCGCATCGGTTATGCCATGGCACGTACCGGCCCATGGACCGGCGGTGCTCAGATCAGCCAGGAGCCCAATTACCTGCTGTGGGCAGAGCAACAAAATGAAGCCGGCGGCCTGGATGTCAAAGGCGTCAAGCGTCCCATCGAGCTGATCAGTTCGGATGACCGCAGCGATGTGGAAACCTGTGTACGTACCTATGAAAAGCTCATGGGCAGCGACAAGGTCGATCTGGTTTTGCCACCCTGGGGTTCCAACGCCAACTTTGCGGTTGCGCCCCTGGCCAACCGATTCCAGTACCCCTTCCTGGCACCTACCGCCTTGTCGCGGCGTCTGGTAGAAATGAAGTTGCCTTATTTCTTTTTGTTGCTGCAGCAGCCCAAGCCCATGACCGAGGCGCTGGTGGAAATGCTCAGGTCCAACGGGGTCAAGACGATTGCGGTGATTTACGTGGATGACTTGTTCGGCCTGGAGAACTATGCGGCCCTCAAGGTGGCTCTGCAAGGCTCGGGCATCAACATGGTGGAAGACAAGAGTTACCCCGGCGGCGTGCGCGATCTCTCCCCGGTCTTGCGCTCCATGAAGGACAAGAACCCCGATGCCTTTGTCGGCTTCACCTACCCGCCTGACACCATTTTGGCCAGTCGGCAAGCCAAGGAAATCGGCTTTAATCCGAAGTTTTTCTATGCCTCGGTGGGTACGGCCTTTCAGCTGTACCGCAATGTCATGACGCCGGCCGGCGCCGAAGGTGTGCTGGGCATGGGCTCCTGGAACAGCAAGTCCAATCCTGCCGCAAAGTCATATTTTGATGCCCACGTGAAGAAGTTCGGTGCAGCCAAGGAGCCCGACCGCTGGGCCAGTGGGGCTACATGGGCCGGCCTGGAAATCCTGACGGCTGCCGTCAAGTCCCAAGGACTGGACCGCAAGGCCATTCGCGACTACGTCGCCAACACCACGCACAAGACCATACTGGGTGATATCAAGTTCACCGGTAGTGAGAACACCTCGACGCCAGGCACGGTAAGCCAGTGGCAAAACGGCGAATTTGAGGTGGTGTGGCCGCAGAAACTGGCCACCGCCAAGCTCAACCCCAACAAGCCTTCCTGGAAGTAAACCCGGCTCTCCGAGCCCCGCTTGGGCCAGGCGTTTGCCTTGGGCCCAGGCTGGCGCTGGCCTATCTACCATGTCACTTACTGCCTGGCTTGAACTCATAGCATCCGGACTCATCACCGGTGGCATTTACGCGCTCGTCGCCCTGGGGCTTAACCTGCAATACGGCTTGATGCGCATACTCAATATTGCGCACGGTGAGTTTCTGATGGTGGGTGCTTACCTGACCTGGATGGTTCAGACCCAGTTTGGTGTGTCTCCGCTGTGGATGGTGCCGGTGTCGTTTGTCATGCTCATGGGCTTGGGCGTGGCCATACACCGGTTGTGCTTTCGCCGGCTAACGGCGACATCACCGAATCTGGATATCTTTGAGGCGCGCGGGTTGATGGTGGCCTTCGGACTGATGTTCCTTGTGCAGAATTTTGTCTCCTGGGTGTGGGGCGGTGACCTGCGTGGCTATGACTATTTAACGGAACCGGTCAAGCTGGGTGACATGCAGTTTGCCGGTAGCAAGCTGCTGGTCTTTGCCCTGGCCTTGATGCTCAGCGGCGCCATGATTCTTTTGCTCAAGCGCACCTTGCTTGGCAAAGGGGTGCGAGCCCTGATGCAGTCGCCTACAGGTGCACAGCTGATGGGCATCAATACCCAGCGCCTGCACCCCTTGATGTTTGGTATCGGTTTGGGCCTGTCGGGTGTGGCCGGTTGCCTGCTGTCCATGGCTTATACGATTTCTCCTTATATGGGCCAGCCGTATACCGTCACCGCGCTGATCGTCATCACTCTGGGGGGCTTTGGGAGCATGGGCGGCGCGCTGGTTGGCGGACTTTTTCTGGGCGTGATTGAGGCGTTTGGCATGCATTTCACCAACCCGTCGCTCAAGGCGCTTCTCTCGTATGTGGTGTTTATCGCCGTGTTGTTGCTGCGACCGGAGGGCCTGTTTGCACGCAAGGGGCGCAAGGCATGAAAGACCGGCAAATTCTGCTTCGTGATCTGCTGGTGTTGCTGGCGTTTACCGGCTGGGCGCTGGCCCTGCCCAGTTATGCCAGCGAGTTTGTGGTCTCCATGGCCCTGACCTGCCTGATGTATGTGGCCCTGTCTTCCAGTTGGGGGCTGTTTTGCGGCAGCACACGTTATCTGTCTCTGGCCACCTCGGCCTTTTTTGGCATTGGTGCTTACACCAGCGCCTTGCTGTTGGCCGACCTGGGCTGGATTCAGACGATTGCACTGGGCTCAGGCCTGGCCGCGGTGGTGGCGGTACTGATGGGCTCGGCTGTGCTGCACCTGCGTGGTACTTACTTTGCGGTGCTGACCTTTGGCATGACCGAGTTGATATTGCATGCCGTGACCTACTTTGAGAAATCAGTCACCGGCACGGTGGGTCGCGTGCTCACCGTGGTGCCCGAGCGGGACACCATTTACCTGACCGTGCTGGCGCTCGCTGTGCTGGCCGTTGCTGCTTCCATTGTGGTGCGCCGCACCCGCTTTGGTCTGGCTTTGCTGGGTATTGGTGCCGACGAGCAGCGCGCGCAGACCCTGGGTGTCAACACCCGCCTGGTCAAGATTGCTGGCTTTGCCATGACGGCGGCCTTTGCCGGCGCCGTGGGAGCCGCCATGTCCGTGCGCTGGACTTACATAGACCCGCACACGGTTTTTAACCCCTTTATTGGTTTTCAGACGGTCCTGATTGCCCTGATTGGTGGCGCGGTCACGCTGTGGGGTCCCTTGATTGCTGCCATTGTGTTTAGCGTTCTGGCCGAATCACTGCGCTTGCAGTTCCCGCAGATTTACATGATGTCCTTGGGTCTGCTGCTGATTTTGAGTGTCTTGTACCTGCCCGGTGGTCTGGCTTCGTTGCGCTGGGAAACCTTCAAGGGCTGGTGGGTAGACAGCAAGGCCAGCTGGCGCGAGCAGCGACGTCAATGGAGCGGCGAAGCCGAGCGGGATAAAGAGCGCCTCAAGCGTCGCGAAAAGGAGAGCCACTTTGTCTAATGGTGCCCTTGACCCCGCGGCCTTATTCCAGGCGCAAGAGGTGACGGTGCGTTTTGGCGGTCTGATTGCGGTCGATGCGGTGAGCGCCACCTTCATGCCTGGAGAGTTGGTGGGCATCATCGGGCCTAACGGGGCCGGCAAAACCACCTTTTTCAATGCCATCTCCGGCGTGACCCCGATTACTTCGGGCCGGCTGGTTTCGCAGGGGCAAGACCTTACCGGGCGGGCCCCGCATCGCTTTGCCGCCAGCGGTGTGGCGCGTACTTTTCAGACGCCGCGCGTGTTTGCCGACATGCCGGTGCGCGCCAATATTGCCTTCGGTCTGAAGTTTGCCGGGCGGCGAGCGCGTCAATATCTCTTCTGGGGTGATGAGCTGGGTGTCCCTTGGGCGCTGCGCGACGCAGACGGCATCCTCTCGCTCATAGGCTTGTCGGCGCAGGCCGACTTGCCGGCAGCGGCTTGCACGCCTTCGCAGCAGCGTTTGCTTGAAATTGGCATGGCCCTGGCGACACGCCCCAAGCTGTTGCTGCTCGATGAGGTCGCAGCTGGTTTGACCGAATCCGAGATAGAGGACATGGCGCGCCTGATTCGCCGCCTTCGCGATGAGCTGGATTTGACGGTGATCTGGATCGAGCATGCGGTGACGACGCTGCTGCGCCATGTTGAGCGCGTCATCGTGCTGCATCAGGGGCGAAAAATTGCCGACGATGTGCCCCAGGCCGTTGTAAAAAATGCCGCCGTGATTGAGGCGTATCTGGGGGATGAAATGGCGGACGAAGACTTGGCCGCTCCTGGCGCCGCTCAGTCTGCGCGCGCAAAGGACGACAAGGTCGCGCTGGAGGCCCGCGCATGATGTGGTTCCGTGAATCCCCGTTTGTGCTGGGCGGCACGGCGCGGGCCCATTTGCAGGTGCGCGGCTTGAGTGCCGGTTATGGCCCGTTCATGGTCTTGCGAGACCTGCGCTTTGAAGTCCGGCCTGGCCTGACGGTCATTCTGGGGCCCAATGGCGCTGGCAAGTCAACCTTGCTCAAGGCCTTGATGGGCCTGATTCCGCGCACCGGCATGGTGCTGCTTGATGGTGCTGACCTGGCCGAGAAAACCCACGAGATCGTGAGCAGCGGTGTGGCGCTGGTGGCCGAGGGGCGACAGTTGTTTCCCCAGATGACCGTGCTGGAAAACCTGGAGCTCGGTGGCTGGCTCATCTCGGCACCCAGAACCGGCCAAGACCCGGTCCGGCCCCTGGGTTTGGCGGGGTTGCTAGGGGCGGCCCGGCGAGCGCTTGACGCCCAGCCAGAGCGACAGCGCCGCTTGGAGCAGGTCCTGAGTGACTTTCCCAAGCTGCGTGAGCGTGCCGGCCAGTTGGCGGGCACCATGAGCGGTGGAGAGCAGCAGATGGTGGCGGTAGCGCGCGCCATGATGAGCGCGCCGCGCCTGCTGATGCTGGACGAACCCTCACTGGGCCTGGCCCCCAAAATGGTAGATGAGTTGTTGGCCATTGCGCGGCGTATTGCCGATACCGGCACGACCGTGCTGATGGTGGAGCAAAACGTGAAAAAAGCGTTAGCTGTGGCCGATCGCGGCTATGTGCTCGAACGTGGCACGCTGGTGGCCAGTGGCCCGGCACAGCTGTTGGCGCGCTCCACGGTTGTGCGAGAGGCCTATCTGGGCGCTCAGAGCGCTGACAAGACCACGGCAGCCGATGCAGTTCAGCGCAGCCGCAAGCCCGCCAGCGTAGAGGCCTGATTCCAAGATTTCATTCCCAGGAGAACCCCATGTCCGATATGTCCATGCTCATCAATGGCCTCAAAGTCACCGCCGAGAAAAACGCCACCTTTGAGCGGCGCAACCCGCTGGATGGCACCGTTGCCACCCGCGCACCTGCTGCCTCAGCCGCCGATGCCCGTATGGCCGCTGACGCAGCGGCCGAAGCCTTTCGCAGCTGGAGCCAGACCGGCCCCGGCGAGCGCCGCGCCCTGCTGCTCAAGGCGGCTGACGCACTGGAGGCCAAAACCCCGCAGTTCATAGAAGCCGTGGGTGCCGAGACCGGGGCGACTGGCATGTGGGCGGGCTTTAATGTGTTCCTTGCGGCAGGCATGATCCGTGAGGCCGCTGCAATAACCACCCAAATCAGTGGTGAGGTGATTCCCTCGGACATACCGGGTTCGCTGGCCATGGGTGTGCGTCAGCCCGCCGGCGTGGTGCTTGGCATAGCGCCCTGGAATGCGCCCATCATTCTGGGCGTGCGCGCCATCTGCGTGCCTCTGGCCTGTGGCAATACGGTCATCCTCAAGGGTTCGGAAAATTGTCCGCGCACCCACCAACTCATTATTGAGGCCTTCCAGGATGCCGGCTTTCCCCCCGGCGTCGTGAACTACATTACCAATGCGCCGGCCGACGCGGGTGCGGTGGTAGAGGCCATGGTGTCTCATCCGGCGGTGCGCCGGGTTAACTTTACCGGCTCCACACGGGTTGGCAGGATCATTGCCATGACCTGTGCCAAGTACCTCAAGCCGGCGGTGCTGGAGCTCGGTGGCAAGGCGCCCATGGTGATCCTGGACGACGCCAACATTGAGGACGCCGTCAATGGCGCTGCCTTTGGCTGCTTTGCCAACAGCGGGCAGATTTGCATGTCTACCGAGCGGATCATCGTAGACCAGACAATTGCCGATGCCTTTGTCAAGAAGTTTGCGGAGAAGGCCAGGAACCTGCCCTTGGGTGATCCGCGCAAGCCCGAGCCGGTGGTGCTGGGCTCGGTCATTGGCATGAGCACGGTGGAACACTGCAACGCGCTGATCGACGATGCCTTGGCCAAAGGTGCCAAGCTGCTGTGTGGCGGAAAGTCCGAGAACACCCTGATGCCCGCAACCGTGCTTGACCACGTGACGCCCGCCATGCGGATTTATCACGAAGAGACTTTTGGTCCGGTCAAGGCGGTGGTCCGTGTCAGTGGCGTGGAAGAGGCCGTGGCCTGTGCCAATGACAACGAATACGGTCTTTCCGCCGCTGTGTTTGGCGGCGACATTGCCCGCGCCTTCAATGTGGCTCGGCGCATTGATTCCGGTATTTGTCATGTCAACGGCCCGACGGTGCATGATGAGGCACAAATGCCCTTTGGCGGCGTCAAGGGCAGTGGTATGGGCCGCTTCGGCGGCAAGGCGGGCATTGCCGAATTCACAGAGCTGCGCTGGATTACCCTGCAGACGATGCCGCGCCACTATCCGTTTTAAGCGCTTTGCCCTGTCGTGCAATACGCCAATCGCTACTAAATACATAGCTAACAGGTCAATATTTATAAGGGCTTTAGCCCGATTTCATCTGTAAGGCTTGCGCGTTACCGGGGCTTGAGTAAATCGGGGGTGACGCTCGCCGGGCCCGGCATTTGCCGCAAGCTCGTAAAATCGGTCTCTGTCGCCTGAATTAAACAGGCCCCCTGCGCCCTTGATGCGCTGATCGTTTTCGGTTCAACCCATGCTGTATCCACAAGAATTTGATGTCATCGTTGTTGGTGGCGGCCATGCCGGCACCGAGGCCGCGCTGGCGGCGGCACGCATGGGCTGCAAAACCCTGCTGCTGAGCCACAACATTGAGACGCTGGGTCAGATGAGCTGCAACCCGTCGATAGGCGGCATTGGCAAAGGCCATCTGGTCAAAGAGGTCGATGCACTTGGCGGCGCCATGGCGCTGGCCACCGACGAGGGGGGCATACAGTTCCGTATTCTCAACAGTTCCAAGGGTCCTGCCGTGCGCGCGACCCGGGCGCAGGCCGACCGCATTTTGTACAAAGCCGCAATCCGCCGCATGCTCGAAAACCAGCCCAATCTTTGGCTGTTCCAGCAGGCGGTGGATGACCTGATGGTCGAGGGTGATCGGGTGGTGGGTGCTGTAACGCAGGTAGGCGTGAAGTTCCGCAGCAGGACCGTGGTGCTGACGGCTGGCACTTTTTTGGACGGCAAGATCCACGTAGGCCTGAACAATTACGCGGCGGGCAGGGCGGGCGATCCACCGGCTTCCAGCTTGTCAGCCCGGCTCAAAGAGCTCAAGCTGCCGCAAGGACGCCTGAAGACCGGTACGCCACCCCGACTCGATGGCCGAAGCATTGACTTCCAAAAATGCCTGGAGCAACCGGGCGACGGCATGCCCGGCGGCATGGGGGACAAGGTTCCTGTTTTCAGCACCATGGGCAAAGCGGACATGCACCCGCGGCAAATCTCGTGTTGGATTACGCACACCAACGCACGCACGCATGACATCATCCGCAGTGGCTTTGAGCGCAGCCCGATGTTTACCGGTGTGATTGAGGGCGTGGGCCCGCGTTACTGCCCCAGCGTGGAAGACAAGGTCAATCGTTTTGCCGACAAAGACAGCCATCAGATTTTTCTTGAGCCCGAAGGCCTGACCACCCACGAGTTCTACCCCAACGGCATATCAACCAGCCTGCCGTTTGATATTCAGCTCGCGCTGGTCCGCTCCATGGCCGGGCTGGAGAACGCCCACATTCTTCGACCTGGCTATGCAATTGAGTACGACTATTTTGATCCGCGTGAACTCAAAACCAGCTTTGAGACCCGCGCCATTGCCGGTTTGTTTTTTGCCGGCCAGATCAACGGCACTACTGGTTATGAAGAGGCGGCAGCACAGGGTCTGTTTGCGGGCACCAATGCGGCACTTCAGTGCCGCGACCAGGCCTCCTGGTTGCCCCGTCGCGATGAGGCTTACCTGGGTGTACTGGTGGATGACCTCATCACCAAAGGCGTGACTGAGCCCTACCGCATGTTCACCAGCCGCGCTGAGTTTCGCTTGCAGCTGCGCGAAGACAATGCCGACCTGCGCCTGACCGAGGTTGGCCGGCAAATGGGTCTGGTGGATGACTCCCGCTGGGACGTGTTTTGCCGCAAGCGCGACGCTGTTTCACGTGAAACAGAGCGCCTCAAATCGACCTGGGTCAACCCACGCAACCTGGATCAGGCCGACGCTGAGCGGGTGTTGGGCAAGGCCATTGACCATGAGTACAACCTGTTCGATTTGCTGCGTCGCCCCGATGTCACTTATGCCGGCCTGATGTCCATGGATGCAGGCAGGTTGGCGTGTGCCGATGTTTCGCCTGAAACCCTGGGCGATTTAAGTGCGCCGGTGATTGAGCAGGTTGAAATTGCCGCAAAGTATTCGGGTTACATTGATCGCCAGCGCGATGAGGTGCGGCGAGCCGAGCATTTTGAGGGCCTTAAATTACCGCCAGACTTGGACTATGCCCAGGTTCACGCCTTGTCCATGGAGGCCCGGCAGAAACTGGCCAAGCACAGACCGGAAACCCTGGGCCTGGCCTCGCGCATTTCCGGCATCACGCCGGCCAGCATCTCCCTGCTGATGATCCACCTCAAGAAAGGTGGCTTTAAGGGTTTTGCACCACTGGCTGAAATGTCTCAGGCCGCTCAGACAGACGTGCCGCCTAATGAAGAACAGGGCAAGGAAGACCAAGGCCAGCCTGTCGCAAGCGCCCTGGGCGCATGAGCGAAGCCTTGTCGAAAGCCCTGGGCCTGGGGCTTGAGCGGCTGGGTCTGGTCTTATCGCCCGCACAAATCCGCCAGCTGCTTGACTACCTTGCTTTGCTTCAGAAGTGGAGCAAGGTGTACAACCTGACGTCCGTTCGCGACCCTGCAGACATGCTGACCCACCATGTGCTCGATAGTCTGGCGGTCATTGCACCTTTGAAAAAGCAATTGGCCAAGCTGGCCGAGCGGGGTGATGGGGGCACGGATGTGCCTGTTCGCCTGCTGGACGTGGGCTCGGGTGCAGGTTTGCCGGGCGCGGTGATTGCCATTTGTTGTCCCGAGCTTGATGTTAGCTGTGTCGATACGGTGTCAAAAAAAGCAGCGTTTATCCAGCAAGCCGCGATGACCCTCGCGCTGCCAAATTTGCATGGTATTCATGCCCGGGTCGAGAACCTGTGCGAACCTGGCGGCCTGGCACCCTTTGATGTGGTGTGCTCGCGTGCTTTTGCGTCCTTGGCCGACTTCACCCGTTGGTCCAAGACGGCTCTTGCAGAACGTGGCGTTTGGCTGGGCATGAAAGGCAAGCACCCTGCAGATGAGATGGCTGCTTTGCCACCGGATGTGCAGGTGTTTCACGTGGAACAACTGAACGTGCCGGGGCTGGATGCCGAGCGGTGCATTGTGTGGATGCGGTCTGTTGTGGGTGCTTAGCGACTGGTTCCCTGTCTATGGGGTTTGCCAGATTGGGCGTGTCAGTGCTGACACTCTCGTTTGATATCTTCTTTTTATGGCGAAGGCGTGGTTCGCCAGCCGCATGTTTTGGGCTCAATCACCAGTGGAGCTCAAGCAAGGCAGTGGCATGCGTCCCAAAGCGAGGTCCAGGGGGAGCCCGCAGGGCGGGGGACACGAGCGACGGCACGTATGCCACTGCCTTGCTTGCGATACAAAACCAAAACCCGACCCAAAAGCAAGTGCATAAACTCCCGCATAAAAAGGTAACGTAAACTCACACACCACTGCGAAAGAATTGAACCCATGCTCGGCGTCACCGACTACGGCACCTTTGTCGTCACCATCATCGTTTTCTTGCTCATCCCCGGCCCGGGCAATCTTGCGCTGATTACCTCGACCAGCAAGGGCGGTATTGCGGGTGGCGTGGCGGCTACCTTTGGGGTAATCCTTGGGGACCAGGTGTTAATGTGGTCTGCCCTGGCGGGTCTGGCGGCGTTGCTGGCCGCTTACCCGCAGGCTTTCCAGGCGGTGCAGTGGTTGGGTGCGGTCTATCTGGCGTGGCTGGGTTTCAAAATGCTCACGGCCAAGCCTGGCTCTGCGCCAGCCATCAACATCAAGCCCCGGCATTACTTGCGCCAAGCCATGGTCATTACCTTGCTCAACCCCAAGGCCATTTTGTTTTATATGGCTTTTTTCCCCTTGTTTGTTGATCCCGGGCGTCAGCAGGGGCTGGTCACCTACGGATTTATGGCGCTGACCATTGGGGCGCTTACTTTTCTGTATGGTCTTATCGCCACACTGCTCACGCATTTTTTAGCCGAAAAAGCCCGGGCCACGCCCCGTGTCTCCCAGCTGCTTGAAAAAGTGGCCGGTCTGTTTCTGATCGGCTTTGGCATCAAACTGGTGGCATCACGCTAAAGCATCTGCACGGCTTCACGTGAAACACAGCCCCACACCGCTATCAACCTCACCCCCACCCTAAAAAGCGCTCATGGCCAAAATATTTTGTATTGCTAATCAAAAAGGTGGCGTCGGTAAAACCACGACCACCGTCAACCTGGCGGCTGGCTTGGCCAAGGTTGGTCAGCGGGTGTTGATGGTCGATCTCGATCCCCAGGGCAACGCCACCATGGGCTCGGGCGTGGACAAACGCAAACTCGAGCTCACCATTTATGACGTCTTGCTGGAGTCGGCCTCCATTGCCGAGGCGCGGGTGAAAAGTGACAAGCTTATCGAAGGCGGCTGCGGCTATGACGTGTTGGGTGCCAACCGGGAGCTTGCTGGTGCCGAAGTGGAGCTGGTCGATGTTGAGCGGCGGGAAAAACGCCTGAAAGCGGCGATCAACGAGGTGGCGGCGGATTACGACTTTGTCCTCATTGACTGCCCACCCTCCTTGTCCATGCTCACCCTCAATGGCTTGTGCTGCGCTCACGGCGTCATTGTTCCCATGCAGTGCGAGTACTTTGCCCTTGAAGGGCTGACCGATCTGGTCAACACCATCAAGCAAGTACATGCCAACCTGAACCCGGACTTGCAAGTCATTGGTTTGCTGCGTGTCATGTTTGACCCGCGCATCACCTTGCAACAGCAGGTCAGTGAGCAACTCAAGTCGCATTTTGGCGACAAGGTGTTCGACACCGTCATTCCGCGCAATGTGCGTTTGGCCGAGGCACCCAGCTATGGCTTGCCGGGCGTGGTGTTTGACCCATCATCCAAAGGTGCGCAGGCCTTTATTGCCTTTGCCCAGGAGATGGTGACGCGTATTACCGCCATGAAGTAAGCACCAAATCCCCATAAAACCCTTATCAATAAACAACTATTTGCTCTATAAATAATAGCAAGCAGGTTTTAAATCCCACTTGGCCTTGACTCCGTCCCATACCATTCTTATTCTGCCCGGCTGGCACAACCCCGGTCCCGAGCACTGGCAAACCCGCTGGGAACTGAGCCACGGCTATCAACGCGTGCAGCAGCACGACTGGGATCGCCCGCTGCGGGGTGACTGGCTGATCCAGCTCGAAGAATCGGTGCTGGCCAGTGCAAAGCCGGTGGTGCTGGTTGCACATAGCTTGGCGTGTATTCAGGTGGCCGCCTGGGCGGCGCATTCCCGCAACACCGACCGGATTCACGCGGCATTGTTGGTGGCACCCAGTGATGTCGAGAGCGCACCGCTGCGCGAGCAACTGCCCGGCTGGAGTCCGATAGAGCGCCAAGCCCTGCCTTTTTCAAGCCGCATGGTCGCCAGCCGCAATGACCCGTTTTGCAGTTTTGAGCGGGCTATCAGCCTGGCGCGGGACTGGGCCTGCCCGCTCACTGACGCCGGCAACGCGGGTCACCTCAATGCCCAGGCCAATCTGGGCGACTGGCCTTTCGGCCACGGCTTGCTTTTGGCGCTGATGTCGCCAAAGCAGGCGTTGCCAGACACGCAAGCCGCAGACCGGATGACGTTGTCGAGCTGACAGCAGCCCGACATTCACACAACACAGGAGAAAAGATGGTCACAAAAAAACCCAAAGGACTCGGTCGTGGTCTCGAAGCGCTGCTCGGGCCCACAGTAGATGAAACCGCGCAAAACAGCGCAGGCACAGCCAACCCAGGTTTGCCAGCCAGCTTGCGGCTCACCGACATGGTGCCGGGTATCTACCAGCCGCGGACCCGCATGGACGAAGGTGCTTTGTATGAGCTGGCCGAAAGCATCAAGATGCAAGGCATCATGCAGCCGATCCTGGTTCGTCAGCTCAGCGAGCTTGATGCAGCCAAACACCGGGCGGATGGAACCGCCAGACCGGTGTATGAAATCATTGCCGGTGAGCGCCGTTTCAGGGCGGCCAAGCTGGCCGGCTTGGACAGTGTGCCGGTGCTTGTGCGCGATGTGCCCGATCAGGCCGTAGCGGCCATGGCGCTGATCGAGAACATCCAGCGCGAAGACCTCAACCCGCTGGAAGAGGCGCAAGGCCTGCATAGGCTGATCAAAGAGTTTGGGCTTACTCACGAAGCAGCCGCCCAGGCTGTGGGGCGCTCACGCAGTGCCGCCAGCAACCTGTTGCGTCTGCTTAATCTGGCAGATCCTGTGCAAACCATGCTGATGGCGGGCGACATTGACATGGGCCACGCCCGCGCCTTGTTGGCGCTGGACCGAGCCACCCAGATCACCGCCGCCAACCAGATCAGCGCAAAAAAAATGTCGGTCCGTGAAGCTGAAAGTCTGGTCAAAAAGCTGGGCGCAGAGTTTGCACTCACCTCCGTCAAGCCGAAAAAAGAGAAGTCGCGCGACCTCAAGCGGGTGGAAGAAGAGTTGTCCGATCTGCTCATGGCGGAGGTCGAGGTGCGCGTCAAGAAACGTGTGAAGCGCAATGGGCGCATCGAAGACATGGGCGAGCTGAGCATCCAGTTTGGCTCACTTGAAGAACTCAATGGCCTGATTGACAAGCTGCGCGCAACGGGCCGACCAGCTTGAAGTTGGTGCTTGCTCACGCCTATAAATGCTTGCCGCTTTGATTTGGCCATTACCGGCCCTGGTGGTGTGGGGCTTGGCTTGGGCTTTATTTCTGGGTCTGGCTCATCTGGGTGTGAGCTTGGTTGTGGCCTTGCTTGCCGCCAGCTGTCTAGGTGTGGCCTTGAGTGTGCTGGGAAAATCCAGCTGGCGCAGGCTCATCATCGCTGCAGGTTTTCCGCTGTCCCTCGCCATCTCGGGGGTGATGTCGGTATCGGCCTGGGTCTGGCTTTTGCCGCTGGCATTGCTGTTGTTGCTTTATCCGATCAATGCCTGGCGTGATGCGCCGCTATTTCCCACGCCCGAAAACGCCTTGCTGAACCTGCCCGATTACGCCCCCTTGCCGCCCGAGGTGCGCGTGCTTGATGCCGGCTGCGGGCTGGGCCATGGTCTGCAGGCCCTGCGTCTGGCATATCCGCTGGCCAAGCTTGAAGGCCTGGAGTGGAGCTGGCCCTTGCGCTGGCTGTGTGCCATGCGTTGCCCGTGGGCACAGGTGCGTCAAGGCGACATCTGGCAGGCGGACTGGTCAGTTTATACGCTGGTGTACTTGTTTCAGCGACCCGAGAGCATGCCGCTTGCCTTAGAGAAGGCCCGCAGGCAAATGCGCCCGGGCACCTGGCTGGTCAGTCTGGAGTTCGCCGTGCCGGGGGTAACACCCCACCACACCCTCAAGACCCCACAGGGCAGGTCGGTGTGGGTGTATCGGCATGGATGAAGTCAAAGACCCAGCCCACACAAGCCAGGGCGTGAAGCCCTACAAGGCATGAAGCCCGCCGTCCACCATCAAGGTGGTTGCGGTGATAAAGCTGGCTTCGTCGCTGGCCAGCCAGAGCACGGGCCAGGCAATCTCTAGCGGTGTGGCCCAGCGGCCCAGCAATGAGGTGGTTTGCCGCTCATGTTTAAGTTGTTCAATCGGCTTGCCCATGGCCCGTGCCTTTTTGAGGTGAAAGTCTGTGAGTGTTGAGCCCGGGCAAACAGCGTTGACGCGTATGCCGTGCCCAGCTTCTTCATGGGCCAGGGTACGGGTGAAGGCCAGCATGGCAGCCTTGCTGGCGTCATACAGGCCCATGTTCTTGCGGCCCTTGACGGCGTAGCACGAAGACACGTTGACAATGCTGGGCTGCCCGCCGCTGCTGTGGCTCAGGCGCAGCGCCGGCAGTGCAGCGCGGCACAGCGCTACCGAGCCCAAGAGGTTCACATCCAGCAGCGCCCGCCATTGCTCGTCGGTAGCGGTCTCAATGGCCTGGTTGATGCGCATGGCGGCGTTGTTCACCAGCACGTCCAGGTGGCCATGGGTTTGCACGGCCAGTCCCACGGCCTGAGGTGCGGTGGTGGGCTGCGCCACATCAGCGGCCAGGGTCGCCACCTGTGCCAGGGGAATCTGGCTGATGATGTGGCGACGTGTTTCCTCCAGAGCGCTGGCGTCCAGGTCCACCAAGGTGACAGCCGCACCTTCGGCACAGAACAGCGCCGCCGCGGCCGCGCCGATGCCAGCACCACCGCCGGTAATCAGTGCCGATTTGCCGGCCAAGCGACCAGGGGCATCAGTCGGCCTTGGCACCGGTGGCCTTGATGACTTTGCCCCAGCGGGGAATCTCACTGCGGATCCAGGCGCCAAATTGCTCGGGCGTGCCGCCGACCAGCTCAAACTCCATGGCCAGCAGCCGATCACGAAACTCGGGCTGCGCCAGAATTTTCACCACTTCGCGGTGGTAGCGGTCAATGATGGGGCGCGGTGTCCCGCCTGTGGTGAGAAGCCCGATCCACGACGTGGCCAGAAAATCCGGGTAGCCCAGCTCGATCATGGTGGGTACTTGCGGCGTAGAGGAAAAACGCCGTTGGCCGCTGGAGGCGATCAGCCGCAGGCGGCCCTCTTTGGCAAACTGCTGCACATTGCCCGGCACCAGAAAGGCGGCCTGCACATTGCCGGCAATCAGGTCGGTCACAGCCGGGCCCGCACCGCGATACGGAATGTGCGTGATGAATACACCAGCTGCGGTTTTAAGCATTTCCATGGTGAGGTGGGAAGCACTGCCCACCGCAACCGAGGCATAAGACAGCTTGCCCGGTTGGGCTTTGGCCCGTGCCACCAGGTCAGCCACACTCTGGATGCCGGTTGCCGGGTTGACAGCCAGGTATTGGGCGGCCGTCACCATGAGGGAAATAGGGGCCAGGTCGCGCAGGGGGTCATAGGGCATGCTGTCGAACAGCCCCACATTGATGGCCAGCGGGCCGTTGTAGCCAATCAACAGGGTGTGGCCATCCGGCGCGGCCTTGGCCACCATGTCTGCACCGATATTGCCGCCAGCCCCAGGCCTGTTTTCCACAATCACCGGCTGCCCCAAGGCTTCTTGCAGCTTGGGTGCGAGCATGCGTGCCAGCACATCGTTGGTGCTGCCCACAATCGGGACAATGATACGCACCGGCTTGCTCGGCGCCCACTCCGGGGTAGTGGTCTGGGCGTGTACCTGAATCTGGGCGGATGCGGCCAATGCCAGGCCGGTTGCCAGCTTCAGCCATGTTCTTCTGGATGTCATGTGATTCTCCTGAGGTCTCGCATTAAAGGGAATAAACCGGTTTGCCCTTGACTTGCTGGATTTTGTCGCGCGCCCAGGGCTTGGGGTCCTGGCCTTTGGGCAGCAGCACGCCAGCGGCTCGCACTTGCTGGGTGCTGGCGTCCAGTGCCGGTGGCTCCAGCCCTTGCGCCAGCCCTTCTGCAGCTTCTTGCAACATGCGCCGCGCCATCACGATGGCCTTGTCGGTGGGCAGCAGCAACTCTTGTGTACGGTCCTGAAGCGGCCCCATGCTTTCCTGCAGCGAGGCATCCTGCTCAGAAAAACCGAAGACGCCGCTGTAGGCGCGCTTGTCTTTCTGCGCCTGTCGGTCGATCAGGTAATCGTTGTCTTTGTTGGCGCGCGGCCGCCAGCTGATGGGCTGCACGTCCTCATATTGCACATGGATGCCCTTGCCCGCGGCCATCAGGCTGCGCTCTTCGTCGCTCAGCGGCTTGTTGGGGTGGTAGTTGATGCTCCAGGCCCAGCAATTCTCATCGTCAATCGGCACCCACACATGGCCACCCAGGGAGTGGTCACCAAACGGCGGGATCAGGGTGAACCAGGGAAATAACCACTGGGTGATGCGCCAGTAATCGGTGTCGATATCGCCGTTGCGCCGTCCGTACAGCGTCAGGCCGAAGGGGTTTTTCTCGATATCAAAGACCACGTTGCCATCGGCCTTGATGTAGTCCAGCGCGCGCACGCCCTTGTGCATGGGGTCGATATCAACCTCGTAGCGGTGCACATAAGACACATGGGCAGTATCGATGCCGCCTTCCATGGCCTGCAGGTAGTTGCATTGCTGCAGCCGCTTTGAAATAAAGACATGGCTCTCAGGCAGAGTGCACCACTCCACTTCAGGCGCAGCGGGCTGTTGGTCTGGTGGGCCCATATAAGCCCAGACCAGACCGGCGCGTTCGATGCAGGGATAGGCCTTGATCCGCATTCGATCGGCCACCTGAGGCGCAGACGGCACATCCACGCAGGCTCCGGTGCGGTCAAACTTCAGGCCGTGGTAGGCGCAACGGATGCCGCATTCTTCGTTGCGGCCAAAAAACAATGAGACGCCCCGGTGGGAGCAGAACTCGTCAATCAGGCCGGGCTGGCCGGTGGTATCGCGAAAAGCCAGCAGCTTTTCACCCAGAATCTTTACCCGGACTTGCGGGCCATCGGGTAGGGCGATCTCGGCGCTCGAGAGGATAGGTACCCAATAGCGGCGCACGAGCTGGCCCATGGCGGTGTCGGGGCCGGTGCGGGTGAGGCGATTGGCGGTGGCTTGGTCCATGGGGTCCTGCGTTTTGAAGGCGAGCTTGAAGTGTGCGTCAGATGGACGCTAGAGACAAACAATCGATGATTCTAGTTGGCGCAAGCCCATGCCCCGGCCAAACAGCAGGCACTGGCGACCACGGTCAACACCAGGCGCATCGTCAGCCACGGCGCGGCACCAAAGCGCGGGTACGCCACTTTATCAACCACCAAGCAGGCTACCAGACCTACCGCAATCAGCCACAAGCCATAAGGCAGCGGTACAAGCAAGGCGACCCAGGCGATCAGGCTTGGTGTGACCCCCCAGACCCACAGGGCTTGGGAGGCATTGCGGGAGTCGCGCATGTTCAAGCCCCAGTAAATGGCCCCCAAAAAACTCAAGATACAAGCGCCGTAGCCCAGCAGTGCGCGCGCCGCAAGGTCTTGGAAATGCGGTGGGCCAAACCAGACCGCCAGGGCCAGGGTCACAAAAGGGGTCAGACCGGCATAGCCCAGCAGCTGGACGAGTCGGGAAGGGCTGTTGCTTGAATTCATGGGGTATGAAGGTTACCCCAGAAGTGGCTTTCAGCACCAGTACCAGCACCAGCGCCAGCGCACTGGGGCTGGTATGGCGTTGCAGCGCTAAGGTGCCAGCGGGATATGAACCTCATTGCGCCGCATGAACCAAGGCGTCCACGGCGGGTTGTAGCGTGCCAGGGCGGGCAGCCCGGTTGCCTGCAAACCATGGCTGGTCATATAGGTTTTGAGTGCATCGGTTTGGCGTGCCACATCGTCATCTCTGGCCAAGCCCGAGAAGGTTACCGCGGCAAAACGCGTTGGCGGCAACACCTGGAGTTGAACCCGGGTGTCGTTGGGCGTAGGCAATGACTCCAGCGTGTAGCTCGCCGGCATGATGAAGCGCACGGTCCATTCGCCGGGCTGTCCGGGCACGCCGGTCTGAATGACCGGGGCCGTCATGGCAATGGTCTCGCTGTCCGGTTTTGCCGGTGCTGGCGTTTGCACCACGGGCGCTGTCATGGCGATGCTTTGCTTGCGTGTATTGCCACCAAAAATATAGGCTGCCAGCAGTCTGAAGCCAGCGTTACCGGCTTCATTGCGCGAGCCAGATACGGTGACTTGCGCCGCCACCAGAGCTGGGTAGTTGCGGACCTCGAAAGCGCCTTCTTTCAGGCTGACGGTGTAGCTTGGTTCTTCAGTGGCCATGGCGAGTCCTCCAAACATAACAAGCACCAGAAGTGCACCCAGAGAAGCGGCAAACTTGAAATTCATGGTCGATTCCTTGCGTTGTACATGCATGATGCCACCTCTGCGTTACTTGTATGTGCGACAACGTACCGACATCGCCCCAGGGATGGGTCATTCTCAAGCTCGGCAATCCGCCTAAGCCAAGGACCTATCATGACATTGAACAGACGATACTTTCAGGAGATGCTGGCCATCACCGCAGCCGCCTTCTGCCTGGGCGGTTTTGGCCTAGAGGCCCAAGCCGCCACGTCGGAGGACCTGGACAAGGACGCGGCTCAAACCTTGCAAGCCCTTTTTAAAATGAACCCTACCGCAGAGACCATTTCCAAAAAGGCAAAGGCTACCCTGGTATTTCCCAAAATCGTCAAAGCCGGACTCATTTTTGGCGGAAGTTACGGCGAAGGGGTGCTCATTCGCAGCGCCATGGCCAACGCGTACTACAACAGCGTGTCTGCCTCCTGGGGTTGGCAGGCGGGCGCAGAGACCTATGCTTATGTGGTGTTCCTCATGAGCGACAAGGCGGTCAACTATCTGGATGAATCCAAGGGTTGGGAGCTTGGTGTGGGGCCTACCGTGGTTGCCGTGAACGAGGGCGTGGCGCGAAACCTGTCCACCACCACCCTCCAGGACGACGCCTATGCCTTCATCATCGATCAGCAGGGCTTGATGGCCAGTCTGAGCATTGAAGGCACGAAGATCAGCCGCATCAAGCGCTAAGGCAGCGAAAAGATCTTTCCCGGATTCATGATGTTCTTCGGGTCGAGTGCCCGCTTGATGGTGCGCATCATGTCCACCGCGCCAGAGCCGGTCTCGTTGAGCAGAAAATCCATCTTGTGCAGGCCTACGCCATGTTCGCCGGTGCAAGTGCCTTCCAGGCGCAAGGCGCGGGCAACCAAGGCGTGGTTGAGCTGCTCGGCCACGGCGTGTTCCTCGGGTTTGTCGGGATCGATCAAATAGCCGAAATGAAAGTTGCCGTCACCCACGTGACCGACCAGAAAGTAGGGCAAGCCACTGGCATTGGCTTCCTCCACGGAGTCGAGCAGGCAGTCGGCCAGCCGTGAAATCGGCACGCAGGTGTCGGTGGAGATGGCGCGGCAACCAGGTTTGCTCTGGATGGCTGCAAAGTAAGCGTTATGCCGTGCCGTCCACAGGCGGGTGCGGTCTTCCGGAGTGGTGGCCCATTCAAACGCCTGGCCCCCGTGCTCACTGGCCAGCGCCTGGACTGTTTCTGCCTGTTCTTTCACGCTGCTCGGTGAGCCATGAAACTCCATCAGCAGCAACGGCTCTTCGCGCAGCGTAAGCTTGGAGTGCGCGTTGACCATCCTGACGGTATTGCCGTCCAACAGTTCGACCCGCGCAATCGGAATGCCCATCTGGATGATCTGGATGGTGGTGCGAACGGCGGCCTCAAGGCTGGGGAAAAAGCAGATTGCCGCGGAAATGGCCTCGGGCAAGGGGTAGAGCTTGAGCGTGATTTCGGTCATGATGCCCAAGGTGCCTTCGCTGCCGACCATCAGGCGGGTCAGGTCATACCCGGCCGCTGATTTTTTGGCGCGGGTGCCGGTGCGGATCACCTCGCCGCTGGCCGTCACCACTTCCAGGGCCAGCACGTTCTCGCGCATGGTGCCGTAGCGCACGGCATTGGTTCCGCTGGCGCGGGTGGCGCTCATGCCGCCAATGCTCGCGTCTGCGCCAGGGTCAATCGGGAAGAACAGGCCGGTGTTTTTGATCTCCTCATTGAGCTGCTTGCGCGTGACGCCCGGTTGAACGGTGACCGTCAGGTCTTCCGGGTGAACCGACAAAATCCGGTTCATGCGGCTGACATCAATGCTGATGCCGCCTTGCACCGCCAGCAAATGGCCCTCCAGTGATGAGCCGGTGCCAAAGGGGATGACCGGGGTGTTGTATGCGCTGGCCAATTGCACCGCTTGTGACACTTCTTCGGTGTTCAGGGCAAACACCACGGCAGCCGGCGGTGGCACTGTGGTGTAGACCGATTCGTCGCGGCCATGCTGTTCGCGCACCACCAGAGCCGTTGAGCAGCGGTCGCCAAATTGTTTTTTCAGGGCCTCAATCAGCGCTGGCGGCGCGTCGCGCAGCTGAACATCAGGTAACAGATGGGCAGATAGTGTGGGGGCATTCATAAGGAAACTCCAAAGAATTCAGCGCGGGGTCAGGCGCTGATGAATAATGCCCCATTTTGAACCAAGGTTGTCCACATGGGAAATCGACTCACACAAATTGCCACCCGAACGGGGGACAACGGCAGCACCGGCTTGGGTGACAACACCCGCGTTTCCAAAAATAGCCTGCGCGTTCACGCCATGGGCGATGTGGACGAGCTGAACTCGAACATCGGCGTTTTGCTGTGTGAAGACATGCCGGTTGATGTGCGGGAGGTATTGGTCGAGATTCAGCACCAACTGTTTAACCTGGGCGGGGAGCTGTCTATCCCCGGCTATGAGCTGCTCAAGGCAGACGCCGTGCTGACGCTGGACCAGTCCTTGGACACTTACAACAACACCCTGCCCAAGCTCAAGGAGTTCATCCTTCCGGCCGGTAGCCGTGCGGCATCCCTGGCGCACGTGTGCCGTACCGTGGCGCGTCGGGCCGAGCGGGCTGTGGTGGCATTGGGTAATGAAGAAGCGCTCAAAGACACGCCGCGCCAGTACCTCAACCGCCTCAGTGACCTCATGTTTGTGCTGGCCCGTGTACTCAACCGCATGGATGGCGGTGACGATGTTTACTGGAAAAGCCAGCGCTTGTCGCTGGGAGACGCGGCTTAAGCCCCGCAACAACGATTCGCTGGTGGGCACTTAAACGACCATGACCACACCCTACATCCCGCAAATCCGTCTGTATCAAAACTGGCTGCACCAGCAGCGCGGTCTGTCGTTCGACACCTATGACGCCCTCTGGCGCTGGTCGGTCACGGATCTGGACGCCTATTGGCAAAGCATCTGGGACTACTTTGACGTGCAATCCCCCACGCCGCACAGAACTGCTTTGGCGGTGAACCGCATGCCGGGTGCGCAGTGGTTTCCCGGTGCGCAGCTGAACTACGCGCAGCAGGTGTTTCGCCATGTGCAAGCCGCTCAGGCCGCTGGCTTGCCGGCCCTGGTGAGCCACAACGAACGCAGCCTGCATGCCGGTGAGCCGGCAACCGAGCTGAGCTGGCCCGAGCTGCAGCGGCAGGTGGCCTCGCTGGCCCTGCACCTCAAAAGACAGGGCCTTGAACCGGGCGACCGGGTTGCCGCCTATCTGCCCAATATTCCCCAGGCCATGGTGGCTTTTCTGGCGGTTGCCAGTCTGGGCGGCGTGTGGAGCATCTGCGCCCCCGACATGGGCACAGCTGCCGTGCTCGACCGCTTCAAGCAGATCAGCCCCAAGGTGCTGATAGCCTGTGACGGCGTGCGTTATGGCGGGCGTGATATGGACCGTCGCGGCGTGCTGGCCGAACTGTTTGCCGCGCTGCCCAGCGTGCAGCATGTGGTGGTGCAGGGCAATCTGGGCCTGGCACCACCCGCTCCTGATTCAATAGCTGACTATTCACTGTTTGAAAGGGCTATAGCGCAAAATGATGCAGAAGTGACGGCCTTCAAACCACTCTGGCTGCCGTTTGACCACCCCTTGTGGATTGTGTACTCCAGCGGTACCACCGGCTTGCCCAAACCCATCGTGCATGGGCATGGCGGTGCTGTGCTGGTGGGGCTGGCGCAGATAGTGGTGCAGCACGATGTGGCCTGCAGTTATGCGGCCAACTCCTGGGGCGAGCGCTACCACTGGTACAGCTCAACCGGTTGGGTCATGTGGAACGCGCAGATGGCCGGTTTGCTTAACGGCACTACTTGCTGCATCTTTGATGGCAACCCGGCAGGGCGCACGGTGGACGCCCTGGGCCAAAAAGTCGCCCCCGACTGGACCACGCTCTGGCGTTTTGCTGCCGATGTTCGCGCGACCTTCTTCGGCGCAGGCGCCGCCTTTTTCGCCAACTGCATGAAGTCCGGCATTAGCCTGAGCGCCTGCGGAGAACTAAGCCAGGTGCGAGCGCTGGGAACAACCGGGTCGCCCCTGAGCGAAGAAGTACAAAACTGGGGCACGCAACAGTTTGTACAAATCTATGCCCACAAGGAGTTGCTTCAAACGGTGGGCAACAGATTCAACGCCGGGCCGCCCCAAGTTGAATCAGCCCCCTTGGGGGGCAGCGACCCACTCGCAGTGGGGGAGCGTGGGGGCAACAGATTCAACGCCGGGCCGCCCCAAGTTAAATCAAATATCTGGTGGTGCAACATCTCTGGCGGCACCGATTTTTGTGGTGCATTCATCGGCAGCCATCGCGAGTTGCCCCAAATTCCGGGTGAAATGCAGTGCCTCCTGTTGGGCTGCGCCGTCGAGGCCTGGAGCGAGAAGGGCGAATCGGTAGTGGGGGAAGTGGGTGAACTGGTCTGCACCCAGCCCATGCCCAGCATGCCGTTGTACTTTTGGGGTGATGCCAACAACGTCAGGTATCTCTCCAGTTATTTTGATATGTACCCCGCGGGTCATGGACGTCTGCCTGGTGGCGGCGATGCCCCTGCGCAGTCCGGCCCGGTCTGGTGTCATGGCGACTGGCTGCGCCTCGTTGCCCATGAGGGCCACAGTGGCTGCATCATTTATGGCCGCAGTGACGCCACCATCAACCGCCACGGCTTGCGCATGGGCACGAGCGAGCTCTACAGCGCGGTCGAGGCCCTGCCCGAGGTGCTGGACGCGATGGTGGTCGACCTTGAGTACCTGGGCCGCGACAGCTACATGCCACTGTTTGTGGTGCTGCGCGAGGGCCAAGCACTGGACGACGCCATGAAAGCACGCATTGCCCTGGCCATACGAGAGGCGCTATCACCCCGCTTCGTGCCCAACGACATGTTTGCTGTGGCCGAAATCCCCCGCACCTTGACTGGCAAAAAGCAGGAGCTGCCGATCAAAAAACTGCTACTGGGTCAGCCTCTTGAGAAAGTGCTCAACCGCGACACCATGGCCAACCCAGCGTGTCTGGACTGGTATGTGGCTTTTGCAGCCCGCTACGGCGCAGGCAAAGCAGATCCGCGCTGAAGCTCAGGGTACAACCGTGGTGAAGAGGAACACCGCAAAAATAACCAGATGAACAGCACCCTGGAGTACGGTCGTGCGCCCGGTACCCAAGGACAGGGTTGCCACGATCAGCGATAAAACGAGCAGCACGGTGGACTTGGTATCGATCCCCAAAGTGAGGGTCCAGCCGGTCAGCAAGGACACAAGTGCCACACCAGGAATCGTCAAGCCGATGCTGGCCAGCGCAGAGCCCAAGGCCAGGTTCAGGCTGGTTTGCAGACGATTGGCACGCGCAGCGCGTAAAGCCGCGAGGCCTTCGGGCATGAGCACCACCGCGGCAATGATCACGCCCACCAGCGCTTTGGGTGCACCTAGCGCACCTAACAGGGTTTCTACCGACGGAGCCAGGCCCTTGGCCAGCATCACCACTGCGGCCAGGCAGATCAACAAAAGCACGAAGCAGGCCCACGCCGCACGCGCGGTGGGCGGCGGTGCATGGACGTCTGAATCGGCAGCAGCGTCTGTCGGCAAAAAGTAGTCTCGGTGCCTGACCGTCTGGACCAGCACAAAGATGCTGTACAGGACCAGCGTCACGACCGCAATGAACCCAAGTTGACTGGCACTGTAGACCGGACCGGCTGCACTGGTTGTGTAGTTCGGCAACACCAGCGTGAGTACCGCAATGGCGGCCAAAGTCGCCAGCGATGCACTGACGCCAAACTGCCCAAAGGACTGCTCATGAAAACGACTGCCGCCCAGCAGCAGGCATAAGCCAACCATGCCATTGAGAATGATCATCACCGACGCAAAGACCGTATCGCGAGCCAGGGTTGTCGTTGACGGCCCACCCGCAAGCATCAGCACCACAATCAGTGCAACCTCAATCACCGTGATTGCAACCGCCAGCAATAGCGTTCCATAAGGTTCACCGGTGTGATGGGCCACAACCTCGGCATGGTGTACCGCGGCCAGCACGCAGGCGATGAGGCCGAATGTCATGAGCAGGTGGTAGAGCCCCGTATCCCACGTGTTGGCCCCACCAAGCAGTGCCATGCCGCAAAGCGGGGCAACGACGGACCAGACAGGCAAGGCCTTGGGCAAAGAAAACATGTTGTGAATGTACTCCGAGAAAGTCATCCGCGCCTATCGTCCCCATTCAAGGGGCCCGGTTTGGCCAGTCTTTGGTTGTGGCAGTATCGGCAACAGTTCAATCATCATTCAAACGGATTCAAAACCAAATGGAGTCGCTCAATGTCCTGGGTACGGCACTCGTGGCCTGCTCATACGACCCGCTCACAGGCTTTTTCCGCGATGGCTGCTGCAACACCGACGCGCATGACCACGGCACCCATGTGGTGTGCGCCCGTGTCACGGCGGATTTTCTGGCGCACTCACTCAAAGGCGGAAACGACTTGGTGACGCCCCGGCCTGAGTACCGCTTTGCAGGTCTTGTGCCAGGCGATCGCTGGTGTTTGTGTGCACTGAGGTGGCTGGATGCGCTCAAGGCTGGCGTGGCCCCGCCCGTGCATCTGGAGGCAACACACAGCAAGGCTCTTGAAATTGTAGGGCTGGAGCAGCTGCTAGCCAATGCACTTTGACTTATCGCTTAATATACGAATAAGACAAGGGAACAGTTTGAATGCACAAGCAACCCGAAACTAATTCCGAGGAAGAGGAGACTGACAACCCTATGACCTGGAAACCCTCAAGAGTTTTTTTGCGCTATGTCGTCATAGGCATTCTGGCTGGCGCGGGTGCCTATATTGGGGCTATCCTGATGTATTTTTCCGATCAGCCAAATAGGTTGATCGGGCCGGCGCTTTTATGTGTAGTCGCGCTTCTGTCAATGGTGTGCATCTGGCGTGGTTTGGCCAAGTTGGCCTCCCAAGTCTTGTTGGTGGGTTGCTGGCTTGCAGCTGGACTGACGGCTTTTCTGAACGACGGACTTGGCTCGCCGTCGATGGCCATATTCCCCTTAACCATTATTTTTTCGGGCTGGCTGCTCAGCTTGCGAGTAGCCGTTTTGATCGCCCTATTGACCGGACTTTTCGTTATCGGTTTGGCTGTAACCGAGACTACTGGCGTCTTGATGCGTACCGGCCAGGCTCCGGGGATTTTGTTTGTGATCGTCGAGATCGTCGTAATTACCCTTTCGCTGCTGCTGATCACTCATCTGGTGCGCTCGTACAAGGCACGTCTTTTGGAAATGACGGCCATTGTTGATGAAAACCAAGCGCGCAGCCGCGAGCTTTCGGCCCTGAACAGCGGCATGGCGCAGTCCCAGAGCAAATTTGCCACCGCTTTTGGATCGTGCCCGGTAGCCGCCTCGATCGCCACCGTTGATGAGGGCCGCTTCCTGGAAGTCAACCAAAACTATGAGCGCGATTACGGCTGGTCGGCCCAGGAGCTTCTGGGAAAAACCACCCAGGACATCGGCTTGTGGCAGGACCGTCAGGCGCACGATGACTGGATGCGCATGCTTGTTGCGCAGGGCAGGCTGGTTGAATATGAAACCGTGTGGACTCATAAAAACGGCGATTTGCGCAAAGTCAGCATCTCCTGCGAGATCATTGAAATCAATTCGGTGCAATGCATACTGGCCTACGCCACTGACATCACCGCCCGCAAAATGGCCGAGGAACAAATCCAGAGCCTGGCGTTTACCGACTCCCTCACCGGCCTGCCTAACCGCCGCTTGTTGTTCAATCGGCTTGAGCATGGACTGGCAGCTGCCAACCGCCATCAACGCAAAGGTGCCTTGCTGTTCATAGACCTCGACAACTTCAAGACCCTGAACGACACCCATGGCCATGACCAGGGCGATATCCTGCTCAAGCAGGTGGCTCAGCGCCTGCTGGCCGTTGTTCGGGAAACCGATACCGTGGCCCGGCTGGGCGGCGACGAGTTCGTCGTGATGCTTGAGAACCTGAGCACCGTCGCCATTGACGCGGCGACCGAAGCCGAGAGAGTTGCATTAAAGCTTCTGGATGCACTCAATCATGAATACCTGTTGCCCAGGATCAGCTTCATCTCGACCCCCAGCATTGGCGTGACCCTTTTTGGCGAAGAGCCTGAAAGCATGGAAGAGCCCTTGAAGCGTGCAGACATGGCCATGTACCAGGCCAAGGCTGCCGGGCGCAACGCGGTGCGCTTTTTCAATCCGGAAATCCAGGCCATCGTCAACGCGCGGGTTGAGATGGAGCGTGACCTGCGCACCGCCCTGACCCAAAAGCAATTCATACTTCTTTACCAGCCCCAGATGACCGCGGATGGGCGCGTCACCGGGGCTGAGGTGCTGGTGCGGTGGAGTCACCCCGAGCGCGGCGTCGTCTCCCCGGCCGCATTCATACCGTTGGCGGAGGAGAGTGGCCTCATTTTGCCGCTGGGCGATTTGATTCTTGATGTGGCTTGCGCTGAGTTGGCCCGGTGGGGCAAAGACCCGCACAAAGCCGACCTGACCTTGTCGGTCAACGTCAGTGCCAAGCAGTTTCAGCAGGATGACTTTGGCGCTGGTGTGCTGGCCGCCGTTGCCCGTCATGGCGCCAATCCACAGCGACTCAAGCTGGAGCTGACCGAGAGTGTGATGGTCAATGACGTTGAAAGTATTGTTGCCAAGATGACCAGTCTGCGCGATCGAGGCGTATGCTTTTCAATGGATGACTTCGGCACCGGTTACTCGTCGCTCTCATCCCTTAAAAGATTGCCACTGGACCAGCTCAAGATTGACCAGAGCTTTGTGCGCGATATTCTTGTTGACGCCAATGATGCGGCAATTGCCCGCATGGTGATTGTGCTCGGGGAAAGCCTGGGGCTGGAAGTTATCGCCGAGGGTGTGGAAACCCTGGAGCAGAAAGAAGCCCTGGCGGGTCTGGGTTGTACCTCTTACCAGGGCTACCTGATCAGCCGTCCTCTGCCTATAGAGGGGCTTGATCAGTTTTTAAGCGCAAGAGCAAAGTGACGCCAGCCCCAATGGGGCTGGGTTGATGCACTCGTCAACGCCCGTTTGCCTGACCCGAGACTGGCGCTGACACAGCAGCTGCTTCCTGGTTTTGCGCTGGCAACGTTACTGGTGTTACCGATGTCAAAGGCGGGCGACACATTTGCTCGCCATCCCATTGCTGACCGCACCAGCACAGGCCGTTGGCGTCGATGATGCAGGTTCCAGTGCCACAGCAGCGTTCGTCTTCTTGCATAGGTTTGCGTTGTTGAGTATGGGTTGAATAAGGTCTGAATGGAAATGACGCCGCCAGGCACAAGAGCTACTCCATCGAAATCCCGCGCTCCTTGACCACCCGTGCCCACAGCCTCAATTGCTGGTTGATGAACTGCTGGGCCGATTCTGGTGTACCCTTTTGCAAGTCACCGCCGAGTTGGGCAATACGGGCCATGACTTCAGGTGCGCTCAGTGTTTTTTGCAGCGCAGCCGACAGCTTGGCCACCACCGCATCGGGTGTTCCTGCGGGCACCAGCACCACGTTCCACTCATGCACCTCCGCACCCGAAACGCCGGCTTGTGCCAGCGTCGGCACGTCCGGCAAAATGGCGCTGCGCTGGGCGCTGGTAACGGCCAGCGCACGCAACTTGCCCGACTGAATGTGTTGCAGCGTTGAGGCCAGATTGCCAAAGAACACCGGCACCTGGCCACCAATCACATCATTGAGAGCCGGGCCACCGCCCTTGTACGGAATGTGTGCCATCTCCACTTTGGCGGCAGACTCAAACAGGGCCCCGGCCAGATGCTGGGCTGATCCGTTGCCAGACGAGGCAAACGCCACCGCATCTTTTTTGACCTGCGCGGCCGCAATCAGCTCGGCCACGGACTTGGCCGGAAAGCTGGCATTGACCAGCACCACGTTGGGAAACAGCGCAATGATGCCTATGGGTTTAAAAGCCTTCTCGGTGTCGTAAGGCAGCTTGGGGTAAAGCGCCGGGTTCACCGCGAAAGAAGAGGCGTCGAGCATGAGGGTGTAGCCGTCCGGCGGGGCTTTGGCAACCGCTGCCGCCCCGATCTGGCCACTCGCGCCGGGTTTGTTTTCAACCACCACATTCTGGCCCAGCGCTTCCCCCAGTTTGGGGGCAATCAGCCGAGCCATGGCATCCGCGCCGCCACCGGCCGGATAGGTCACGATCAAGCTGATGGGTTTATTCGGCCATGCGCCTGCGCCCTGCGCCAACACGGCTGCTGAGGTGAACAAACACCCGCAGGCCATGAGCAAAGACGCCAAACAACGAGGGGCTGCGTGGTCGAAATGCCTGGTTTTCATGAAAGCTGTGCTCAGGGGGTGGCTCATGTGTGGTCCTTGAACAGGAGTAAGAAATACAAAAACCTGGGTTGGCCAGTATGTTAGCGATGAACCATGTTACTGATAAACCCAAAACACACACAACTAGGCAGGGCAGGGCTGCAGGTAGCTCTCGAACACGCCGACGTGCACTTGAGCGGCGTCAGCCGCGTCAGGCCAGAGCTCTGCGCTGTTGAAACGCACGTCGTAAGTCGGTTCGTCCTGCGCCTGCACGCCATGGGCATGCGCATCGGGAAACGGGTAGCGGGGGGAGACACCCACCACCACGCCCACCTTGCCGCGGATGTAGCCAGGCATGCGCACATGGCCGCTGACATGATCGGCCAGCACCCTCACCCGGTCGCCCGGCAGGTAACTGCTGCGCTTGGGAACGTTGGAGCGACCCGGCCCCGATGGCAGCGCCAACGGAAACAAACCACCGGCCCGCGCTTGCAGTTCGGCCCGTGTGACCACCCCTTTTTCCACGCACAGGGTGGCCAGGCTGGTGAGGGTTCGTTCGTAGTACCCGGCACTCATGTAATGGCGCGGCTCCATGCGCTCGATGGCATGGCGGTATTCGTCCATATTAAAAATGCCGTGCTTCACGGCCAGGCCATACAGCGCGTTGATGCGCTTTTCCCACCCGTCGTGAAACACCGCAGCGTCAGTGTCATGCCGCACCCGGCCAAAACCCTGCTTGCCACCGAGATCGTGTACGCCGTCCATAACAGTGGTTCCTAGAGGCGAGCGACGCCAATCAGGGCGTCTTGGGTGACCAGCGCGGCGAGTTGCGCTTCGCTCCAGCCATCCGTATTGGCGGGCCGCTGTGGCAACACCATGTAGCGGGTGTCAGCCGTGGTGTCCCAGACGCGAATATCGACGGCGGGCGGCAGGTCCAGCCCCATGTCACGCAAGACGGTACGCGATTCGCGAACCACCCGTGCGCGGTACTCCAGGTCCTTGTACCAACCGGGCGGCAAACCGATGACGGTGAATGCCGTGCATGAGCACAAGGTGCAGCAAATTACATTGTGAACCTCATGCGTGTTTTCCAGCACGACCAGATGGCGGTGGTGAACCGGCAGTTCTATGCCCAGCTCGGCAACAGTGGCCTTGCCATTGGCAAGCAGCCGCGCGCGGAACGCGGGGTCTAACCAGGCCTTGGCAACCACACGGGCACCGCGCTGGGGCAACCACACGTCATCGCCCAGATGAACCCGTTCATCCACGGCATCAACGCTGGCAATACCGCGTGCGACCAATGCAGCCTCAATGGCGCTGGCGCGTTGGGAGGGCGTGGCCAAAGCAAGGGGTGGATCAGCGATAGTGTCCATGGCAGAGTCTCCGGGCTGACAAATGTTCGGGTGATTCTATTTCCATAATCAGGGCACATGGGCAGTTCAACACCCGCAGATGACGGCTAGTGCAACCCTGAATTGATTATTGAATTGGGCTCAAGCCCTTATCAGCATTGAATAGTTCGCTATTATTTTTGAGGTGCTTTGGTTAAATGCCACTTGTTGGGCATATCCAAATTACGGCGTTTTGCGCTTGGCTTTATCTTGACTAAGGCTGGGATTGGACTTGGCCTTTGCCCGTCGTTAATCGGAAAAAAACGGGAGTTCAATTCACTAATCTGACGGGCAGTTCCCGACCCAAAGCGGAAATACGCCACCCACAACTGATCACCACAAAGCGGTCGTCCAATTGCAGTGATCTGTAAACTAAGTGGCGGACCGGATTGCAGCGAAAGCTGGCCGGTAGAAACCGTTAGCGCTAAGCTGCTTACCACTGGCGTTTTTCAGCGTTATGCCAAGACTCCAGGGATCTCACGGGCCAAGGCACTGCAGGGCGCTATGCTGGAACTGTTACAGGAATTGGAAACAGGCACCCAAACCTATTCGCACCCTTTGTTCTGGGCACCTTATGCCCTGGTCGGCGATAGCGGGTAAGTTGGAGCGTGCAATGGGGTAGGCCGATGGGTGGCAATCACGACATAAAACAAAAGTTTGTGGCTTTGTCTGAGGACGCGAAAGAAATTTGGCCTGTCCGACGATGCATTAATTCGGTTTGCGTTGGAGACATGGATTCTGAAGAAAGGCCTTTTCGCAGGCTTGCAGCCTGCCTGCTACAGCAGGTGCTCAATACCTAGCAGACGATAAAAGTCAACCTGCATCTGAAGCCACCGGTTGGCATCAGGTTCGCGGTTGCTGCTCCAGGCCTTGCCGTCGCGCTCGCCATGCCACACCAACCGCTGTCCTGCCGGGGCCTGAGCGTCCAGCACCAGCCGCCAACTGTGCGTTGGCCCCAGGTCGCGCTCAAGCGTGGACAAGATACGCTCCGAGAGTTCTGGGCTCTCGATCATCATGCCGGCCTCTGTGTTGAGCCTGCGCGAGCGAGGATCGAAGTTCGCACTACCCACCCAGGCCAGCTGCCGGTCATAAATTGCCACCTTTGCATGCAAAGCGGAATGGGAGCTCCCAATTCGCAGGCGATGCCCCTTGGGCTCAGGCCTTTGGGCATCAGGTCGATATTCATAGAGCTGCACACCACCCGACAGTAGGGCTTCCCTGTAAGGGGCATAACCAGAATGGACTGCCACAACGTCAGTGGCGGCAAGCGAGTTGGTCATGACTTGCACTTTCATGCCCCTCTTGGCCATGGCAGACAGCAGTTCCACGCCGCGCTCACCCGGCACGAAATAGGCCGTGACATACAGGACCTCTCGCTGTGCGTTCTGCCGGGCAATTGCATGGGCACGCGCCACCTCCGAGGACGGACGGGGGGCACCTTTGGCATGCCGCACGGGTGGTTCTCCAACGGCTTTGGCCTTTGCCCATATCAGGCCTTCCTGGCCCAATACCCGGGCCAGAAACTCGGATTTTCGGCGGGCGTACTCTTCCTTCGGGCCGTATTCTGCCGTGCGGAGGCGCCAGGCAACCAGCACATCGTCTGACTCAGACTTGAACGATCCAAAAGCTGCCACAGGCACCACAATCGGATCGTTCCAGAAAGAATCAAAAATTGTGGCCGCGTCTCGCATGACGGGGCCGGTCACCATAATGTCGACATCTCGAAAATTTGACCCGGCGTCGGCCTCAAAGTAATGGCTGCTAATGTTGCGCCCACCGACCACACCCATCTGGCCATCCACCACGAATATCTTGTTGTGCATGCGGCGACCCAGAGCATCAGCATTTGTCAGCATCTGCACCGTACGAGACAGATAACGGTTGGGATAAGGATTGAAGATACGCACCTCCACATTCGGATGAGTGTCGATGCGCGAGAGCATGGTGTCATCAAAGCCGATCAAGTAATCATCAAGAATGATGCGTACACGCACCCCTCGGTCGGCTGCCGAGAGCAACCGGTCCAGCAGGAACAACCCCACCTCGTCGGCATCAAAAATGTAGTACTGCAAGTCAATGGATCGCTCGGCCGCATCTATGAGCGCAGCGCGGCTCAGCAAGGCGCTCACACCGTTGTTCAGTAGGCGAAAGCCGGACTGCCCTGCAAAGCGCTTTTCCTGCTCGGCATGAGCACGCCCCAGTGTGGTCTCTAGGGGTTTGTCGAAGGTTCGTGAGAGGGGCGCGACATACCCTTCGCGAAGGGTTGAGCAGCCGACAAGTGCCAAGGCCACCACGAGCAGCCAGGCGGACACAAGGGGACGATAAGAAAACTTCATGAAAATTCCCCGTAGCGGACGACGTTGTCGAAGTTTCCAAGAATTGGTGCCGACGCGTTACGCAAAATGATGGACTTAACTCCAGAATCAGGCAGGTCAACACCTTGAGCGCTGAAGAAATTTTTGCTCCTCAACTCCATGCCTTTGTGGGCTTGTTCGTATCGCTTGGGCTCATCTCCTAGTATCTTAATGAGTCCCGATTCAACATCGCCTAAGTCAATCCGAAATATCGGGTGTGTGCAGGCAATGAGAGACATAATGCGGCGGCTTTGCTTTCGAAACAATATGGCTCTCCCTTCTGGTACCTGTAATTCTCATTCGTATTTCAACTTTTTTAAATTGTAGACATCTAAAAGTGTCACTTTTTTGAAGACATAAGAACTGGTAAGGGGATGTCTGCTCTTGGGCAGGGCGATTTCATTCCACTATTTCTGCTTTGTGCCTGCAGCTGAAATCGGACGGTTTAATTAACTCGTCGCGATTTCAGCAAGTTCACGGCCACTAAGCAGACGTTTACGAACTACCGCTCCTGGCCCGTAGCTCCGCTCGACCCGAAACAGTCTTCTGACTACTTGGATCATGGCTGGATCGCGGACATTGAAGACCGACAGGCCAAGCGCATTAGGTATATGGTCTTACGCAGGGGCCTATGTCACGTTCGCGCTGGTTAAAGGCAGCTAGGTTGACATCAGGGTGATCGAAGCGCGTCAAGGGGCACGCTGGAGGGCTATTTTGCGACAACCCAAATCGCTCACCAAAAGTATGTCAAGGTCCCATCAGATAGGAATTTATATTCTCAAATTCTCAGACGCAGTCATTCGATATTGGATAGAGTAATCATTTCCGCCAAGGCGCAAACTTTAGAGCTTGTTTGGTGTGCTCCAGAAACCTACGCAAACGTGCGGAAGTGCCCGACCGACTGGGAACCAAGGCGAGCACGGGCGCTTCTTCAAGCTGCCAATCAGCAAGAACACGCACTAAACGCCCCTGCTGGATCAGTGGCGCAGCCTCCCATTCGGAGCGCAACATGAAACCCATACCTTCCTGAGCCCATTGACTGATAACTTCGCCGTCATTGGATGACATGAAGGGTTTGACCTTGACCTGCACGGCATGTCGGGTCTTGGGATTCTCTAGGTGCGCGGCAGCAGAAAAGAAACGCCATAGCGCAACGTCTTCATTGTTCTCGCGCAAGCATAAACAATCGGCCTCAGAGAGCTCAGAGGGATGTTGAGGAATGCCGTGCAGACGAACATATTCCGCGCTGGCGCATACAAACCTATCGTTAGGTGCGAGGTGATGGCGTATCAAAGAAGAGTCTTTGATTACCCCAATGTGGAATACCAAGTCCATCCCAGATGTCTCGGCCAAGGGCTTTTCCGATAAGGTGAGACTCGCGACAACTCCGGGATATCGGCTGCAAAAACTTCTAACCAGAGGTGCCACATAACGGCGTCCAAATCCCAAGGGCGCACCGATGCGCAGGTTTCCTGCCAAAGCAGAGGCAGAGTCTGCGACGACTTCCGGCACGGACTCCAGCCTATCCAACAAAGCGAGGGCCTCGTCGCGCAGCCTCAAGCCTTCATCAGTAAATGACGACCCACGGGCCGCACGTGAAACCAGATGCACTCCTAGGGTTTGCTCTATACGTTTAAGTCGCAATGACACCGCGGGCGGCGTGATATTCAAGGCACGTGCAGCAGCGGCCAGCGACCTATTGTGATCAAGGGCGCGAATTAGCCGGAGATCTTCAAAATCAAGCATTAAATCTAGATAAATTCTAAGTTAACTTAAAGTTAAACACAGATTACCTCAAAAAACCTATATTGGTGGCATCCCATACTGTAAGGGTGCGAAAGTCGCATCAATCCAGGGTGGGACAGGATTGCACGTGCGGCTTTCGTCCGTGCACACCGTTCAACCTTTAAGTTCCACGACATCATGAACTTGACCGACACGCTCTCGCAGCTTGAAACACCCGTACTCCTCCTCGACGAAAGCAGGATGAACAGCAACATCGAACGCATGCAAAAGCGAATGGACCACTTTGGCGTCAAGTTCAGACCTCATGCAAAAACCAGCAAGTGTTTTGAGGTCGTTCGCCGACAGATCGCGGCAGGCGCGCAAGGTATCACCGTGTCTACCCTTAAGGAGGCCGAGCGATTTCACGCTGCCGGAATCGAGGACATTCTTTACGCCGTGGCCATCATTCCCGCCAAGTTCGGACATGCACTCAGGCTCATTCAGTCAGGATTAAAGCTAACGCTGTTGGTGGAATCCGTTGCAGCAGCAAAACAGCTTACCCAATTTGGCATTGAACATCGACAGAAATTTGACGTGCTCATCGAAGTTGACACGGATAGCCACCGTTCTGGCATAGCACCCGAGGCACAACTACTGCTGGACGTAGCCAATGCACTGCGCGTAGAGGGCGAACACGGAGCGCAACTGCGCGGTGTCATGACGCATGCCGGAAGCTCCTATGCACTGCATTCGGAGGAAAAGCTTGTAGCCATAGCCGAGCAGGAGAGGATTGGATGCGTGCGCGCAGCGCATCGCCTTCGGTCTGCTGGTCACTTGTGTGAAATCGTCAGTGTAGGGTCTACGCCCACTGCATTGAGCGCACGGTCACTGGAAGGTGTTACAGAGGTGCGTGCTGGTGTGTACGTCTTCTTCGATCTGGTGATGGCAGAAATTGGCATTTGCAAAAAAGAAGATATCGCACTTTCCGTTCTATGCACGGTGATAGGGCATCGCCCCCAAGCGGGTTGGATCATCACCGACGGAGGCTGGATGGCCATGAGTCGCGATAGAGGAACCCAAAAGCAACCGCACGACTATGGCTATGGTCTGGTTTGCGACATTGCTGGCAGTCCGATCGAGGGCTTGATTTTCAATGAGGCGAATCAAGAGCATGGAGTACTTGCCTGGACGGGAGACGCCTCGCTAGATATCGAACAATGCTTTCCAATTGGCAGCCAGTTTCGGGTTGTTCCGAACCACGCATGTGCCACGGGTGCACAGCATGCGGCTTATCAGGTCTTGTCTGCTGACGGCACTTCAGTAGCTACGTGGGGCCGCTTCAGCGGCTGGTAGTTGGCGTGTAAGCCCTCGAGCGCTGACTTTACTAATGACTTGCAAAAAGATCGAACCATTTCGGCACCGCGCAGCAGGCTATTTGATGCTGCGTGGGTTAATTCTTCATTTAAGGACTTCCAGTATGAGTACAACCTCTGCTATCCAGCTCATTAACAGCGCCCTCATTTCCCAGCCCGGCGGGCACTACTCCCATGTGTGCACAGCAGCCGGATTTGTGTATATCTCGGGACAGCTCCCTATCGAACCGGACGGGACACCTTTGGCAGGTCAAGCCTTTGACGTACAGGTACGCCGCGTACTGGCTAACGTTGATAGTTGCCTTGACTCAGTTGGATTGAATGCCGACAGCCTTGTCCAAGTGCGAGTCTATGTCACTGACATCAAGAACTGGCCCCGATTCAATCAGATGTATGCGCAATGGATTGGCAATCACCGACCAGCGCGAGCTGTAGCGGGGGTGTCTGAGCTTCATTTTGGACTTGACGTTGAAATTGAAGCGGTCGCGTTGGCCCGCGATCAAAACAGATAAAACCGCCCCTTCGAACCGTGGCTATCTTTTGCGGCAGGTTTTTCGAACTCACTGCTCCCCCTTTCCCACACTTATTTACTGGAGATTTTTTGATGATGAAACAAAAGATTGCATTGGCCGCTTTGGCCGCTGCTCTAGGCACCACAGGCAGCGCATCTGCGCAGGCTAACAGCACCATTACTAAAGCTCAGGCTAATGGCAGCATCACCATGGGCGTTCGTGATTCATCGGGGGCATTGTCGTACACGCTGGGAGACGGCAAATATGCCGGGTATCACGTTGAAGTGTGCCAGCGCATCATTGCCAACCTGGAAAAAGCCGTTGGCAGAAAGCTGGAAGTCAGATATCTCCCCGTGACATCGCAAAACCGCATTCCCCTGGTGCAAAACGGCACGGTCGATATTGAGTGCGGCTCCACCACCAACACTGCCACCCGCCAGAAGGACGTATCTTTTGCGTTGACCACTTTTGTGGAAGAAGTACGTATTGCCGTCAAAGCCCATTCTGAAATCACCTCGCTGACCCAGCTCAACGGTAAGAGTGTAGCCACCACAGCTGGCACCACCTCGGTACAACTGCTGCGCAAGCACGAGCGTGCGGCGGGCGTGGACTTCAAAGAAATACTTGGAAAGGACCATGCCGAGAGCTTCTTACTACTGGAGTCCGGCCGTGCAGATGCCTTTGTGATTGACGGACAGGTGCTGGCTGGCAACATTGCAACCGCCAAGAATCCGGCCGACTACAAGATAGTAGGTGAAGTCATTAGCGTCGAGCCCATTGCCATCATGATGCGCAAGGATGACCTAGCCTTCAAAAAAATGGCCGATGACACCATCCGCGACATGATTAAGTCCGGCGATATGGTCAAGATTTACGACAAATGGTTTGTGCAGCCCATTCCCCCGAAGAACACCCGCTTGGGTTTGCCTGCCAGTGACGCCACCAGGGGTGCTTGGGCTGCGCCGAACGACAAGCCTGCAGAAGACTACGCAAAGAAGTAATTTCGCACTCGGCAGGAGGCAAATATGACCAGTGACAGGCAAGTATTTTTGAACGGCGATGGCAGCGGTAGCGTCTACCTGCAAAGGATGCGGTGCACTTGGGGTAGCGGGTCGATGGCTACATGATAAGTTGAATCGAAACCCCATTTCCTGATCAAGCGGAATGCCGTAAAGCGGTCCTTAGCGAAAGTCTGCACCTGGCCCTGAGCTGCACTCGACCCAAAGCGGAGATTCGCTCTTGCAGTTTGGACGCCCGGAAGCTGACATTCATCGGTGTATGAATACTCGGCCGGAATGACCGCCTCTTTGAAATCCTAGTCAATTAGCGGGATTCACGTGATGACCAGAATCTGTCCTAATGGCCATCACCCTTACTGTTCGATATGGACTCCAAAGCTCAGTGCTACGGAAAATGGGCGGTAGGTTGAAACCTGTTTGATACCTTGCGAAATCACCACCTCATGAAGGGCGGTGGTGATAGTGGATGCTTTGCAAACCATCCCCCGGCTGCTTTGATCAGCATCTTGTGAAAGCCTGCATTGGGGAACTGGCGTTTTACTTTCGCAAAGTAGGGCCTGGGCACACCACCCAATAGGAGTCCGAGAGAAAAGTCGGCCAAGTCTGCACGCCTGAAGACTTCCAGCAGTGGATACTTTTCAGCTAATTCTCCTTTGATTGCACGCACCTTGTGGTGGAGGTCAATGAGCAAAGTGACTTCCTCCTCCCATTGATTCAGTTGATTGGCATGCAGGTATGCGACCGATTCACGGATCGAGGGCGGCAGGTAGTCGACGGTATGGTCAGACCAAATGCCGATGTCATGGTGACAGGCGGCGATGATGAGTTTCTTGCGATCTTCTTCGGTGCACGGAGCTAACGCAAAGCAGCAGTGCAACATGCGATACACATGATTTTTGTATCCGTCGAAATCAACCCCAATGCGTGTCTGCCAGGGTTGAAGAATTTGCTCAACCAAAGGTAGCTCTGAATAGACCGTAGTTTCATATTTCATATAGTCCCCAACAAGTTTCTGTGTTGGCAAGAATTTTGTCGAGTGATGCTCATATTGCTAAGTGGCTCATTTGACAAGGATCAGTAAGATTGGGCCAATATGCAGAAACCTGAAACTTCTACCGATTCGATCACTGTCGTTACATTCGATCTGATCAGCCCCTTTCACTTGGCCACGCCGTGCGTGGTGTTCGGCGAGAGTCACCCGGGTTGCCCACCGATCGACTTCAAAGTCTGTGCCGCTGAGTCAGGCAGGCTGCGTACGTCTGCTGGTTTCGATATCGACGTTCGCTATGGACTGTCGGCACTGCAACATGCCGCTATCATCATCGTGCCTAGTTGGCGTGATGTCGCAGAAAGTCCTCCGGAGTCACTGCTCAAAGCTTTGAATGTTGCGCACGAGCGCGGCGCGAAGATTGTGGGCCTTTGCTTGGGCGCGTTTGTCTTGGCTGAAGCTGGTTTGTTGAATGGGCGCAAGGCGACGACCCATTGGGCCTATGCAAAAGACTTTGAGGCGCGGTATCCCGCTGTTCAATTGGATGCCGATGTGCTCTATGTGGAAGACCGGGGAGTGGTCACTTCTGCCGGCACGGCGGCTGGGCTCGACTGTTGCCTGTTCCTGCTGCGCCAAATGCATGGCTCTCAAGTGGCTAATAGTGTGGCTCGGCGTTTGGTGATTTCTCCGCACCGGCAGGGTGGACAGGCCCAATTCATCGAACAACCCATACCCATCACTGCAGCAAATTCTCGCCTCTCTGATTTGTTTGACTGGATTCGCGAGAACCTTCACCTCACTCACACCGTAGACGCCCTGGCTGAGCGCACCTTCATGAGCCGGCGAACCTTTACCCGGCAGTTCAAGCAGCTGACGGGCATGGGCGTTTTGTCGTGGTTGCTGTCTGAGCGGCTGGCCTATGCCCAGCGACTTTTGGAGTCCACCGGCGGATCCATTGAGTTTGTTGCTGAGCGCGCTGGTTTCGGATCGGTGGAATCATTGCGATTGCATTTCCGCCGTCAATTTGGAATTGCACCGACGGAATGGAGAAAGCAATTTCGGTTCCCAGAAAGAAACCGATAGAAATCCTTAACTCTTTATGGGAATCCGCTGTTGGCTGGTAGAAACTAGTTGCTGGCAATGCAAGGCATCTGACAAATGGATTTGGTAGCACGCAATCATCAGATGTCGCGAAATTGTGAATTTTTCGGAGCCTTTCTTAGCTTCCTTACGGAACCCGACGGTCACGAGTGTCCTCCTCTGGCCCAGTGGCGACTACTGGTTTACCGCAATAGGGGCAATTGGCGAGTGCCAGGAATATGTAAGGCCAGCGCTCCAACTAAAGAGCAAAAACTCGGAAATTCCCTTGGGGGTCCATCGCCGACAATTAGTGGATGAATCAAACGCTGAGCATGCGTCACTTCCTTTTGGCGCTGGCCGTCGTCGCGGTCTGGGGCAGCAATTTTGTCGTAATCAAACTCGCTTTGGCTCAGATGCCGCCATTGCTGTTTGCCACCTTGCGTTTTGCCGTTGTGGTGCTGCCGGCAGTGTTTGTGCTTAAGCGACCGGAAGTGCCCTGGAAAAACTTAGCTGGCTATGGCTTGCTCATCGGTGTTGGCCAGTTCGGCATTTTGTTTGTCGCGATGAACGGTTATATATCACCCGGCTTGGCCTCACTGGTGATTCAGATTCAGGTGTTTTTCACAATCGGCCTGTCGATGTGGATGTCGGGCGAGCACTTGCAACGCGTTCAGTGGATCGCTTTGGCAATGGCCACTGCAGGTATTGCCATCATTCTCCAGCATACCGATGGAACCACAACGGTTCTGGGTCTCGGTTTGATCCTGTTGGCAGCTCTTTCCTGGGCCGGCGGGAACATCGTGGCGCGCGAAGCCGGGCGAGTGAACATGGTGGCCTACGTGGTCTGGTCCAGCCTCTTCGCCGTGCCGCCACTTTTCACGCTTTCAATCATGGTGGAAGGCTGGCCAGCGATTGAAGCGGGTGTTCGGACTGCTTCCTCGGCCACTTGGCTGGCTGTGCTGTGGCAGGCTTGGGGGAACTCGTTGTTTGGCTACGCGGCTTGGGGTTGGTTGTTGGCGCGCTATCCGGCGGCGACCATCACACCAATGGCGTTGCTGATACCGCTGTTCGGCATGGGCAGCGCCGCCGTGTGGCTCGGTGAGAGTCTTCCAGCCTGGAAAATCACCGCCGCAGCCTTGGTCATGGGTGGCTTGGCGCTCAACCTCTTGTGGCCCAAGTGGCAATTACGGCAAGCGACCAGAGCAAGCTCATCGGAACATGACTAACAACGTCGTAGTTTTAAGAGGGATCAGGATGTACCGTCCAACTTATCTTGTACACCGGCTGGCGCAGCGCTGCGCAGATAGTCGGCCAGTCTTTTTCCTGGTTCGTCCGTGAACTGTCCGTCCTTACCGTCTATCGGAAGCACGTTCGATATCCGGTCCAAGCGAAAGCTGCGGAATCCTTCCCGCACCTCGCACCAGGCAGCTAAAGTCCAGACTTTTCCCCAATAAAAGCTGCCCAGAGGCCGCAAGATTCTTTGCGTTAAGCGCTCGGATGCGTCCGTGTACTGCAGATAGACCTTGCGGTGTGCTTGTGTAGCTTCGCGCAAGGTTTGCAGGGTGGCTTGCACCGCGGGATCAAGCCCTATGGGCGGAGCGTATACGGCCATGCTTTGCGCGGCGACGCGTGAAGCGGCTGGCAGGGCTGAATAAATCTTACCTAGCGCCACTTGTGACGCCTTCGCCAAAGCCGGATCTTGCCAGACCTGTGCCATGCGTACCGAAGCGACAAGCGCTCTTGCTTCGTCCTCTGTAAACATCAGCGGCGGCATATCAAATCCCTGTCCGATTCGATATCCCACGCCTGCCTCGCCCTCAATGGGTACACCCTGATGCTGCAAATCCGCGACAGCGCGGTAGATCGTTCGCTCGGAGACCTCCAGACGCTGCGCAAGAAATGCTGCCGTGGTTAAGCGACGCCCACGGATGAGCTGAACGATTTGAAACAGACGATCCGTACGGCGCATCGGTAGGGCGGCTTAAGTGGCGCTTTAGTCCAGTGTCTCCATATGGTAACTGCCTGATCTGCGACTAAAGGTGCAGTATCAGCGCATCTGCTTGCATGGCATTTGCAATTAGACGCATATCAGCATCCGTCACCATGAACAAGCCAAAGCGAAACTTGTAACCCCATCGGGCACGGTCTTTCACAAACTCGAAGTGGTCTAAAAGTGGGATGATGGAAGTTTCAATGGCAGGAACATAGGTCACATCGCGTCGAAACGGCTCGAACCCACCTCCCATATTGACCGCGTAAGGCTCGCCCGGCTGAACGACTCCAATGGAGACAAAGCTTTGCAGTCGATCTTTGCCGCCCATGGTGACAGCCGGCGCATAGTAGGCCACGCGGTCGCCTGGTTGCACGCGTTTAAGGGGGCCACACTTACCCTGGCAAACTTGCATAAAGCCATGCGCAGGGTTTTCACAACCCCGGCGCGCATGCTCTGCGCTGGCGACAGCGATCCAGTTCTTGCGCACGTTGGAAATGTCAAGTAAGGGCATGCAGCCCCACTCGGTTACCGTCCAGATCGGTGATGTGGGCAAAAAATCCCATACCCGGTGGCAAAGCCTGGCGCGGCAGTGTCACACGCCCGCCCGCAATCAGGACCCGCTCCAAGGCCGCATCAAGTGACGGTGTTGCGTCGAGGTAAACCAACACGCCACCTGTTGACTCTACAGAAGCAGTAGGACCCATCATCAGTGCGCCGCCAACGCCGCCTGCATCTTTGTCGAAGCTGAATACAGCTGCCTTGGAGGGCCCCATGTCTTCATTGCGCATTGGTTTGCCCAAAATGGCTTCGTAAAAGGCCTGCGCTTTATCCAATTGGAGGGTGGGTATTTCAAACCAGCTGATGGTGTTTTTCATGGAGTGCCCTTTCTGAATAAGAAAAGACGAAATCATGCGGGAGTCCTGCTGACAACGTGGTGTCAGTAGGACTCAGACTCAAAAACAAAGATGTAGGTCAAGACAAACCAGATGTAGTGATCTCGGTTGACCGCATTTCAAGTTCAATCCGACCAGACTCGCAAATTGACGAATTTTTGCGCCCCATTGGCGAGCATTCACTGTGTTCTTGAACGCCCCGTTTGCGGTGCGCAGATTGCAACCGTCTAAGTCGGTAAAGTCCCTAGTGGAGTCTCCCGATTTTTCCTGAACCTGAATTTCAATAAATGGGTGGCAGGCAAGGTAAGCGTTATTCCAATTCCAGGGTTTCTGTTCAACCGATGGGAAGTTTTACACCCTGACTTGGGGTTACTCCCCAGCCAAGGTTAAATATCTCACCCGGCTAACACAACTGTGCTCATGAACACCGTTAAAGCCTTCTGAAGGGTGCATGCGCCAACAAGAGCAATCAAAGTCTAGTTTCTTGGCGAAAATATTTTGAATAGTTCTAAAAATCTGAACCCTTTTGTGCAGGTGCGTGCTCTAGTCAAAGGCCAGTTACTTCATCTTAAAGGCTTAACTATGTTCTTTCTGAAACGCAATCTCCCCATTTGGGAGCGCGCCCTTCGTATCATTGGTGGCGTCGCGGCAGGTGCTGCTGTCGCCGGCGGCCTAACCACCGGCACAATCACCTGGCTGGCCTTGGCTACCGCAGCAACCCTGGTACTTACTGCGTTTGTCGGGTTTTGCCCCGCATGCGCTATGGTAGGACGCCGTTACCTGGATCAATAAGCATGGCCAAAGCCGACTCGCAATTGATTGAAGCCGCCCGCCTGGGCGACTCGGCCGCTATTTCAGAGCTCCTGGCCGTATGCCAGCCGGATCTGAAACGGTTTGCCCGGCGCACCTGCTCCACCACCGAGGACGCAGAAGACGCTGTTCAGATTGCGCTTTGGCAGCTCTACCGTAAAGTGGGGCTCTTGCGCTGCGCGGCCACGTTCAGCTCATGGATGTTCCGGATCGTGGAGCGTGAGTGCTACCGCCTTTACCGCACGGCCAGAGGTATCGAAACCCTGGACGAAGTGCTGGAACACGATCTGCCACCAGCTCCCCAAGTTCCTGTTGATTTGCGGCTGGACCTAGCCCGCGCCATGGAACGGCTCACCCCGCCTTACCGCGAGGTGCTGCTTTTGCGCGACGTTCACGAGCTAACCGCACCCGAGGTAGCGGCACAGCTAGGCCTTAGTTTGGAAGCTGTGAAAAGCCGGCTGCACCGGGCACGCACCCAAGTACGCGAGCATTTGCTGGCCGGTGGCCGAAGGCCAGGGTAAGAGTCGATAAGCAGCGTATGCCTTTAGTCGCTATTCCATTTCTTTAATTGTTCAATGGTCGCTGTGACACCACCACAGACAATGACTGCGACCTTCTTGAATTCATGAATTTCTTCAACGTTTTCGTAAATTGCAGCAAGGGCAGCACCACAGGCAGGTTCGACCACTACCCGATGGTCAAGCATGAAAGCTTCACAAGCTTCCAAGGCCTGTCTGTCACTGACGACGACACTGTGAATCGAGTGCTGCTTGGTACATTCAAATGCTTGCTGGGCAATTTTGCGTGCGCCAAGTGACGATGCAATGCTCTGAATGCTCGGCAGTTCGACTGGATGTCCTGCCTTGATCGCATGGGAAAACGAATCTGCACCTTTGGTTTCAACGGCTATCACCGGGACAGCCCCCAAATTGTTCCTTTGCAGGCCTTCCACAACCCCACAAAGCAAGCCACCTCCGCCAACCGAAAGCACAATGGCGTCCGGTACGGCCCCGGAGCGGGCCATTTCATCGACCATCGAGGCGTGCCCCCGCCATAACAGTTCGTCATCGAATGGATGGATAAATGCATCTCCGCTTCCAACCATTGATAGGGCCAAAGTATTGGCTTCCTGCCAAGAGGCTCCATGAACTAAAACTTCCGCACCCTCCTGCTGCACCAATGCCTTTGCTCTATCCGTCGCTGTTTCTGGAACAACGACGATGACAGGCACAGAGAGCTTTCGCCCCGCATATGCAACCGCAATTCCGGCGTTTCCACCCGATGACGAAATGAATCTGACAGCACCATTTTTGACGGCGGCTTGGCACTTCAGTCCAACGCCGCGAATCTTAAAAGAACCAGGAGGTTGAAGCGCTTCCATTTTGAGCCAGATGCTTCGTCCTGAATGGATGGTTAGTGCACGTGATTCAATGTAGGGGGTTTCGATGTGCAGTTGAGCCATGGGGTTGATTTCAATTGATTTAGGTATTTTCGTCCAAGCAAAGGCGTACCAAATAATGGGGCGTGAGGAATGTCAGCTACGCGTCTGCAGCCGCAATAGGACTGCCTAATCCGTTTCTCGCGATTTCAGCAAGTTCACAGCTACTAAGCAGTCATTCACGAACGTCTGCACCTGGCCCAATTCAGCTAACCAATTTCAATCTGTGACCGTTTGCTTCTACTGAATCTGCGCCCCACGGTTAGCTTTAGGAACAAAATTCAGG
>JBEIGE010000002.1:0-208124 GCA_040382055.1 Hylemonella sp.
AACGCAAACCAGTGAACCCTGACGGAGAGTTTGCGCCCATGGGGCCGACCCGCCTCAGGCTGCGCAAGCCCGTCATTGCGGCCATCGAAGGCCCCGCCGTCGCCGGAGGGATGGAACTTGCCCTTTGGTGTGATCTGCGTAATGACCGAATGTCCGTTCTTGAACAGTGGGACCTCGAGGAAGCCAGCGCAATAGCCAACGAGATCAAACATGGCCTAGCGACGATCCAAAGTGGAGAGACGTTGTCGGGATCTTCACGTTTCGCCGAAGGCGATGGCCGGCACGGAAAATTCAATTCACAAACGCATTGAAATCTCTTGTTTGATTAGTCCTCTCATTCTTGAGAATCAAGGCCTATGGGGCGCTCCGATTGACGAAACAGTCAACATGAAACTAGCCAACAAGGCCTGATGGTCAGTGACCGCTGTCGGGCGACCAATTGATCAGTCGCTTTGGTTGGGCCCGAGCCGCGCTTTGAAATCACGGGTAGACGCTGAGTTTTGCCAAATTCTGTCGTCAGTTAGCAAGAGTCCCCGGGTAATTGTTGAACTCATCAAAGTCTCGATAAACTGCACCCATTGTAGAAAGTCTTCCATGCCCCTCAAAGACCTGCCTGCCAATTCCCGCCCGCGCGAAAAGCTGCTGGCACGTGGCGCAGGCGCACTCAGTGACGCCGAGTTGCTGGCCATCCTGCTGCGCACAGGCATCAAGGGCAAGGGTGTCTTGCAGATGGCCGATGAACTGCTTGAACTCAAAAAAGTGAGCGCTTCAAACAAGACAGACAAGCACCAGGGTGGGTTTGGCGGTATTGCCGGGCTGCTGCATGCCACCGCTGATGACCTCAAAGGCGTCAAAGGGCTAGGGCCTGCCAAGCGCGCCGAGATTGTGGCCGTGCTGGAGCTGGCCCGACGCGCCATGGGCCAGCGCCTGCAGGAGCGGGAAGTTTTTGCCGACCCGCAAGCCGTGAAGTACTACCTGCAGCTGCACCTGGGCAGCCGGCCGCATGAGGTGTTTGCAGTGCTCTTTCTGGACAGTCAGAACCGGCTGGTGGCCATGGATGAAATGTTCAGGGGGACCTTGACCCAAACCAGCGTGTACCCGCGCGAGGTGGTCCAGAGTGCCCTGCACCATAAGGCAAGCGCCGTGGTGCTGGCGCACAACCACCCAAGCGGCGCGGTGCAGCCCTCCCGTGCCGACGAGGCACTCACCCAGACCCTCAAGGCAGCGCTGGCGCTGGTGGATGTGCGGGTGCTTGACCACGTGATTGTGGCGGCAGGGCAGACGCTGTCGATGGCCGAGCAGGGGCTGATATGACCGCCCGCCCGAAAGTGGTTTCACTGGCAGATTTGAAGCAGATCAAAAAGGAAATTTCAGCCCGGGCCTTGCGCGCAGCCGAAAAAGAACGCGAACTCAAGCGCGAGGCGCAACGCACGGTGTCCAACCGCGACTTGTTCATCAAGGCCGCAGGTGCTGTGAAACCCCTACCGGATAAAGGACACGCGCTCCTTAAAAAGGAGCAAAAACCGATTGTGGCGCTGCAAAGCCAAAAGGACGAAGCCGCGGCTTTGCGCGAAACGCTGAGTGACGAGATGGACGTCAGTAGCCTGCTCGACACCGACGAGCACCTGAGTTTTCGTCGCCCCGGCATTGGCACCGATGTCACACGCAAATTGCGCCAGGGCCAGTGGAGCATTCAGCGCCAGCTTGATTTGCACGGACTGCGAACCGATGACGCCCGCCAGGCGCTGGGCCAGTTCATCCGTGAAGCGCACAAACACGGTATCCGCTGCGTGCGGGTGGTGCATGGCAAGGGGCTGGGCTCGCCCGGCAAGACGCCGGTTCTCAAGTCACGCGTACACAGCTGGCTGGTCCAAAAAAACGAGGTGCTGGCCTTTGTTCAGGCCAAGCCGTCCGAAGGTGGCGCCGGTGCGCTGGTGGTGCTGCTGCAGTCAGGGCGTTGATTGTCGGTTCCCATTCAGAATGGGACATGATTGATAGCCGTGACAATGACTTAGCGGTTCTTTTGCTCATTTGTACTGTAGTTTTGGCGCGTGGTAGAAAACTAATAGTTTCTACCAAACCCAGTCAACTAGTTATGAAAAATCTGAGTTTAAGATAACGCTGTTGGCGCCGACCGAAAATTGACAGGGTTCGAGAGCGCACAGACTTGGGCGGTGGTCATTCCTATGCTGACGTTCATGAACAACCCTAAACTGGAAGCTATAAGAGAAGTGCTTGGGTCCCGGCAAGGCATTGACCTAGTCTTGGCTGCGGCCACGGGTCACCAGGGCTAGCATGGGCAGTGCTGCGCCTTCGTGCCCGAGCTGTTTGATTGACGGCGATCAACACTCGCCCTCAGGCCAGACTGCGACATAACACCGATGACTGCCGCTCAACTGCTTGCCTACATTACAGCGGCCTTGCTGCTGCAGGTAATAACGTGGGTGACATTCGGTGTATGGCAAAGGCGATCTAAAGCCGGAGTGCCTGTGTCACCTGGCGCGCAGGAGCTCGTTGGAGTCTCCGAATCCTCCTCTGGCGATTGGTCAGGATGGCGTAAATTTCGCGTCGTTCGTCGTGAGTTCGAGGATGCATCGCAGTCTCAGTGCTCGTTCCACCTACAACCTGTCGACGGCGCGCCTCTCAAACCCTATCAGCCAGGTCAGTACCTCACCTTTTTACTCAAGGTGCCAGCCGACAGTGCGCCCGCATCGGTGGACGAGCGCAGCATCACGCGGTGCTATTCGTTGTCTGATCGGCCCGATCCGGATGGCTATCGCATTACCATCAAACGCATGCCGCCGCCCTCTGACCAGCCTGAGCTGCCACCAGGCCTTTCATCGGGGTATTTCCATGACCGGGTGCACGAGGGGGATGTGCTTCAAGTCAAGGCCCCCTCGGGACACTTCTTCATCGATCCCGATGCCAGCGTGCCGGCTGTGTTGATTGCCGGGGGTATAGGTATCACGCCGATGATGAGCATGCTGCGCTGGTGCCTGGCCGAGCAGCCCGAACGGTTGGTTCATCTATTCTGGGGTGTGCGCTGCAGCGATGATCACGCCTTCAAACGGCTGCTTGAGGACTTGGCTGCTGCGCACCCTGTTTTCAAACTCCACGTCGTTTACAGCACCCCCGGGGCAGAAGATACTCAGGGGCGTGACCACCAGCACGTTGGCTATATCAATCTGGCATTGCTGCGCAGCACCTTGCCCCATTGCCGTCACCAGTTCTACGTCTGTGGGCCACCCCCCATGATGCAGAGCCTGGTGCCTGCCTTGCGCGAGTGGGGGATTCAGGCAAACGATATCCACTTCGAGGCCTTCGGTCCGGCTTCGGTGAGACCGGCAGGTCCGGTAAGCAACGAGCCCGCCAAAGAGAGTTCGGCTTCCATCGATGTGCGATTCAGCCGCTCGGGCCGCACAATGATCTGGGACGGGCAGGACGCCAACCTTCTTGATTTCGCAGAACGCCATGGTATGGCGGTCGATTCAGGCTGCCGATCTGGCAGTTGCGGAACTTGCCAGACCCGGCTGGTGTCCGGCGTCGTCACCTACGCAGACAAGCCAGACTACGACATTCTCAAGGACCACTGCCTTCTGTGTGTCGGCAGGCCGCTGTCGGCTTTGGTGCTGGATGTATGAGGCGTATGGCATGAGTTCCCTTCAAGCCCGCTTGTTCAGTCGCGAAGTGGTGCCCTTCTACCTGTCGCTGCTGGCACTAGCAGCAGTAGCATTGCTGTGCGATGCTGCCTTGCATCTGCTCAACGCTGTGTGGATCGGCCGTTGGCTCGGCATTCCCGGTATGCTAATGATTCTGGCTTCACTGGCCTACTCTCTGCGCAAGCGAAAACTGATCCGGTCCGGCCAGCCCGTGAAGTTGCTGCGACTCCATGAGACTTTGGCCTGGGCAGGCTCGCTGCTTGTGCTGGTGCATGCAGGCATCCACTTCAATTCAATCCTGGCCTGGCTGGCCACCGTTGCGATGATCATCAATGTCGCCAGCGGACTGACGGGCAAGTTCCTGCTCGATCGTTCGCGTCGCGGTCTCGATGAAGCACGCAAGAAAATGAGAGCGCAGGGTCTGACAGCTGAACAGCAGGCAGAGCGCACCTACTGGGACAGTCTGACCTTCGATGCGGTCAAACAGTGGCGCACTGTGCACTTTCCCATTACCCTGGCCTTTGCGGTTCTGGCGCTGGCGCATATCGTGGCCGAGTTCCTGTTCTGGAGCTGGAAGTGAAAGGCCGCTGGCTCTGGATCGTCATCAGCGCCAACCTGCTGGTGCTGGTGGCGCTGGCTTTTGTCTACCCGCACTTGATGGTGGGCCCAGGCCCGCTGACGGCTAGCCACATCGAGCTGACCACCGATTGTTTTGCCTGCCACACGCCGCTGCGTGGCGCAACGACCGACCGATGCATTGCCTGTCACAAGCTTCCCGACATCGGACTACGCACGACCAAGGGCACCACAATCGTCAATAGCAAGCCGGTAAGGGTGGCGTTCCACCAAGAGTTGAAAGACTCCAACTGCATGGCCTGCCACAGCGACCACGCTGGCCCCAAGTTGACCCAGCGCAGCCGCAAGTCGTTCTCGCATGCCATGCTGCCCGTGGCCACACGCGACCGTTGCGAAAGCTGCCACAAAGCACCTACTGACACGCTACATACACAGATGACCGGCAACTGCGCGCAATGCCACAAGCCGCAGGCCTGGAAGCCGGCCACTTTTGAGCATGACAAGTTCTTCGTACTTGACAAGGACCACAATACGACGTGCATGACCTGCCATACCCGTAACAACTACAAGCAGTACACCTGCTACGGCTGCCACGAGCACACGCCGGCCAATATACAGGCCGAGCACCGTGAGGAAGTTGGTACCGAAAACCTGGACAACTGTGTCCGTTGTCATAGCAGTTCAAATGGTGAAGGCCGTGAAAGTGGCAAGGACGATTGAATGAACTCTGTTTCAAATCTGATACCACCCTCCTCTGAGCTTATTGGCCTTTGTGTAGCCCTGGGTATCGGTCTCTTGATTGGGGCCGAGCGAGAACGAAGCAAAGACGATCCTGCCAACCCAAGTGTGGCGGGAATTCGTACCTTTGCGGTGGTGTCGCTTCTCGGTGCCATGGGGTTTGCCGCTGGTGGCGCACTCCTGCTCGCAGTTATCCTGGCTGTGGTTGGCGCTGGTGTATTCATTGCCTACCAGCGTAGTAGCGATCAAAACCCGGGCATGACGACTGAGTTCGCCTTGCCGCTGACATGTGTTTTAGGTGGCTTGGCAATGCAGGATGCTCTTATGGCCGCTGGAGTGGGCGCCGTTCTGGCGCTACTGCTCGTCTCGCGCAATCGCATGCACTACTTTGTGAAAAACGTGCTGTCGGAGCAGGAGTTGCACGACATCATTATGTTTTCGGCAGTGTCTATGATTGCTTTGCCGTTGGCACCCGATGAGTTCATGGGACCGTTCGGTGCGATCAATCCGCATTCTGCAGTGCTACTCATCGTGATCATCATGGCCATCAGCGCGGGCGGCTATGTCGCTATGCGCTGGATGGGCCCCAAATACGGATTGCCGTTGGCTGGATTTGCCTCCGGCTTTATTTCCAGTACAGCCACTATTTATTCGATGGGCCAGCGCGCTTCTGCGAGTGCAACGAGTCGCAGTGCAGCCGTTGCGGGTGCGGTGCTCTCGTCCTTGGCCACCATCATCCAGATGTCGCTCATTATCGAGTTGGTCCAACCGGCACTATTGGTCGCGATGGCTCCGCCGATGGCGATGGGCGGTGCAGTTGCTTTGGTTTACGGCCTGATTTACTTGGTAAAAGCCTTAGATGACGGCGATCGCTCGGCATTTGATGAAAGAGGGCGGGCCTTCGATCTCAAGACGTCTGTCGGATTTGCTGTTTTACTCAGTGTCGTATTGGTCGTCTCGGCTGGACTCAATTCCTTGTTTGGCAGTGCGGGCATGGTGGTCGGCGCCGCCATATCCGGTTTTGCAGATGCACATGCCACCGCGGCATCCGCTGCTTCTTTGCTCGCTGCCGAAAAGATCGAGGTAGAGCAAGCCATCATTCCCATAGTGGTGGGGTTGACGACCAATACCATCACCAAAGCCATTGTGGCATTCAACTCCGGGGGCAAAGCCTATGCATTTCAGGTCGTCCCCGGTCTCGTTGCCATGATGGCAGCCGTATGGGTGGGAGCCTGGTTAACCCTGTGAATACGAACAACTTTTTCTTGATGTCATTTCCCGCACTGGTGGTCACTTGTGCTCGGATATTTGCGAATTCTGTTCAAAAGAATGTTCTGCACACAGCATGGATCACTGCCAGCGCTGTGCTCCGGCTTGTCTTGATTGCGCCGCAGCATATGTGGCCGCACTCTGAAACCCACACGCCTCTCCAAGTCAGCAAAAATGTCGGTAAGCGCTGTGTCGCCGTAAGGTGTGCCGTTCTGAGTGAGGAACAGGTCGCCATTGGTTGCGCCTGCACCGGCCGCCTGTTGCCGGGATTTGCAGTGATGCGCCGCATACCACCAGAGGTCCTGCATCAGGTCATAGGGCACATCAATGGCGGGCGGATTGTCGTATTTGAGCTTCATATCTCGCGTCGACCCAAACTGGAAGTTGATTTATGTCTACAGAAGCGGGTGACGTCCAACTCGACATTGGCCTGTGCACTGAATAAGCGCCACAAACCAGGAACTTATTCATTAGCACTCTCTCCAACAGAGTGCTAATATATGGCATTCCCATCAGGCATTCTCGAAAGGAGTTCTGGTATGACCATTCAAACTGGAGTTTCAGCGTCCACCTTGGCCGTGGCCAATCCCTGGGCGCTTCTGCAGCCCTTGGGCAACCTGGAGGCCTATATTTCGGCCGCCAACCGCTTGCCCATGCTCACTCTGGAGCAGGAACAGGAATTTGCGCGCAAGTTCAAATATGAAAACGATCTTGACGCCGCTGGTAAGTTAGTACTTTCTCACTTGCGGCTGGTCGTGTCCGTCGCACGCCAATACCTGGGTTATGGCCTGCCCCATGGCGACCTGATCCAGGAAGGCAATGTGGGGCTGATGAAAGCCGTCAAGCGTTTTGATCCGGATCAGGGCGTGCGCCTGGTGAGCTATGCCATGCATTGGATCAAGGCCGAGATACACGAATACATCCTGAAAAACTGGCGCATGGTCAAAGTGGCCACCACCAAGGCGCAGCGCAAGCTGTTCTTCAACCTGCGCTCCATGAAGCAGCGCTTCAAGTCTGAAGACGCCGAGGCCGATCTGGGCACGCACCGCGAACGCCTCAATGAGAAGCAGATTGACGCCATGGCCAAGGAGCTCAGGGTCAAACGCGAAGAAGTCATTGAGATGGAAACCCGCATGTCCGGTGGCGACGTGCTGCTGGACCCCAACCCGACTGATGATGGCGAAGAAGCCTTTGGCCCGATTGCCTATTTGGCCGATGCCAGCCATGAGCCCACCGCGATGATGGAGGCTCACCATCGCGACGTGCTGGCCAGTGACGGCATTGCTGCCGCGCTGGAGGCGCTCGATGCGCGCAGCCGCCGGATTGTGGAAGAGCGCTGGCTCAAGGTCAACGATGACAGCTCAGGCGGCATGACGCTGCATGAGCTGGCCGAGGAGTTCGGCGTGAGCGCCGAGCGTATTCGTCAGATTGAGGTGGCAGCCATGAAAAAAATGAAGGCTACCCTGACGCAATTCGCCTGATTTATCCATAAACATGAAGGTTCCTGACTTGGGTAAAGTCAGGAACCTTTTTTTTGGCGAAAGTGATCGATGATCCAACAATCACCACTCCGGCATTGCCTTGGCGCTATTTTATTGATAGCTTTAAGCGCAATTAGCACATGGGCAGCAGCCCAAAAACCCGCCCATAAAGCAGATGCCTGGCCGACCAAGCCGGTTCGGCTGATGGTGGGTTTTCCAGCTGGCACTTCGCCCGACCTGGTGGCACGCACCCTGGCCGAGCCGCTGACTAAGCTGTTGGGCCAACCGGTCATTGTGGAAAACAAGCCGGGTGCAGGGGGCAATATTGCGGCTGATCTGGTGGCCAAATCATCCGACGGACACACTTTTGGCGTGATGATCAATGGCAATCTGACCATTGCCAAACTGCTCAATAGCTCAACCCCCTTTGACCCGGCGACTGACCTGGCCCCGATCAGCCTGATTGCTACTGCGCCCCTGGTGCTCTCAGCACCCGTCACCCCAACAGACCCGGCTGCTGATTTTTTCCAGACTGCCAGAAAAGCCGGCAACAGCTGGAGCTATGGCTCGCCCGGCGTCGGCACGGTGGGACATATCGGTATGGAACTGCTCAAGGCCAAAGCCGGCATAGACCCGGTGCATGTGCCCTACCCCGGCTACCCGCAGGTGGTCACGGCCATGATCGGCGGGCAAATTCAAGTTGCCCTGCTGCCACCGGGATTAGCCCTCATCCAGGCCCGCGCGGGCAAGGTCAAAACCATCGGTGTGACCTCCAGCGGCCGCAGCGTCCTGGCCCCCGAAGTGCCCAGCCTGAATGAGGCGGGCATTCGTGACTACCAGTTGGAAATCTGGAACGGTGTCGCCGGCCCCGCGACCACCCCCAAACCTGTGGTGGCCAAGCTCTCAGCCTTGTTGAGTGAGATCACCCGCTCGCCCGAGGTGCGCCAGAAACTGTTTGCACAGGGCTGGCAGGTTGCGGGCTCCTCCGCTGAAGGGCTGGCCAACCGCATGAGGACCGATACCGCAGTCCTCGGAAAAATCATTCGCGAGCGGGCCATCACCGCACAGTAGCCGACCAAGAACCCTAAAGTCGGCTTATTGGCTGGCTTCTGCTCACCGCCTTACACATGCTCAAGCTGCTCCGGCCGGGCAGGGCTATGGCAAACTGTTTGTTTTTTCAGGAACACCGCATGCTCATCCTCCGCTCCTCGCCCTCGTCTCCCTTCGGGCGAAAAATCAAGATGGCCCTGGCGCTTACCGGTCAAAGTCACAACGTGCATATTGAGCTGGCCAACACCACCGACCCCAGCGACAGCCTGCGCCAACAAAACCCATTGGGAAAAATCCCAATCCTCATGCTGCAAGACGGTACCGCCTTGTTTGACTCCACGGTGATTGTGGAATACCTCAACGAGTTGGAGGGGCGCGACACCTTGATCCCCAAGGGGCAGCGCATCCTGGTGTTACGCCAGCAGGCACTGGCTGATGGTTTGGTAGACGCTGCGATTTTGCAGGTGTATGAGAAGCGCTTTCGGCCATCCGAGCACCATGTGCAGAGCTGGCTGGACCACCAACAGGGCAAAGTGGCCAGGACACTGGATTTTATGGAACAGGCCACGTCCGCCCCGGGCACGGGAGTACCGCACATCGGCGAGATAGCCCAAGCTGTTGCCCTGGGCTATCAAGACTTCCGCTTTGGCGGCACCTGGCGCAACACGCACCCCAAGCTGGTCGCCTGGTTGGCCGACTTTGCACAGCGGGTACCCGCGTTTGCGGAGACAGCACCGCACGATTAAGACGCTCGCTTAGCAGTATCAATTAACACTTACTTTTGAATAGGCTGCCATGAGCCACGACCATCCGCATTCGTCAGAATCCACCCCTGCGCATACCCATGCAGAAACGCACACGGACACACCAGCCACTGACTGGCGGGTTGATGGCGTCCGCGTGATCGCAGCCAACCAGCTTGATGGCAATGTGCCCTCCACCCCCGGCATGGACCGCAAGGCGGCGATCAACTTTGCGCGGGTGGGCGCACAAAAGCTGTGGGCTGGCACGGTCACCATCCATGCCAACGCCAAGACCGGTGCCCACCACCATGGGCATCTGGAGAGCGTGATTTATGTGGTCAAGGGCCGTGCCCGGATGCGTTGGGGCGATCACCTGGAGTTCACTGCCGAGGCCGGACCTGGCGACTTTATTTATGTGCCGCCCTATGTGCCGCACCAGGAGATCAACGCCAGCCCGACTGAAACACTGGAGTGCGTGCTGTGCCGCAGTGATGGCCAGGCCGTGGCAATCAACCTGGACATTGAACCGGCTGAAAAGCCCGAACAGGTGCTCTGGGTAGACCCGACCCACCCGCATGGTGGGGTGTAAGCCAGGATCGGCTAGTTTTTCAGCAGCAGTGCGATGTCTGCCGCCATCGACTGAGGACCGGTGCCAAACCGGGTGTAGAGGCGCAAGCGGCCTTGCGGGTCATAAATGTAGCTGCCGGCCGAGTGGTCCATGGTGTAGCTGGTAGCGGTCTTTCCGGGAGCTTTTTTGTAAAACACCTTGTAGTCTTTGGCCAAGGCCACCAGGGACTCGGGCGTAGGAATGAGCGCCAGAAAAGCGGGGTCGAAATTGGTCATATAGGCCTTGAGCACGGTGGGGGTGTCGCGCTCGGGGTCAATGGTCACAAACAGGCCCTGCACGCGTTCACCGTCAGCACCCAGCAGTTTTTTGACTTCGGCCAGCTCGGTCATGGAGGTGGGGCAGACATCAGGGCACTGGGTGAAGCCGAAAAACAGCACCACCACCTTGCCTGAGAAGTCTTTGAGGCTGCGGGTCTGGCCGTTGTGGTCGGGCAGATTGAAGTCTTTCGCGTAATCAGCACCGGTCACATCGATGCCGGAAAACTTCAGCGTCTTCTCGGAGCATGCAGAAATAAGTGCCGAAACACCTATGGCAATTAATAAGCTTGCTATGAATTTAAGAGTTCTTCGTTTTTGCACAGGGGACATGGCCGATTCAATAAACATAGTGGTCCACCAGGAAGGCAATGAACAGCAGGCTGAGGTGGTAGAGCGAAAAACGGAAGGTCTGACGTGCCAGCGCATCAGAATAATTACGCCACAGGGCATAACCGTAGCCGCAAAAGACCAGGCTTAACACCACCGCACTGGCCAGATAAATCCAGGAACTCATGCCGTACACAAAGGGCATCAGGCAAGCTGCAAACAGCACCAGCGTGTAGAGCAGGATTTGCAGCCGGGTAAATTCGCTGCCGTGGGTGACCGGCAGCATGGGCAAGCCGGACTTGCGGTAGTCTTCCACGCGGTACAGGGCCAGCGCCCAGAAATGCGGCGGCGTCCACAGGAAAATGATGAGAAACAGAATCAGCGCTTCCGGTGCCACCTCACCCGTCATGGCAGCCCAGCCCAGCACTGGCGGCATGGCCCCCGAAGCACCACCAATCACAATGTTCTGTGGTGTGAGCGGTTTGAGCACAACGGTGTAGATCACTGCATAGCCCACAAAGGTGGCGAAGGTAAGCCACATGGTCAAAGGGTTAACCGTGACATACAAAAGCGCAGAGCCTAGTGTGCACAACACGGCTGAAAAAATCAGCGTTTGCGTATCGCTGAGTTCACCCCGCGCTGTTGGTCGCCAGGACGTGCGCTTCATTTTGGCGTCTATGCCTTTTTCCACAATGCAATTAAAGGCTGCTGCTGCACCCGCCACCAGCCAGATCCCGATGCAGGCCAGCAGAGCCAGCTTGAGATCGGCCAAGGTGGGTACCCCAGGCACGGCCAGCACCATGCCGATCAGTGCACAAAAAACGATTAGTTGCACCACGCGCGGTTTGGTCAGTGCATAGAACTGGCCCAGCACCGAGGTGGCTGGGCTGTGAGGGGCCGGACTGGCTGCGCTGTTATTGTTCATGCCTTGGACCTCCGGACAAACGCCAATGGCTGCTGCTGCGGGCTGTAGCCCCGAGTGGTGGTGAGCAAGCCAGTCAGCACCACCACCATGGCACCGGCACCACCGGTATGCAATACAGCCGCGAGCAAAGGCCAACCCAGGACGGCATTGCTGACCCCGGTAATGAACTGCAGCAGTAAAAGGGCTGCCAGCGCTTTTGCATAGCCCTTCAGGGCTGTGCCGGCCCACAGGTAAGCCGCAAGACTGCCGAGTGTGAGCAGCGTCAGCACGGCAAGCATACGGTGCGCCATGTGAATGGCGGTGAGCGCTTGAAAGGTAATGGATTGCCCCTGGCCCGACAGGCCCAAAGCACGCCAAAGCTCGAAACCGCCGGCAAAGTCCATGTCCGGCCACCAGCTGCCCTGACACATCGGGAATTCGCTGCAAGCCAGTACCGCGTAGTTGGTGCTGACCCACGCACCGGAGGCCGCCTGCAGCAGCAGCAAAGCCAAGCTGGCCGCTATCCAGAATCGCACACGGTGCAACACATGAACCGGTCCGCCACCTTGTCCTTGTAATTGCTGGTGCTCTTGGCCGCGGCCTTTGACCACCTGGATGGTGAGCAAGGCCAGCAAACCGTAACCGCCCAGCAGGTGAAGGCTGACGATGGCAGGAAACAGTTTCATGGTGACGGTCAGTGCGCCAAAAGCACCCTGAATGCAGACCCAGACCAGCGTGAGTGTGGGCCACCATGGGCTAAACGGACGAACTGCAGGTGATGAACCACGCGGCTTGGAGCCCCACCAACTCAGGCAGGTCATGACCACAATCAACACGCCGACACCCGAGGCCAGGTAGCGGTGGATCATTTCGATCCAGGCCTTGGTATGGGTCACCGGGCCGCTGGGCAAGGCCGTTTGCGCCGCGGAAATTTGTGTCTGCGCACCCAGCGGGGTGGCGCTGCCATAGCAACCTGGCCAGTCTGGGCAGCCCAGACCGCTGTCGGTCAGCCGGGTGAAGGCGCCGAACAGAACCAGGTCAAAGGTGAGGAACAGGGTTACGAGAGCTAAGGTCTGCAGGCGCTGAGAAGGCCCGGCGCGGCGCTGGCGCAAACCAACCCAGGCCAGTGGCGGCAAGGCCAGCAAAACGCCCACCAGCATCAGGCGTGCCAGCGGACTTAAATCAAACAGATGGGACATGCCCAGAAAGTCTTGCGTCGTCATGGGCTTGCCGGTTTGACCAGACGACCCGGCTCGTCCCAGGAGGAAGAGGCGCGCAGCAGGCGTTCCAGGTCTTTTTTGGCTTTACTTGCTGATGCTGCGTCCAGGTTGGCCGGGAAACGCATCATCCAGTTGCCCATGGGGTCAACCACGTACAGGTGCTGGGACAAATCGTGTCCGGGAGCAGGTGCCAGCCATTGCGCTATTTGCGCCAGGGGCATGCGCAGCAAGGTGGCTTCTTTGAGGCCGGGGCGCAGGACGTCGGGTACAGGCAGGTCATCGCTGATGAGCCAGACGCGGTCGACCCGGTCTTTTTCGCGGCCCAGCGCCTCACGCAGCTGGCGTTGCAAATACAGCTGCTGCACGCAGGCCTCCAGGCATTGACCACTGCCCACGCTCACCAACAGCCACTGCCCTTTGAGCATTGCAAGCTTTTGCGTCTGTCCGTCCAGATTAACCGCGCTGACATCAGGCAGGGAACGCTGCGGGTTGATGAGTTCGCCAAAATGACGACGTCCTTCGGGGCGGATAACGTAGTAGGTCAGGTAAGAAGCCACTACCGGCGCGGCACATACCAAAAACACCAGAATCATTTTCCATCGTCCCAAGCTTGTACGTTGTGACGCGTTTGCAGACACCTGATCCATCGCAGGCATGCTATGCACCGTCAGCCCCAGCGGCTGGTCTGCCCGCAGGGTGCCAGGGGCTTTAGTGCTGGCGTTGTTTGATAAGTCTTCTGACAATTTGAAACCAGACATAAAGAATAGCAATCAGGGCGCTGAGCCCGAACCATTGAAAGGCGTAGCCGTAGTGTTTGTCAACGCCGGTATTGGCCACAGGCCAGTCACGGCTAAGGCCATCGCTGGCGTCACCTGTTTGCCGCACCGACACCGGCAAAAGGCCAAGACCGGTTTCCAGGCCAAACTGCGTTAAGTCCAGATTTTGCCGGATTGGACCTGAACCAGTATCGCCAAGCTCATAAAGCTTGGAGGGTGGCGGGGCTATCCGTCCCACAAGCTGTACAGGCTCTGTTGGTGTGGGTACATCCGGCACCTGTGTGCGGTCCACAAAATTTCGCGCTACCCAGCCCCGTTGCACCAATACGGCACGCCCGCCTTCCAGCAACAAAGGGGTCATGACGTACAGGCCCGGCTTGGCATTCATCTGGCGGTTATCCAGAAAAATCGTCTTGCCAGGCAGCCAGCGCCCCCGCAGGTGCACGGTGCGATGGATCAAGGGCTCAAAGTTGGTGACATCTAGCAGGGCAGCGGGCTCCAGCACCGAGCGCAGGCTTTGAGCCTCAATGCGGGCAAACAGCTGCTCTTTTTGCGCTGCACGATCAAGCTGCCAGCGCCCCAGAGACAAGGTCAGCAGAACCCCGGCCAAAGCGGAAATACTGATCACCACGAACTTCAGGCGAGGACTCCCGCGATAATCCCCCGTATGAAATACCTCATTGTGATTGCGTTTCTGGCCATCATTGGCAGCCTGGGTTCGGCCCTGTTTTTCATGATGCAGGATGGGCGCAACGGCAAGGCCAAGTCCAGCAAAATGGCCTGGGCATTGGCTCTGCGTGTGGGGTTTTCAATACTGCTGTTTGCCTGCATTCTCGTGGCCTGGAAACTGGGCTATGTGACACCCACCGGCATTCCTGCGGGCAAGTAAAAACAAAAGCCGCTTGAAGCGGCTTTTGTGGGGCAACGGATCATGTCCGTGCAGCAATTAGAGCCAGTACACAAGAATGTAAAGGCCCAACCAAACCACATCCACAAAGTGCCAATACCAGGCGGCACCTTCAAAACCAAAGTGCTTGTCAGCCGTGAAGTGGCCTTTTTGCAGCCGCAAGGTGATGAAAAAAAGCATCAACATGCCGACGAACACATGAAATCCATGAAAGCCGGTGAGCATGAAGAAAGTGGAGCCAAAAACGCCTGAACTGAGTTTGAGGTTGAGGTCAGTGTAGGCATGAAAGTACTCGTAGCCCTGCACGCACAGGAAGGTGGCACCCAGCAGCACCGTCAGCCACATGAAGGCGATGGTCTTGCCACGATGACCTTCACGTAGCGCGTGGTGGGCAACCGTGAGGGTCACGCCTGAGGTCAGGAGCAAGGCAGTATTGATGGTTGGCAACCAGAACGGGCCCATGGTGGTGAAAGGCTCCACAATGCCTGCAGGTGAAGCTGTGGCGCCAGCCACCATAGAGGGCCAAGCCGCTTTGAAATCGGGCCAGAGCAAGGCGTTTTCAAGACTGCCCAAAGCAGGCACCGAATGCACGCGCGCCCACCACAAGGCCGTGAAGAAGGCACCAAAGAACATGACCTCAGAGAAGATAAACCAGGTCATGCTCCAACGATACGAAATATCGATCTTGTGGCCGTACTGGCCACCTTCGCTCTCGGAGACGGCTTGGCCAAACCACTGGTACAAGGTGAACAGCCACCACACCATGCCCAACAGAAGGGCGTATTTCCCCCACTCAGCACCGTTCATCCACTGGGCTGCGCCCAAGAACAAAAAGAACAGGCCGATAGAGGCCATCATGGGATGGCGGGACGGCGCAGGAACAAAGTAATGGGGGGTGCCTGCGGCGGCGTGTGATGTTGAACTCATGTCAATTCCATTTCTTCCAGTTTCAATTTTTCAGGTTTCATTACTTCAAGATTCGCATCGTGACGCTTACACCGGTATCACGAGTTAGCAATGGTGCTAGTTAAGCACCACCCAATTGACCAAAGCAATCAGGCTGAGCACAAACAGCAGCGCACCAATAATGCCAACCAGGATGACATGAACCGGGTTCAGCCTGGCCATGTCTTGCTGGTAATCACTCCCTTTTCTGATGCCCAGGAAAGACCAGGCCACAGCCTTGATCGTTCGCCATGCATTGAGTTGACTCATACGCCGGCTCCTGGAACCAAGCGTTCGGGGGCCTTGTACGCGGTTGAACCAGGTGCGGGCGGGGTTTTGCTACCCACTTCAAAAAACGTGTACGACAGCGTGATGGTGCTCACATCTTTGGACAGCTTGGGGTCAATCACAAAAGCCACCGGCCAACTTTTCTTTTCGCCGGGCTCCAGGGTGTACTGCTGGAAACAAAAACATTCGAGTTTGTTGAAGTGCGCAGAAGCCTGAGTGGGCGCATAGCTGGGAATGGCCTGGGCCGACATGCGCCGGTCTTGCACATTGCGAAACTCGTAAATGACCGTCGCAAGTTCGCCCGGATGGACCTGAATGGAATTTTGAGCCGGTTTGAAATCCCAGGGACCGCGGGAATTGGCATCAAATTCAACCGTGATGGTGCGACTGGTATCGACCTGAGTATTGGGTGCAATGCGGGACGAGGCACCAGGAACATCCCGCACGCCCAAGGCGAGGATGTTGATGCCGGTGAGCTCACAAATATGTTTGTAAATCGGCACCAGGGCATAACCAAAAGCAAACATACCGGCCGTCACCACGACCAGTTTGCCCAGCATTTTGATATTTCCAGTGCGCAAAACCATGATTTGCCAGTTTGTATTTACTTGCCCAAGATGATCATCTTGACCATGAAGCCGACGAAAAACACGAGCACCACAGACAACAAGATCATTGCCATCTTGAAGTTGGATTTTTTTTGTTCTTCAGGTGTCATGGTGCATTTCGATACAGGCTTGTGGTCATTCAGGCAACGATGCGGGTGGCGGTTGCATCAAGCTTGGGCGGTGTCTCGAAGGTATGGAAAGGAGCAGGCGATGGGATTTCCCACTCCAGGCCCTCAGCAGCCTCCCAGGGCTTTTGAACCGCTTTCTCACCCTTGCCCATCATGCCGGGCAGCACAATGAAGAAGAAAAAGTAAATCTGTGCAAAACCAAAGGCGAAGGCACCCACGCTGGCCAGCGCATTGAAGTCAGCAAACTGCATGGGGTAATCGGCATAACGGCGTGGCATGCCAGCCAGGCCGAGGAAGTGCATGGGGAAGAAGGTGATGTTGAAGGCAATCAGCGACCACCAGAAATGAATCTTGCCGCGGGTCTCGCTGTACTGGATTCCGGTCCATTTCGGAGCCCAGTAGTAGTAACCGGCAAACATGGCATAAAGTGAACCGGCCACCAGCACATAGTGGAAGTGGGCGACGACGTAGTAGGTGTCCTGCAACTGGATGTCAATAGGAGCCATGGCCAGAATCAGGCCGGTAAAGCCGCCCATGGTGAACACGAAGATAAAGCCCACAGCAAACAGCATGGGGGTTTCAAAAGTCATGGAACCTTGCCACATGGTGGCGATCCAGTTGAAGATTTTCACAGCGGTAGGCACTGCAATCAACATGGTGGCGTACATGAAAAACAGCTGGCCCGTCACCGGCATGCCGGTGGTGAACATGTGGTGCGCCCAGACGATGAACGAAAGAATCGCAATACTGGAAGTGGCATACACCATGGAGGCATAACCGAACAGACGCTTGCGGGCAAAGGCCGGCACGATGTGGCTGATGATGCCGAAAGCAGGCAAGATCATGATGTACACCTCGGGGTGACCGAAGAACCAGAAGATGTGCTGGAACATCACCGGGTCTCCGCCACCTGCGGGGTTAAAGAAACTGGTGCCGAAATGGCGATCAGTCAGCGTCATGGTGATGGCCCCTGCGAGCACTGGCATCACGGCAATCAGCAGATAGGCGGTGATCAGCCAGGTCCAGCAGAACATGGGCATTTTCATGAGTGTCATGCCAGGTGCACGCATGTTCAAAATGGTCACGATGATATTGATCGAGCCCATGATGGAGGATGCGCCCAAAATGTGCAGCGCAAAAATACCGGCGTCCATGGAGGGGCCCATTTGCAGGGTCAGGGGTGCGTAAAAAGTCCAGCCGGCAGCGGGGGCACCGCCGGGCATGAAGAACGAAGACACCACCAGAATGGCAGCCGGAATGAGCAACCAGAAACTGAAGTTGTTCATGCGGGCAAAGGCCATGTCGGCCGCGCCGATCTGCAGCGGGATCATCCAATTGGCAAAGCCCACAAAGGCCGGCATGATGGCTCCGAACACCATGATGACGCCATGCATGGTGGTGAGCTGGTTGAACAACTCGGGGTTGACCAGTTGCAGCCCGGGCTGGAACAGTTCTGCGCGGATACCGAGTGCGAGTATTCCGCCAATGATGAACATGGTGAAGCTGAACAGCAGGTACAGCGTGCCAATATCTTTGTGGTTGGTGGCATATACCCAGCGACGCCACCCGGTGGGGGCGTGGTGGTCATCATGGTGATCATTCGCGTGGTCGTGAGGGTGTAGAACGGCACTCATGCGGGTTTCTCCAATGCTTCTTGATACAGGGGCAAGTCTTGTCGTGACTGCGTTACTTGCGAGCTAACTTGACGTCAGCCGGTTGAACAATCTGGCCGGTCTTGTTGGACCAGTTATTTTTGGTAAACGTGATCACAGCAGCAATCTCAGTGTCGCTGAGCTGTTTCCAGGCCGGCATGGAGCCGTTGTTCTGGCCATTGAGCAATATCGCAATTTGCTTGGATTTGTCGTTATCCAGAACCACAGCTGCACCATCAATAGCCTTGATTGGGCCGGCACCTTTGCCGCTGGGCTGGTGACAAGCCGCACAGTTGGTGGCATACACTTTTTCACCGCGCTTGACGAGATCATCAAGAACCCAGACTTTGTTGGGATCATCCATTTTGGCGGCCATTTTTTTTCTCTCGTCGTCTACCCACTGGGAGTAGTCTTGCGCAGAGACCACCTTCACATGAATGGGCATGTAAGCATGTTCCTTGCCACAGAGTTCCTGGCACTGGCCGTGGAAGTCACCGGTTTTTTCTGCACGGAACCAGGTATCACGAACAAAGCCCGGAATGGCATCCTGCTTGATACCAAAAGAAGGTACCGCAAATGCATGAATGACGTCATTGGCAGTGGTAATCACACGGATTTTTTTGCCGACAGGAACCACGAGAGGATTGTCAACCTTGAGCAGATAGTCATCGCCCTCGGGCTTGCCGGCATTGGACATGGCGCGGTGGCTGGCATCCAGTGAGGAGATAAAGCCGATGCCTTCGCCTTCGCCCTTGATGTAGTCATAACCCCATTTCCACTGCATGCCAGTGGCTTTGATGGTCAGGTCGGCATTGGTGGTGTCTTTTTGTGCAACCAGGACCTTGGTTGCAGGCAGCACCATCAGGATCACGATGATGAAGGGGATCACCGTCCAGATGATTTCAACTTTGACAGATTCATGAAAGTTGGCAGGCTTGTGACCTACGGATTTGCGATGCTTCCAGATGGAATAGAACATCACGGCGAAAACCGCGACAAATATCACGGTGCACAGAATCAGCATAAACCAGTGCAGCCAAGCCTGCTCCTCAGCAATTTTGGTTGCTGGGGGGTGCAGATTAAGCTGATTAACAGCTGGGCCGCCAGGCAAGTCATTAACGGCATGGGCCAGTGCAAAAAACGCTGAGCTGACCCAGGTTATTGCCATCAAGCCCACTGAAGCCAGTTTGTTGAGAGAGCTCTTGATCATGTTCACTTCTACTTCGCCTTGGAAAAATTCAATTGACTTTGTTGCACCGCAACGAAAACCGACTTATTGTAGACCAGCCTCCGGGCCAACCCCTTAGCGACGGGCTCGATTACCCGTTTTCACGCTTGCGCAGGGTTTCGCGCATTTCATCCAATGAAAGTACTGTCTCCGGCCCCATGCGAATACGCGGCTTGGGTTTGAATGCGTGACCATAAATGACCTCGAAGGTGAGCGTCAGGCGGCCCTGCTCGGCGTTGTGCGCCAGTTGCTGCGACATCGCCGCATGCAGTTGGGCAAGCCAACCCCGTCCACGCAGGCCCGGCGATCGTGCAAGGTTGAGGTTACGGCCAAGCTCGCGCAGCTCCCGGAGCAAACGCTGCGGCGTATCAAACGACAAGGTGATGCGTTCCATGTCCATCACAGGCTCGGCAAAACCCGCGTGTAACAGCATGTCGCCCCAGTCGTGCATGTCGGTAAACAGATGGGCTGGCTCGGGCCAGCCTTGGGACTGATAAAGCTCGCGCAATTCGCGCAGCGTGTCGGGCCCGAGGCAGGAGAACATCAAAAAACCGTCAACTGCGAGTGCCCGGTGCCATTGGCCGATCAAAGCCTGCGGATCCGCAGTCATGTGCAGGGCCATATTGGCCCACAGCATCTGGGCAGCGCCATCGGGTGCTTCGGGCAAACACCGGGTCTGACTTTTCCAGCGCCCGGGATGCCACCATGGTTTTGCTACTGATTCAATAGCTATTATTTGATTACTGGTAAGGGGTTCGACCATGAAACACTGCGCATCCGGATAACGGCTTGCAAGGAGGGCATGGGTCTTGAGACCGCCACGAACCGGCTCCCAGTGCACCCAGGCCTTGGGCGCTTGCTTGATCCAAGCTAAGCGTGCCTCCATGCGACGGCCAACCTCGTCATGCAACCACGCCGATTGCGCTTGCGGCAAAGCGTGCCAGCGCCGAGCTGCCTGGGGGTCTATGGTGGGGGGGCGGTCTGAGGGCATGGGCGGACTGGGTATTGGGTGGCGAGTATATTGATTCCATGTTGCGTGATCTGCTCCATGGCTTGACTTCCAGGATTCCCAGCTCCTGCGCGGTATGCCACGCTTGGCCGGCACAAACGGTGTGCAACGACTGTGTGGCGCGTTTTGCCCAACCTCGTCAACGCTGCAGCACCTGCGCATTGATCGTGCCCGCCGGTGTTGCGCAATGCGGCATCTGCCTGCGCAAGCCACCGCCACTCGACACCTGCCTGGCCAGTGTGTCTTATGGCTACCCCTGGTCAGATTTGATCGGACGTTTCAAATTTGGCAGCAGTCCCGGATGGGCCATGACCTTTGCGCAGCTGATGCGCAGCACGCCCTGGGTTGAGCCTGCGCTGGACCAGGCCGACTGGGTGATCGCGCTGCCCTTGTCGGCAGAACGCCTGAAGGAGCGGGGTTTTAACCAGGCGCTGGAGTTGTCGCGACAACTCAGCCCGGATAAATGTGCGAATGGCTTGCTGCTGCGCGTGCGCCACACACGCTCACAAAGCAGTCTCAAGCGGGAGGACCGGTTGCACAATCTGGATGGCGCTTTTGCGATTGAGCCGCTGCGCCATAGGCGCTTGCACGGCAAGCGCGTGGTCCTGGTGGATGATGTCATGACCAGCGGTGCATCGCTGTTTTCTGCCGCAACAATCCTGCGTCAGGCTGGGGTGGCTCACATCACCGGCCTGGTGATCGCCAGAACCGAATAAACGACCAAAATTCAGCCACCTAAAATCCAGCATGTTTCACATCGTACTTGTAGAACCCGAGATTCCCCCCAACACCGGCAACGTCATCAGGCTGGCGGCCAATACCGGCTGTACGCTGCACCTGGTGGAGCCTTTGGGGTTTTCAATGGACGACAAACACATGCGCCGGGCCAGGCTGGACTATCACGAATACGCCCAGGTACAGCGCCACGCCAGCTGGCAGCGTTTTCTACAGGACCAGCACCCCCCAGCCCTGCGCCTGTTTACCCTGACCACACGCGGCACGCGCAGCCCTTTTGACGTGGTATTCGCACCGGGCGACTGGCTGGTGTTTGGCTCGGAGACCAAAGGCATCTCAGACGCGGTACGTGAAAGCTTTGGTCCGGATCAAAGTCTGCGGCTGCCGATGCGGCCAGGTCAACGCAGCCTGAATTTATCCAATGCGGTGGCCGTGACTGTCTTTGAAGCCTGGCGACAGAACGGATTTGCTCAAGGGTAGCGACGCGCGATGGATTCGGCAACACATACCGGCTTGGCTGAACCTTCGCGCTCAACGGTGACTTGCCAGGTCAGTTGTACACCGTCGTTCTCAATAGGCTGGCAAGCCAAAAGTGTCATGCGGCCCCGCAAGCGGCTCCCCACCAGCACCGGTGCCATGAAGCGAACCTTGTTCAGGCCGTAATTCACCCCGAGACGAGACTCAACCACGGTGATGGCGGTGAGAAAAAAGTGCGGCAACAAAGACAGCGTCAGAAAACCATGCGCAATGGGCGCACCGAACGGTCCTGCCTTGGCTTTTTCTTCGTCCACATGAATCCACTGATCATCGCCAGTGGCTTGCGCAAACTGGTTAATCTGAGCCTGGGTGATGAGCGTCCAGTCGCTCACGGCCACCTCCTGGCCGACCAGCGCATGAAACTCGTCCAAAGTCTGAAAGGTTTTCAAAGGTTTTTCCTCAATTGTCCAGCCAATGACAGATGGACTGCCATTGAGCCAGGTCTTTACCCACACGGCTCGGGGCCAAGTCAAACAGGGTCAAGCCACGTGCGGCCAGGTGGATGTAATTCTGGGTGTCGCGCAAGTAGCTCAGCACGGGCAGGGACAAGCTGTCGACGAATTCATGCAGCTTGTCGGCCGCAATGGTGCGTGCATCCACTCGCATGCCCACGATGCCGATGCGGCGTTTCGGGTTTTGCCCCAACCGGGCCATTTGGTCCAGAAAATCACGTGTGGCAAAGATGTCAAAAATGCTGGGTTGCAAAGGGATCAAGACCTTGTCGGCATGGCGCATGACCTCGGCCAGGTGCGCACCTTCAAGACCAGCCGGTGTGTCGAGCACCACATGGGTGATGCCTTTGGGGGGCTTGGCGGTGCGGTCGCTGCCGATATCCCAGGTATTGATCAAGTTCACATGATCGGGACGCAACCCCAGCCAGCGGCGGGAAGACTGCTGCTTATCGGTATCACCCAGCATGGTGGCATAGCCCCGGCTGGCAAAGTAACCCGCCACATTGGTGGATAAAGTGGATTTGCCCACGCCGCCTTTGGGGTTGGCGACAACAACAACTGGCATATTGTTCTCCTTGACCTCAAAGATGATTCAAAAATAAAACTTTATGGTAGCTTAGCATTCATGGAACACACCCCGACCTGGCTCACCAATACCTTCATTTACCTCAGCGCGGCCGTGATTGCTGTGCCGCTGTGCAAATTTCTCGGGCTCGGCGCCATCATTGGCTACCTATGTGCAGGCATTGCCATTGGCCCCTGGGGACTGGGTCTGGTGACCAATGTCCAGGATATTTTGCATTTTGCCGAGTTTGGCGTGGTGCTGATGCTGTTTCTGGTGGGCCTGGAGCTCGAGCCCAAACGGCTATGGCAACTGCGCAGACCCATCTTTGGCTGGGGCAGCGCTCAGGTGCTGATCTGTACCTTGCTTCTCACCGCTTTAGCCACGCTCTTCGGGGTCGATGCCAAAGTCGCCCTGGTGGCCAGCCTGGGGCTGTCTCTCTCGAGCACGGCCATTGCGCTGCAAATCCTGGGCGAGCGCAATTTGTTTTCCACAAGCAGCGGCCAGGCAGCATTCTCAGTCCTGTTGTTTCAGGATGTGGCAGCTATCCCGATTTTGGCGCTGTTACCCCTTCTGGCCGGGATTTCCGTTGCCAATCAGGCCACGACGGATGTCAATCATTATCTGGAAGTTTTCAAAATCATGGCCGTGATCGCGGCCATCGTGCTGGGTGGTCGCCTGCTGCTTCGCCCAGTACTGAACTGGATAGCGCGTTCAGACACCCCTGAAATCTTTACGGCGGCAGCTTTGCTGCTGGTCGTTGGCATTGCTGCCCTCATGCAGTATGTGGGCCTGAGCATGGCATTGGGGGCTTTTTTGGCGGGCGTTCTATTGGCCGAGAGTGAATACCGCCGTGAGCTGGAAACCGACATTGAACCCTTTAAAGGCTTGCTGCTGGGGCTGTTCTTTATTGCTGTGGGCATGAGCATTGATTTTGGGGTGCTGATGCAATCGCCCGGCCAGATGGTCCTCATCGTTTTTGGTTTCCTCGCAGTCAAAGCCTTGGTTATTTACGCCTTGGCCAGACAGATGAAGTTGCCTTTTCAGGAACGGCCGGTTTTTACCCTGCTATTGGCACAGGGCGGCGAGTTTGCCTTTGTGGTGTTTCAGGCCGCTGCAGGTGCCCATGTGTTTCCAGCGCAAACGGCTTCCCTGCTGATCGGTGCAGTGGCCGTTTCCATGCTGGTCAGCCCGCTGCTCTTGGTGGCGCTGGACAAGCTCCTTCTGCCACGCTTTGCCGACTGCGGCAAGCCTGAGATGCAGGAAATATCCGAGCCCCAAGAAGCCGAGATCATCGTGGCCGGATTTGGCCGTTATGGCCAGATAGTTTCCCGCGTCATGCTGGCACAAGGCATACCCTGCACAGTGCTTGACCACGATGCCGACATGATTGAAGCCGCCCGCAGCTTTGGTTACCGGGTTTTTTACGGCGATGCCAGCCGGCTCGATTTGTTACGAACGGCAGGAGCGGCAAAAGCCCGGGTGCTGGTCGTGGCGGTGGACGGCAAAGAGCAATCCTTGCGCATTGTGGCCCTGGCCAAGCAACATTTCCCCCAGATCGAGATCGTGGCGCGTGCCAAAGATGTCACCCACTGGCACGAGTTGCGTGATGCAGGTGTAGCCCATGTGCAGCGGGAACTGTTTGAATCCAGCCTGCACAGCGCGCGCAGTGTGCTCGAACTGATGGGGCAAACGCGCGAAGACTCTGAACGTATTGCGCAGCGCTTTCGCCAACACAACCTGGAGTTGTTCGAGAAAATGCACCCGCATTACAAAGACCGCACCAAGCTGATCGCGGTGGTCAAGCAGGGACGCCAGCAGCTGGAAGAACAGATGGCGCAGGAAAGAGCGCAGAAATCAGACCCTGGCACTGCGCATCATTCACGCTAAAGCCAGACGCACCGGGAAATCGACGGCCAGATACGTCCCGCTAAGCTGGTAACGCGATGCCACAGCGGGGTCACTCTCTTCCTGGAACTGCGCGACCTGCTCTCGCGCACACCAAACACAGCGCCCGTGACGTTGAAGTGTGAAGTTTTTCACATCTGATCCTTTAAACTTGCCCGTGAAATTTATGCCCAGAAAACCCGCCATCCCCGCCCAATCAGCACACGCCTCGGGCACCACCCGTGCCAGCGCCGTCTATGACGCCTTGCGCAGCGACATCCTGCACGGGGCTTTCAAGCCCGAGGAAAAGCTCAAGGTAGACGCCGTGGGCCTGCGCTACAACGTGGGTGCCAGCCCGGTTCGCGAGGCCCTGAACCGGCTTTCGGCCGAAAGCCTGGTGGTACGCAATGATCAACGCGGCTTCAGCGTAGCACCCTTGCCCTGGGATGAGCTGGCGATCCTGAATCAGACCCGGTGCGAGGTTGAATCACTGTGTCTGCGCCAGTCGATTGACAACCGGAGCCCCGAATGGGAAGACGCGCTGGTGCTGCTGGTTCACAAGCTGTCGCGAACACCGCGCTCGCTGGCCAGCGACCATTACGTACCGAACCCGGACTGGGAGAACCTGCACCGGGAATTTCACAACAGACTATTGGCCAACTGCCCCTCGCGCTGGTTGCGTGATTTTTGCGCCTTGCTCACCAACGAAGCCTACCGTTACCGTCAGGTGGCGGCGAGCATGAACTTCACCAGCCGCAATGTGCATGCCGAACATATGGCCCTGTTCACCGCCGCCATTGAGGGCCGGGCAGATGATGCGGCGAACATTCTGGCTGAGCATTACCGAAAAACCTCAGCGTCCATCACCGCCATGGCGAAACCGCTGAAAAAAGGCTAAGGCCGCAATCTCATGGTGTTCAGACTGCGCCCAACGGCTGGCCGACCGGGTTGCTCAGGGTGCCGATGCCCTCGACTTCAATTTCAATGACATCGCCCTGCTTCATCCACACCGGGGGCTTTCGCGCATAACCAACCCCAGCGGGCGTACCCATCACCACCACATCACCGGGCTCAAGGGTCATGCACTGTGACAACAGGGAGACGGTCAGAGCCACTGGAAAAATCATGTCATCGGTATTGGCACTTTGCATGACCTTCCCGTTCAGACGTGACTCAATATGCAAGCCCTTGCAACCTGCGGGTAATGCATCGGCTGTGACCAGGAATGGGCCGAAGCCACCGGTTGCATCGAAGTTCTTCCCGATGGTCCATTGCGTGGTGAACTTCTGGTAATCGCGGTAGCTGCCGTCGTTGAAGCAGGCATAGGCAAACACCGAGGCGAGCGCCTGCGCTTCGTCCATATGGCGCGTGGCCGTTCCGATCACCACGGCCAGTTCGGCTTCAAAGTCCAGAGCCGTCGATATTGAGGACAACTCTATGGGGGCATCATGCGCCACCAGGGATGCCGCCGTACGCAAGAAAAAGGCCGGGTAGTCGGCTACCTTGTTGCCGCCTTCGGCAGCGTGGTCATAGTAGTTAAGCCCCAGACAAATGATTTTGCGCGGATTGGGAACGCAGGGCAACAGCGTAACGTCTTTTAACGGTGTGGCTTGCTGGCCAGCGGCGCGCGCCTGAATGTCAGCAAGCATTCCTTTGTCAGCTGATGCCAAGGCAAAAAAATCATTGATGCTGGCCGGTGCTTGGGGCAGGCACTGCGCCATGTCAACCACGCCGGTGTCGGTCAGGACACCGTAGTGATGAACAGGTACTGCACCCTGGGGTGATTTTTTTACTTGGTAACTGATGATTTTCATAAGGCTGTTTGTCGGACTGAAAAATAAAATGGCTATGGGCAATAAGCTCTGCGGGTGAGAGCGATACCCTGGATTTAGTCCACTTTGGCGCCGGTCTGCTGAACCACCTTGCCCCACTTGGTAACTTCGCTGGCAATGTAGGCGCTCAGCTCGGGCCGGTCCATGCGGGTGACTTCAAGTGACAAGGCACCAAAACCCTCGTTCAAGGTTTTGTACAACAGCACCTTGTTGATTTCGGAGTTGAGTTTGTCCAGCACATCCGCAGGTGTTCCCGCAGGCGCAAACAAAGCAAACCAGGTATTGGCCTCAAAACCCTTGTAGCCCAGCTCTTCCACCGTGGGCACGTCAGGCATGGCTGCGCTGCGCTTGCGGCTGGTCACCGCAATGGCGCGTACTTTACCGGCCTTGGCCAGTTGCACCACCGGCGGCATGGAGGTCGAACCAATCGGCACCTGCCCGCTGACCACCGCATTGGCAGCCGCCGCTGGCTGGAAGGGCACATGCTGTACATCGATCTGTAACAGGTTACGGAACAGCAGCTCTGCACCCAGGTGGGTCGTGGTGCCATTGCCGCTGGAGGCGTAGCTCATTTTTTCTTTCTTGGCCAAGGCCACCAACTCTTTGAGATTGTTGGCTTTGACGTCTGGATGCACATACAAAATGTTCGGCGAGACACCGGCCATGGCTACGGCAGCCAGGTCTTTATTGGGGTCGTATCCGGCCTTGCTAAAGAGAGAGGGATTGACCGAGTAGGCCACGCTGTGCATCAGCAATGTGTAGCCATCAGCCGGTGCTTTGGCAACGGCCACGGTGGCAATGTTGCCTCCGGCACCCGGTCGGTTTTCCACCACCACAGTCTGGCCGAGGGCGATTGACAAACTGTTGCCGATCGTGCGCGCCACGATGTCCGTGGAACTTCCGGGCGCAAAGGCAACAACGATCCGGATGGGTTTGTCAGGGAAAGCAGCCTGCGCCGCCCCTGTGAGTATGGCCAGAACGACGGTGGCTGTGGTCAGGCAAGCTGATGCAATTTTTCGATACAACATGGTGTCTCCTGATGAAACAAAGATCAAAATATAAATCGATAAATTTAGATAAAGTAGATCATAGTCGATAAAAATCTGACGCTGCTTAGGTTAACGATGAGGCATGGGTCTTTGACTACCCCTGAACCTTGACGATCTGGCCGCTGGCCGCCGACTTGAACACCGCTTCGAGCGCTGAGATATTGGCGATCATCTGCGACTGCGGCACCGGGTATGGCGCACCACCGGTAGCAGCCTCGGCAAAAGCCTCAAGATTAGCCAACACGGAAGAAACCGGCGGGTACGACGCGCTGAAGGACCGCCCGCCGTTGACTCCACGGATGCACTGGGTCAATGTCCAGCCTTCTGAGGACTCCGGATGCGCCTTGTCACGAACCTCCACCCAGCCCTTGCTGCCATAGATTGCAAAACGGCCTTCAAAAGGCGTTGCAAGAATGGCGCTGATCAATGCGTGGCCTCCCGCTTTAAAGTTGACCAAAATAGCCAAGGTATCGCCATTGACCAGTGGGCTGCCCAGTTGCTTTACGCTGGCCAGTACCTGATCGGCCTCGCCAAACACACCAACTGACAAATCCAGCAGATGTATGCCGGTGGCGGTCATGGGGCCGGCAGGGGCTTCTTTGCCGGACAAGCGCCAGTTGTCTGAAGCAAGGGTAAGAAATTTGTCCTGGCTGAAGTTGGCTTCAACCTGTAAGGGGGTGCCCAGCACACCAGACTTGAGCAGTCGCATGGCGTCAATGATGGGCGGCTCAAAACGACGCTCATGACCTACGGCCAGGGTCACGCCATGCTGGTTGACGGCTGCCGTGGCGCGCAGGACTTCTTCGCGCGACATGCACAGCGGTTTCTCGCAGAACACCTGCTTGCCGGCCTGGGCACAGGCGATGATTTGTTCACAATGCTGGGTATGCGGCGTGCACAGAATCACGCCCTGCACGTTCGGGTCGGCCAGCACTTTCTCCAGGCTGTCCTCGAAGGCAATGCCATGGGACTCGGCAAACGCCCGCCCTGCCTCAGCGTTCATGTCGACCGCTTTGACCAGATTGAGTTTGGTGTTTCCCTTGAGCTGGGGCAGGATGATGCGGCCCCACCAACCCAGGCCAATGATTGCAACGTTCAACATGAGGTGTCTCTTTCTTTAGGTTATTCAGAGCAATGATGATAATTGCGGACTCAACCTTGCCTTCAAAATCACAACATCACATCCAAAATCCATGCAAATCCTTCAGCCCACAATTACCCGACTTCACGATGATTTCCGCTGGCCCGGCGGCAAACGTATAGCCGTGATCTTCAACATCGCCTACGAATCCTGGTCAGACGGACAGGCTCCGGGCATCGGCCCCATGGGCAATGTACTCAAGCCCGGTTTTTTTGACACCAACGCGCACTCCTGGGGCAGTTTTGGCATGGTTCGCGGCATTCACCGCCTGCTCGACATCGCCGAACGGCATCAGGTCAAAACCAGTGTCATGGTCAACGGGGTGATCTGCGAAAGAGACCCGGCCAGTGTCAAGCGCATTGCCGATCTGGGCCATGAAATCGTCAACCATTCCTGGGGCATGGATGTGATTCCGGTGTACTTTGACGAAGCTGGTGAACTGGCCAATCTGAAGCGAAATCACGAGCTGCTGGCGAAAACCGCCGGGGTAACACCCAGCGGCTGGATCAGCCCGCGCGGCACCGGCAGCCCGATCAGTTCACAACTTCTGGCGCAGGCCGGCTACACCCACCATGGCGACGTGAATGACGACGACCGACCCTATGTGATGGACTTCGGGGGCCAGCGGATTGTGGGCATTCCACTGACCATGGATATCAACGACCTGCCCACCTGCATCCGGTACGGCCAAGGTCCGCGCCATATGCTGGACACCTTCAATGACACGTTTGCCGCGATGCGTGAACGTGAAACAGCGCCTTTGATGCTTGATGTCACCGCCCACACCCATGTGATGGGTCGCCCCTCAGGCGCCTGGGTTTACGAAGACATCATGAAAATCGTGAAAGCCACCCCGGAGGTCTGGATCTGTACCCGGGAAGAAATGGCGCGCTATGTTTTAGATAGCGTTAAATAGTTGTCCATCCGGACTTAAACTCTGTTTTCCGTACGCTTTTCTCACTCCTCTTTAAAACTTTCCCATGAACCACCGACGTATCGCTCTTGTCTCCCTGTTGGCTGCGCTCGCACTGCCTCAGGCTGTCCTTGCCCAGACTGCCTGGCCCAATAAACCAGTACGCTTTGTGGTGGCCTTTGCACCGGCCGGTCCAGCCGACATCATTGCCCGCCTGTTAGGGCAAAAATTAAACGAGGTCATAGGCCAGAGCGTGGTGGTGGAAAACCGGCCCGGTGCGGGCGGCAGTGTGGCCTCCAATCTGGTGGCCAAGGCCGAGCCGGACGGCTACACCCTGCTGATCAACACCAGTTCCTATGCCGTCAACCCGGCCATGTCGCGCTCACAAACCTTTGATGCTGAAAAAGACCTGGTGCTCGCGACGCTGGTCGCCTCCAGCCCGAACCTTATCGTCGGTGCACCCAACTTGAAAGCACGCACACTCAAGGAAGTGATTGCCGAAGCCCAGACCGGAAAGTACAACTACGGCACGGCAGGGGCCGGCACCACACCGCAGCTCAGCGCCGAGTATCTGTTCAAGATTCTGGCCAAGGTGGATGTCACGCATGTGCCCTTCCAGGGTGCAGGTCCGGCGCTCAACGCCGCCATGGGCGGGCAGATTGAACTGGCGAGTGTGGCATTGCCTGCGGCTGTAGAACTGGTCAAGGGCGGCAAGGTGCGCGGCCTGGCTGTGACCAGCAACCGGCGAGTGGCAGCCATTCCCGAGGTCCCCACAGTGGCTGAATCGGGCTTTCCAGGCTTCGAAGACTACACCTGGGTGGGTGTATTTGCACCTGCAAAAACACCTGACGCCATCATCCAGCGCGTTAACCGGGAGGTCGCACTCATTCAGCGTAGCCCTGATTTTCAGGCACGACTGGCTGCTGCTGGTTTTGAAGTCATGGGTGGCAGCACCCGGGAAGCGCAAGAATTTTTGAGAACCGAGTTAAGCAAGTGGGCCAAAGTGGTCAAAGAGACCGGTGCGCGGGCAGATTAAGGCCATGCACATCGACGCTCAACCATCAATGAAACCCATCCCACACCAGCTTGGTACCGGTCAGAAACATCCCAACGTAGATCATCTGGTAAAAGAGTTTTGGCTGAATATGACGGGCAATTCGCACGCCTATCCAGACGCCAAACGGGGCGATGGGCAACAACACCAGTGAGGTGAGCATATTGCGCATGTCCAGCAGCCCCAGCCAGGCGTAGGGCACCCATTTGGCGAGATTCATGAAGAAGAAAAAGAAAGACATGGTCGCCGCAAAAATCACCGGTTTGAGGCGCATGGGGATCACATAAGCGCTGATGGGAGGGCTGCCGGCATGGGCCACAAAACTGGTAAAACCAGAGGCTGCGGTCAGGATAGCGCCAACCCAGCGCGGCGGGGCCACGCTGTCTGCCTTGGGTGGGAAGAGCAGGCGCTGCGCGAGAAACACAAGGGTACACACGCCAACAATGCTGGCCACAATGTGGGCATCGAGCGCCTTGAACAGCAGTGCGCCGATCAGGGTTCCCAGCAGACCAAAGGGGATCAGAAAAGCCAGCAGTTTTTTATCGTAATCATGGCGGAACGCTCTCATGGACAACAGGTCCATGAACAACAACACAGGCATCAGCACGGCAGCAGCCTGTGGAACCGAAATGGCCAATGCCATCATGGGCACAGCCAATGATCCAAAACCTATGCCAAACCCGCTTTTGCTGATGCCAAGCAACAGCACAGCAGGAATGGCGACCGCGTAGAAAAATGGATCGGTGATGAGCGGAAAGCTCAAAACTCGGGGTGCCGGTCGGGTTTAGAGAACCGAGCAGGCCTGCTCAAAGCTCAAGCGGTTATTGCGGTTGAAGCTCTTGCTGCTGTCGATGTAACCCAGATTGATCAGAAAGTTGGCAGCGAAGCGGCCGTCAGGAAAGAACTCTGCATTGACTTTGGCAAGGTCCACGCCACTCATGGGGCCACAGTCCAGACCTACCGCGCGTGCGGCAATCATGAAGTAGGCTCCACCCAAGGTACCGTTGCGGGTTGCGGTTGCCTGCGCCATGGGTACATTGCCCTCAAACATTTCCTTGGCGCCGGCAACATGCCAAATAGTGGGCATGTGCTCAAAAAACTTGCTGTCGGTCGCAACAATGACGGTGACGGGCGCAGACTTGGTTTTCTCCACATTACCGGGGCTCAGGGCTGGCATCAGTCGTTCTTTGGCTTGCGGGGTGGTAATAAATACATAGCGGGTCGGCTGTGTGTTCATCGATGTCGCACCCATCTTGGCAATGTCGTAGACCTCTTGCAACAGCGACACAGGAACCGGTTTGTCGAGAAAACCATTGGCCGTGCGGGCATTAAAAAACAGTTGATCCAAGGAGGCTTGCGCGATTTTCATGGGGTCTTTCTAGAACAAAATCAAAGGGCGGATTATGCTTGAATGCTTTATTCAGCCTTGATCTCCGCGTCGCGGATGAGTTTGGTCCAACGCTGAACATCTCGCTGCACCAAGGTCCGGGTCTCGGCGACAGACAAACTCATCGGTTTGCCGCCGGCCTTGCGAAAGGCCTCTATGACATCCGGGGCAATGATGACCTTTCCCAAATCGGCACGCAGTCGATCCAGCACATCTAACGGGGTTTTGGCAGGGACGAAAAAACCGAACCAGGACTCAAGATCCAGGACTGCCACGCCTGACTCCAGAATGGTTGGCAGATCCGGATGCATGGGATTGCGTGCAGCCCCTGAAACTGCCAAGGCCTTGACGGTGGCTGCATCGACCTGAACACGGGCTGTGGGGGATAGATCAAAAAACACATCCACACGCCCACCCAGCAGATCCTGGTACGCCGCTTGCGCACCTCGATACGGCACATGCACCAGCTGCACACCTGCAAGGTGCCACAGGGCAGCAGCCAGCACATGCTGACCTGATCCGTTACCGGCTGAGGCGTAATTCAATTTACCGGGATTGGCCCGGGCATGGGCAATCAGTTCACGCAGGGAATTAAAAGGCAGATCCTTGCGCGCCATCAGGGTATAGCTGTAGCTCACTGCCAGACCAACAGGCTCAAAATCGCGCAGGCTGTCGTAAGGCAAATTCGGATACAGCCCCATGTTGAGCGCAATGTTGGACACTGATCCAGTCAGCAGGGTGTAGCCGTCCGGGGCGGACTTGGCCACGGCGTCGGTACCCACCAGGGTGCCGGAACCGGGCCGGTTTTCTACCACCACACTCTGGTTGATCACTTTACCGAGACGGTCTGACAGAAGACGCGCCACAAAATCAAAGCCGCCGCCGGGGGGCTGGGGCACGATGACCTTGATGGCACGGTTAGGAAATGCACCTTGTGCCCAACCCAGGCCAACGCTGGTGGACAGCAGGCCGCCTGCGGCCATAGCACCTATGTAGTGACGACGTTTCATCTCAGCGCTCCAGTGCGCCGCCGGCCAGATACCGAGCGCCGCGTTTGTAAAGCTCATCCACCACCGGGCCCTTGAGCATGGGCATGTCCATCTTGACGGTGTAACCTAGTCTCGTTTGAATATAGGCAAGATGCCGGTAGCCCTCGGGGAAAGTAGCCAGGGCAACGGCATCGAGTTTGAGCACGGCCGTCGAGTCGACCGGGTCAATGCGGTCTTTCTCATAAATGGGCTGGCGGTGCAGCAATTTCCATTGTCCATCGTGTCTGGTGACAAAGTCATAAAACCTTCCCGTACACACCACGTCACACAGCACGGGGCCATCGGCTCCTTCGACCATGCCACGCTGGGAAATGGTCATCTTGGTTTGCGCAATGGCACGGTCACCGGACACCTCTACAGCAGTGCCGCCCAGGAAGTGAAGGATGCTCACACCCTTGGCCCAGCCTTCTTGCGTGACCCGGATAAATTCAGCAAACGGCCCCTGAAACCAAGTGGCCATCATTTCGCCCTCGGGGTGCCAGACCGTGGCAAAACGCGTCCAGTCTCCGGCATCGCGCCACAGCACCCAACGCTCAAGCATCTGGCGGATCAATAGTTCATCATTCATGGTGTCAGTCATTCGCTTTCCTTATCTCATTGAGTCATCAGTCGCGAATCACGCGGGAGGAAAACCGGCTTTTTGCGGCCACAGGTTGACAAAGGCGTGAATGGTGGTGCTGGCATACAAACCGGCCTTGGTGAAAGGTTCATCGGCAGCCCAGGCGTGCGCAGCCTCACGCGAGGGGAAGTCAATCACCAGCAGGCTGCCCAGCATGGTCTTGCCATCATCGTGCGTCAAGGGGCCTGCAAAGGCGATTTTGTCAGCCGCAGCGGCCAGATAATCCTTGTGCTCAGGGCGTTTTTCCAGACGCATGGCGCCATGGTCGGGCTTGTCGATGAGGGTGAATGCAAAAAGCATGGTGAACCTTTACGTGTGAAATTTAAACAGGGGCAGCGCCGAGGGAAAAGTTGTATTCGAGACTGTAGCAACCATCGTTGAATTTGAGCCAATCAGCAATTAGCGTGGATCGAACACCAAACAGCACATCGGAATCGAACTAGGGGTCGTGGTCGCGAAACACATGCGTAATCGGTCGATATCCGCTTGAGTGATGGTGCCTTGGTAGAGGTTGCGCACATCGGTTTGGTGATTTCAAGACATGAAGTGAGTTTTAAATTTTTTGGCCCCGGCATCAGATTCTGACAGGATGTTCGTCATGAGACTCTATGCTCACACTTCTAGATATCAGGCAAAACCCTCAATTGACGTTTGGTATGAAAGCAGCTAGCCTGAGTTTCGTTTTATTACAACTCCAACAGGAACATTGATGACAATAACACTGCGTGTGAATGGCAAGCGACAAACCAGTCCCGCTACGCCCGAGACCCCATTGCTGTATATACTTCGCAACGATTTAGGCCTTAACAGCGCCAAATACGGATGTGGCGTGGGTCAGTGCGGTACCTGCACCGTGCTGCTGGATGGGCAAGCCATCCGCTCCTGCATTTACCCTGCTTCGGCCGCATCGCAAGGCGAAGTAACCACGCTGGAAGGGCTGGGAACACCTGACAAAATGCATGCCCTGCAAAAAGCCTTCATTGAAGAACAGGCCGCCCAGTGCGGTTATTGCATCTCCGGCATGATCATGTCAGCCAAGACTTTGCTGGACCGGGTGCGCAACCCCTCTGAGGTTCAAATCAAGGAAGCCATGGCCACCAACTTGTGCCGTTGTGGCACCCATACCCGCATAGTTCGGGCCATTCAGCGCGCTGCAAAGGAGCTGGCATGAACTCCATCACTCAGCCCACCATGCAGCGCCGGAGCTTTCTCAAAGCCGGTTCTCTGACAGTAGCCTTCAGCTTGACCTCACTCTCGCCACTGCTGGCTCAAACACCTGCGAAACCAGTTCTCCCGGGGAGCTTGAACACCAACCGCATGCTTGATGGCTGGCTGCGTATCAACGCCAATGGCACCGTGACCATGTTCACCGGCAAAGTCGAACTCGGCCAGGGCATTTTGACGGCACTGACACAAATGGTGTCTGACGAACTTGATGTGGATCTCAAGCGTCTGGAAGTCATCTCGGGCAATACCGCCCTCACGCCCAATGAAGGTGTTACGGCTGGCAGTCTGTCAGTCCAGGACAGCGGCACGGCTTTGCGCTTTGCCAGTGCGCAAGCACGTGGCCTGCTGCTATTGGCTGCTGCAGAAAGACTGGATGTTCCTGTCGCAGACTTGCGGGTGAGCGACGGCACCATCAGCTCGGCCAAAGGCACCACCACCTACTGGCAGGTCACGAACGATGCCATGTTCAAGCGCGAGGCCAGCACCGCCTTCTCGCCCAAACCACCCGCGCAACACCGCCTGATGGGCCAGAGCGTCCAGCGGCGCGATATTCCCGGCAAGGTCACCGGCGCTGAAGTCTATGTCCAGGACATGCGCTTGCCCAATATGGTTCATGGCCGTTTGGTCAGACCCCCAACGCCGCGCGCACGTCTGGTCTCCGTGGATGAAGCCGCGGTCCGTCGCATGCCCGGCGTCGTGGGCCTTGTGCGGGACGGCAATTTTTTGGCTGTGGCTGCCGAACGCGAAGAACAGGCCATTGCAGCAGCAATCGCCATGCGGACCAGCGCTCGATGGGATGACCCCGCAGATTTGCCACCCATAGGCGCTGAACTTTTTGCTCACATGAGAAGGCAGCGCACCGCCGACAGCGTGGTCAGCGAAAAGAAACCGCCAGCCGATACCCCGGCGGCGGCCAAAACCTTGACTGCGACTTACACCCGCCCCTACCAGGCTCACGCCTCGATTGGCCCGTCTTGTGCCCTGGCTCAGTGGAATGATGACAAATTGCAGGTGTGGTGCTCTTCGCAAAGCGTTTTCCCCTTGCGCATAGACCTGGCAAAAGCCTTGCGGATGCCCCAGGAAAAAATCACGGTCAGCCACCGCGAAGGCTCAGGGTGCTACGGCCACAATGGCGCTGACGATGTCGCACTGGATGCCGCATTGCTGGCCAAAGCGGTGCCGGGTAAGCCAGTGCGCTTGCAGTGGATGCGTGCGGACGAGTTTGGCTTGGAACCACTGGGCTCACCCATGGTGATGGATCTCAAGGGATCACTGGATGCCAGTGGAAAAATCGTCGACTGGAACCACGAACTCTGGAGTTACACCCACAGTACCCGACCCTATGACCCTAACGGTGTCAACCTGACCGCATCCTGGTTGATCAAGGACCCTCACCCACCGGGACCAGCACGCAATATTCCGCAGCCATCTGGGGGGAGTGATCGCAATGCCTTGCCCTTGTACATGTTTCCACAGCAAAAAGTGACTAACCACTTGCTACTTGAAGCTCCCATTCGAACCTCCGCGCTGCGCGGTCTGGGTGCTTATGCAAACACATTTGCGCTTGAATCGTTCATGGATGAAATGGCAGCTCTGGCAGGCGTAGACCCGGTGGAATTCCGGCTACGTCACCTGGCAGACCCGCGCGCCCGGGCGGTGATTGAAAAAACCGCCAGCATTGCCAATTGGAAACCTGCTGTGTCCAGCGCCAGTCCGAAAGCCATGGGCGGTGTACTCAAAGGTCGGGGCGTCGGTTTTTCAAAATACAAAAACATGGCCAGTTATTGTGCGGTGATTGCTGACATTGCCGTAGACACCCGCTCTGGTGTCGTGCGCATCGAGCAGGTGTGGTCTACCGCAGAGGCCGGGCTGATCATCAACCCTGACGGCTTGCGCAACCAGATTGAGGGCGGCATCATTCAGTCAGCCAGCTGGACGCTGTTTGAATCGGTCAAGTACGACAGCAAACAAAAGCTGATCCAAAACTGGGCCGATTACCCCATCATGCGATTTTCCGACGTACCGGTGGTGCAGGTTGAATTGATCAACCGGCCTGATGAACGTTCACTGGGGGCTGGTGAGGGTTCACAGGGCCCGACCGTAGGTGCAATTGCCAACGCTTTTACCAACGCCACGGGAAGGCGCCTTCGGGATTTGCCACTGACACCCGAGCGTGTCAAGCAAGCCCTGGCCTAGAGCGAGGCTGTTTTGATCGACACCCAGGTCCTGATTGCAGGCGCAGGGCCCTGCGGATTGATGCTGGCCAACGAATTGGGCAGGCGTGGCATAGCCTGCCTGATCGTCGATCCCAAGCCAGGCACAGCCTTCAATCCGCAGGCCAATGCAACCCAGGCCAGGACCATGGAGCATTTCCGCAGACTGGGTTTTGCCGATGAAATTCGCGCCCAGGGTTTGCCTGCGGATCATCCTACCGATATTGCCTATCTCACGCGATTTGGCGGGTATGAGATGGCCAGGCTTCGGCTGCCAACGGCTGCCGAAGCGCCAACATTGATCAAGGGCTTGTCAGGCTCCTGGAGTGGCGCTGAACTTCCGCACCGTATTTCCCAGAAATATGTCGAAGTTACCTTGCGATCCCATGCAGAACAGTTGCCTTCAGTCGACCTGCGCTACAACTGGCAGCTCAACTCATTTACCGATACAGGCAAAGAGGTGCATGCCATCATCCAGGGCGTCAACGACACCAAGCCAATTGAGGTGGCGGCCAAGTACCTGGTCGGTGCCGACGGGGCGCGCAGCAAGGTCAGAGCTGACCTGGGTATAGCCTGGCAGGGGGCTACCGGCTTCAAGCGCAAATTCATGGGTGGAAAGATGCTGGCCGTTTACTTGCGGGCGCCTGATTTTTACAAGCACAACCCCAACGACCGCGCCTGGATGTACGTGATGGTCAATCCTCATTTACGAGGTTTCATCATGTCGGTAGACGGAGTCAGTGAGTTTGCGTTTCATACCCAAATGGGCAGTGACGAACAGACCGATGCACTCACAGAAGCAGATGCCCGACGACTTTTTTCACAAGCCTATGGCAGGGATATTCCGATTGAAATCTTGTCAATGGCCACCTGGACTGCGGGCCATGCGCTCGTAGCCGAATCGTTTCAAAAGGGACGGGTTTTCATAGGCGGGGATGCGGCTCATCTGTTTACCCCCACGGGCGGCCTGGGTTACAACACCGCGGTGGAAGATGCCGTCAATCTGGGCTGGAAATTCACCAGTGTGCTCAAAAATCAGTCTTCCGAAAAACTTCTGGAGAGTTACGAGTTGGAGCGCAAACCGCTGGCGCTGCGCAACACCAGCTACGCCAGGACGTTTGCAGACTCCATTGGCCTTTTTGAAGCAGCCAGCGAACTTGAAGACAACACACCACAGGGCGAAGCGGCAAGAGCCCTTGCGGCAGAGTACCTCAACGGTCATGCCAGGCGGGAATTCAATATTCCCGGCGTCACCTTTGGCGGGCGCTACGACGGCTCCCCAATCATCGTGCCCGACGGCTCATCACCCCCGCCGGACCAGGCCAACGTGTATGTGCCCACTGCGTGCCCGGGTGGCAGGCCTCCGCACATCTGGATTGGGGATGGACAGTCGCTGTTTGACACCTTCAATTTTGAATGGACACTGCTCGCCATCGGTCCGAACCCTCCTGGCGTTCAGGGCTTCGAAGAAGCCGCTAGGCTTAAAGGCATTGATATGAAAGTGGTTCGACTGGCCGCAACGGAAATTGCAAGCTTGTATGAATGCGCCCTGGTTCTTATTCGGCCAGACCAGATCGTGGCCTGGCGCGGCAACAGCGATAAATCCGCTTCTGAAATCCTCAGGATTGCCACTGGGAACCAACACGCCCCAGAGGCAATTTAGCTTGACGGCTCAGGCCGCCTTGAGCAATGTATTGAACGTCGGGCTGGGTCGCATGACTGAATCGCACTTCTTGGGGTCAGGCATGTAATAGCCGCCAATGTCCACCGATTTGCCTTGTACCGCATTGAGTTCGTCGGTAATTTTCTTTTCGTTCTCGGTCAGCGCCTTGGCCAGTGGCGCAAAGTGGGCTTGAAGCTCCTTGTCTTCTGTTTGGGCCGCAAGCTCCTGTGCCCAATACATGGCCAGGTAAAACTGACTGCCTCGGTTATCAAGCTGGCCTGTCTTGGGCGACGGATTCTTGTTGTTATCCAGCAATTTCCCCGTAGCTGCATCGAGTGTTTTCGCAACAATCTTGGCTTTGTTATTGCCGGTCTTGATGCCCAGGTCTTCAAGTGATACAGCCAGAGCCAGGAATTCACCGAGTGAATCCCACCGCAGGTGATTTTCCTCCACCAGCTGTTGCACATGCTTGGGGGCAGAGCCGCCAGCACCCGTTTCGTACATGCCGCCACCGGCCATCAGCGGCACGATGGACAGCATTTTTGCGCTGGTGCCGAGCTCCATGATCGGGAACAGGTCAGTCAGATAGTCGCGCAAAATATTGCCGGTGGCGCTGATGGTGTCCAGCCCACGCACCACGCGCTCCAGGGTGTAGCGCATGGCACGTACCTGGCTCATGATCTGGATGTCCAGTCCTGCCGTGTTGTGCTCGTGCAGGTACATCTTGACTTTGGTGATGAGTTGCGCCTCATGCGGCCGGTATTGATCCAACCAGAACACAACAGGCATGCCCGAATTGCGGGCGCGGTTGACGGCCAGCTTGACCCAGTCGCGAATGGCTGCATCCTTGCACTGACACATGCGCCAGATATCACCAGTCTCCACGTTTTCGCTCAGCAACACTTCGCCGGTGTTGATGTCGGTAATGTTGGCAATACCGTCTTCGGTAATTTCAAACGTCTTGTCGTGTGAGCCGTATTCTTCGGCCTGTTGGGCCATCAAGCCTACGTTGGGCACGGTGCCCATGGTTTTGGGGTCAAACGCACCATGCCATTTGCAGAAGTTGATGGTCTCCTGGTAGATGCGGGCAAAAGTGCTCTCAGGCATCACGGCCTTGACGTCCTTGAGCCGACCGTCGGCTCCCCACATCTTTCCGCCATTGCGGATCATGGCGGGCATGGAAGCATCCACAATGACATCGTTGGGCGAATGAAAGTTGGTGATGCCTTTGGCCGAGTCCACCATGGCCAGCTCAGGCCGTCCTTCGTGGCACGCATGCAGGTCGCGCTTGATCTCATCTTGTTTGGTCTGCGGCAGTGAGGCAATCTTGTCATACAAATTGGCCATGCCGTTATTGACATTGACGCCCAATTCGTCAAACAGTTTGGCGTGCTTTTCAAAGGCTTTCTTGTAGAAAATCTTGACGCAGTGTCCGAACACGATGGGGTGCGAGACCTTCATCATGGTGGCCTTGACGTGCAGCGAGAACATGACGCCTGTTTTGTAAGCGTCATCGATCTCTTTTTCGTAAAACTCCAACAGCGCTTTCTTGCTCATGTACATGCTGTCGACGACTTCGCGATCAAGCAGGGAAACTTTATTCTTGAGAACGATGGTCTTGCCGGATGTGGTGATCAGCTCCATGCGGACATCGCGTGGACGGTCTATCGTGATGGATTTTTCGCCATGGTAAAAATCCCCGCCGTGCATATGGGAGACATGGGTGCGAGAGGCCTGGCTCCAGGGGGCCATGGTATGCGGGTTTTTGCGCGCGTAGTTCTTGACCGCCAGCGGCGCGCGACGGTCTGAGTTGCCCTCGCGCAGCACCGGGTTGACTGCACTGCCGATACATCTGGCGTAACGCATCCGAATGGATTTCTCCTCTTCCGTTTTGGGATCTTCGGGAAAGTCCGGAATGGCGTAGCCCTTGCCTTGCAACTCCTTGATACAGGCAATCAATTGCCCTTGCGAAGCACTGATGTTGGGGAGCTTGATGATGTTCGTGCTGTGCAGCAAGGTCAGACGGCCGAGCTCCGCCAAGGTATCCGGAACTTTTTGATCATCACTCAGGTACTCCGGGAAGCAAGCCAGTACGCGGGCCGCTACAGAAATATCACCGGTCTCGACATCCACACCCGCCGCAGACGTGAACGTGCGAATGATGGGGAGAAAAGCATGGGTCGCCAATAAGGGCGCCTCGTCTGTGAGGGTGTAAATAATCTTTGACTGTGCCGAATCCATATCGATAACCTCTTGAGTAATTGATTCAGGCCGATCGTGTTAGGCCTGACTGAATATTATCCACTTGAACCTGCTACTTGCTGACTGGCGCTGTCAGAGCGTCTGTTTTTCCCGGATAAAGGCATCAAGCCCGAGGGCGGGTCCCCTCAAACGCGTCTTGCAGCAACTCACGGATGGCCACGCGCTCAAGGGCCCGAGGGTTCGGGTACTGGTTTTGCATGGCGACATCACAGGCCTTGTCCAGATCAGCAGCTTTCATGCCAATGTCCCTTAGCGCCACGGGAGCGCCATTGTCATGGGCCAGGTCAAACGCCGCCTGGGGGGCGGAACTTCCGCCCAAAGCACGGGCAATGCGTTGCATGGCCAACGGCGCGTCTTTGCTGTTGTAGGCCAATGCATGGGGCAGCACAATGGTGTGCGTTTCGGCGTGTGGAAGGTTGAAACTGCCGCCCAGCGTATGGCAAAGCTTGTGGTGCAGGGCCATGCCCACATGCCCGAGCACCATGCCGCACAGCCAGGCACCATAGAGGGCATCACTGCGCGCCTGGGGATCATTTGCTACTTTTTTTATAGCTGGAAGAGCCCGGCCCAATGCGGAAATTCCCTCTTCAGCCATCAGGTCCATCACCGGGTTGCTTTCCGTTGAATAAAGCCCTTCGGCGGCATGTGCAATGGCGTTGATGCCGCTGGTCACGCTCATGCCTACCGGCAGGCTCAAGGTGAGTTCGGGGTCGTAGATCACGGTGCGCGGCAGCACCCGGACATCACGGCCGGTTTTTTTCAAACCGGCCTCGGTAATGCCATAAATTGGCGTCATTTCAGAGCCGGCATAGGTGGTGGGAATAGCCAGAATAGGCAAGCCGGAGTCCAGCGCAATGGCTTTGCCCAGGCCTGTGGTGGAGCCCCCGCCTATGGCCACCGCACAGTCCGCGCCAAGCGTGTGCGCCACTTCCCGTGCTTGCCGGGCAGTCTCCAGGGGCACATGCATGACTGCACGGTCAAAAATGCCCGCAGCGCGGTTTCCCAGCAAATCCGCCACCATTTCGGCAGCAGCGCGCTGTTCTGGCGTAGACAGGACCAGTGCTTTTTTGGCACCGAGCAGATCAATTTCCTTGGCCAACTGCGTGATGGCCCCAGCGCCAAAAACGACCCGGGCGGGCAAAGGGGAGTACATGAAGTTCTTCATCTGCTTCTCCAAATCTCAAGGGCTAGAGGCCATTGCATTTACAAATCATCAGCCAGCCCCGCTGACCGCTCGGCCACTTTGATGATGGCGGCATAGTCCTCAAGGCCATAACCTTGCGCAACTGCCGCTTGCATGGCCTGAAAGGTCAAGGCGGTTTGCGGCAAAGGGACATGGCTATCCGCGCCCGCACCCAGAATCAAGCCCAGGTCTTTCATCATCTGTTCTACAGTAAAGGTGGGTGTGAAATCGCGTTCACAGAGCTGCACCGACTTGGCCTTGACGATGGGCGAGCCCACTGCGCTTGCGCCCAATACCTGCCACATGTCTTGCCACTGAAGACCACCCTTGCGCCCGAGGGTCAGCGCTTCGCCCAGCATGGCACTGGTTTGCGCAATCATCAGGTTAACCACCAGCTTCATCAGCCGGGCTTGCTCGTCCTCTCCCAGGTAAAACTGCTTGGGCCCGAGCTTGAGCAACAGGGGCAGAACCTGGTCGTATGCAGCGCGCGGGCCTGAAGCCATGACAGTGAGCTGGGCTGCGTCGGCCATTTTGTTGTTGCCGGAAACCGTGGTGCGCAGGTAATTGATACCCGCTGCTTCCACCAACTGGGCGGCCTGACGGGAAGCAGGTACTGACACGGTGCTGGTGTCAATAAAGACTGTACCGGGCCGGGCAGAACCGGCAAGCAGCGCGGCCACCTCCAGCAAAGCGTCATCACCCGGCAAAGAGGAACAGACCTGGTCGGCAAGCCCAATAGCGGCAGAGGCATCTTCCAGAACCATCAGTCCGCGCGCCCGGGCTGCTTGTTGTTGCGTGGGGCTGGGGTCACTCACGGTTACCGTATGTCCCGCAGCAAGCAGATGGCAAGCCATGGGCAAACCCATCTTGCCAACGCCCATGAAATGAATAGTGGTCATCAGATACGGTTTCATTCGCGGCAGGCTGGTCAGGCTATTGTTATGAATATCAGTTCCAGGCCGCTTTGGCCACGGTATCTGCGGTAATCGGCATCTCACGCACCCGCACACCCAATGCATGAGCCAAGGCATTGGCAATGGCGGCAGCAACCGGCCCTTGCGTGGCCTCTCCCGCCCCCAGTGACGGGAGTTCCGGACGGTCTATCAGGTGTATTTCAATTTCAGGCACTTCAGAAAAACGCAGGATGGGGTAAGTGTCCCAGGTAGTACTTTGAACCCGGGTCTGGTCAAACTGCACGGCTTCTTTGAGCACCCAGCTCACGGTCTGAATCGCGCCGCCTTCTATCTGGTTAAGCACACCAACCGGGTTGACCACCTGCCCGACATCGACTGCAATCCACAGCTTTTTGACACGTAGCTCACGACTGGCATCAATAAGCGCCACCACAGCGCAGTAAGAACCGGTGTTCTTGTAGCGGCTCACGGCCAGTCCCATGCCCTGGCCGGATTCTGGCTGTCGGTCAGACCAGGCCGCCATGTCAGCGGCTTTTTCCAGCACGGCCCGCGTGCGTGTATCGTCCAGATGATTAAGACGAAACACCAGCGGGTCGATTTCAAGGGCTGTCGCCATTTCGTCCATGAAGGACTCTGCGGCAAACACATTGCAATGTGCCCCCAGCGAGCGCAAGGAGGAGGTTCTCAACGGCATGGTCATCACCCGATGGTTGACGGCCCGCCAGGCAGGGAAGTTGTAGACCGGAACCGAATTGCGTTGGGCCCCGCCCCCGTTGGCCAAGGGCATATTGATCGACAGCGGCATTTCAGGCGCGCCAGCGCAATGCGTAGCCGCCAGCAATACCGAGCTGGGTGTGCGACCCGGACGGGAACTGTGGCCAGTTGAAATAACCGCGTGCTGCCAGTTCACAATCCGGCCTTGGGCATCTACCTCCGCTTGCAGATCCGCCACCATGGCTGCACCCAACGGCGACCAACTCAGTTCGTCCTCACGCGTCCACTGTACCAACACCGCTTGGCCGGTTACAGCTTGCGCCAACAGCACCGCATCGGCGGCCACGTCGTCAGCTCCGTTGTGGCCGTAACATCCGGCCCCCTCCAGATGGCGGACCACAATATCCTGTTCGGGCAGTGTCAGCATTTTGGAGAGATCGGCGCGCAAGTTGTAAATGGCCTGGCTGTGCGACCAGACTTCCACGCTCTGACCACGCCAGACTGCGGCAGCGCAGGACGGTCCTATTGAGGCATGCGCCAGAAAAGGGCGGCTGTAGCTGGCCTTGAAGCTTCGTACAGCCGGACCAACGGCTGAGCCGCTTGCTTGCGCTGATTCAAGTTCTGGCAGTGCCAGCTTTTCAGCATAGACGCTTGTTTCATGGGGCTGAGAACGAAGGTATTCGGCCAACGCATGGACTGGTGGCAAGGTTGGGGCCTCCTGCCATTGCGCTTTGCGTGCCAGAACAGCCAGGGCTTTGACGGCCGCGTACTCGCTGTTGGCCACCACGCCCAGAAAGCGCCCGTTGCGCACCGTCGCCACTACACCGGGCAACGCTTGAACAGCTTGCAAATCCACTTCCAGCAACTGCGCACCAGGAGACGGCGGGCGGGCTACGCGACCGTACAACATACCTGGCAACGAAAGATCATGGATAAAGCGGGGACGCCCAATGAACTTGTCAAGCAGGTCAAAGCGGGGAACCGAGCTGCCCACCACAGGCTGGCCAGCTTGAGTCTTTGCCCCTGGAGCAGACCAGCCAGGTCGCAGCGACGGGTTTTCCATAAACGCCAGACGTGCTTCTTCACACACCTGCCTAAGGGTTGCACCCGCGTCCTGTACCGACAGGCTACCGGCTGTGACCCCTTCATCCGGGCCGGTCACGGTGTTGGCCGCCTCGATGCGGATACGGTTCAGCGGCAAAGCCAAGGCATCGGCAGCGATCTGAGCCATGGCAGTAACAATACCCTGACCGATTTCAACTTTGCCGATACGCACGGTAACCGTGCCATCTGCCAAAAATTCAAGACGTGGCGCGCTCATGATTGCGCCGCCTTGAGAACTGCCCGCACAATGCGGTTATGGGCACCGCAGCGGCACAGGTGCTTGTCCAGCGCCGCACGGACCTCGGTTTCGGTAGGCTTGGGATTGTTCTGGAGCAGCGCTGCGGCTCCGATCAGCATCCCGGAAGAACAATAGCCGCACTGTGCCGCCTGCTCATCAAGAAAGGCCTGTTGCAAGGGGTGAAGCTTGTCTGCACTGCCCAAGCCCTCCACCGTGATGACATGCTTGTCCTCTACAGCCCACAAGGGCGTGTCGCAAGCGGGAAGTGATTGGCCGTCGACCAGCACATGGCAGGCACCGCACTGGCTGGCACCGCAACCCAAACGGGTACCCTTGAGGTCACAGTCGTGGCGCAGCAGGTAAATGAGAGGCGTATCGTCTTCGGCCGTCAGCTCTGTGGACAAGCCGTTGAGGTGGAGTTTTATCGTTTTTTGGACCATAGTCTCTGTTAAATGTGGCCTAAGCCTTTGTGAAAATTGAAGAAGTAGCTATTCTTTTGATAGTCCGAGTGCCTGCGTGATGCGCAGGCCGGATTCACGCAACGCCTGCAGCTTGGGTGGCAGGTCCACCTGGAGCAATTGGCCATGGCGCTTCTTCCAGACCCCTGCCACCATCACACTGTCGATATTGGCCAGGGAGGTTTGCATCACCACGGAGCTCACGGCATCATGCACCGGCTGCATGTTCAGGTCATCCGCACGAATCAGAACCAGATCCGCCTGCTTGCCAGCGGCCAGTGTACCGATGCGATCAAGCTGCCCAAGCATGCGCGCGCCTTCCACCGTCACCCAGGACAAAGCCTGGCGCGTAGTCACGGTCGAGGTGGCCGGAATGCTGCCATGCGCTTGCCGGTAAGCCACATTGTCCAGACTGCGCTGAACCCCCAGCGCCACCCGCGCCTGGGTCAGCATGTCGCCGCTGATCACGCTTTCCAGGTCAACGCCGAGGGATGGTGCTTTGCCCAGGGCCAACAGGCGGCCGGTGATCGGGTGGCCGTGTCCCTGGGTCATCTCGTTCTCGGCTGCAGCCGAGAAGCTCATGCCAAGTTCGCAAAAGCGTTTGAGCTGCGCATCACTGAGGGCATGGCCGTGGACGATATTGACATTCGTGCCAAGCAGGCCCTGGGCCTCCAGCTGCTCCCACCCCTCGGGGCAGCGTGCCGGACCACCGCCCTGGTGCAGCGAGGCAATCAGGCCCAGCTCTTTGGCCATGCGGAAATCATGCAACGCCACCTCCAGCGTTGAATAGTGCGGCCCGAGCACGGCAGCGTGTATGGCCAGCAAGGGCTTGCCCTGATGGGCTTTGAGCAGGCGTTCAACTTCGGCGCGCGGGTGGGGCACTTCCCAAAACGGACGCTCGCCCGGCCTGGGTTCAGGCTTGGGCGTGCCATGAAAAAAAGCGGCCCGGATGCCGGACTCAGCCAAACCTGCCACAGCAGCGTCGTTGTGGGCCGGTGTGGGATTGTTGTGGCACCAATCGCCCAGCGTGGTGGTGCCGCAATTGAGCTGGTTAAGCGCACCTACCAGTGTGGCAATGTGCAGGTCGGCGGGCGTGAACACGGTGGCCAGCCCGGCGTGCATGTTCTTGAAATACTCCAGCAAGGTCCAGTTGGCAGCCAGGCCACGCAGCGCTGTCTGCCAGGTGTGCATATGGGCATTGATCAGGCCGGGAATCAGAATGCAGCCGCTGGCATCGACCACCTGCGCATCGTCTGCATGAATACGCGGTGCAATCCCGGTGATGGTGTCACCCGAGATGAGCAGATCACCCTGGGGGATGTCGCCCTGAGCATCCATCGTGATGATAGATGCGCCGCGAATCAGCGTTCTCATCAACTCTCCAGACCGTCGCTGATCTTCACATCAATGGGCTTGATATCCAGACCGGCATCTTTGGCGGTCTCTACCAACAGCACCGAGAAATCAATGTCGTCATAACCCCGACCCACCAGACGCGCCACCGACTCGCGGGTGGCTGCGGCTGAAGGCATGGCCACGCCATGTGCCTTGGCAGCAGACAGCCCCAGATCCATGTCCTTGAGCAGCAGCTTGGGCGTGAACGTGACGTTTTCAAAAGTAAGGTTGGTCAGAACCGGGGTCTTGTAACGGGTATACATGGAACCCAGCACCGAGTCGTTGATACTTTCCAAAAATACATGGCGCGGAATTCCTGCTTTCTCAGCCAGAACCGTGATTTCGCAGAGGTTCTGGATAACCACGCCAAACATGGTGTTGTGGGCAATTTTCCAGACCCGGGCCAACTCACCCTCACCCACCCACATCACTTTACGTGCCATCGCCGCCAGAAAAGGCTCGACCTGGTCATACAGGGGTTTAGGGCCCGAAGCCACCACCAGCAGTTTGCCGGCCTTGGCCACCTTGGCGTTACCAGAAACGGGCGCACACAGGTAGGCAATGCCCAGGGCTTCCAGACGCTGGCGAATCTCGGCAGAGCCCTCCTGCGAGATGGATGAACTGTCCACAACCACCTTGGGTTTTTGACTGCCGCTAAGCAGCCCACCCTCGCCAAACAGCACTTCTTTCAGGTCGTCGGTCGTTGACACCATGGTAAACACCACCTCGCAAGCGGCAAGCGCCTGCTTGGTCGGCGCAATCACTGCGCCATAGTCCACCAGTGGCAGTGCCTTGGACGCCGTGCGGTTCCAGACCTGGGCACCGTGACCGGCCTTGAGCAGGCGTTTGACCATGGCCTCGCCCATACGACCCAGGCCGATCCAGCCGATTGTTTGACTCATAGTAATTCTTCCTTTGAAAGGTGAGTGATTTGAAATGCGTTAAATGCGTTCGAGAACGATGGCAATACCCTGGCCCACACCGATGCACATGGTGCACAAGGCATAGCGGCCCTTGATTCTGTGGAGTTGGTTGACGGCGGTGGTCACCAGCCGTGCACCCGAGGCGCCCAAGGGATGGCCCAGCGCAATGGCACCTCCATTCGGGTTGACGCGGGGGTCGTCATCCGGCAGGCCCAGCAGGCGCAATACGGCCAAACCCTGGGCGGCAAAAGCCTCGTTGAGTTCGATCACGTCCATCTGGGCCAGCGTCAGGCCGGTCAGTGCCAACACCTTTTCTGTCGCCGGGGCAGGACCGATACCCATGATGCGCGGTGGCACACCTGCGGTGGCCATGCCAACAATTCGGGCACGGGGCGTCAATCCATTCGTCCTGGCAGCAGCTTCGTTGGCGATCAGCAGCGCGCATGCGCCGTCGTTCACGCCTGAAGCATTGCCTGCGGTGACGCTACCGTCGGGCTTGACAGCGCCCTTGAGCTTGGCCAGTGCTTCCATGGAGGTCTCGCGGGGATGTTCGTCTTTGGAGACCACTACGGCATCGCCCTTTTTTTGCGCAATCGTCACCGGCGTGATCTCGGCATCAAAGAAACCGGCTTTCTGGGCCGCCACGGCCTTGAGCTGGGAGGCCAGGGCCATCCTGTCCTGGTCTTCACGGCTGATCTTGTAATCCGAGGCGACGTTCTCGGCAGTTTCCGGCATGGCATCGACGCCGTATTTTTCTTTCATCAGCTTGTTCACAAAACGCCAGCCGATGGTGGTGTCATAGATCTGCGCGCTGCGGCTGAAGGCACTCTCGGCTTTGGCCATGACAAACGGGGCGCGGCTCATGCTCTCCACACCACCGGCAATCATCAGGGATGCTTCACCTGATTTGATGGCGCGCGCAGCAGTGCCCACGGCATCCATGCCGGAGCCACACAGGCGGTTGATGGTCGATCCAGGCAACTCCAACGGCAAGCCAGCCAGAAGAGAAGCCATGTGAGCCACATTGCGGTTGTCTTCCCCGGCCTGGTTGACGCAGCCATAAATCACATCGGTCACGCTCAGCCAGTCCACGCCGGGGTTGCGCTGCATCAGCGCTTTCAGGGGAATGGCACCCAAATCATCGGTGCGCACGCTGGAGAGGGTACCCCCGTAGCGACCGAAAGGGGTGCGGATGGCATCGCAAATAAAGGCCTGGTTCATGTCCGAATCCTGTGATTTAAAAATGGTTGGGGTGGGTAGCTTCAGGGCTGGATTGGTAGTCCCACCAGTTTTTCCAGCTCGGCATGTGTCAGGCCGTCCACCAGGTCAACCAGCTTGAGGCCTGTGGGGGTGCAGTCCAGAGTCGCCAGGTCTGAGTAGATGCGTTTGATGCACGCCACACCGGTTAGCGGGTAGCTGCAACTTTGCACCACCTTGCTGACACCTTGCTTGGTCAGCAGGTCCATCATGACCCAGGCCTGACGTGCACCCACAGCCAAATCCATGGCTCCGCCCACAGCGGGAATGGCGTCTTTTTCTCCGGTGTGCCAATTGGCAAGATCACCGGTGGCCGACACCTGAAACGCACCCAACACACAAATGTCAAGGTGGCCACCGCGCATCATGGCAAAACTGTCGTTATGGTGAAAAAATGAGCCGCCCTTGAGCAGGGTCACGGGCTGCTTGCCGGCATTGATCAGATCGTAATCTTCCTGGCCTTCGGCGGGCGCTGGCCCCATACCCAGAATGCCGTTTTCGCTGTGCAGCAGCACTTCACGGTCGGCAGGAATATGGTTGGCCACCAGGGTCGGCATGCCGATGCCCAGGTTCACCACAGCGCCTTCGGGGATATCCCGGGCAACCCGCGCTGCGAGTTGGTCTTTGTTGCGTTTTTGGTAGCTCATGTCATGCCGCCTTTTTGAAGCCACCGGCTTGGGTGACCTGGCGCTCAATTTTGACAATCTGGTGCACAAAAATCCCGGGCGTGATGACATGCTCGGGGCTGATGTCGCCCAATTCCACAATCTCATGCACGGTGGCTACGGTTTTCTTGCAGGCCGCCGCCATCACCGGCCCGAAGTTGCGCGCCGCCATGCGGTAAGTGAGGTTGCCCCAGCGGTCACCACGCTCAGCCCGGATCAGGCCCAAGTCGCCATAAATCGGGTATTCAAGGACGTATTTTTTACCGTTGATATCTCGACATTCCTTGCCTTTGGCCATCTCGGTGCCAAAGCCAGTCGGTGTGAAGAAAGCACCGATGCCGGCACCCGCAGCCCGGATGCGCTCGGACAAATTGCCCTGGGGGACCAATTCAAGCTCAAGCTTGCCGCTGCGGTAGAGACTGTCAAAAACATGGCTATCGGTCTGGCGCGGAAAGCTGCAGATGATTTTTCGTACCCGACCCGATTTGAGCAATGCCGCCAAACCGGTTTCGCCGTTGCCGGCGTTGTTGTTCACCACGATCAGATCTTTGGCACCCTGCTCGAGCAAACCTTCAATCAGCTCGTTGGGAATACCCGCGGTTCCAAAACCGCCAATCATCACGGTTGAACCATCTTTCACATCGGCCAGCGCACTGGCGATTGAGTTGGCTATTTTGTTGATCATGCATCGTCTCCTGGGCTCGTATTATGAACAAGCCGGGCGGCATGCGCAGGGGCAAGACCAGGCTTAGCCCCAGCGAACCCGGTACACCGCAAGGCCGGTCATGATGCCGTAGGCGACCATGGCCACGCCAATCAGGGCAAACATCTGCCAAACCGGCGCGCCCGCATCTACCAGGTACCAGCCGACAACAGCCACCAACACCAGTCGCAAGGTGCCTGCCAATACCGGCCCCAACAGTTTGCCGGCCCCCTGTGACGAGAAGTACAGGCACAGTCCGAACGCGAAAAAGGCATAGACCGGGCCCACCCAGGCGAAGTAAAGACCTGCGTAGCGGATAACCGACGCATCGCGGGTGAACAATTCAGTCCATAGATTGGGCATCAAAGCCGCGAACAGGCCTACGCAACCCACGATGGCCGCGGAAAAAATGGCCCCGGTCCAGGCCACCTGGCGGGCCCGCTGCACTTGCCCGGCACCGATGGCCATGCCCACCATGGGGACACAGGCCACGCCGATGGCAAAGGTAATGGGGATCAGCAAAAACTCCAGCCGCACGCCTACCCCGTAGCCGGCAAGCGCTTCAGTGCCAAAGCGGGAAACAATGCGTGTCAGGATAAGAATGGTCAACACCGTTTGCAGGGACGACAGGCTTGACATGCCGCCCACCCGGAGAATGTCCATGAAGTCCGTCTGGCGCAAGGGGTGCGAGAACACCAGCCTTACCCGGCTTCGCCCGGAACGGATGTAAAACAGAAAAAATACGGTGCCTGCAGCGTATGCAAGCACCTGGCCCCAGGCCACGCCAGCCATGCCCATCCGGGGCGCGGGGCCCAAGCCCAAACCCAATGCACCCCCAAGAACAACCTGCAGCAGGGCCACCCCGAACAGCACATAGGAAGGCACCTTCATGTTGCCTGAACCGCGAATCACCGAAGCCAGGGCATTGGTCAGCCAGATCAGTACCGCCCCCAGAAAAGCCACATTGGAATACGCCAGCGCTTGCGCCAGGGCCTCACCCTGGCCGCCCATGAGTTGATAAATGTCTGCGCCTGCCACGAGAAAGAGGGCGGTAAAAAAAAGGCCGGTGACCACCCCGATCACAACCGCGTGCAAGGCCAGCGACTCGGCACGTGCCAGATGGCCAGCCCCCAAAGCGCGGCTGATGGCCGCAGAGATGCCGCCACCGATAGAGCCTGCAGACAGCATCTGCTGCAACATGATCATCGGAAACACCAGCGCTATCCCGGCCAGCGCTGCAGTGCCCAACTGGCCAACGTAGCCGGTCTCGGCCACGCTGACTAGCGCTGTCGCCAGCATGGCCACCATATTGGGCAGGCTCAGACGCCAAAGGGTGGCAGCAATCGGGCCGGAAAGAAGCGGGTTGGTGGTGGGGGGGATGCTTACCGGAGGAAGTGAAGGCGTCATCGTCCGATTTTGACTCATGTTAATCTTCCTGCATGTTCAGCCCCTCACAAGCCGATGTTCGCCGATTCTTCTGCTCTGTTTATGAAAAATACCATGCTGGGCGTAAGCTTGAAGCTATTGAAATAATAGCAAGCGAATGGATCAAGGAACACCCCGAGTACCATGCCGACCTGAGCCAGCCTGAACTGGCCCTGGAAAAAATCTACGACGCTGAAGCGGGAAAGTCCAATCCCTTCTTGCACCTGTCCATGCACCTGTCCATCAGCGAGCAGTGCAGCATAGACCAGCCGCGCGGCATCCGCCAAGCCGTCGAATTGCTGGCCGCACGTCGCCAATCCCTGCATGACGCCCACCATGAAGCCATGGAATGCCTGGGCACCATGCTGTGGGAAAGCCAGCGTGCCGGTCGCCCGCCTGACGGCGCTGCTTATATCGATTGTGTACAGCGCCAGGCCACGCGGGACTGAGCACACCCGACCAGCCGGGGTGGATACACTTTGCCCCATTGAACGAATGGAGACATAACGATGGGTGCACAGTGGAAAGCAAAAGGCAAAGAACTGGCCGCCAACGCTAAAGGACGGGTTTTTGGCAAGCTGGTCAAGGAAATCATGGTGGCCGCCCGTGGCGGCGCCGATCCAGCCCTCAACCCACGCTTGCGGCTGGTGGTGGAACAGGCCCGCAAGGTGTCGATGCCCAAGGACACGCTGGACCGCGCCTTGAAAAAAGGGGCAGGGCTGACCGACGATGTTGTGAATTTCGAGCGGGTGATCTACGAGGGCTTTGCGCCTTATCAAATCCCGGTCATGGTCGAGTGCCTGACCGACAACGTCAAGCGCACAGCGCCTGAAATGCGGGTGCTGTTTCGAAAAGGGCAACTCGGAACCTCGGGCTCGGTCGCCTGGGACTTCAACCATCTGGGCATGATTGAAGCCACACCAGCCACGGCTGATGCCGACCCGGAGCCGGCAGCCATTGAGGCCGGTGCCCAGGACTTCGAGGCTGGCGAGGAGGAAGGCTCCACCCTGTTCCTCACCGATGCCGCCGATCTGGATCTGGTGAGTCGGGCCCTACCCACACAAGGCTTCAGCGTGGTCTCTGCCAAATTGGGCTACAAGCCCAAGAACCCGGTGAATGCAAGCAATCTGAGTGCATCAGAGCTGGCCGAAGTGGATGCCTTTTTGAGCGCCATTGATGCCAACGACGACGTACAAAACATGTACGTCGGCTTGACGCATTAAGCTGAGTTACTGGGGCGTCACGCCTGCCGCCTTGAGCACTTGGGAAGCACTCTCAACTTCACTCTTGACAAAGGCCTTGAACTCGACTGGCGTCATAGGCATGGGGTCCAGACCCATCTTGCCCAGACGCTCTTTGATCTCGGGGGAAGCCCAAGCACGCTGCACATCCTGCGCAATTTTCTCCACGATGGCCGGTGGGGTTCCGGCCGGTGCAAACATGCCGGTCCACAGGTTGTAATTGAAGTTGGGAACACCGGCTTGCGCCAGGGTGGGTACATCAGGCAGCAGGCTGGAGCGTTGGGGCGTGCTGACAGCCAAGGCCGTGAGCTTGCCCTCGCGGATCAGTGGCAAGGCCGCTGCAATCGGAGAGAAGTAGTAGGTCAGGCGTCCACCCATGGTGTCTGTGATGGCCTCGGGCGTGCCCTTGTAGGGAATGTGGGCGACATCGAGCTTGGCCATGCCTTTGAATTTTTCACCTGCCAGGTGTGTGCCACTGCCGCCACCGGCTGAACCGAAGTTCAGGGTGCCGGGCTTGGAACGGGCAGCCGCCAGTAAATCACCCAATGTCTTGTAACCGGTTGAAGGTGCCACGATCAACACAGTGGCTTGACCGGCCACTGCAGTAACTTCGGTGAAATCCTTGAACGTATCGTAAGGCAACTTGGCATAAATGGCCGGGTTGGCGGCATGGCCCGATGAATGAACCAGGAGGGTGTAACCATCAGGCGCTGCCTTGGCGACAAATCCCGCTCCTATGGTTCCGCCCGCCCCTGCCTTGTTCTCAATAATGACCGGCTGGCCCCAGAATTCCGAGAGTTTTTGCTGCAAAGCCCTTGCAGAAATGTCTGTGGCACTGCCCGGTGTAAACGGGACAACAATAGTGACCTGTTTGTTGGGAAACGCCTGTGCGCCTGCTGTGGCTGTAACCAAGGCGAGCGCGATGGCGCTAAAGGTCTGTTTGATGTTACTCATGGTAGTGTCTTCCTCATAATTTTGAAACGCTATTTTGCTGCAGAAAGGGGATCAACAAAAAAGCCGCTTACAAGCGGCTTTTTTGTTATTGTGGTAAAGCTACCTAAAACGGCTTTGGGGCACCGTCTTGAGTTCACCCGGCACGGAGTGGACATAGTCAGCCAGAAGCTTTAGCTCTTTGTTTGAAAACTGTTTTGCAATGGCACCCATGACGCCATTGGCACGTCCCACCTGGGCATTGTTGTCAGCCTTGTAGGATTTGAGTGCAACATAAAGATAGTCTGCATGCTGACCGGCAATTTTGGGGTAGGCCGGATCTATGGGCTTGCTCAGGCTCTCGCCATGGCAGGAAGCACAATTGCCCTTTTTGACGAGTTCAGCCACATTCGCCGGAGCCGCTGCAGCTTTGGGAAGTTCTGCAGCGCCAGCCACCTTGCCGTGAGCCTCGTAATAAGCGCCAATATCGGCCATGTCTGTATCAGTCAGGTTGTCAGCAATACCGCGCATGGAGGGGTGCTTGCGCTCACCCTTTTTGTAGGCATTGAGTGAAGCAACGATATATTTGGCGTTTTGCCCGGAGATCATGGGCACTTTGTGTATCTCGGGGAAGCTTGCCTGATAACCTTGGATCCCATGGCATCCAATACACATGGCGATTTTTTTCTCACCGGCTGCGGCATCCTGAGCGTAAGCGGAAAAAGACGTCAGTGAGGCAACAACAAGGCTTGCGAGCGATAACAACAATTTGTTCATTTTGCGAAGACAATCAGACGAAGGCGGTTGAAAAACAGTTCCGCATTATATCGGCCACCTTCTTGACCCTTTAGAAAACCGTACCCAAAACCCATCAGCGCTGAACCCAGAATATGAAATTTAACGGAACCAAAAATTACGTCGCCACCCAGGATCTGATGTTGTCGGTCAACGCTGCGCTCACGCTTCAACGCCCCTTGCTTGTCAAGGGCGAGCCCGGAACCGGAAAAACCATGCTGGCGGAAGAGGTGTCGCAAGCATTGAACATGCCTCTGTTGCAGTGGCACATCAAATCCACCACCAAGGCGCAGCAGGGTCTGTATGAGTACGATGCTGTGAGCCGTCTACGCGATTCGCAGCTCTCCGATATTGACGGCGGCGAACGCGTGAAAGACATTCAGAACTACATCGTCAAAGGCGTGCTGTGGCAAGCCTTTACCGCGGAGCAGCCTGTCGCACTGCTGATTGACGAGATTGACAAGGCCGACATTGAATTTCCCAATGACCTGTTGCGAGAAATCGACCGGATGGAGTTTTACTGCTACGAAACCCGTGAGCTCATCAAGGCAAAGCACCGTCCCTTGGTGTTTATTACCTCCAACAACGAAAAAGAACTGCCTGACGCCTTCTTGCGCCGGTGTTTCTTTCATTACATCAAGTTCCCTGACGCCGAGACCATGAAGCGGATCGTGGATGTGCACTTCCCCGGGCTCAAAAGCGATTTGCTCAGTGCGGCCATGAAAACTTTCTTTGATGTGCGCAACCTGCCAGGCCTGAAGAAAAAACCTTCCACCAGCGAATTGCTGGACTGGCTTAAATTGCTGCTGTCTGAAGACATTTCAGCCGAGGCTTTGCAGAGCAAAGACGATAAAGTGACCGTGCCACCTTTGGTGGGTGCCTTGCTGAAGAACGAGCAGGACGTGACCTTGTTTGAAAAACTGGTCTTCATGCAACGCCACAACCGGTAAAAGGCCAGCCACGTGAGCAAAAAACTTTGGGTAGAAGGTGTTTCAGACGCCGTTGGTTTTGTAGGCGGCGCACTGGCAGGTTTCTGGATTGGACGTCTACTCGGTTGGGACATCTTTGCCCAAGGCTATAGCAACAGCAGCATTGCGGGCATTGTCCTGGCGGGACTCGGCGGCGGCCTTGGTCTGCAATTGGCCCGGTACTGGCTTGCCAGGCAAGACCAGAGCTCCAAGGATTGACCGTGGCTTTTGTTGCACCCGTTACCTTGACCGGACGAGGCATCACCCTGGTGCCCTTGGAACATAGCCATGAACACGGGCTGCGGGCTGCCGCCTCAGACGGTGAGTTGTGGAATATCCGGGTAACCTCGGTACCCGAACCCAGGCAGACCGCTCAATACATATCAGAGGCCCTGGCCATGCGCGCCGCCGGGAGTCGATTTGCCTTTACCGTGTTTGAAACGGCCAGTAACAAAATTGTGGGCTGCACCAGTTATCACGACATTCTCCCCGCCGTGCAGCGACTGGAAATTGGCTACACCTGGTACGCCAAAAGCGTTCAGCGCACACATGTCAACACCACGTGCAAACTTCTTTTGCTGACCCATGCATTTGAGACCCTGGGCTGCAAGGTGGTGGGCTGGCGAACCGACAACTTCAATTTTGCATCCCAAGCGGCCATTGAGAGACTGGGCGCAAAAAAGGACGGGGTTTTGCGCGGGCATGCGCTGCGCCGGGACGGCACTATTCGTGACACGGTGATGTACAGCATGCGATCAGATGAATGGCCTGAAGCCAAGGCCCAGCTCATGTATTTGCTGGGCAGACGGCACAAACTAGGGGGAAACCATGCTGCTTGATTTTTTTTTACAGCTTGCGGTCCGCCAAGTTACCGGTTTCGGTCAAAGAATACCTGACGCTGCTTGAGGCCCTCAAGGCCGGAGTGGTGGGCCCCCATTCGAATGCGTCCGATCATAATGCTGCAGCTGCTGGCTACCAGATTGACGACTTTTACTACCTGAGCCGCACCACCCTGGTGAAGGACGAAAAGCATTACGACAAGTTTGACCGCGCTTTCGCCGCTTACTTCAAGGGCGTTGAGCTGGTGACTGACTTTACCCAGGACATTCCCCTGGAGTGGCTGCGCAAAAACCTTGAACTCAACCTGAGCCCGGAGGAAAAGGCGCGGATTGAGAAGATGGGTTGGGATGAAATGATGGAGACCCTGAAAAAGCGTTTTGAAGAACAAAAGGAACGGCATGAAGGGGGAAATAAATGGATAGGTACGGGTGGCACCTCTCCTTTTGGTGCCAATGGCTTTAACCCTCAAGGCATCCGCATCGGGCAGGACAAGGGACGCAATAAAAGCGCAGTGAAGGTCTGGGACCAGCGCGCTTATAAAGATTACGACGACACGCAGGAGCTAGGCACCCGAAACATCAAGGTGGCGTTGCGCCGCCTGCGTAAATTTGCCCGCGAGGGACATGAAGACGAGCTGGATCTTGATGAGACCATCAGCAAGACCGCTGCCAATGCGGGCTATCTGGACATCAAAATGCGGCCCGAGCGCCATAACAACGTCAAGGTGCTGCTCCTCATGGATGTGGGCGGCACCATGGATGAACACATCGCACGTGTCGAAGAGTTGTTCAGCGCCAGCAAAACCGAGTTCAAGCACCTGGATTTTTATTATTTTCACAATTGCGTCTACGACTTCATGTGGAAGAACAACAGACGTCGCTACAGCGAAAAATTTGCCACCTGGGACATCATCCGCAAGTACAACAAAGACTACAAATTGATCTTTGTCGGAGACGCCACCATGAGCCCTTATGAAATTTTGCAACCGGGCGGAAGTGTGGAATACAACAACGAAGAGGCGGGCGTGGAATGGTTGCTGCGGCTCACCAGCGCCTTTCCCAAGTTTGCCTGGATCAATCCCGAGCCTCAGGGCGTCTGGCAGTACCGGCAAAGCATCAGTGTCATTCAGCAAATCATGAACCAGCGCATGTACCCGCTCACCCTCAAAGGGCTGGAACAGGCCATGCGCTTGTTGACCAAGTGAGCGGCCACAGTGACGCCTGCCACTACAATGCCGCCACCCTCGCCGTAGCACAATGGATAGTGCGCATGCCTCCTAAGCGTGAAATACAGGTTCGATTCCTGTCGGCGGGACCAACTGATTAGCCTCAGTGTGCAGACGAGGTTGAGACAGTTCAAGAACCCGCCGGGACCCCTTCAGGATTGGCCCGGCGCAAGCCAATGACGCGCGTCAGCGTTTGTAGATCATCTTGAACTCAGACCAAGCGCTTAGTCTGCAAAACCCGGGTTGGGCAAAACACCGGCCAGCGTGGGCATATTGGGCTTGCGGGCTGCAAGCTTGCCGCCTTTTGCCTTGAGCCACTGTTCGACAAGCTCCCAAACGGGTTTATTGCCTGCGGTTCTGGCCTCTTCAGACACCGGTGCCCATCCTGCCACCTTGTATTTTTTATCAGCCTCAATTGGCTTGCCGTTCAGGCGCATATTGTCAATGCGCTGCCCTATGCCCGCCAGTGGGCTACAGGTGTATTGCAAGCCGCCCACGCGCACCATGTCACCCCCTTGCTGGTAGTAGGGGTCCGGGTTGAACAGGTTGTCGCATACATCCTCCAGCACCGTCTTGATGGTGCTGCCCGTCATTTCAGAAACAGTGGCAAAAGAATAGGTGGTCGCCGTCATGTCCATCAACCATTCCCGGGTAATGGACTGACCTGGCAACAGGCTCGTGCCCCAACGAAAACCCGGCGAAAACGCGATCTCGGCACCCTGAACGTCCATCAGGGCATCAAGGAGCAGCTGATCACCCGTGCCATTGAAATTGCCCCGACGGTACAACGTACCCTCGGTCACCGCCAGCTTCTCGGACAGCTTGGCTTCAAAGGGGGCGCGGATTTTGGTGATCAGTGCATCCATGTCTTTGTCAGGTGGCAGCATGTTGGCGAAAACCGGCAACAGCTTGTAGCGGTAATCACTGACTTTTTTATCTTTGACCTCGAAGTCAAGCACAGCCAGAAACTTCCCGTTAGAACCTGCATTGGTCACGATGGTCTTTCCGCTCTTGTTACTGACAATGCTGGCCACCGGCATGCCATCGTGGGTGTGCCCGCCCATGATGGCGTCTATGCCACTGACCCGGCTGGCCATCTTCAAGTCGACATCCATGCCATTGTGTGAAAGCACCACCACCACCTGAGCGCCTTTGGCCCGTACTTCATTGACCATGGCCTGCATGTTTTCTTCCTGAATGCCAAAGCCCCAGTCCGCCACCATATAGCGAGGGTTGGCAATGGGCGTGTAAGGAAAGGCCTGTCCGATGATGGCGCAGGGCACACCGTTGATCTCGCGCATGACATAGGGCTTGAACACCGGGTCGCCAAAGTCATTGGTCTTGATGTTTTGCGCAAGAAAATCAATCTTCCCGGCAAAATCTTTCTCAACAATCTCCTTCACACGCGTCATGCCATAAGTGAACTCCCAATGGCCGGTCATGATGTCTACGCCCAATAGCTTGGCGGCATCCACCATGTCCTGCCCGTTGGTCCAGAGCGAGGTTGCAGAGCCCTGCCAGGTGTCCCCGCCATCCAAAAGCAGCGCGCCGGGCCGGCTGGCTTTAAGGCGCTTGACCAGTGTGGCCAGATGCGCAAAGCCGCCCACCTTTCCGTATCGCCGGGCCGCATTCTCAAAATCCAGATAGCTCAGTGCATGGGCTTGAGCGGTATTGGGTCGCACCTTGGCGGTTTTGAGCAAGTGCTCGCCCACCAGATGAGGCAAGTTGGCCTTCATGCTTCCGATACCCAGATTCACGCTGGGCTCACGAAAATAAATTGGCTTGAGCTGTGCATGACAGTCGGTCATGTGCAGAAAAGAGACCGAGCCGAATCTCCCCATGTTGTACAGCCCCTCTGCAGCCGTTGCGGCATCTGCTTGGGCATATCGACCCAAACCCATACCAGCCATGGTGCCGGCACCCAGAACCTGAAAAAATTCGCGTTTGGTGAGATTCATGGTTCAGCAATCATTGAATAAGCGCCGTAAAAAAGACCCGGGGGTCAGCCGGGCCGGAGGCTTGAAATCGTAGAGTTGACTACTCGTTGTTCACGGGAGACTTGGGATCGAGCAAAAGGGCCATGATGTGGCGGATTTGCTGTTCATTCAATATCCCGGTGTGGCCGGCTCTGGGCATGTTGGAGCAGGCGTTATAGGCCTTGGAGTTCCAGATCTTGCCCCAGGTGTACTCAATAATCGGCTTGGAAGCAGGGTCGCCCGGGTTGGTAACTCCCCGCAATTTGCCATAGTTGTAGAGGCTCGGACCAATGGTGCCATAAGAAATTTCTTTTTTGTCAATTTGATGGCAGTTGTAGCAGTTGCCGCCATTGGCAGCGCCCGCCGGATCGGTCCACGTCAAGCCCCTGCCGCTTTGGGCAAGGGCCTCACCCTGTTTCCAATCCCCGAGGAATTTCCCATCCGAAGGCCACTTGACGGTTTTCAGATTGGCAGCTTCAATGGCCTGCGCCAATTTCGGATCGATGTTCTTACCCGCCACATCAGCGGCGCTGCACTCACGGTTCGCATCGTCCTGATTAAGACGATCAACTGTGGCCTGTCCTTCGCTGCGGAAAGACGCCTTGATGATGTCGGCTGTCAGCTTGTCCAACTCGGGACCTGAAGGCACCATGGCGCATCCGGCGATCAGGCAGACCGAAACCGGTGCCATCCATTTAAGAAAATTTTTCATATTCAGTTTTTTACCGCTTGATGGACGGTGCGGTCGTCTCGCCACCCATGCCATTTACACCCATGTAAACGCCCAGTGCAATGGTTGCGTCACTGCCGAAGAGGGGATAAGGAAAACGCTGCTGGCGGTAGCAATCATTGAGGCGCAGCTGCATACTCCACATCTGACCGTTGGAGACACGATAGGCCGGCCAGGCACCAAAGCCACTGCCTGCACCGGGGTTCTTTGTCAGATTAGGTAAATCCTGCAAGCGGATTCTTTTGTTGTCTTCGGCATGGCATGAGGCGCAGGCAAAGTCATGCGGGCCACTGCGCATAAAAAACAGGCGCTTGCCGACTTCGTACATGGTCTTTTCCATCACATGGGACTGCGACAGGTTGAACTTCACGCCTTTGGATTCAGCAGCCAGCCAGGTGGCCAGGGCAGTCACATTGCTTTGCTCACCTCGACCAAAAGGTGTTTTTGCAATATCAGCAGCATTGAAACCCTGCAAGGTTTCCATACAGGTCAGGAGTCGCGACTCCATGTCTTGAACCCGCTGGGTATCGGCAAAATAACGGGGCAGTTCAGCAAAAACACCCTTGTACACGCCAGGACCCTTACCCAGATCGCACAGCTCCAAGGATGCGTTTTTAGGCCCACGTTTTTGTTTCCAGAGGTCTTCCCCCTTGGCCTCAAACAAATCGGCAGGGTTACCGTCCTGCAGCATGGCCCGGTATTCAGCAATGCCGTCTGCGGTGGACTTTTGCGCCAAGGCGTTTGCAGCCAGTACCGGGATGGTCAATGCCACCAGTACATGCTTGATATGCCAAGTTTTCATTATTTTTCCTCTTGTCGGCCTGTAGTCGATCAGGACACGGTGGCTTCGTCAGTGCGCGTGTCGCCTTTGTTGTCTTTCCAGTTAACCGTAATCTTGTCGCCGGCCTTGCCGCCTTTGACAACAAATTGCAAAAACGGATTTTTGGACACGGCAGGACCCCAATCGGCCGTCAGAACCACCTTGCCGTTGTGGGAAGCCGTGACTTCACTGATGAACCATGCAGGCACCAATTTGCCTGCAGAATCACGGCGCTGGCCGGACTCCATCTCGTGGCTCATCAGTACTCGAACGGTCACTTTATCGCCCGCTGCCTGGGCTCGAATACGCATCGGATCTGCCATGATTTGCTCCTGAATCTATAGTGAGAAATATATGAAAGTAAAGGGTTATCTGCCAATTTGACTGGACATCAACCGCCACAACCACCCAGCGTCACTTTGACTTCCTTTTTGGCAAACAAGGCCCTGCCATCGTTCATGATGGCAACGGCGTAAACATCAGAGGACTGGCCCATTTTTGAGCGTGTGGCAAAACTGGCTTCCACGCTGTCATTCGTATTGAACTGGGCGACCAAAACCGAAGGGTTTTTTTCCACCAGAATCAGCAGATGCTTCACGCCGGCTAGCGTGGTGCTGACCGTCAGAGGAACGACAGCACCGTTTTCAGCGATGTCCGGTCCGCCAATGGTCACATCCTTGCTCTCGGCGGGAGCCCCGGCACCAAGTGCCTTGACGGCGTCCGCTATGGATTTGGCTTCAAACGCATTTTTGTTGTAGGCCAGCGCATAGTGTGGGAACAAGCCTGTACCAGCCAGTAAGCCGGCAACCAGTGCACTTTGTTTGAGTGTCTTGCGACGTGTTTGCATGAATATCTCCTATGGGTAGTGTATGCTAAACCTTTGTCAGTCCCGTGACTATGGGTCAAGCCCTATTTTGGACATGCCCCTATTTTCCCGCACCGGATGAAAGCCAGGATGCTAGGGTTTTTGCTTCAGGCACTGTTAATGCCTGAGCTGGCATAGGAACGGGGCCCCAGACGCCCTGCCCCCCCGATTTGATCTTGCCGGCCAGATAGTCCACTTGACCGGCATGCTTCCTGGCGATGTCCTGAAAGCTTGGGCCGACTATTTTTTTATCCATGCCATGACAAGCATTGCAGCTGTATTTTTGCAGCAAGGCCTGGACGACTTTACTATCAGAAATGCCAGTCCCTTCTGATGCAGGTTTGGGTTGGGATAACGCACTACTCACAGTGACCTGAGACGGGCTTGAGGCCCGACCTTCCGGGAGGGTAGTGTCGACGCCGTGTTGAGGCCCAACCTTGCGGTTTTGCTCGGCCAGGTTGCCATGGGCATTGCGTGCAAAGTCCGGCAGGAACGAGGAGACTTTAGCCTCAGTGATGCAGTTGCTCATGCAAGCCACATTCCGGGTGTCCGGCCTGGCGGGAATGCCAAACTCATTGCCGGGCCATAGCGCATGCTTGGTACTCATACCATTGCGATTGGGCATGCGTTGCTGCACATCACGAATGTTTTTGTCAGAGAGCACAAAGCCATCAGGCACGATGCCGCCCAGGTTAAGGATGAAGGCTGTGACGGCATACACCTCTTCGTTGCTCAGGGATTTCGGCTGGGTCCAGGGCATGGCCCGAAAGATGTAATCCCACAGGGATGACAAGGTGGAGACTTTCATCAAGGTTGTACGTCCCGGGTAGGCTGCATCATTTAAACGGGCAACCCGGCCGGTCTCGATGTCTTTGGCTGTGGTGCCACCCACAATGGGGTTAAACACCTCGCCTGACTCACCAAAAATACCATGGCAATTGGCGCATTTGGACTCCCAGACATCCTGGCCCTTGGCAACGCTGCCCGAACCGGCTGGCAAGCCCTTGAAGTCGGGTCGAACATCGATGTCCCAAGCGGCAACTTCTTTTGGCGTGGCATCACGTCCTATGCCAGGATACTTGTTAGGCGATTGCGCAAGTACGATGGCTGGCAAGGCCAACAGCAAAGCAAGTGCCAGGGCCTGTGTATCAGGCACTTTAGGAAAGCTGGACATTTTTCACCTCCCCGCTCTCCTGAACCAACCACGATTGAATGGCATTGTTGTGGTAGATGGACCGCGATCCACGTGCGGCACGCAGCTGTTTGTAAGTGGGCTGAACGAAGCCGGTTTCATCCACGGCACGACTTTGAATAATGGCTGGCTTGCCATCCCACACCCAATCCAGATTGAAACGCGTGAGCGACTTTGTCATCACCGGTGACTCCAGCCGCGCGGTGCGCCAATTGCGTCCGCCATCCACCGACACATCCACTTTTTTGACTTTGCCACGGCCCGACCAGGCCAGTCCACTGATGTTGTAGAACCCCTTATCGAGCAGAACCTGACCCCCCGAGGGTGTGGTAACAACACTCTTGCATTCCTGAATACTGCTGTACTGACGATGCAAGCCCCCTGGCATGAGGTCGATGTAGTGCACGGCTTCATCTTTGGTTCCATAGGGCATATCGCCCAGTTCCAGCCGACGCAGGTATTTCACCCAGCTCACGCCCTGCACGCCCGGTACAACCACCCGCAAAGGGTAGCCCTGCTCGGGGCGCAGCATTTCGCCATTTTGGCCATACGCCACAAATACTTCACCTGACTTGATCAGGTCCATGGGAATGGTGCGGGTCATGGATGACCCGTCAGCACCCTCAGCCAACACAAACTTCCCCTTTTTAAGGTCAGCCCCGGCCATCTCCAACAAAGTAATCAGGGGTACGCCCGTAAATTCGCTGCAAGAAAGCATGCCATGGGTGTACTGCACTGTGGGTACTGCTACATTGCCCCACTCCATGCCGGTATTGGCCCCACACTCGATAAAGTGAAAACGCGATACTGAGGGCAGTCGCATGATCTCATCCATGGTGAAGACCTTGGGGGCTTTGACCATGCCGTTGATCATGAGGCGGTGACCTGATGGGTCTACATCCCACCAGCCCTGATGGTGCCGTTCAAAGTGCAGGCCACTGGGCGTGACGATGCCAAACAACGACTGCAGGGGCGCAAAAGAAACGGATGCCTGCGAGGTCTGGGTCAGGCCAGGACTTTGTCGGCGCTGAACATTGCCCTCATATCTGGAAGGCTTGCCATACCCGCCATCCGCCGCCACGCTCTGACCCAAACCCTTGCTGTGCTCAGGAAGATTGAGGATATTCGGGTCTCCCCCCTCGCTGGGCACAGGGTTACTCTGAGCAAATGCACTTGGCACTGCGACCCCCACGGCGGTTGCAGTAACCGCCGAGCGAAAAGCACCGCGCATGAAATCGCGCCTTCCCTCCTTTGCCTGGGACATGACAATACCGACCCCTTCAGGGCTTAGAAAACTCTCCGGCGCCTTTCGGACTTTTCCAAAAATCATGTCCAGAGGCATTGCAGGCCCATTGTGAGGTTGGCTTGGAAGAACGGGTTCATTTAAATCCTAATATCAGCAATTACTAATATATACGAATCTATCCTTTTATCCCCCAGGGTTTTCACCTAGGCTCCAACCCGCGTACCGTCCATGTCAAACAGGGTCCGTTGAGACCTCATGGTGCCATTGAAGAACCTGGCTCAAACGCAAATCTTGTAAGTCAGGAACCACCTTGATAGCACCGGAGAAATCCTGTTTGAGGGTATTGCGCGTTGGGGTAATAAGCGTCGGCAAACCCGCTAGCCTGGCTGCTTTTAAGCCATGTGCTGAATCTTCAAAAGCCAGGCAGTAACGTGGTTCAAGCTTCAACTTGGCCAGTAACTGTTGGTAGAGCTTTTCCTTAGGCACGCGCTTGGGACCGTTCGCCGCATCGCTGAAAGCTGCAAAGTTGTATTGCCAACCCGGGCCCATGGCCTTACCCATCAGGGCAGACAAGTTCACGGGGGACGTGGTGGTGACAATGGCCAGCATCAAGCCATGGGTCATTGCTTCCTCGATCAGCGCCAGCACGCCTGGACGCAGCTCAACAGCCCCACTGGTGAAGGTGGCTTCGTAGTGCGCCAGTTTGAGGTCATGAATCTGAGCCACGGTGTCAGTCAGGGCATGAGAATCAATCGCCTTCATGTCAGGATTGACGGTTCGCCAGTAATGCAGGATGCGTTGATTGCCACCCGGGAATTCCAGTAATTTGGCATAGAGCGTCTCATCCCAATGCCATCCCAGGCCCAGATCAGCAAAGGCCTGGTTGTATGCGCGTAGATGCCACTGGTCTGTATCTGCCAGAGTGCCGTTCACATTAAAAATCAGAGCCTTGAGCTGAGACATGGTGTCGTTCCGAAAAAGATTGGAGTAGCAAGGACTGTTCCCACTGGGTAAAGTTTTAACACACTCCCGTTAATCCACACTTTGCGTGATGAGCTTGAAAGGCTAGGCGCCGCGGCACGTATCATTGTGTGCAAACGACGGCAGGAGGTCTTTATGGGCGTTTCACTCGACGGCAAACTGGTCGTGGCTATTTCCTCGCGTGCCCTGTTTGACTTTGAACAGGAAAATCAAGTCTTTGAGCAAGGCTCCGGTCCCCACAAAGACCGCGCCTACATGAAGCTGCAATTGGAGAAACTGGATGAGCCCGCCAGACCCGGCGTGGCGTTTTCACTGGTCAGAAAGCTGCTGGCCTTCAACGAAACCGATATCCAGCGGGTGGAAGTTGTCATCCTGTCTCGCAATGATCCGGTCTCGGGCATGCGGGTGTTTCGATCAGCCCAGCATTTCGGACTGGCTATCCAGCGCGGGAGTTTTACGCGCGGACAGCCGCCGTGGCGTTACCTTAAACCACTGCATGCCAACCTTTTTTTATCGACACATCTCAGCGATGTGCGTGCCGCACTGGATGCCGGTGTTCCCGCGGCTCAGGTGTACCCACAATCAGCGTTGGCCAGCGATGCCCACCCCAATGAGGTTCGAATTGCTTTTGACGGTGACGCCGTTCTGTTCAGCGACGAAGCAGAACGGGTGTATCAAGCCCAAGGACTCACGGCGTTTCAAAAACACGAGAAAGACAGAGCCAGCCTGCCTTTGTCTGCCGGGCCCTTCAAGCCTTTGCTGGCAGCGCTGCAACGACTGCAGCAAGATGGCACGCCAAGCATGCGAATACGCACAGCATTGGTCACCGCACGCAGCGCCCCGGCCCACGAACGCGCCATCCGCACCCTGATGGACTGGAACATTGAGGTGGATGAAGCCATGTTTCTGGGCGGCCTGGCCAAGGGCGAGTTTTTGCGGGAGTTTGAGCCGGACTTTTTCTTTGATGACCAGACTGGCCACATCGAATCGGCTTCGCGCCATGTACCTTCTGGGCATGTGGCCAGCGGTGTGGCCAATCCCTGAAGCGTCAGATTTCTTCGTTCTTTTTCACTTTACTGGGTGAATAGGTCAGGTTCTCCCTGGCGATTACACCCGGTTGGGCAACCGGATCTTGGCTGCGTGTCTGGTTCATACTTTGAACCCGGGCCTGGTTCTGGTTAAGACCCTGGTTATTCATCAGAAACACCTCCACCACCTTGGCGCTGGCGCTCCAGATATTCTGCATATGCTCCATCAACATCTTGGAAATGGACTCTTTGTCAGGAGGCTGTTGTACTTTTTCAGGTCCGGGCTGGCGCTCGGTCCAATCTTTATTGCTGTTATCTGCGGTGGCACCACCCTTAAGCGGGTCAGGACTGCTCAGTTGAACGGCCTGATTGATTTCAGGCAATTTTTCTTGCAGTTCGGTGTTGATCTTGTTGACTACGCTTGCTGTTGCCTGTGCAGACGGATTGACCGGCGCTACCGGAACCACACGGGCTCCAGCAGGCGCAGCTAGATCTGCGCCGGCTGGCCGCAGATTTGGTGTTCGATCAACACTAGACAGTTGCATTTTGTGTCAGATGCCCCCCGCTACAAGGGGCTTTTATTTGGTTACGTAAGTTCTTAACGGCAGATAAAGGAGGTTATTTAGGCCTATTTTAAATAAATTTGCAGATTTATGGTGAGAAACTGAAATTTTGTATACAAAAGTCAGAGTTAAATGGTCATTGGGCTTGGAAAATCAGCATTTCTCATGGGCTGGGTTCTTCACAGCACTAAAAAAGTGCTTCTTTTATAGAGACCTCGTGATCGGGGCCAGTAACTTTGATCTATCAGACTCACCTTTGTAGACTTTTTGCAGCAAGCGTGCCAGAGTTTGACGTTCTGTAGCGCTCAGGTGCGCCGTGCCTTGCCGGTCAGCTTCGCTGGCTGCTTTTTCTGCGAGTTTCATCAAGCTTAGACCTCGCTGGCTTAACCGTAAGCCTATGGCACGTCGATCAGTGGGGTGGGGCTGACGCTCGATCAGGCCGCGTTTATCCAAACCACGCAGCAATATCACCATATTGGGTGGCAAGACATTGAGCTGTTGGCACAGCTGACGGGATGTGTCGCCGGGTCGATGGCCAATGACAGAGAGCACCGAAAAGTCCACCGTGCGCAAATCAAACGAGCGCATGCCCCGAATGAAGTGGGACACCAAGGCCTGCGAAGCACGGCTGGCGTTGTAGCCCAGCAAAGTTTCCAGGTACTCAGTGCCGCTGTTCATGCCGATGCTCTTATCCGAGGTGGCTGAAGGTCGTGTGGCTGGTCTGTCCGCAGCTTTGGATTCAGTTTTGCGCGCAGAGGTTTTATGCGACGTGGTTTGAGGCAAATTTGATTTAGCGGATGAGGCTGCTGGCATGGTTGATCTTGGTTTGTGTTGGTTCAGCCAGCGGGTTTCAGGATGTAGTGCAAGCTGTCCGCATGCAGGCCGTCAACGGTATCGGCGCGGTGATGTAGCACCGCGCGTTGGTTGATCGAACCTTTGTCGGTGACCTCACCTTTGTCGATGGTGGGCGGCTCAGATAACAGGCATAGGCGGGCAATGCGGTTGGCGATTCCCGTACTGGCAGCTGCCAAGGTATCGACGATTGCTTGAAACTGCGCCAGCACCGCAGGTGAAGCCAAGACTTCTGACAGTGGCGTGTTGTCAGGGAGTTTCGCCAGTTCACGGACTTTGGCGGTGGGAAATACCATGGCGCCTACCTCATTGCGGTTGATGCCGGTGAGAACCACATCCTGGATATAAGGTGCTCCAGCAGCAATGATCTTGCCGCGCAACGGGCCTACGCTCACAAAGGTTCCGGTGGTCAGTTTGAAATCCTCAGCAATGCGGCCATCGAATTTCAGGCCCAGATTCACATCGGTTTCGTCAATCCACTTCACCGCATCGCCAGTTTTAAAGTAACCGTCTTCGTCAAAAGCTTCCGCTGTTTCATTCGGGGCACGCCAGTAGCCCGGTGTAATGTTAGGACCGCGATAACGCACCTCTGTCTTGCCGTCGGTATCGACCAACTTGAGTTCCATGCCAGGGGATGGCACCCCCAAATCACCTGCACGCACATGGGGGTTGGTCACAAACAAAGCGAAGGGTCCAGACTCGGTCATGCCCAGGCCCGACGTCATCACAATGCGTTCGCCAATCTCACGTTCTTCACTTTCATACAAGCTGTCCCAAATAGGTTGGGCCAACGCTGCGCCTGCGTAGAAAAACATCTTGACGCGAGACAAAAAGTTCTTGCGCAAGGCGTCGTCGGTTTTCATTGCGTTGGCGATTGATTCATAGCCTGTGGGTACATTGAAGTAGACGGTGGGTGCGATCTCGCGCAAATTGCGCAAGGTCTCGTTGATCAGGGCTGGCGTGGGCTTACCGTCGTCGATGTACAGCGTGCCACCATGAAACACCACCATGCCAAAGTTATGGTTACCACCGAAAGTGTGGTTCCAGGGCAACCAGTCCACCAGCACCAAGGGATGCTCTTGCAACACAGGCATGGATTGGCTCATCTGCTGTTGATTGGCGCTCCACATCCGGTTGGTGTTGATCACCGCTTTGGGCATCTTGGTCGAGCCGCTGGTGAATAAGAATTTGGCGATGGTGTCCGGACCCGTGGCCGCCATGGCGCGGTCAACTGCCCTGGTAGCGGGTGTGGCGCACAGTTGTGCAAAAGGGGTGGTGACCCAGCCGTCCACACCGCCTTCGTACAACACCACTTCAGTCTGGGCATCCACGGTTGTAGCGATGGCTTTGGCGTAGCGGGCATCTTGTGCAAACACCAAACCTGGGGTGACGGTACGCAGCACATGCTTGAGCTTGTCGTAGTCGACGCTGATCAGCGAATAAGGCGGTGAGGTAGGAACAAACGGCACTCCCGCTACCAAACAGCCCAGCGCTAACAAGGCATGCTCCAGGCTGTTTTCACTCAAGATGGCTACAGGGCGTTCGGCGCTTAGGCCTCGGTTGATCAAGCCCTGTGCAATGTTGCGTGCCGTAGACCAGGCTTCCTGGTAGCTGATATGTCTCCAGTTGCCCGATGTGCCATCGGCATTCTTTACGCGTCGCGCCATGAATGTGCGCTCAGGCGCATGTGTGGCCCAGTGTTGCAAGCGGTCACTTAAGCGATCAGGGAAAGCTTGCAAGGATTGATCGGCCTTGAGATAGTGGATGCCGGTGGGGCCGTCGCTCAGGGTAACGCGTGTGACACCAAACTTGAGGGGGCGAAATTGTGCTGCTGACATGCGTGTCTCCTTGGTCGCTCTTAGGCTTTTGTGCTGATGTTTTGAAGAATCAGTCTTTGCTGACTTTGGGGGCTTTTCCCCCCAAGAAGGCGCGCACACGGGCTTTGGCCTCAGGGGCAGATTGCGCGATGGAAGACATCAACGCTTCAGTTAAGTAACCATGGTCTGCTGGTTGCTCGGCAATGCGGGGCAAGGCATGCATCAGCGCGTAGTTGGTCAACGGGGCGTTTTGTGCAATGCGCTCTGCCAGTTCAATAGCCTTTGCCAGTGACTCTCCCGCAGGCACCAGGTACTGCGCCAAGCCCACGCGCTCGCCGTCTTGGGCGTTATATACACGACCGGTGAGCATCATGTCGGTCATGCGTGCCACGCCAATGAGTTTGGGAATTCGCACCGAACCACCACCGCCCACAAAAATGCCGCGTGTGCCCTCGGGCAAAGCAAAGAATGTGCTTTCGTCGGCTACGCGGATATGGCAGGCACTGGCAAGTTCCAAACCACCACCCACCACAGCGCCGTGCAAGGCAGCAATAACAGGCACGCGACCGTATTGCAAAGCCTCCAAGGCAACGTGCCAACTGCGAGAGTGGTGTACACCTTCACCAGCATCCCGTTCCTTGAGTTCCGACAAATCAAGACCTGCACAGAAGTGCTCGCCTTCACCATGAACCACAGCAGCACGTGCTTCGACAGGCAGGTTTTGAAACACATCGCGCAAGGCTTCAATCAGCGCGTCATTGAGCGCGTTACGCTTGGTAGGACGGCACAGGCGAACCAAGGCTACAGCGCCATGCACCTCAAGCGAGACACCCGCTGCGCGAGCACGTTCAATTGAGGGATGAGTCGAGGTAGTCATAGGAAATCCGTTAAGCTGCATATAAGATTATATTTTATAACCTTATGATGTGAGCTGTGAATTCGAACCAGCCCTAGGACTTTCCCTAGATGGTTCCCACATTCATTCGTCTCAGGACTTCATCCGACCCGGGGGCCCCTCGGTCAAGTCCTGAATCATGATGCTTCCGTAGTGTTGGGCGGATGCAGGTTTGATGGAGCGGACCAAGTCCGCCACCAGCGACGCCAAGGCACTGGTCTGCGCTTCGATGATCAGAAAGCAACAACCACGACTTGCCAGTGCCTTGTGCGCACGGATCAAGTCCAATTCGTAACCAAAGGTGGCCGCGGGGCTCACGTTCAACAGCTCAGCATCTGCTTGCGTCAACATTTCAATCGCGCTGTAACGCACCATGCTGGGCTGTGCGAAGCCCATCGCCTGTAGCCTGCTTTGGGCTGACTCAAGCTCGGCTTCTGTTAAGAAGGCGATGACCGTGTGGCCGACAGGGTTGAAGATGCCAAAGGTCGTGGGCAAGTCGCTTCTGTGCATGGAAAATCTTTTTGAAAATGCCGGTGCACGCTAATCGGCGTGCTCTTCTTCTGCCGTCAAAATGCTCCTGAGCATTTCGCTGGTTGTGGGATCTTCATTACCGATGGCACGAATGACGTCGCGGTAACTGTTGATGGCAATCCGCTCAGCGACCAGATTTTCACGAATCATGTCTTTCAGGGACGATCCTTCGACATATTCCGCGTGACTGCGGTCAACCAGGCTGGCGGGCGCGAAGTCGGGCTGTCCACCAAGTTGTGCGATCCGTGCGGCCAAACGATCCGCATGGCCAAGCTCTTCATTCGAATGTGCTAAAAATTCATCAGCCACTGTACGCGCATGGATCCCCCGGGCCATGAAATGATGGCGGCGATACCGCAGCACACACACCAACTCGGTGGCCAGGGCGTCATTCAGGTACCCGATCACCACCTTTTGGTCGGCGCGGTAGTCGGCGGTGACGGCACCACGCTCCAAATGCTTACGCGCGTTCGTACGCAACGTTTCTACGCCTGTCAGGCCTACTGTTTTTGTCATGGCAAACTCGCTTTGATAAAGCAAACATTTTGCTACGACATAGGGCTTGCGTCTGTGCGATAGCTCACAATGGCCCTCTGCCAAGGCCTCGATCACCGAACGCGGATCAACCCGCCATCAACGCAAACAGCTCGCTTTTAAAATGGATCCCTAAACGGGAGAAGGCGCAGTTGCGATAGGTCTTGACAGAGGGCAGGCTCAATCCAAGGTCGCTCGCAATGCTTTCTTGTGTCATGCCCATCAGCAGTCGCGCGCAAACGTCAAGTTAGCGCTGGGTCAATGCAGGCGCAAAGCTTTGCAATTGGTGCACCCAATCGCTGGTGCTTCGTTTGGTTTGCCTTGGGCGAGTCAGCTCTATTTGCTTTTGTGCCAAGCTCAGGACCAGACATCATGGCGCGGCTGTTGAGACAAAAACTGTCCGAAGCCTAGGGTAAGGCCGTCGCGGCCACGGGCTTCAAGGCAGATTGAAGCTTTTCTAATATTAGTTTGGGCAAACAATCTCCCCAGATGACTGCCGCCTGAAACACAGAGTGTCTGTTTTCGTTGCAGTTCCACTCTCGGAGGCACGTTGCTTCCTCTCTTGCGCGTCCTTCTGCTTTTGAAAAGCGGCTTGGCTCTCCCTGGCACGTCTCTCGCAGTCTGTTCTTGCGTCATGCGTTGGAAATTTGTTGCAATTCTCTTCGGCTCTCGCGAGAGGACTGTTTGAACCGCATGCGCTTAACAAGCAGATGATCAGGCTAGAGATAAGTAAAGTGTAGAGTTTCATTCTGTAACGCTTCGTAGATGAAGTCTCGGTTCGACAAGAAAGCAGATTCTCTCGATCGGGAAGTCAGTGAGCGTGAAGATCGTCTCGACGATTCTGGGGAAGGCTTGGTGAATCAGCATAAATCATGAACAACCACGGCGAATTGCCACAGGCTCTTGGCGGCGGCTAAACACTGAAATTATCCAACGGCGTGCCACTTCACGCCAAAGGTTTGCTGAATTTCTGTTATTTGCTCGTGTGAGAGCGGTTCGGCCTTGGGTTTGCAAGCCAGCCAAAGCCGTGCGGTTTCTTCCAGCTCTTCCAGTGTGGCCATGGCAGCGGCTGGGTTGGCATGCCAGACATTGGGGCCTAGGCGCGCCAGCATCAAGGCACGCAGTGGAATTCCCCGCTGGCCATACTGTTCAATCACCTGTGCGGCCGCAAGCACCGTTTGCGGAGCACCCGGGCGCTGGTAAGGCAGCACCGGCACACGCCCGACTTTCATCACGTAATAAGGGGTGATAGGTGGAAGCAATTCGTCGCCCACCTCAGTCAAGGTGAGCTGTACACATGCACTGCTGTGGGTGTGCACGATGCACCTGACTTGATGATCAAAAGAGGCAATAGCCCTGTAGATACTTTGGTGTAACGCTATGGTTTTACTCGCAGTTTGACCGCTGATCTGCTGCCCGCTGGCGTCCAGACGGGCCAATTCAGCGGGGTCCAGAAACCCCAGACAACTGTCGGTGGGCGTGATGAGAAAACCACCGCCTTGCTCTTCATCCAGGCGCACACTGATGTTGCCTGCTGTGGCATGCACATAGCCCCGCTCGAACAGGCTTTTGCCAACCCGGCAGATCTCTTCCCGGGCCTGGGTTTCGGTGAGTAGCTTGGTGCGGGTCATGCTGCAAGCACGGTAAAGGCTTTACTGAAAAAATCGGCGCTGCCGAAGTTGCCCGATTTGAGCGTGAGATGCAAACCCTTGCCCGCATTGGCAAAACACCAGGGCACACCCGGGTCGATCTGCGGACCAATTTGCATTTGGGTAATGCCCAGCGCCTGTACACAGGCCCCGGAGGTTTCGCCACCCGCCACCACCAACTGGCCAACACCAGCCTGCACCAGCCCTTGGGCAATCGCAGCCAATGTGCGCTCCACCAGCTCACCCGCAGCGGCAACGCCCAATTGTTGCTGCACGGCTTGCACCGCTGATACATCGGCACTGGAGTAGACCAGCACCGGGCGGCTGCCCAGTAAAGGCCGCGCCCAGGCCAGAGTTTGTGCAACAACATCTGTGCCGCTGGCGAGCTGCAGCGGGTCAACCGCCCAGGCCGAACCGCCATGCTCGATGAACGACCGCACCTGCGCCTGCGTGGCCAGGGAGCAGCTGCCGCTGACAATGGCCCGCGCACCCTGCGCAGACGGCAAGGCAGCGGCAACACTGGATGGCGCGATGCCCCAATTGCCAGGCAGGCCGATGGCCACACCGGAACCCGCTGTCACCAGTGGCAAGTCTTTAAGCGCGGGGCCAAGACGCAGCAGGTCGTCATTGGAGACGGCGTCGACAACGGCAATGCCCACGCCTTGGGCCTTGAGTTCCCTGATGCGCGAACCAATCGCGTGGACACCCTGCATCACGACACGGTAATCCAGCAAACCCACTTTGCGCTGGCACTGCGCCTGCAGCACGCGAACCAGGTTGGGGTCTGTCATGGGCGTGAGCGGGTGGTTTTGCATGCCACTTTCATTCAAAAGCACCTCACCGGCAAACAAATGCCCCTTGAACACGGTGCGACCGTTGTCTGGAAACGCGGGCGTGGCGATGGTGAAATCGGTCCCCAGCGCATCCATCAGCGCTTCGGTGACCGGGCCGATATTGCCTTGGGGCGTACTATCAAATGTAGAGCAGTACTTGAAGTAAATCTGCGGGTTTCCCTGCGATTGAAGCCATTTCAACGCAGCCAGGGACTGCTCGATGGCCTGGGCAGCAGGAATGGTGCGCGACTTCAACGCCACCACCACGGCATCGACCTCGGCGTTGAGCGGCCCTACGGGCACGCCTATGGTTTGCACCACCCGCATACCGGCGCGCACCAGGTTGTTGGCCAGGTCGGTGGCCCCAGTAAAGTCGTCGGCAATGCAGCCCAGCTTGAGGGTCGTGGCCATATCGAGTCGCTCCTTACTTAAAGCCCATTACATGGGGCAGCCAGTTGCTCAACGCCGGAACAAACGTCAGCACCATCAGCACCACCCCATGCGCCCACAAGAAGGGCTTTAATTCCCGGGTCAGGTCCGATAGCGGCACTCGCGAGACATTGGAGGTGACGAACAGCAGGCCACCCACGGGCGGCGTGATCATGCCCAGCGTGAGGTTGTAGATCACGATCATCGCAAAGTGGATCGGGTCAATGCCGACCTTCATCGCCACCGGCGCAAGGATAGGCACCAGCACCATCACGCCGGGCAGCGGCTCGATGAAGATGCCAAACAGCAGCAGGAAGATGTTGATGACGATCAGGAAAGTCCAGGGGCTGAGCTCCATGCCCACAATCCAGTTTGCCGCTTGCTGAGGCACGCCTTCAATGGTCAGCACCCAGGCAAAAGAAGCGGACATTCCGATGATGATCAACACCGATGCAGTCAGAAGGGCCGAGCGTGACAAGATGTCCGGCACGGCCTTCCACTCCAACGTGCGGTACACATACTTGCCGCATATCAAGGCATAAAACACCGCCACCACCGAGGCCTCGGTGGGCGTGTACCAGCCGGCCCGCATGCCACCCAGAATCAGGACCGGCAACATGATGGCGGGCAGCGCCTTCCAGGTGGTGCGCCGGATCTCGGCCCAGCCGGGGCGTTGGCCGTCGCCTTTGTAGTTGCGCTGCCTGGAGACGTACCAGTTGACGGCACACATGGCCACCGCAATCAGCAAGCCCGGAAGCAGACCGGCCACGAACAGGGCACCCACCGACACATTGTCGTCAGCCAGGGCATAGATGATCATGATGATCGAAGGCGGGATGATGGGGCCGACAATCGCAGTAGAAGCGGTCAGTGCGGCCGCGTAAGGTCGGCCGTAACCGGCCTTGTCCATCATGCGGATCAGCATGGAGCCCGGGCCAGCCGCATCCGCTAGCGCAGAGCCAGAAATACCGGAGAAGAAGGTCAGCGACACCACGTTGGTATAGCCCAGGCCGCCACGCTTGTGCCCCACGAACTGCCCCGCAAAGCGCAGCAGTACCTCGGTGAGCGAGCCGCCACTCATGAGTTCTGCCGCCAAGATGAAAAACGGCACCGCCATGAGCGGGAAACTGTCTATGCCGGTAAAGGTTTCCTTGAGCAGCACAAGCAGCGGGAAGGCATCGGAAATGACCAGTGCAGTGATTGTGGCCAGCCCCAGGGCAAACGCCACCGGCACACCGATGGCGAGGTAGATGCAGACGGAAATCAGAAGGATGACACTGGCGCTCATGAAGGGCTCACAAAGAGGCGCTGGCGGTGGCGTCGAAGTGGTCGTCGGACGCAAACCTGCGGTCCTGAACATAGTCGCGCACGATCAGTAGCCAGTGGATCAGGGTCAATGTCGCGCCCACAGGCAAGGCGGCATAGATATAGGCAAATGAAATCTGGGTCGAAGGCGTCTGCTGGTACTGGGTGCGGTCCATGTATTGCACACCAAACCAGGCCAGAAAGCCAAACAGACCGAGCAGCAGCAGGGCAATTACCGCGCGCAAGCCTATGGCCAGCGGGCGTGGCAGGCTGTCCTGCAGGTTTTCTACGGCGATATGGCCGCCATAACGCAACACCGGCCCACAGCCGATGAAGGTAAGCCAGATCATCAGGTGACGAGCGACTTCTTCTGCCCATTCGATGGACTGGCTGGTGGTGTAGCGCAACACCACGTTGGTGAAGATGATGAGCGACATGGCAGCCAGCATCACGATCAGCAACCACCGGTTGGTCAGCAGGAAATAACGCTCAAATATTTTCATGGTGCTGTGAGGTTAAAAAAGTTGGGGCGGCATCAGCGGCCGCCCCCCGGTGCAATCCGGCTCGGTCAGCGCAGGAATCAGCGCACTTCCTGGATCTTGCGGATATTGTCAGCGCCAAATTCCTTGGAATAGTTGGCATACACCGGCACCAGCGCCGTGCGGAACGCTTGGCCGTCCACCGTGCGAACCACACTCATGCCTTCTTTCTCAAGCTGGGCAATGCCATTGGCTTCGTCGTCATTGACTTTTTTGCGTTGAGCGGTAGCCGCTTTCTTGGCGGCGTCATAAAACACCTTTTTGTCAGCATCGCTCAAGCGGTTCATCAGCCGCGGCGAAGTGATCAGCAGCGCGGGCGAGTACACGTGACCCGTGAGGGACAGGTGCTTTTGCACTTGCGAGAACTTGGAGGACAAAATCACAGGGATGGGGTTTTCCTGGCCGTCCACAGTGCCTTGTTGCAAGGCTCCGAACACTTCGGGGAAAGCCATGGGGGTGGGCTGGATGCCAAAGGCGCGATAGCCCTCCATGTGGACCTTGTTTTCCATGGTGCGCATCTTCAGGCCGGAGGCATCCGAAGGCTTGACGATAGGCTGCTTGTTGTTGGTCATGTGGCGAAAACCGTTTTCCGTCCAGCCCAGTGCCACAAGGCCTTTGGAGGGAAACTTGGTGAGCAGGTCTTGACCAATCGGGCCGTCCATCACCTTGCGGGCATGGTCATAGTCGCGAAACAGGAAGGGAATATCCACAATCCGCACCTCGGGAACAAAATTGCCGACCGGTCCGGTCGAGGTGTTGACCAGGTCCAGCGTGCCGAGTTGCACCGCTTCGATCATCTCGCGCTCACCGCCCAGGGCACTGCTGGGAAACTGCTGGCACTTGTAGCGGCCTTGTGTTCCTTTTTCAACCTCGTCACAGAACATGGTGCTACCCACGCCGTAGTGCGAGGTGGCGGCCGTGGCGTAGCCGATCTTCAGCACGGTCTGGGCCTGAACGCCGGTGATACCAGCTGCGGCCAGCAACATGGCCATCAGGGCAAGTTTTGCGGGGGAACGTTTCATCTCTTATCTCCTTTAAAAATAGTGGGCAAGGTTATCAATCCCTGAAATCAGGATAGAAAAATTATCACGGGTAAGAAAGCTTGACCTCCTTGGGGTTTTCGCGCACATAGTCGCGCACAATGGCCTCAAAACTCGCATCGGGTTGAAGGCAAAGTTGGCGGGCGCGTGCCGCGTCCATGCGTGAAGGCCAACTGGTCACGATGGCGGCAACTTTGGGGTCGAGAGTCCAGTCGATCAGCGCTGTGGCTGCTGGCCCCGCCACTTTTTCCAGTGCAGCCGCCATCTCGCGCGGTGTGGTGGTCAGCGCGGGCAGGTTGATGGCGGTGCGCGCGCCCCAGGCAGCGGCACTTGTCTGAAGGGCGCACATCAGGCCTTCAATCGTTCGCGCTGGCGAGGCCAGCGCCACCGGCGTATCGGCAGGCACCGGACAAACGCTGCGCACACCCGCCAGAGGCTCGCGAATCATGCCGCTCAGAAAGCTGGAAGCCGCACCATTGGGTCGGCCCGGTCGCACACTGACGGTCATGAGGCGTACGTTGCGCCCCTGGACAAAGCCCTTGCGAGCATAGTCGGCCAACAGTTGCTCGCCCATGAATTTCTGGACGCCATAACTGTTTTGTGGTGTTGGAAGCGTGGTGTCGGTTATGACTGCGGGTAGCGGCTGCTCAGGCGTGTTGCCAAAGACTGCCAGCGAGCTGGAAAACACAAACAGGGGCTGGCTGCCCAGGGCGCGGCACCGCTCCAGCAACGCGCGCGTGCTGTCCAGGTTGCTGCGCATGCCCAGATCAAAGTCGGCCTCGCACTCGCCGCTCACTGCCGCAGCCAGGTGAACCACGGCATGAGTCCCACTGGATACCACGTCCTGTGGCTGGTGGTTCAGCATGTCAAGCAGGTCGCCTGTCTGGACTTGCACGCGTGCATCGGCTGCCAAATCCGCCGGGGGGGCTACGCGGTCGACCAGCAGCAGACGGGTCATCGGCGTCGCAGCGGCGCCAGCAAGTTGGATAGTGCCTTGTTGCAGCAGCGCGCGTGCCAGGCGAACGCCCAGAAATCCAGCACCACCGGTAATGACGATTTGCATGATTCAGCGCTTATGACTTGGTGGGTTCGGGCAAGGTGATGCCGGGAAAGATCTTGATCACCGCGCTGTCGTCCTCTTTGGCAAATCCAGCGGTAGAAGCCTGCATGAACATCTGGTGCGCGGTGCTGGACAGTGGCAGCGGAAATTTGCTGGCACGCGCCATATCAAGTACCAACCCCAGGTCTTTGACAAAAATATCCACTGCCGACAGCGGTGTGTAATCGGCGGCCAACACGTGCGCCATGCGGTTCTCAAACATCCAGCTGTTGCCCGCGCTGTGGGTGATGACTTCATACAGCGCGTTCGCGTCAACACCCTCGCGCAGACCCAGCGCCATGGCTTCGGCTGCCGCCGCAATGTGTACGCCCGCCAGGAGCTGGTTGATGACCTTGACTTTGCTGCCTGCTCCTGCGGAGTTACCCAGACGGTACACCTTGGCCGCCATGGCATCCAGCAGATCGCCCACCACGGCATATGCCTCGGGTTTGCCAGCCGTCATCATGGTCATCTGGGCGCTGGCGGCTTTGGCAGCACCGCCGGAGATGGGCGCATCAAGATAATGGATGCCCAGCGCATTCAGGCGTGACTCCATGGCCACCGACCAGGCAGGTTCGACGGTAGAGCACATCACAAACACGCTGCCCGGCGCCATAGTGCTGGCACAGCCGTTGCCTTCGCCGTTCGCACCAAACAACACCGCTTCGGTCTGCGCAGCATTGACCACCACAGAGATCACCGCCGTGCAACGGCTGGCCAGCTCGGCAGTTGAGGCGCAGGCCACACCACCGTCTTTGGCAAACGCTTGGGCGACTTCGCTGCGTACATCAAACACATGGGGCACATGGCCGGCACGCCGCAGCGATGTCGCCATACCCAGGCCCATGGCGCCCAAACCAATCACACCAACTTGCAATGTCATCTCTGTCTCGTTTCTCTTTTGGATATTTTTTTAATCAAGGGTGATGTTGGCATAAGCCGCCACACGTTTCCATTTGGCCGCGTCGGATGCCATGAAGGCGGCCATGGCACGGCTGTCCTGGTAGGCCGGATCGGCCCCCTGGCGCAGCATGGCCTCCGTCACCTCAGGTATTTTCGATACCGCTTCAAGCGCCTGCTCCAGCCGGCTGACCACTGCAGCCGGGGTGCCTGCCGGCACGGCCAGACCAAACCAGGCGCTGACATCAAAACCGGGTATGCCGGCCTCGGCCATGGTGGGCACGTTGGGCAGTGCCTTGCTGCGCTGTGTAGAAGTTACAGCCAATGCGCGAACCGTACCCGCCTGAATTTGCCCCATGGCGGGTGGCACATTGTCAAACATCATGTCGATTTCGCCCGCCAGCAATGCATTCATGGAGGCGGCCGATCCCCGGTAAGGAATGTGGGTGATGAAAGTACCTGAGCTGCTTTTATAAAGTTCCGCCGACAGATGCAAGGACGTTCCGTTGCCATTGGAGCCGTAGTTGAGTCTGCCAGGCTGAGCCTTTGCAAGATCGGTCAACTCCTTGACGCTGGTGATTTTGCTGCTGGACTTGACCAGCAACACATTCGGCACACGACCCATCAGGGCCACCGGTGAAATTTGCTCGGGCTTATAAGGCAAGTTTTTGTAAAGCGCGGGACTGATGGTCAAGGGAGGAGATGCCAGCAACAGTGTGTAGCCATCGGGCTGAGCCCGGGCAGCTTCTGCGGCACCTACATTGCCCCCCGAACCCGCCTTGTTGTCAACCACTACCGTCTGACCCAATGTTTGAGTCAGCCTGGGAGCGATCAGGCGAGCCATGTTGTCGAGCAACCCGCCGGGCGGAAACGGAACCACCAGACGGATAGGCTTGGTCGGCCAGCTTTGGGCCAGCAGCAGCGCGGGAGCGGCCAGCAAAGCTGCGGCCGTGGATTGAAGAATTCTTCGTCGCTGTAAGGTCATGGAGATCTCCTGATGAGCCAAAGGCTGGTTCCAGTTGGTTGGTTCAATAGGGGTCAGTAGCAAATGCTTTTTCATAAAGTCTTTCGTCGTCGACGTCACACCTCACCCCGACATGAGTAAGGTCATCATACAACTTTGGGCCTCAGAAACTCTCGGGACTTACCCCGAGGCCCGAGGTTCAATAAGGCCGGATGGCCCTGCCAACAGTGGCCTTGCCAGCGCAACGCCTTCCTGCTGCCAGAAAGCCGGGTCCGCCTGCTCAATGCGCACGATGGCGTTGTTCATGTGCCGGGCCGCAGCCAGGCGGGCAGCGTCTGCATCGCCCCCCTCAATGGCCAGTGCGATGGCCTGATGCTCTTGTTTGACCTGCTGCACAAAATCACTGCGCCGCGACTCATTGGCCCGTGTGACCTGGGTTGCGCCACGCAGGAACTGCCTGAGGTAATCCAGGGTGCTGATCAAGAATGGGTTCTTGGCAGCGTCGGCAATCGCACGGTGGTAATTGACGTCTTCCTCAACCCCATCACCACCGGCTTTGACGGCTTTGTCCAGCGCTGCAATCGATTGACGGATGCGCTTGAGGTCCTTTGCGTTGCGCCGTGTCGCAGCCAGTCCGGCCACTTCGGCCTCAAGGGCACGGCGTACCTCGACCATCTGGATGACCGCTTGTTTGGACAGGCTGGAGCGGGCGTCAAAGTTAAGCGGTGAAAAGCTGGCTGCTTTGACAAAGACGCCACTGCCCTGGCGGGATTCAAGCAAGCCCAATGATTTGAGCCTGGAGACGGCTTCACGCACCACCGTGCGGCTGACGCCAAACTGCTGCACCAGAACGGCTTCTGTTGGCAATTTGTGACCCTCTACCCAGCGGCCGGATCTGACCTCCTGGGCCAGCGTCTCTGCCACCTGATCGGTCAGCAGAACGCCAGGCACGGATTGAAGGAATTGACTGGCCATGTGGGAATTGATGAGCTTTAGCGAGGGAGTGAAACGCAAAACATAGCACTACTTGTCATGATATTGGGTATGTTTTAACACTTGTAGATGGCAGGAGACGCATCACCGGCATGTGACCTCTTGGCGTGCTCAAGTGAAGCTTATAAAGTGGTGGACCAACATAATATTTCCTTTGTCGTTTGATCCTGACCCGGACTTGCTATATCAGTCAACCAAAAACGGAGATTCTCTCTTGCAGTTTGGACGCCCGGTAGCAGACATTCAAAAGTGAAAGCGGTTACATGGCTTGAGCGACTGAAATGAAATCCAAGGCAGACGCTCGCCATGGATGGCTTACGGGCAATCAACTTCTTAAGTCGTTGAAAACCAAACCAAAAGGGAACCCCCTTTCTTGTTTGCTAAGTGCAGATGAACTATGCAGTTTGCTATGCTTTGCGACCGTGGGCAATTGCACCCATCATGTACAAACCTGAGAGCACCTCTAAAGCGGGTCACTGAATGAAGGGCCGCCACTGCGCAGGTATCTCCAGGAGCGCAAAGGCGGGATCAAAAAGAACGACGCACGCCCACTGTTAGCGATTGAACGCGAGCAAAGTTGTAAAGAGTGTCGTTATTCGCGCCACCATCCAGGACACGGTAACCTGCGCTGACCGCCCAATCACGGTCGATAGCTAACTGAGCACGCAATGAGAAATCAATCGCATGGCCTTGCTGCGAACCCAAAGCATCCACGTCACCCAACAGGCTTAACCGATCGCTAATTCGGTGCTCAGCGGATGCATGTAACAGCGGCACTAGACCTATATTCGACCGACTGGCCGAAACACCAGGTTGTGAGAGTGCAATGCTGGCATCGCGCACCAAGCCCGTTAAGCCCAGACGGATAGTGGTGTTGGCGTTTTGGTAAACGGGGGTGCGCCAGGACAGGCGGTACGTGTCGAATCGGTAGCTGACACTGGTCTCGGGCGCACCTGCAAAGCTTGCGCCTTGAAACCCCACGGTCTGCCCCAGCGGTGCCGAACCTTTAAAAGTGATGGGTGCGTAGACCGCAAGCCACTCGGCACCACTGGCAGTGGGAAGACGAAGGGTGATTCGCGCCGTGCTTTGGGTGGTTTCGGTGCCAACAATGCGCGCCAGATCGAAACGGGTTGCCGTGGCGTCATTGGGCGACTGCAAGTCATTTTGCTTGAGCTGTGCTGCGCCTAATTCGAACTCCAAAGAAGTACGCGCGACTTTGTCCGACTCGCTTGCCTGTGCGTTAGCCATGAATGAAAAGCCGGTCATCAAGAGTCCGGCAATCGTCAATATAGAGGTTTGCATAGGGTGAGGTTGGGATTGGCAGTTAAGCTTGACAGTGCTCTGCGTCAGCGCACCAAGCGCACTGCGGCGATGGCCAGCCAGCCTAAAACGAAGTTGGTAACCATCCAGATGTGCACTTGAGCGGCAGCCTTGCCGGCCAAGGTCAAATCCTGATCGTCCATCGCCCGTCTGAATTTCGTGTAGGCACCCCAGTAGATATAAGCAAAAATTACCATCATAAACAGGCCTAACACCAGCATCAAATTCCACCCAAGCGGCACGCCACCTTGCCCGGTAGCTGCTTTGACTGTTCTAAAGGCCGTGGTGTAAAGGTTGGTACCTGTGATGAACAGGGCGACGATAGCCACCAGGACGATGGGGAAAAAGCGTTTCCACGCAGCCCCCATCAACATAAGGCGCTCTGGTGGCTGCAACAGTGCAACTGCTGCGGGTCGCAATGCCAGCAGCATGAACCCCATACCGCCCATCCAGAAGATGGCCGCTACCAGATGAATCAGTTTGACTACATCAATCACGCTTGCTGAATCCCAGAAAGCATCCACCCGTTGTTGCCCCGGCGTGACTTCATCAAATGCCAGACCTCGCTGAAAAATTCATCCGGCCCGTGGGTTCCATCGTGAATCACACCTGTAAAACGCACGCTCACCAAATAGCGGTCTGCGTCTTCATCTACCTCAATCACTTCTGCATTGATGCTGACCACGTCGGTTTTCTGAATCGTGTTTCCACGGTCTGCGAGTTCCATCTTGAGCTCGGCAAACATCTCGGGCGTGGTGAATTGACGGATTTCATCCAGATCTCCCATATCGTTGGCGGCTTGCAAGCGAATAAAGTTGACCTTGGCGTTTCGCTCAAAACCAGCAGTGTCAAAGTCAGCGGGAATCCGGCTTGTGGTTCTGCTTTCACCAACACCTGAGCCAATAGCCGAACCGATGCTACTGTTACCACTTGCCGGCATCAATACTTTATAAGCAGGTGCATTTTGCCCCGTGCTGTTATTGGTATCTCGTGCCGTTGCAGAGATCAAATGCGCGTACTGCAAGCCTCCTGGCCCAGTCGCGTTGGACTTTTGCGCGGCGGCACGCTTGCGCATAAAGAAGCCAACGGCCACCATGACGGCTGCAGCCAGCAAACCAATCATCACCATGTTTGCCAACTCTTCACCAAAGCCCATGTGCGATGCCAAAGCGGCTAAACCCAAGCCAGCAGCAAGACCAGCTATGGGGCCCATCCAAGAACGGGAGGCTGCTGCTGCGCCGGCGGTCGGGGTTGCAGCTGCAGATGCAGCCGCAGGCGCTTTGTCGGGTGTTGCTTGGCGTTGCGTGCCCATGGATTTGCCTGAGCCCATGCGTTTTGCAGCTTCAGCTTCCATGGCCACGGTTGAAAGACCGACGGTAAAGACCAAGGCCAAGACAGATAGCAAACGTTTCATAGAAATTTCCTAAAAATATGAAAGAACAGGCGTCAGAATAGGCGTAAAAATGATCTTAATAAACCAGTATTTAAATGAAAAATACTTCGCAAAAGAAGGAGTGTTTAAAGCACTGGCTCCAGTAGGCGGTGCACCAGCGGGTGATGCACCCTCTTTTCGGTGCCAATCGCAAAAAAATGCTCGGTCACGCCTTCGCAGAGGCCCAAACGCTTTGTTGCGTAGTGGGTTAGCAAATCGTTGTGAACCCATTCCGCGGCCGGGAATACACCCATGCCGCTGGCACCAAAGGTTTTGAGCAGGGCGCTGTCTTCGAACTCACCCACAATATGTGGCCGGATGGCATGCTGCACCAGCCAGCTGTCAAGACGCGCTCGCAATGCGGTGTGTGAAGTTGGCAGCAACATGGGCACATCTGCCAAGCTTTGGGGGAAGTTCTTGACGGCTCTATCGACGAGGGCTTTAGAACCGTACCAGGCGATGGAGGATGACCCCAAGCGATGACTGTAGAGCTTGATGTTGGGGTTGGCCGGGGCTGGACGATCCGACAACACAACGTCCAACCGGTGCAGCGCCAGATCGCCCAGCAGTTCGTCAAACTCTCCTTCGTGGCACAGTAGCCTCAAATGGGGTTCAGTGATCACGGGTTGGAGCAGGCGGTGCACGACAAGCTTGGGCAAGCCGTCGGAGATGCCGATGGCCAAGCGGACGTTAGGGGTACTGACAGCGTCGCGTACCAACGCAGGCAGATTTTCACCAAGCCGAAAAATCTCATCTGCCTGCTGCATGGCAGCCAGTCCCGCCTCCGTTAGCGCCAACCCGCGCCCAGCCGGTTTGAGCAGGGTATAGCCCAGCGAACGTTCCAGTTCACGAACCTGGGCACTGACAGTTTGTACCGCCATGTCCAATTTGTCGGCGGCCCGTGAGATGCCGCCTTCTTTTGCCACAACCCAAAAATAATACAGATGCTTGTAATTGAAGGGGGTTTTCATGCTCAGTTTTTTTGAGAACTTAGGTGAGAAATTATCTGCTTTTTTAGTATGCAAATTACTCCTATCGTTCAGTCTCCTAAATCAATTCAAGGAGAAATCATTTGAAATGCCCTAGCTGTACCGACACCACACTGGTCATGACCGATCGCAAGGGAGTTGAAATTGATTACTGCCCCGCTTGTCGCGGCATCTGGCTTGACCGGGGTGAATTGGACAAGTTGCTGGATCGGGCTGCCACTCTCGCGGCACCCGCCGCTGTTGCGACTGCGCCAATGTCAAGAAGCCACCACCGATCCGATTTTGAAGACTCTGATTACAGAGACGGACGCCGTCAATCGCGTTCTTACAAAAAGTCGTGGTTAAGTGAAATCTTTGACTGAGGCCTGAGATGGACCAATGCAAAGCTTCTTCGATCCGGCCATTATGTTTTTGTATGTGGCAACCTGGCCGTTTCGTTAACGTTGAATTAAGGAATACTGGCCCAAGTATTTCGGTTTCTCTAAATGTATGTTCTGATGACTTCGGTCATCAAGGACGGCACACCATCAGCAATCGGGTCTTCTGGCGCGGGCCGGCGATTCTCAACTTCAAAGGTGCGTGATATGTTCGAGTGGCTTTCTTCTCCGGAAGCATGGGTGGCTTTGGGAACACTCGTGGCGTTGGAGGTGGTCCTCGGCGTTGACAACATCATCTTCATCAGCATCTTGGCGGGAAAACTGCCTGAGCATCAGCGTGCGAAAGCGCGGCAGATTGGTATTGCAGTGGCTGCGATAAGTCGCCTTGGTCTCTTGTTTGCGATTGCATGGATTGTTTCGCTAACCCAGCCCGTGTTTGATTTTTGGAATAATGATTTTTCATGGCGAGACCTGATTCTCATTGGTGGGGGAGTCTTCCTTATCGCCAAAGCAGTCACTGAAATGCACAACAAGCTGGAAGGTCCTGACACCTCATCTGGACCTGTCAAGCAAGCTGTATTTGCGGTTGTTATTTTGCAGATCATGGTCCTTGACATGGTGTTTGCATTGGACTCGATCATTACTGCGGTGGGCATGACGTCATATGTCAGCATCATGGTGATTGCAATTTTGGTCGCCACCGGTGTAATGGTGTTTCTCGCCAAAGCGATTCACGAGTTCGTACAAAGGCACCCTACCGTCAAGATTCTGGCGTTGTCGTTCCTGCTGTTGATTGGCGTTGTACTTATTGCAGATGGCATGGGTCAAGCTGTTCCCAAAGGTTACTTGTACTTCGCGATGGCTTTTGCAATGTTTGTAGAAATTATGAATATCCGGTTTCGAAAAGTTAGTTCGCTTCCAGTGTCTTTGCACGAGGTCATTCGAGGCCCCAATGCTTGAAAGGCATGCAGCTTTGATACGGGTGCGTTTTGTATGTTGCTGAAATGACCTTATCAAACGTGGGGCAACAAGGCCATGCCGGATGAAGCTGTTGCGAACAAGCTGGTTTAATTTTTATCGTTCTTCCAAATTTCTCCAGAGTCACAACCATGTCAAGCATTTCAAGTTTGATCAGCATGATTTTGTTACGTCGTCTGCGTGAGAAGATGACGGTGTTTTTAGCAGTCTGTCTTATTCCTCTCGGTGGCCATGCCCAGAGCGATTCCTGGAAGTGGGGCGTGTACGCTGGCAAGTATTACGATACCGAACCGGCTGGCTTTGTCAACCGACGGGCAGACTTCAAGGAGCAGTACTTGCTGGCTGTGAATGCCACCAAAACGGCATGGACCTCAAAAAATTGGCCCGTTGCGATCGAGTGGGACTTGATGGCCGGTCAGCAAGGAGGACTGGCTTCGCTTACAGAAATTGCCGCCGCGCCTGCACTACGCCTAAGCGGCTTCCCGTGGCGAGAGGTCTTGCGCACAGATTTGCGTCTAGCACCTTTGGGCGTTTCATATACCAGCAGCATCAGCCCGCTGGAGCGTGGCGTGGGTGGCAATGGCAGCCAATGGCTGAACTTGCTGTTCATTGAGCTCGCGGTTTTCAGACCCAACCGGGACCGGTTTGAATTTTTTGCAAGACTACATCACCGCTGCACCATCTATGATCTCATCAACAACTATGGGGCTAATGGTGAAGACTTCTTTGCACTGGGTTTTCGAAGCCGTTTTTAGTTGAATGAGGGAAATACAGTGCGTGTTGCCATCGTTGACAATTAGCTGTGCAGAGCACCAACCTTATCCACCATTTGGTGAGGTTGAAGCGCCACGAGAATGGAGGAGACTTTAGTGGTCGACTCTAGCTGTGAATGCCCTGTATTACTAAGACTAATTCAAATCAGCTATTTCGGCTATGAGCCTTCAGTCGAAATCGTGTTGCCAAATCCGCTTCTCGGGTTTTCAGCAAATTTACAGCCTCTAAGCAGACGCTCACGAACTAGCGCTCCTGGCCCGCAGCAGGTGTTCCAAGCCCTTGCGTAACAAGGTCAAAGCCATTTATTTACGACCTTAATGACCTGATTAAGGCTTTAGTTGTACGGAATAAAAAACTTCCTGACCCCGGACTGATTTACTCCACCGTCACCGACTTGGCCAAATTTCTGGGCTTGTCAACGTCCGTTCCGCGCGCGCAAGCGGTGTGGTAGGCCAAGAGCTGCAAGGGCACCACATGCAGCAGTGGCGAGAGGGCGCCGTAGTGCTCGGGCATGCGAATCACATGCAGGCCTTCGCCACTGTCAATGCGGGTATCGGCGTCTGCCAGCACATACAGCACCCCGCCACGGGCGCGCACCTCATGCAGATTGCTTTTGAGCTTTTCCAGCAGCGCATCGTTAGGGGCCACGGTAACCACCGGCATCTCGTTGGTCACCAGGGCCAGCGGTCCGTGCTTGAGTTCACCCGCCGGATAGGCCTCGGCGTGGATATAGCTGATTTCCTTGAGTTTCAATGCGCCTTCCAGGGCAATGGGATAGTGCATTCCCCGGCCAAGAAACAAGGCGTTTTCTTTTTTGGCAAAGTCTTCAGACCACGCCATGATTTGCGGCTCTAATGCCAATACAGCCTGCAAGGCGGCAGGCAGGTGGCGCATGGCTTTGAGGTGGCGCAGCTCTTCGGCTCGGCTCAAGTGCCCCTTGGCCTGCGCCAGGCACAAGGTTAGCAAGAACAAGCCTGCCAGTTGGGTAGTGAAGGCTTTGGTAGAGGCCACGCCAATCTCAACACCGGCACGGGTGACATAGGCCAGACTGCATTCGCGCACCATGGCACTGGTGGCCACGTTGCAGATGGTAAGCGTGTGTTTCATCCCCAGGCTTTGGGCGTGGCGTAAGGCAGCCAGGGTGTCGGCAGTCTCGCCGCTTTGGGTGATGGTGACCACCAGGGTGTTGGGCCTGGGCACTGAGTCGCGATAGCGGTACTCACTGGCCACTTCCACGCTGCACGGTATTTTGGCAATGCTCTCTAGCCAGTATTTGGCAGTGCAGCCGCTGTAATAGCTGGTGCCACATGCCAGGATGAGCACAGAATCGATCTGCGCAAACACCCGCGCTGCGTTGGCACCGGGGGCATGGTTCATTTGCAGGTCAAACAACTCGGGCACGATGCCCTCAACACCTTCAAGGGTGTCGGCAATGGCGCGCGGCTGCTCAAAAATTTCCTTTTGCATGTAGTGGCGGTAAGGGCCCAGTTCGGCAGCGCCACTGTGGGCGAGCACGGTTTTAACCGGGCGCTGCGCAGGGGCCACAGGCTTGTGGGCCTTGTCAAACAGCCAGTATTTGCCCAACTGCACATCAACCAGATCACCCTCTTCCAGGTAGACAATTTGATCGGTCACACCGGCCAGGGCCATGGCGTCGCTGGCCAGAAAGTGCTCTTGCCCGTCTTTGCCCACACCCAGAATCAGCGGTGAGCCCGCGCGCGCGCCAATCAGTCGGTGTGGCTCGTCTTTGCAAAACACCGCAATGGCGTAGGCACCCGTCAATAGCGGCACCGCGGTCTTGACGGCTTCAAACAGGTCGCCGTCGTAGAGGCTATCGATCAGGTGGGCGATCACCTCGGTGTCGGTCTGGCTGTCAAACACATAGCCTTTGGCCTTGAGCGCCAGGCGAAGTTCATCATGGTTTTCAATAATGCCGTTGTGAACCAGCGCCACCTTGCCGGGTTTGCCCGCAGCGTCAAGGCCAGGGCCGTGGCTGAAATGCGGGTGCGCGTTGTGCACGGCTGGTGCGCCATGGGTGGCCCAGCGGGTATGGGCAATGCCCAGCGTTCCTTGCAGATCGCTTGCGGCCACCTGATCTGACAGCTCGGACACACGGGAGGTGCTGCGCGCGCGCCGCAAGCCAGCAAAGCCCGGGGCACTTGGTGTGCCCATGTCCTGGGCATAGACCGCTACGCCACAGGAGTCATAGCCGCGGTATTCAAGACGCTCCAGGCCCTGAACCAATACCGGAACGATGTTGCGCTTGGAGATTGCGCCGACGATGCCACACATAGTTTTGCCTTTGATCAATCAATGGCGCATCTTAGATACTCAGATCAGAAATAAGCAATCAAAATTAAATAGATAATGATTTTTTATTTCATAACTATCTAGACATAAGTATTTATTTCATTTTTAATATAAATATGGAACAAATCGAAATAGATGCTGTTGATCTGCAATTGCTGGCCCAGCTGCAACGCGATGCCTCCTTGAGCAATCAGGAACTGGCCGCCGCTGTGCATGTCTCCCCGCCCACTTGCCTGCGCCGCGTAAAAAGGCTCAAGGCAGTAGGGCTGATCGAACGCGAAATCGCAATTCTGAACCCGCAGCGCATGGCTGCGGTCATCGGTTTTGGCCTGACTGCGATCGTGGAGATCACGCTGGACCGGCAGGACGCTGAGTCTCTGGCCATGTTTGAAGCCCGTGTGGCCAAGGAAGACGCGGTGCAGCAATGCTACCGGGTGTCGCCCGGGCCCGACTTTTGCCTGGTGGTGCACACCCGTGATATGCCGGCCTACCAGGCCTTGACGCAGCGACTGCTGACGTTTGAGTCCAATGTGCGCAACGTGAAGGCGTTCTTCAGCATCAGCCGCAGCAAGTTCGGCACAGAGCTGCCCCTGTACTGAGGCAATGGACTCCATGACGCAGCCTATGAGCTCAGGCTGCAAACACCACGGTTGCGCAACAGCCGCCGCCTGGGGTGGCATTCAGCGCCAAGGTGCCCCCCATACGGGCCAAGGCCCGGCTGGACAGCGCCAGCCCCACGCCAAGTCCCTCAAACTGGGTGTTGCGATGCAATTGCACAAATGGCTGAAACAAACCAGGCTGCATCAAGCCAGGGTTCAGTGCCGGGTTGAAGCCTACTCCGTTATCCTGCACACGCAGCGTGATCAGACGGTTGGTGGCATCCACGTTTGCGACTAGCTCCACCAAAGAGACCTCGCGCAAACGGGAGAATTTCACTGCATTGGCCAGCAAGGGCTCCAAGGCCAGACGCAGCAAGGCCAGGTCAGCCGATAGGGTTGGCAAGTCTTCAGCCAGCACCCACTTGATGGCCTGCTGGGGATGGCGCAGCGTTAAATCCCGGGTAATTTCCTGCATCAATGCCTGCAGGGAAACCGGCTGTTGCGACAGCGCCACCGAGCCCACGCGGGACAAGGCCGTCAGGGCATCGAGCATGAGGCTTAAATGACCGGCTGCGTCAGTGATCGTGTTCAGAAAACCCCGCACTTCTGCGCTGAGTTGCGGCCCGGCATCTTCCTGCACCAGCGCTGCATAAGACACGATGTGCCGAAGCGGTGCGCGCAGGTCATGCGACACCGTAGCAGTGAAGGTCTGCATCTCACTGCGCAGCGCAGCCAGCTCAGCCTCTAGCTGCGCAATTTGAAGCTCAAGCGAGTTTGACATCAGGCTTGGGGCGTTTTCTTGGGGCGCTTCCAGTTGCTCACACTGATTTGTTTGGCCCTGGCAACAGTCAGCGCATTGGGCGCGGTGTCTTTGGTGATGGTTGAGCCCCCCCCCACGGTGCCTCCGGCACCAATGGTGACCGGCGCGATCAGCACGCAGTTGCTGCCGATGTGTACATCCGCCTCAATCACGGTCTGGTGCTTGTTGGCCCCATCGTAGTTGGCCGTGATGCTGCCTGCGCCATAGTTGACGCGCTCCCCCAGGATGGCATCGCCCACATAGGCCAGATGGTTGGCTTTTGCGCCTTTGCCCAGCGTTGCGTTTTTAACCTCGACAAAGTTGCCGATGTGCACCTCGGCACCCAGCCGCGCACCCGGCCTGAGCCTAGCAAACGGGCCTATCGAGGCTCCTGCACCCACCGCAACACCCAGTTTTTCGCCATCGATGTGCGTAAACGGGTGTATCACGGCACCGTCTGCAATGGTGGCATTGGCAATGACGCAGTTGGGACCAATACGGACGCCCTCACCCAAAGTGACGCGGCCTTCAAAGACACAGTTCACATCAATGCTGACATCCTTGGCGCAGGACAAATCGCCCCGGATGTCCAAACGCGCCGGATCGGCCAGGCGCACGCCAGCCTCCATCAGGCGCTTGGCCTGTCGCATCTGATAGGCCCTTTCCAGCTCGGCCAGTTGGACCGGGCTGTTGATGCCCGCCACCTGCAGGGCATCGGAGATTTTGTGGACGACAACCGGCACGCCATCGGCCACCGCAAACTTGACCACGTCGGTCAAATAGAACTCTTGTTGTGAATTCTGGTTATCCAGTCTTGCCAACCAGTCCTTCAGATAACGGGCAGGTGCCGCCATGATGCCGCTGTAAATTTCGCCAATCTTGCGTTGCTCGACACTGGCATCCTTGTGCTCCACGATCGACAGAACTGGACCTTCGGCACCGCTGCGCACAATGCGCCCGTAGCCGGAAGGATCAGCAAAATCAATGGTCAGGAGCGCGAGTTTCTCGCCCTCGCAGGCCTGAATCAGGGCACTGAGGGTATCGGCCTGAATCAGCGGCACATCCCCCGAGAGCACCACCACGATGCCGTCGTCGGGCAAAACGGGGGCAGCCTGTTGAACAGCATGGCCGGTTCCCAGTTGGGGCTCCTGCCTCACAAAATTGATATCAAATAGGGCTTCAGCCCTTTTGGTGATTGATATAGCTGCTTCAACTTCCATAGCACCATGGCCGGTGATCACAACCACCTTGCGTGCCGCCAGGTCGCCGGCCGTATCCACCACATGCTGCAGCAAGGCACGCCCGGCAAGTGTGTGAAGCACCTTGGGCAATCTGCTTTTCATGCGGGTGCCCTTGCCAGCGGCCATGATCACCACGTCGACGGGGTGGGCCGTGCGTTTTGGCTTATGCTTGTTTTCCGGAGTGTTCATCATGACCTGTGCTTTTCCCTGTTCATCTGTTTATTTTCAGCGATTGTTGCGCATTATCTGCGGGCTCACGCTGGCTGTGGCCGCTTTGCTGCTGACGGGATGCGGGGTCGTCAAAATTGGCTACAACAACGCCTCTTCCCTGGCTTACTGGTGGCTAGACAGTTATCTTGACTTTGAGGATTCACAAGATCCCACCGTGCGTGCAGGTCTGGACGCCCTGTTGGCCTGGCATCGCAAGTCTGAGTTGCCGGCCTACGCCGCCACGTTGCGAAAAGTACAGCAGTTAAGCAGCACAAACGTGAGCCCTGAGCAAGTCTGCGCCATCAACCTAGAGGTGCGAGCCCATGTGCAACGCAGCGCCGAACAGTCTGAGCGGCTGATTGGCGAACTCATTCCTGTCATGAAACCGGAACAATATGCCCATATGGAGCGCAAGTTCGAGAAGAACAACGTCAAATGGCGGCAGCAATGGATAGAAGGCTCTGCAGAAGAGCGCGCCAAGAAACGACTCAATAAAGCCGTTGAGCGGGGTGAAATGATCTACGGACGACTGGAGCCCGCGCAGCTGACCGCTCTGCGACAAAGCATTGCAGCCTCCAGCTTTGATGCGCGCCTGAGCTATAAGGAAGTGCTGCGCCGCCAGCAAGACAGCCTGCAAACCCTCAAAGACCTCACCGCTGCTGGCGCCTCCAACCCCAATCAGCGATCCGAGATTCTGGCCATGATCGACCGCAACCTGAATTCACCCGACCCCGTTTACCGGCCGTATTTCGAGAAAATGCTGCAGGAGAGTTGCGTAACCTTGGCCAATCTGCACAACAGCGCCAGCGCAAAACAACGCGAGCGGGCACTGAAGAAACTGCTGGAGTACGAGGCCGATGTCAAAGCGCTGGCGGGGGCTAGCTAGTTCGAATCAAGGTTTTACAGCGCGATTTTCTTGCCAAATTTTGCCATCCACCCTAAGATCGACCGATGAGCACCATGAACATCTCCCTGCCAGAGACTCTTAAAGCCTTTGTTGATCAACAGATTGACGCGCGCGGTTTTGGGACCAGCAGTGAATATGTGCGTGAACTCATACGCAAAGACCAGGATCGGCAAAACCTGCGCGCGCTCTTGCTTGCGGGTGCAAATAGCGCTGCCTTGGGCCAGGTTGATGCGTCCTATTTCTCTGAATTGAAACACAACATCAAAAAGAACGCCCCTGCGTGAGCTCAAAACCCATAGTTCAACGCACATTGGCGCATAGGGACGTTGAAGAAGCCATTTCGCACTACCAAAGTATTGACCATTCAAATGGTAGCGGCTCCGAAGTGGCTCTTGGTTTTGTGGATGAATTGGAGATGGGTTACCAGCACATCAGCGTCAACCCGGCCACAGGATCACCAAGATACGCGCATGAGCTCAACCTGCCTGGCCCTCGCAGCTGGCCTTTAAGCAAATATCCCTATTTGATTTTTTATATTGAGCTTGAGCAGCATATTGAAGTTTGGCGAGTACTTCATATGGCCAAAGATATTGCTGATTGGATGACACGAGAATAAGAAGTTGCATTTCTTGTTCAATAGCCAACGCGTCGGACTCAAACCCTGTGCAAACATGTGGGCTTCCTGCGGCTTTGGAGTGTAGCTATCCGGGGTGGGACAGATAGACATACAGGCCCATCACCGGCTCTTGCTGGTCATGGCGAATCGGGGCCAGCGCCATCTGCTTGATTTCAAAACCATGTATTTGCGCCAGCCTACGGATGTACTCCTGGGAATGGGCATAGCGCAAGCTCGGTAGCAATTGGACGTCCTGGATCTCGCTGGGTTCAAGGGAAAAGGCAAAACAACCCCCTGGCACCAACAAGCGCCGGACCTCCTTGAAGACGGCCTCAAGTGCACCCACATAAATGAACACGTCGGCAGCCACCACCAGATCGTAGCGCTGGGTTGAGTTACATAGATAAGTTGTCAGGTCTGCATGGGCAAGATCACGATACACCCCGGTTGCGCGGGCCTGAGCAAGCATGGCGGAGGAGACATCCACACCGTCAATGGCCTGGGAGAAGGGTTGGATCAGGGTGCCGCAAAGTCCGGTACCGCAGCCCATATCCAGAACTGCATTGAAGCGGTGTCCTTCATTGAGCAGGGGACGCAACAGGGTTTCATGGGCCTGGTAGCCGAGTTGCTGTACCAAATGCGTCTGGAAATCGGCGGCATAGTCGTCGAACAATGTCTCCACATACAGTCTCGGCGGTGCGGGCGGATTGGCTTGGCCACGTACCGCAGCAAGGTAGTAGCTGTTGAGTACCGGGTCAGCACCATGCGCCAGGGCTTGCTCAAAACTCCGCGTGGCCTCCTGAAAATGACCAATCTCACGCATCAGACTGCCCCGCGCACTCCAGGCATCGGCAAAGTCAGGACTCAGAGCCAACGACGTGTCAAAAGCCTCAAGAGCAGCCTTGATCGCCCCAACACGCATTTGGCATTGCCCCAGGATCAGCCACATCATTGCCGTACCAGGACGTAATGCCAGACCGCGGGTGAGGCAATCAGCGGCAGCTTGCCAACGGGCCAGATGCTCATGGCACAACCCAAGGGAGATCCAGGCATCGGCGTTGCTTGCGTCAGCTGCAGTGGCTTGCTCTAAAACATCAACACCAGGCTGCCACTCGCCCAGGGTAAAAAGACAAATACCCAAGTTGGCCAGCACCGACGGGCGACCGGGTGCAAGCGCCAGAGAAGCTTCAAAACATGCACGGGCTTGCAGGTGCAGTCCAGCCTCAAAATGCGCAACGCCCTGCAAAAATGACGCTCGTGCTTGTTCAAGTGGCGCTTGCATGGGCGTCGAGCTAAAAACTGTCACTAGCCCTGCAACGCCGCCCACATGGCCTGATCGCGCTCTGCGGTCCAGATACGCGGGTTCTTGATGCCACTGGCTTCATCAAAGGCGCGGCTCACGTCAAAAGGCAGGCAGTGCTCGTAAATAAATACATGGCCAAAGATGGGATCCATCGCGCTGCGGGTGTGCGCCATGGCGGCCTTCAAGTCCATGCCCTTGGCAGCCGCCTCTTTGCCACATTGGTACAGCAATTGCACCCAGCGCTGGGTATAGTCCAGCGCCTTGTTGACATTGGCGTTGCCCTTCATGGCCTCGCCGCGCCCAGGCACGAGGGCCTCGGCCTTGAGCGCGCGCAAGGCCTCCAGCGTGGCGGGCCACTCCTCTAACTGCGCATCTCCCGTATATACCCCGGCCTCATACTCAACCAGGTCACCGGAATAGAGAACCTTTTCCTGCTCAACCCAGGCGATGGTGTCGCCCCGGGTATGACCGGGACCGGGGCTCCAGATCTGAACCACAACGCCGCCCAGATTGATGGACAACTGACCAGGCACTTCACCTTTGACCGGGTTGCCCCCACCCACCACCAGGGTCGGCCAGGTCAGGCCGGTGACGCTCTCTGCATTGCGAAACAGGCGAGGAAAGCGCTCCATCTCGCTTTTCATGTCTTGCGCACCACGTTCCTGGATCAGTTCCAGCGTGCCCTGACTGGCAATAATCTCGGTAGCCCCCTCAGCAGCAAAAGCATAAGCCCCCAGCACCCGAACGGCGTGGTAGTGCGTGAGCAGCACATACTTGATGGGCAACTGGCTCACTGTGCGGATCTTGGCGATCAGGTCGCGCGCCATGGCCGGGGTGGCGGTGGCATCACTGACCATGATGAAACGCTCGCCGATGATCACGCCCGAGTTGGGGTCACCCTCAGTGGTGTAGGCCCAGCAATGCGGGCTGAGTTGCTCAAAGGTGATTTTTTTGTCGGTCAGGTCGGCTTGGGACGCAAAGGCTTTGGTGGAAGCGGCGGGCATGAGCACTCTCCTTGAAAACTCAAATTCTAATGAGCCTCTGAACCAAGACCCCGAATCCTTAGCCCTGCTAGCGCTGCGCCCTGGTTCAGACACTCCAGGCTTTGCGGTCCCGACCCAGCCAGCGACGAACGGTTGAGTTCGCTGTCAGATCCCCCAGCACCGGGTGCCAGGTGTAAACGCTGGCCTGTGGGCTCTTGGTGTCCAGGGTTTCGATGACCCAATGCTGACCGGGCTCAAGACTGAGGGTGTCTCCTGCACTGAGAATCAGATCGCCATCGCCGTTATGGGGCCCCACCTGCGTTGCCCAAACCCGTCCGCACAGGATACGCAATACCCCGGCCGCTTTGGGCTTGAGGCTGGTGGCTTGGCCTGGGTAGAGCTTGGCGCCGTCAGAAGGGTTAATGACATCAGACATGGGGGCACTCCTGAATAACAAGATGAGCTTGAATCATCATGGGTTGATGGGCCTGCGTCCAATGAAAATGGATTAAGCTATTGATTCCGAAAACGCATTAATAGAGCTTCCAAATGGTCACGAACATTCACCCACAACGAAGCCGCCGGCTTGGTGTGGGTTACCTGCGCGCCTTTGAAGCGGTGGCCAGACTGCTGAACTTCCGGGCAGCATCTGAAGAGCTCGCGCTCACCCAGTCTGCCGTGAGCCGGCAAATTCAGGCGCTGGAGGACGAAGTCGGCGTGAGCCTTTTTTTGCGTCACACGCGTTCGGTAGAACTCACGCTGGCAGGCCAGCAGTTGCTCAATGCGGTGTCGCAAAGCCTGCCTCGTTTGGACACTGCTGTACGCCAGATTCGCCACCATGCGGGCCGGCGCAGCATCTCGGTGACAACCTTTGCCTCGCTGGCGTCGATGTGGCTGATACCCCGGCTGGAGGCCTTTCAAAGGCAACACCCGGACATTGACATCCGGGTGGATGCAAGTGACAACTTCGTTGACCTTGAAGACTCTGATCTGGACCTGGCATTGCGCTTTGCCCCCAATTCCCCGGCACCTGCTGGCGCCGAGCGGCTTTTTGGTGAACAACTCGCGCCCATGGCCAGCCCCTGGCTCATCAAAGGGCAAGCGGCAATACGCCATGCCAGCGACCTGGCTCAATTTACTTGGATTGAAGAAGGTCAAGCCCTTGGCAGTTCGCCGGGTTGGCAACAGTGGACAGTCGCACAAGGTCAGTTAGCCCTGACCCCAACACGCTGGCTTTACTTCAACTACACCTACCAGATGACTCAGGCCGCGCTCAGTGGCCAAGGGGTGGTGCTGGCGCGCTTGCCCCTGGTAGCTGAAAACCTCGAGCGTGGCGAATTGGTAGAGGTATTGCCCGGCGCGCGCCTATTGGCCCCTCACGCTTACTGGCTGTTGTTGGCTCCACGCAGCAAGGCCCGCCCGGAGGTGCAAGCCTTGCGAAACTGGTTGATGGCTCAAGCCGAGCTCACGCGCAGAAGCGTTGGCGAAACCTAGCTCAAGCCGTAAAGCCCGCCTAAACCGGCCATACGGCGCCGTTGTCGTTCAAGATGGCATCAAGTGGAACATCGTGGTCTTCAGGATCCAAATCATCCAGATAGCCGTGGGTAAAGCCCAGTCCGACGGTAAAGGGTTTGGGCTGCAGCGTTGCCAGGGTGCGATCGTAAAAGCCGCCACCATAACCCAGCCGGTACCCGCCCGGGCCGTAGCCCAAGCAAGGCACAAATAGCAGGGTGGGGACAATAATCTCGGTGTCTTTGGGCTTGGGAATTCCGTAAGCGTCTTCTTCCATCTGACAGCCGGGGTACCAGACATGAAAAGTAAGCGTTTTGTGCACTTTGTCTACCACCGGCAGGCCTATGCGACGTGGCTCAGGCTGATCAATCAGCTCACCGTCTTCCTTCCAGCGGTGCAGGGCTGGCAAGGGGTCAAATTCACCTTTAATGGGCCAGTAGGCACCGATCACAACATCCTGACGGCCTACCAGCCAGATGCGAACAACCTGCTGTAACAAGTCTGAACTTTGTCGGCGATCCGGCAGGTTCAGGCGTTGGGCAATCAGTTTTTCACGCAAAGCTTTCTTTTCTAAAGCCTTGCTGTCGTTATTCGTCATCAGATGTGTCCATAATTCCCACATGCAGTTTTCAGCCATTTTGACATCGTTATTGATATCGTTCGCCCTCACCGCAGGCCTGATATTGCCACAGGCCGTTGCAGCCAAGCCAAGCAGCGCCGCCGCCAACGCGGGCGATGAGCTCATTCTGGAAATGAGTCAGGCCTATAAAAGAGGCGATAGAAAGCGCCTGGCGGCACTCCTGCCCAAGGTGCAAGGCCATACGCTTGAGCCCTGGGCAGCTTACTGGGAACTGGCTGTTCGCCTGGGCGATGCCGGGCCTTCGGAAATCCGCAACTTTCTTTCGCGTTATGCCAACACCTACCAGGAAGACCGTTTGCGCAACGACTGGCTGCTGGTTCTGGGCAAGCGTCGGGATTGGGCTACTTTCAGTGCTGAGCACCCGAAGTACCGCATGAACGACGACAAGGCGGTGCGCTGCTATGCCCTGTTCAACGAGTTCAACCAGTCCGGCGCAGATGTAGCGCCTCTGGTGGAAGAACTCTGGTTGAGCCAGAAAGAGGCTGAAGACGGGTGCGCCACGGCGGCAGATCAGCAAATCAAGGCCGGCAAACTCAAGGCGCATACAGCCTGGCTGCGTGCCCGGCTGGGGTTTGAGAACGACAGACCCGGTATTGCCACCCAGGCCGTGGCCATGATCAACCCCGATTGGGTGTCTCAGGTCAATGCCATTTACGCCCGCCCGTCCCAGTTTCTGGACGACAAAATTACTGCGCTTCGTCCCCGAACCAAGGAAATGGTGACGCTGGCCTTGATCCGGCTGGCCACCACTGACGGCGTGGCGGCGGCGAATGAACTCAACAAAATCCGCTGGAAAACACAGCTCACACAGGAAGAGCGAAGCTGGGTTTGGGGTGTGATCGGCAAGCGCGCCGCACGGCGTCTTTCGGACGGCGCCACAACGTATTTCAGCAATGCCCAGGATGCTTACCTGGATGGCGACCACCTGAGTTGGAAAGTGCGCGCAGCCTTGCGGGCTGGCGCCTGGAGTCAGGTACAAAGTGCCATTACGGCCATGAAACCCAGCCAACGCCAGGACCCAAGCTGGGTGTATTGGCTGGCCAGATCCATTGCCGCCCAGAAATCCCCGGATGCGGCTGCGCAAAGCACAGCTTTGCTGGAATCCATTGCTTCCCCTCGCAGCTTTTATGAACAACTGGCGCAGGAAGAACTCGGACGGCTGATTACCGCGCCGGTGCGGCCAGAACCCCTGCTTGCGTCAGAAAAAGAAGCTGCCCTGCAAAACCCCGGGCTGGTGCGCGGGCTCTACGCCATTCGCATTGGCCTTCGTTCGGATGGGGTGCGGGAATGGAACTACACCATAGGCCTGCATCAAAGGGGCGGCATGGCTGACCGTGAGTTGCTGGCCGCCGCACAAATGGCCTGCGACCAACAAGTCTGGGACCGGTGCATCAATACCAGCGACCGTACCAAAACGCTGTTCGACTTTGAGCAACGCTTTCCCATGCCACATCAAAAGGAAGTGGTGCAACGCGCCACCAAGATCGGACTTGATCCGGCATATGTCTACGGGCTGATCCGCCAGGAAAGCCGGTTCATCATGGACGCGCAGTCCCACGTGGGAGCCTCCGGCCTGATGCAGGTCATGCCTGCGACCGCCCGCTGGACAGCGCGCAAGATCGGCCTGACCGACTTTCAGGCGCATCAGATCAACGATCGGGACACCAATATCGCCATTGGTACCGGTTACCTGAAAATGGTGCTGGATAATTTTGATGGCTCCATGCCTTTGGCCACCGCCGCCTACAACGCCGGGCCCAGCCGTTCGCGCAACTGGCGGGGCATGGAGGGCGATCCGGTGCTGGAAGCAGCCATTTGGGCTGAAAATATTCCCTTTACTGAAACCCGTGACTACGTGAAAAAAGTGCTCTCCAACACCACCAACTACGCGGCTGTGATCACAGGCAAGCCGCAATCCCTCAAAGCCCGTTTGGGCACGGTCGGTCCTGCGCGAGCCGGTAAAGGACAAACTGACGAGGAGCTGCCATGAAGATTCTGGTTTTGGGCGGCAGCGGCTTTGTTGGTCGCCATGTCATTCACAAAATGGCACCGCTGGATTGGCAAGTCACTTTGCCGACCCGCCGCGCAGTCAATGCGAGACATCTTCAAATGCTGCCTCGCGTTCAAATTGTTGAATGCAATGTGCATGACGAAGCCACGCTTCAAAAACTGCTGCCCGGGCATGACGCGGTCATCAACCTGGTAGCCATCCTGCACGGTGATAAAAGCGCCTTCAACAAGAGCCATGTGGAATTGCCTGAAAAGCTGGCCAGGGCCTGTCTTGCCAGTGGCGTCAAGCGTCTGGTGCATGTGAGCGCGCTGGGTGTGGACGATCTTGACCCCATGCGCGCGCCTTCAAACTACCTGCGCAGCAAAGGACGGGGTGAAGCTGTTCTGCTGGACGCAGCCAAACAGGGCCTGCAGCTCACCCTGCTGCGCCCGAGCGTGATTTTTGGTGCTGACGACAAATTTCTCAATCTCTTCGCCAGTTTGCAACGCCTGGCCCCGTTTGTGCCTTTGGCCGGTGCAGAAGCGCGTTTTCAGCCCGTTTGGGTGGATAACGTGGCCCAAGCTGTTGTGAACTGCCTCAAGATACCGGCCACCATAGGCATGACCTATGAGCTGTGCGGACCTCAGGTGTTTTCGCTGCGCCAATTGGTGCAATTGTCGGCCCGCCTGAGCGGCATCAACCACGGACGGGGCCGTCCGGTTATCGGCCTGCCAACCGCTCTTGGCTATGTGCAAGCCTTGCTGATGGAACTGCTGCCGGGCGCGCCCTTGATGAGCCGGGACAACCTCGAATCCATGATGGTGGACAACGTCACCAGCGGAAAGTATCCCGGGCTAAAGGCGCTGGGCATCAGTGCGGGGTCGGTCACCGGGATTGCATCAGGCTATCTGCGGCCCACAAACTAAGCCAAGCAGCTCGAAAGCCCGTCCCCTATGCTCAAACTCTTGATCGGCAACAAAAACTACTCCTCCTGGTCCATGCGACCTTGGGTGCTGCTCAAGCAGGCCGGTATTGAGTTTGAGGAGGTGATGGTTCGTTTTGACTCGTTCGAGGCTGGTTCTGCATTTAAACAAACCCTCAGCCACCATGCGGCCACGGGCAAGGTTCCCTTGCTGGTCGATACCCGCCATGACCCCCACCTGGTGATCTGGGATAGCCTGGCCATAGCCGAGTACCTGGCAGAGACTTACCCCGAGCACCGGCTCTGGCCGCAAACGCCAGCAGCGCGGGCGCGCGCGCGCAGCGTCTGTGCCGAAATGCACAGTGGCTTCTCCGCGCTGCGCAGCCACTGCATGATGAACATTGAGGCTTCGTTGCCGCAAGTCGGGCAACTCATCTGGCGTGACCAGCCCACCGTTCGCTCGGATGTAAACCGCCTGGTCGCGATGTGGCAGGCGCTGATGACCGAGCATGGTGGCCCCCTGCTGTTTGGTGCTTTTTCTGTGGCCGACGCCTACTTTGCCCCGGTTTGCATGCGCTTCAAAACCTATGCACTGCCACTGCCCCACGATATCTCCGCCTACGTGGATCGCGTCTGCGCCTTGCCTGGTGTGCAGGCCTGGATACAGGGCGCGCTCACCGAGCATGACTTTCTCGATTTTGAGGAACCCTACCGCTTGTCTCGCTGACACAGGCGAAAAGTAGCGGCATGGACATTTACCTGGTCGGCGGCGCTGTTCGTGACACCTTGCTGGGCTTGGCTGTGACTGACCATGACTGGCTGGTGGTGGGGAGCACCCCCGAGGAAATGACGGCCCTGGGCTTTGTGCCGGTGGGCCGCGACTTCCCTGTGTTTCTACACCCGCAAACCCATGAGGAGTACGCCCTGGCGCGGACCGAGCGCAAGACCGAGCGTGGTTACCATGGCTTTGCCGTCCATGCTTCACCCGAGGTCACCCTTGAAGAAGATCTGGCGCGTCGTGATTTGACTATAAATTCAATAGCAATTCATTCAAGATACAAAAGGCCGGACGGCACTTTTGACACCAAAAATTTAACCGACCCCTACGGCGGCCGCAAGGATCTGCAGGCTAGGGTATTGCGCCATGTCACCCCCGCATTTCGGGAAGACCCGGTGCGTATCCTGCGAGTGGCCAGGCTGTCGGCGCGCCTGGATGACTTCTCTGTTGCGCCAGACACCCTCGCGCTGATGCGCCAGATGGTGGCCCAGGGTGAAGCGGATCATCTGGTGGCCGAGCGGGTCTGGCAGGAAATCAGCCGCGGCCTGATGCAAAAGCGCCCTTCGCGCATGATGCACATCCTGCACGACTGCCAGGCCTTGCAGCGTCTCTTGCCCGAAATTGCCATGAGCGGCACCCTGATGCGCATCCTTGACACCGCAGCCGATCTTGGCGCCCCCTTGAGCGTGCGGTTTGCCTGCCTGGCATATTGGGGGGCAGATTCCAATTCATTTGAAGCCAATGCGGCAAAAACGCCCCCTACACAAACGCCCCCTACTCAACTGATGGCTCAGTTGAGTGATCGCCTGCGTGTGCCTGTGGAGTGCCGAGAGTTGGCAGTTGTGCTGGCGCGTGAATCGCAGCCAGTGGAGAACTTCCTGAGTCTTGATGCCATGGGCCTTGTGAACTTGCTGGAGCGATGCGATGCCATTCGCAAGCCCTTGCGCTTTGCCGAGATCTTGCTGGCCTGTGAATGTGCCGCCCGGGCAAAAGGCCTGGCCGCGATGGCTACCTGGCTACCGGGCCAGCATCTGCAAGCAGCCCTGGCGTTGGTGCTCGCGCTGGACACGGCAGCCATTTCTGCGAAGGCGCTGGCTCAAGGTGTCTCTGGCATTGCCATTGGCCAACTGATCCAGGACGCCCGGGTTCGCGTTGTCGCCGAAATCCAGCCACTGGCAGCACGCCCTTAGGGCGAGAGTTCGCCACCCCCCAGCAATTCATGCTCGTAAACATGGACCGCCGGCAGCCCACCGGTGTGCAGGAACAAGACGTTTTCTTGCGGCTTGAAGTAGCCCTGGCGGACCAATCCGATCAGCCCGGCCATGATTTTGCCGGTATAGACCGGGTCCAGCACAATCGCCTCGGTGCGCGCCAGCAGTTGCACGGCTTCCACCATACGCTGGTTGGGTATTGAGTATTTGGGTTGCCAGTAGCCACCGATGCTGATCACCGATTCGCGTGGGACCACCATCTCCAGCTTGAGCAAGTCGGCCACGGCCTGGGCTTCCTTGTGGACCAGTGGCTCCTGATCGGCCGGGTCGCGGCTGACCCCAATGCCCACAATGGGGATGTGAATGCGGTTGCCCAAAAACCCGGCCAGCAAACCACCATGGGTGCCTGAGCTGCCCGAACCCACCACCACCCGGTCTATTTGCAGGCCTTGCTCAAAAAACTGCTGCTGCAACTCCTGAGCACAGGCCACATAGCCCAGACCACCCAGCGCATTGGAGCCGCCACCGGGAATGACATAACCCTTGCGGCCCAGAGCCGCGAGTTCAAGCGCCACCTGTTCCATGGCCGCCATCATGGGTGTCCCAGCGGGCACCACGGTCAAGTTTTCAACCCCCATCAGCCGGAACATGAAATGGTTGCCACTGGCATCGTCGTGGAAACTGCCAGGCACACGTTCTTCGATCACAAAACGGCATTTCAAGCCCTCTTTAACCGCCGCGGCCAGAGTGATGCGACAGTGGTTGGACTGAGGCGCACCGCAGGTGATCAAGGTGTCGGCGCCCTGCGCCAGTGCATCGGCCACCAGAAACTCCAGTTTTCGGGTTTTGTTGCCGCCCGGGAAAAGTCCGAGCATGTCGTCACGTTTGATCCAGATATTGGGGCCTTTGCCATCAGGACTCAGCGCTTTGGTGAAATTGGGCAGGAATTCCAGAGGGGTGGCAGCTTGGGTGTAACGGCGACGGGGGAAGCGGGATAAATCCATGGAGTCAAACCTCAGCAATCAGATGAAGCGGGCAATGCCACCTGCCACCAGACTGAGCAGAATGGTGGTGGTCAAGGGCAGAAAAAATTCGCGCCCGAAAAGGGTAAAGCGCAAGTCACCGGGCAAGCGACCGACACCGAGTTTTTTGAAAAACGGCGTGAACCAGTTGACCAACAACAGGGCCAGAAAAACAACGATAAGCCAGCGAAACATGGTTCAGAGTGTATGCGTGCGATCGCCAGCAGAAAATCCAATGGCCGCCCAAGGCTCGCCGGTACACAGGCCAAGCACTTTGAACAGCTCACCCATTTCGTGCTCCATGATCAGTTTCTGGGCGTGAACACGCTCAGGCAGGGCAGCTGCTTCCATCAGCGGCAACAGCCCGGCATTCATCAAAAACCGCGCCTGGCTGGTGTAGCCCAGCACCCCCAGCCCGGCTTCCTGGGCGGCCAAAGCCAGCCCGGTAAAGTTGACATGTGCCGTGATGTCCTTGAGCCCGACCTTTGACAGCGGGTCGGCGTCTGACTGATGCAAGAAATGACACATCACGGTACCCATGTGGCGCTGCGGGTGGTAGTACTCACGCTCGGGAAAACCATAGTCCAAAAAGAACATCGCCGAACCTTTGGCACTGCGGTTCAGCCGCTCGGCAAGACTGCTGATAAAGGCTTCTGTGTGCGGGTGAATTTCAGTCAGGTAGTCGTGAATACCCGCCAACGGCACTGGTGGGCGAAGCTCGGTAGGACGGTCTGCCCATTCAAATTCATCGTCAGGCGCTGCGCTGACTGCATCGCCAGAGATCAGCGCTTCGCGGCCACGTACCGATACGCCGCGTTCGTACCATACGCCCTGGCTACGCTGCAACAGCTTCACCGGCATGGCGTCCAGAACCTCGTTGCCGACCACCACACCCTGCATGACATCAGGCAACTCGCTCACCCAGCGCACCTTGTGGGCGTATGCTTGCAGCCGTTCGTGCTGGCGCGCGCGCAATGTGCCCGACAGGTCGACGATGGAATAGCGCTCAAGAGGCTGACCCAAGCCCTCCAGCGTTGGTATCAACTGCAAGGCCAGGGCACCCGAGCCGGCTCCGAACTCCCAAATTTCCCGTGTCTGGGTGACCTGCAGCGCCTGGGCAATCTGACGCGCCAGGGTCTGGCCAAACAGGCTTGATATTTCAGGCGCGGTGACAAAGTCGCTGCCTGGCACTTGCAATCCGTCTCGCATCACATAAGGCAAGGGACCAAACTTCAGACTGTCATTGGCGTAATAACCCAAGCCTGGGGTGTACAGCGCCATCGACATGAAGGTGTCAAAACTGATCCAACCACCGGCCTGGGAAATGGCAGACACAATCTCTTGCTTTAAACGCCCACTCAGGCTGGCAACGGGGGGGGTCGTTAAACTCATGGCTTTGGTCATCCCCAGAATTGTCACTGAATGTCCCTTAATCCCCCGAAACGCACGGTTCTTGTCACCGGTTCAGCCAAGCGGCTGGGTCGCGAGATCGCGCTTGGCCTGGCACAAGCCGGTTGGCAAGTGGCCGTTCATTGCCGGGATTCAGTCTTGGAAGCTATACAAACAGTAGCAGATTGCTCAATGTCAGGAACGGTTAGCGCCGCATTTGAGGCTGATTTGTCAGATGAAGCCTCGGTTCGGGCGCTATTGCCGCGCGTGATCCAACACTTCGGCCACATTGATGCCGTGGTCAACAGTGCTGCGCTGTTTGAACATGATGAGGCCAGCAACTTCGGCTTTTCTGCCATGGAACAGCACATGCGCTGCAACACCGGCGCGGCCATTGTGTTGGCCCAGGCCCTGCATGCGCATGTCTGCGACAGAAACGCCACAGGTGTCGTCGTCAACCTGCTCGACCAGAAGCTCTGGAACATGAATCCTGATTTTCTGAGTTACACGCTGTCCAAGGCAGCTCTGGAAGCCGCCAACACGATGCTGGCCATGGCGCTAGCGCCGCAGCTGCGGGTGGTGGGTGTAGCACCTGGGCTGACCCTGACCAGCCACCTGATCAGCGATGAAAAGTTTAAGGCCTTGCACAAGCTCTCGCCCCTCGGACGTTCGTCCACACCCCAGGATGTTGCCTCTGCGGTTCGGTTTGCGATCGAGAACTCATCGATAACAGGCACCACGCTGATGGTCGATGGGGGTCAACACCTGACCCGCTTCGAACGCGATTTCTCGAAAATGTAATGCCCATGCCTACAACCCAAAATCACCAAGGGAACCAAACCCTGACGCTCAACGGTCTGCGCTTTAACGCCAGCCTGGGCATTCTTGACCATGAAAAAACAGCGCCACAGCCCATACAGGTCGACGCAGAACTTAACCTGGGATCCCAGCCGTTGCTGCCGCATGATGACGACATCAACCACGTGCTGGACTACCGCAAGGTGCGCCAGATCATCATTGCCGAATGCACAGCCACACATATGAACCTGCTGGAGAGCCTGATCGGCAAGTTGGCCAACCGCCTGTTGCAACTGCCCGGCGTGCTGGGTGTGCGGGTCAAAATTGTCAAGCTGGAAATTTTTGACGACTGCGAAGTGGCCATTCGCGCTGAAACCGGAACCTGGTGAGACAAGCAACGGAGCCACCATGAATACACAATGGATTGACACAGAGCCTGTTCCTCTGAAAAAAGAACTCAAGATCGAGCACGAAACCCACAAGCTCGAAAAGCGGCTGTGCCGCCAGGTCGGCCAGGCCATCATGGACTTCAACATGATCGAGAAAGGTGACCGTGTGATGGTCTGCATGTCGGGCGGCAAGGACAGCTACGGCATGCTCGACATCCTGATGAAAATGAAGCAGCGTGCGCCGATTTCATTCGAACTGGTGGCGGTCAACCTGGACCAGAAGCAGCCGGGCTTTCCTGATCACATCCTGCCCGAATACCTGAAGAATCTGGGTATCGAATTTCATATCGAAACGCAGGACACCTACTCCATAGTCAAGCGCAATATCCCTGAAGGTAAAACCATGTGCAGCCTGTGCAGCCGCTTGCGCAGGGGCATTTTGTACAAGGTGGCAGGCAATCTGGGATGCAACAAACTGGCGCTGGGTCACCACCGTGATGACATGTTGCAAACTTTTTTTCTCAACATGTTCTTTGGCGGCAAACTCAAGGGCATGCCGCCCAAACTCACCAGCGACAACGGCGAGTTCATCGTGATCCGGCCACTGGCCCATGTGGCCGAGAAAGACCTGGTCCGCTGGTCTGAGCACCGTCAGTTTCCCATCATTCCGTGCACCCTGTGCGGCAGTCAGGACAACCTGCAGCGGGTGCAGATCGGCAATATGTTGCGCGAGTGGGAGAAAAAATTCCCTGGCCGTCTGGAAACCATGTTCACGGCCTTGCAAAACGTGGTGCCTTCCCACCTGATGGACGGCCAACGTTTTGATTTCAAAGGCCTCAAGACCACCGGCGTCCCCGATGAAGCGGGCGATACGGCGTTTGACACCGAGACATTCAAAGCGCAGCTGATTCCCGGTCTGCAAGTGATATCGGCCTAGCCAGTCAGCAGGATGTTGTGTTTTCCAATATGAAAAAGCGCTTGGCCTTGTTGTTCTTCCGGGCGGGAATCGCAGCGGGACTGTTAAGCCTGCTAACAGCCTGTTCAGGCCTTCGCCTGATCGACACCCGGGTGCAGGCGCTTGCAGCCCAGCCAACCAAGACTCAAGACCTCAAAGCGGCCCGCTACCGGTTCGAGCGCCTGCCCTCTCAGGCCGCTTCACCCCACGTTGAACGCCTGGAAGCCATGGCCGACAAGGTGCTGACGCAGGTGGGGCTGGTGCGTGACGATGCCCAAGCCACAGTGACCATCCTGCTGACTTTGCGCTCCAATTCTTTTCTGGCAGATCCCTGGGGAAATCCCATTGCCGGATGGAGCTGGCCTGGTTACGGGCGCTCTGTTTACGGTGCGGGTGGCATTGGCTCAGGTGGCTCGATGATCGGTTTTGGCATGCGCTTTCCACCGCCTACCGCTTACAACCGTGAAGTCAGCCTGATTTTTCGCAGCCTGGCAAACGGGCAGATTGTTTATGAAACCCGTGCCCACCATAGCGGGCCCTGGTCGGATACCGAAGCCATTGTGGCGGCCATGCTGGAAGCAGCCCTGATCGATTTTCCCAACCCGCCCGCCGGGATACGCCAGGTCAATATTGAAATCCCCAGATGACACCAAGGCCATGATTTCAACCCCCATGGAAGCCACCCGAATCATCGCCATACGCCATGGCGAAACCGACTGGAATGCGCAAACACGCATCCAGGGACATATTGACATCCCCCTGAACGACAACGGGCGCTGGCAAGCGCAGCAATTGGCTCAAGCGCTGGTGACTGAAGATATTCAAGCCATTTACAGCAGTGATCTGGGGCGCGCGTATGAAACGGCCAACAGCATCCGCCTGAGTCACCCGGCGCTCTTGAGCAAGCCCCCAATGCAGATCAAAGCCCTGCGAGAGCGCCACTTTGGCATGTTTGAAGGCAAGACCTGGGCCGAGATTGAAACCGGCTGGCACGAACAAGCGTCGCGTTGGCGTCAGCGAGATGTGGACTTTGCTCCTGAAGGCGGCGAGAACCTGTTGCAGTTTCAGGCCCGCATCAGTGACATCACAAACCAACTTGCCGGTCAGCACATCGGGCAACAGATTGTGTTGGTCGCGCACGGTGGCGTCATGGATGTGCTGTACCGGCTTGCCACCCGTCTTGACTTGCAAGCCCCCAGAACCTGGGCGCTGGGAAACACCGCCATCAATCGCCTGCTGTGGACACCTCAGGGAATGTCGCTGGTAGGCTGGTCCGATACAAGACACCTGGAGGACGAGGCGCACGATGAAGCCAGCCTATGAAGGACTGATTGGGAACCCTGTTGCCAGTATTGACACACCTGCTTTGGTGATTGACCTGGATGCGATGGAGCGCAACCTGCAACGCATGGCTGATTTCGCGAGCCAGCATGGCGTGAAGATGCGTCCACATGCCAAGATGCACAAAAGCGCTGCCTTGGCCCTGCAGCAAATCCGGGCTGGCGCTGTGGGCATCTGTGTCCAAAAAACATCGGAGGCAGAAGCACTGGCTGCCGGTGGCGTGCACGATATTTACATCAGCAATGAGGTGGTTGGTTCGCAAAAATTGCAGCGCGTTGCTGCGCTTGCCCTTCAGCTCAAACTTTGCGGAGGTCGACTGGCCATTGCTGTGGACAGCCTGGAAGGGATTGAGCGTTTAGCCACGGCCTGCCAGAATGCAGCGCCGCTGCACGGTGTCGGCTCAGGCGATTCTGTGATTGATGTCTTCATCGAACTCGATGTCGGCCATGGCCGCTGCGGCGTGTCCGAGCCTGCTGACGTGGTGCATCTGGCCCGCGAAATCCAGCGACATCCTGCCCTCAGGTTTGCAGGTATTCAGGCCTACCACGGCCGTGCGCAACACCTGCGCACGGTTGAGGAAAGAAAACTCACGCTGCACAGCGTATTGGCACGGATCAAGACCACCACAGCCTTGCTCAGTGCTGCCGGACTTGAAGCGGGCTTGATCACCGGTGCGGGCACCGGTACGTTTGGTCTGGAGGCAGGCAGTGGCGTTTATGGCGAACTTCAGGTGGGCTCTTACCTGTTCATGGATGTCGACTACACACGCAACCAAGCGGATCCAAACCAGCCGCAATTTGAGCATGCCCTGTTTGTCAAATCCCAGGTGATGAGTGTGAGCGCAAAGCACGCCGTGTGTGATGCCGGCCACAAAAGCCACGCCATTGATTCCGGCCTGCCGCTTGTCCATGGTGCGGCGTTGGACTACACCGGCTGCAGCGACGAGCATGGCACGCTCGTGCCCAAAGCCGCGAATCTGCCGGTTCCTGCGCTGGGCGATGTGGTCTGGCTGATACCTGGTCATTGCGATCCGACCGTGAATCTGCACGACTTCATGATCGGTGTGCGTGGCGGACTCGATCAGGGTATTGTGGAGCAGATCATCGCCGTGGATTCGCGCGGGGCGCTGACCTGATTTCCGTCTTAGGCTGACTTGATCTGACCGTCAACCAGTTCGACCAGTCGGTCGCAACGCTGGGCCAGGCGCTGGTCATGGGTGACAACCATAAAGGAGGTGCCTTGCTCCTTGTGTATTTTGCGCAAAAGCACGAACACCTCGTCGGACGAGGCCGTGTCTAGGTTACCGGTTGGCTCATCGGCCAACACCAAAGGCGGATTCAAGGCTAGCGCCCGGGCGATGGCCACGCGCTGCTGCATGCCGCCGGACAATTCTGCCGGCCGCTTCTTCATGGCATTGGCCAGCCCCACCGCAGCCAACAGCGCACGTGCGCGCTCGAGGTTGGCTGCGCTCACAAAACCTTCACTCAACAGTGCCGGAAGCGTCACGTTTTCAAGCGCATTAAAGGCAGGCAACAAGTGATGAAACTGGAATACAAAGCCCAGAGAGCGACGCCGTCGCAGTGTCAACGCGGTGTCATCCAAATCGCCAACGGCCTCACCCATGAGCAAGTAGCTGCCTGTTGACATGCGTTCAAGCAAGCCGATGATGTTGAGCAAAGTGCTTTTGCCCGAACCTGAGGGGCCCATCAAGGCAATGAATTCACCCGCATGGACCTGTAAGGACACGCCATGCAAGACCTCGGCTTCATTGGGCTGGCCCAGGTTGTAACTCTTGCGGATATCCTTGAGTTCCAGCAACATCACGCAGGCCTGTTCATACTAGATGCGAATAGCCCGTGCCGGGTCCATGGCTGCAGCGCGGCGGGCCGGCGCGATGGCAGCCAAAACGCCACTGACCGATGCCACCAGTGCCACCTGGAGAGCGAGCAGCCATGGCAAGCCAATGACAAAGAGGGGAAGGCCATCGGCTCCCCGGACAAAGGCCGAGAACAGCCAGATCATGATCAGCGCCAACAGCAGGCCCAGCAACGAGCCCAATATACCCACCACAGCCCCTTGCACCAGAAAAATCCTAAGAATCTGGTGGCGCGTGGCACCCATGGCACGCAAGATGCCGATTTCACGCTGTTTTTGAACCACCGAGACCACCAGGACGCTGGCGATGCCCAGTACCACCACTGCCAGCACCACGCCCCGGATGAGCGTGGTGCTGACCGACTGGGCATTGAGGGCTGAAACCAACTGGGCATTGCTCTCTTGCCAACTCTCCACCTTGGCAGGAAACTGCTGGCGCAGTGTCAAGGCCAGGTCGTTGGCGCGCCAGACATCGCGCACCGTCAGGTCCAGGTTGGTCACGCCGCCCGGCAAGCTGAGCAAATTCTGTGCTGCGCGCAAGGGGACGATCACAGTACGACGGTTCAGGTCTTTGACCCCCAGGTCTACCAGCGCCGTCACGCGCACCGAGTCACTCACCGTCACGTTGCCCGCGCCTGTTTGCACCGTCAAACGATCCCCGACTCGCACCCCCAGATCCAAAGCGAGCTGTTGGCCCACAATGGCCTCGCCCGGCGACAAGCGGGCTTCACCACTGACCACCTTGCTGCGCAGATTGACGACCCGGTCGTAACGGTCCAAATCAACACCGAGCAAGGCCATGGAAACACTGGCCTCTCCACGCAACGCCAAACCAGCACCGACCACCATGGGCGACACGCCAATAATCTCCGGCATGCGTTCCAGCAGGGGCACCAGGGACTGCCAATTGGCAACCGAGCGCAAGCGCTGGGCCCGAGGCTGGGTTTGCGTCAGAATTGTCAACCCGGTTTCAGGCTCGCGAGCTGGGAAGACCACATCGTCAAGAACACGAATCGAAATGTGCGCCTGTGCGCCCAGGGTTTTGGTCAGCGTGGAAGTTTGCAAGCCACTGATCAGCGCAGATATATAGGCAATCACCGCCACACCAGCGGCGACACCCACGATGATCAGCAGTGTTTGCATGCGCCCTTCACGCAAAAAACGCAGGGCCACACGAAATTCAAAACCCACCTAGCGCCCCATGGCGTTGGACATCGCAGCGCCAGCATCTTCACCAGGGGCCTGAGACGTGCTTTGGCTGGGTTGCCAAGGCAACGGCATTACCCGCACCCGCTGATTGACTGAAACAGCGGAGGATGTCTTGTTTCCGAGAAGTACCACGTCACCGGGGGCCAGACCCTGGACAACTTCGACCGCCTCCAGGGTGCGCAGACCAAGCTGGACATCTCTGCTTTGCACTTTTCCGTCAACCACGACAAAAACCCGTGACATGGCGGTGGCTTGAGAGGCTCTCGCGGAACTGACCACAGCGCGCAATGCACTCAGTGGCAGCACCAGGGTGTTGTCACGCCGGGCGGTTTCAACCTCAGCAGACAAGGTCATGTCTTCACGTAAAAAAGCAGGAGGGTCTTGCAACAGCGCGAACTTGACTTCTATGGCACCGCGCTGCGGATCCACGGCCGGAGAAATACTCAAAACACGGGCAGAAAACCGCTGGCCAGGAAAAGCATCTGCAAGCACAGCGGCTGTTTGCCCAACCTGCAGTTGGTCCAGAAAGCGTTCATCCACCTGGGCGATCAACTGGGTAGGACCGCTCATGGCCAGGCTCATCAAGGCTTGGCCAGGCTGAACAATCTGGCCAGGCTCCACTGCACGGGACAGCACCCGGGCTGCAGCCGGCGCTGTGACGGTGGTTTGCTTCAGGCGTGCCTGAGCAGCCTGAGCGGCAGCCCGGGATAACTGAACCTGGGCTTGGGCCTGGACAATGTCGGTGCCGGATTCACCAATAGCGGCAATCTGGGCTTGGGCGCTGGCTTTTTGGGCCAAGGCGACATCCAACACGCGCCGGGCTTCATCCAGGCGGGAGTCGCTGACAAAGCCTTGCGACACCAGTTGCTGTGTGCGCATGAATTCAGCCCGTGCACCAGCCACCGTGGCATCTGCCTGCGCCACTGCGGCCACCACTGAATCGCGACCCGAGCTTCGCAAGCCTGCCAATCGGGCTTCGACCTGCTGTTGCGTAGCCGTGGCTTGTGCCAATGCCAAGCGTAACTCGTCAGACTCCAGTTGCACCAAGAGCTGGCCCGGCTCCACCCATGCACCCTCGTGCACTTTTACCGCCAACACACGGCCGGTGAGGGTACTGCCCACTTCAACGCGTGACAAGGTTGCCACACGCGCTGAAAACTGCAGGGTGCGCACCAGCGGGAAGGATTTAACCTCAACAACCTCGACCTTGGGGCCTTGCGACTTTAACCCGAAGAAAATTAAAACGCCCACCAACACCGCTATCAACAGAAACCAGACCCAGCGATTTTTAGGCAAACTCATATCAGGAAAAAACGCTGTAATGCAATGGGTGATCAACCTTGAAAAAGGCCCCCATTGGTTTGGGGTGGGGTAACGCCAAGATGGCGGTAAGCTGCCAGTGTAGCAATGCGTCCGCGCGGGGTACGCTGCAAAAAACCCTGCTGAATCAGAAAGGGTTCAATCACGTCTTCAATCGTTTCCCGCTCCTCGCCGATGCTTGCCGCAATGTTGTCCAACCCGACAGGCCCGCCGTCGAAGCGGTGAATCACGGCTTCCAGCAACTTGCGGTCCATCACATCGAAGCCCTGGGGATCCACGTCGAGCATAGCCAGCGCCAGGTTGGCAATCTCAAGGTTGATCTGCCCGGTGCCCTTGACCTGCGCATAGTCACGCACCCGTCGTAGCAGTCGGTTTGCAATTCTGGGTGTGCCACGGGACCGGCGTGCGATCTCAAATCCGCCAGTTTCGTCCAGCGGCACATTCAACAAACCGGCACTGCGCCTCACGATGCGCGCCAACTCTTCAGAGGTGTAAAACTCAAGCCGCGCCACAATGCCGAAACGGTCACGCAAGGGGTTGGTCAACATGCCCGCGCGGGTGGTGGCCCCCACCAGCGTGAAGGGTTGCAAATCCAGCTTGATCGATCGTGCAGCAGGACCCTCGCCAATCATGATGTCAATCTGATAGTCCTCCAGCGCGGGGTACAGGATTTCTTCTACAACGGGCGACAGGCGATGTATTTCATCAATGAACAACACATCATTTTTCTCAAGATTGGTCAACAGGGCGGCCAGGTCTTTTGGCTTTTCCAGCACCGGGCCACTGGTCTGGCGCAAATTCACACCCAGCTCATGGGCAATGATGTGTGACAAGGTCGTCTTGCCCAGACCCGGGGGGCCAAATAACAATACATGGTCGAGTGCCTCATCACGCTGACGGGCCGCTCCTATGAAAATTTCCAGCTGTTCACGCACCTTGGCCTGGCCAACATAGTCATCGAGCAGCTTGGGGCGAAGCGCGCGCTCAATGGCTTCTTCTCCCGGCATAACCGGCGCAGCAGACACCATCCGGCTGGCGGAAGATACTGAAAAATCGTCAGTCTGGATACTCACAGCGTAGGTGTTTCATGAAAGTTGTACCTCTGTTGAGGAACGGTCCTTGACTATAGCCGCCAGTGCATCAGGTTGGCCAATGACTCAAAGATAAGTCTGCTTGCAGCTCAAGAAGTGCGCTGGATTGCCGATAAAACCATAACTCCTTAATGCTTCTTTAACGCTGACTGCTTTGCTGCACAGTTTATTTGCCCGTTCTGTCGGGTCAGACATGGCGCTCACGATTCATTTTCTTACCGCAGGAACATCCTTATCCGGCCTCAAGCAAAGGCTGGCAGGCGGTGGGCTGAGCCTGTTGTTCCTGACTCCCCTGATGGCCACGGAAACCCCGGACAAGTCCACTGCAGCAACCAAATCAAGTGCTGTCAAACCATCCAGCGAGAGCAATACATCCGCAAAGGAAATGGGCAACCGTGTACGTGAAGCGCTGGAAAGCAGCGACGGCGTCAAAAAACGACTCACCCTGACCCTTGACGGGAAAGACGCGAGGCTCACACCACCTGCTGTCAAAGGGCAAGCCTTACCCGCTGAAGCTGCCAGAAAACCTATTGCCTCAGAATCAGAGCGCGCAACTTTGATTAAGCCCGCCCCCGGCGCCCTCTCAAATCCGCTGGACAGTCGCAACCAGTTCCTGGTGCGTGTCAAGCCCGCCATTCCCAAGCCAACCAGCCCAAGTCCTGCCGCACACTGGAGCTATGAGGGGGAAACTGGCCCGGATTCCTGGGGCAAACTCAAACCCGAATACAGCATGTGCGCCAATGGCACACGGCAGTCACCCATACACATTGATCAGAGCATGACCTTGCAAGGCCCGGCCGAAATGATCCAATTCGACTACCAGCCCAGTGGCGCCACAGTGGTTAACAACGGCCGTACGATTCAAGTGAATATCGAGGGTGAGAACAGCATGACGGTGCGGGGCTCGAACTACAAGCTGGTGCAGTTTCACTTTCACCATCCGTCCGAGGAACGGATCAACAACAAAACCTACGCCATGTCAGCGCATCTGGTGCACCGCAACCAGGAAGGACAACTGGCCATATTGGCCATACTTTTTGACACCGGTCCGGCCAATGCGTTGATTAACAAAGTCTGGACATACATGCCGCTCGACAAAAACGACGCGGTAAGGGTTCCACCCGGTCAACTTGACCTGAACCAGGTCTTGCCCAAAGACTTGCGCTACTTCCAGTTTTTGGGCTCACTGACCACACCGCCATGCACCGAAGGCGTGTTGTGGATGGTTTTGAAGCAGACCGTTACGCTCAGCACTGAGCAACTGAGACTTTTCGGACAGATTTATCCAAACAATGTGCGACCAGTTCAGCCCCTGAATGATCGCGCGGTAAGAGACGCTCAGTAACCAACGTGCTGACCGTTACCTGGCCAGCGATTTGAGCGCCAGTTTGATCCCCTCGCTGACACCGATCTCCTGGGGCAAAACTTTCAACGAGGCCGCAGCCTCCTTGTCGCTGTATCCCAGGGCCAACAAGGCTTGCAAAATGTCTGACTGGGCATGGCTGCCGGGACTCACCGCAGTACCCATGTCGGAACCGAGCTTGCCCTTGAGCTCAAGCAACAGCCGCTCTGCTGTTTTTTTGCCGATCCCTGGCACCTTGACCAACCGCCCGGCCTCTTGCAGGGTGATCGCCTGGGACAGATCGTCCACGCTCATCCCGGAGAGCACAGCCAGCGCCGTGCGTGGCCCAACACCACTGATCTTGATCAGTTGTTTGAACGCCTCACGCTCGGGGGCCGTGCCAAAGCCGAAAAGAATTTGTGCGTCTTCCCGCACCACAAAGTGGGTCAGCAGGGTCACTTTTTCTTCCAGTCCCGGCAGGTTGTAGAACGTGCTCATGGAGACCTGAACTTCATAGCCCAGTCCATTGCAATCGACCAGCACCTGGGGCGGATTTTTTTCGACGAGTGTTCCCGTGATCCTGCCGATCATGTTGGTGCCCGCATGACCGTCAAATACGATTGCATCGCGGCCTGAGTAATACTGTGAGTCATGTTGCCTATGATTGAAACTTTTGAGGAATTATCAGCTTGATTCTGCGCCACCTGTTCTCCCCCCTTAACAACAACCGCTTGTCCCATTTGTGCGGCCCCATGGATACACATTTGCGAACGATTGAGTCTGCCTTGCAGGTCAAGATTGCGCACCGGCATGAGCAGTTCAAGGTTGACGGCACCAAAGCCAATGCCAAGCGGGGCATGGAGATGTTGCAGGCCCTCTACGAGATGGCTGCGAGTCCCATCGACAAGCACACCTTGCAACTGATGCTCGCTGGTGACCCCGAGTTGGCTCAGAGCCCCTCAGAAGCACTGCAAACGCGGCGCTCCGATTTGAGGGCGCGCACCTTGAATCAGGCCAACTACCTGGACACGATGACCCGCCAGGACATCACTTTCGGCATTGGCCCGGCAGGAACCGGCAAAACCTATCTGGCTGTGGCATGTGCCGTCGATGCCCTGGAACGCAGCGTCGTACAACGCATTGTGTTGACGCGGCCAGCTGTTGAAGCCGGTGAGCGCCTGGGTTTTCTGCCGGGTGATTTGACACAAAAAATCGATCCCTACCTACGGCCTCTCTACGACGCACTCTACGAGCTCATGGGGTTTGAGAAGGTACTAAAAGCCTTTGAGCGCCAGGCCCTTGAGATTGCACCGCTGGCCTTCATGCGCGGACGCACCTTGAACAATGCCTTCATTATTCTGGACGAGGCACAGAACACCACCCCGGAACAGATGAAGATGTTTCTCACCCGCATAGGCTTTGGCTCCCGGGCGGTTGTCACCGGGGATGTGAGTCAGATAGACCTGCCCAAAACCCAGCTGAGTGGCTTGATTGACGCCGAACGGGTGCTCAGCAGGGTCGAAGGAATAGGCATTTGCCGATTTACCAGTGCTGATGTGGTGCGCCATCCCTTGGTGGCGCGTATTGTGGATGCCTATGACGCTCCGAAAAAGCGGTCTCCCTGATCAAATCGGTTTCATGTTTACCCATCACAGAGAAGTTTCCCTTGCTGTATTTTTCCTATTTTTGTAGCATCTGAATCAATTTCCATAAGGGGAAACGGCTATAACTCGTCTGAATCATTTGATACTGTCTTTGCAATACGGCCGATTTGACGGCATGGTGCAGCACCGCCTTGCGCTGCCACGCCACAAGGTCATCCGCTGGATCCGGCATGCCCTGCAGACCGACGCAGAAATGACAGTGCGCATTGTTGGTCTCGAGGAAGGCAAGACGCTGAACCGTGACTACCGTCAGAAGGATTACGCCACCAATGTGCTGACTTTTGACTACGCACGGCAGCCTACGGTGATGGCTGACCTGGTGCTATGCGCCCCGGTGATTGCCAGGGAGGCACTCGAAAACGGTCGATCACTTCAGGCCCATTACGCCCACTTGCTGGTTCATGGCGCCCTGCATGCCCAGGGCTGGGATCACGACACCAATGAATCGGACGCCATCGCCATGGAAGCCAGAGAGGCAGAAATCCTGGGCCGCCTGGGATTCAAAAACCCATACGCCGAAGGCGACTGAGCGGGAAATTTGGACACGTGCAGGATAGAAGGCAAGGGGAAGGTGCTTGTCAGGCCTGAGGTTTCAACGGGTTTCTTGCTCAAGCAACAAATAGGTGTTGTAGGCGTTCATGCGGTTAGCGGCACGAAATAAAGGCATGTGTTCAAAGGCGCTCCAGTCGGTCGCGGCATAGGCTTCATCAAAGGGTTCCAGATTTCTGGCTGCGCGTGCCATGGAGGAGCGCAAGTACACCAGGTAGTTGCGGGTCAGTTCCATGTCCTTGCGGGCTTCCCGCGATACGGGGCCGTGGCCAGGAACAACCACGGTGGCATCGAGCTTCAGTAAATCGTCCAGTGCCTCAATCCAGTGCTTGCTGTTGGCCTGGCCGACAAACGGAATTCGACCGCGAAACATCAAATCTCCGGCAAAAAGCAGCTTTTCACCAGGCACATAAACCACCAGATCTTCGGCCGTATGGGCCGGGCCAACGTGACGGATCACGAACTCTGTACCACCCACGTTCAAATAGGTATCAGTGTCGAGCCATTGATCAGCGGGCACCAGACGCGTATCCGCGTTGATCCAGGGGGCGAGGTCGGTGCGGGATACCTCCAGCCTTTGCCGGGCGGTTTCGGAATTGAGGTAATCAAGTCCAGCACGGTGCGCAATGATTTTTACTCCGGCTTCGCGGAAGGTCTGAAGACCATATATGTGGTCGGCATGGTAGTGCGTCACGATGACATGGGTCACCGGCAGCGGGGTGATTTCACGAATTTGCGCCATTAAGCGGCGGGCCAATGCCGGTGAGCCCAATGCATCGACCACCACCACGCCGGCAGGGGTAAGCACAAACCCTGCGTTTGAAATGAAATTCTGATTTGTCGAGGATCCCAAAGCGGAGACACCCTGCACAAACCAGGCAGATGGGGACACTTTTTGAGCCTTCATGGCCGGAAGCGACTGCCCATGCGTGGACAAAGCTACTCCCATCCCAAGGGTCACGATCAGGCGAAAGACAAAACGACAGGTTGGAGAGAAATCAATGCGCATGGGGAAGGATCTGGATTGAATACAAGGTATTGGTAAATTATGGGCTGGCACGATTGATCTGACAAACGTCCTCAACGCGACCACTAGGGTAAATACCCGCAACAGAATTGTCGGCAATCTTAAAATGGTCTTTTTTTAATTACGCAATCTCTTGAAGGAGACAAACAATGCGACTTTCCTTTCAACTTGCAACAGTTCTGCTGAGCGGGCTGGTTGCCAATGCAGCCTTTGCTCAGGATGCAAACAGCCTGCACCAACGCGCACTGGCGGCCAACTGTTCCAACTGTCATGGCACTGAAGGCCGTGCGGTTGAAGGTTCAGCAGTTCCGGGGCTCGCCGGTCAGCCACGCGACTACATCATCACCCAAATGAAATCTTTCAAGGACGGAACCCGCCAGGCTACTGTGATGCATCAACTCGCGAAAGGTTTTACCGACCAGCAAATCGAATCGATTGCCAGCTATTTCGCAGCCACCAAACGATAAGGGATTGATCATGATGAAAAGACGCAGTTTTGTTCAGGCCTCTCTGGCCTTTGGAACCTTCAGCGGGCTCGTGGGATGCGCCTCTACCGGCACCATTCCCGCCAAAGCCAAAGTCGTGGTGGTCGGTGGTGGTTATGGTGGCGCTACTGCCGCCAAATATGTCCGCATGATGTCCAACTACAAAATGGACGTGGTGTTGGTCGAACCGAACAACAGTTTTGTCTCCTGCCCGATTTCCAACCTGGTGATTGGCGGCTCCAAGACCCTGGCCGACATCACCACACCTTATGACAACCTCAGTGGCAAGCACGGCGTGACTGTGGTCAAGGACATGGTCAGCAGCATTGACGCCGTGAAGAAAACAGTTACCCTGGCAGGAGGCGCAAGCATTGCCTATGACAAGCTCATCTTGTCACCGGGGATCGATCTGATGTGGAGCAGTATCGAGGGGCTGCAAGCTGCCAATTCGGCCGGGCAAATTCTGCAAGCCTGGAAAGCTGGCCCCGAGACGCTGGCGCTGCGCAAGCAGCTTGAGGCCATGCCCGATGGCGGGACATTTGCCATCACCATACCTCTGGCACCGTATCGCTGCCCACCCGGCCCCTACGAGCGGGCCAGTCAGGCCGCCAGCTACCTCAAGAAAGTAAAACCTCGCTCCAAGGTGCTGATACTGGACGCCAATCCGGACGTTACTTCCAAGGGGCCGCTGTTCAAGAAATTCTGGGCGGATAACTATGCCGGTATGTTGGAATACCGCGGCGGTCACAAGGCGGTTGCGGTAGATGCCCGCACCAACACCGTCAAATTTGATGTCCAGAATGATGTCAAAGCCGATGTTCTCAACGTGCTGCCGGATATGAGTGCAGGATCGATTGCCATGAAATCCGGCTTGGCCAACGCCAATAACCGCTGGTGTAATGTCAATTACCAAACTTTCGAATCCACAGCGGCAAAAGATATTCACGTCATTGGCGACTCGGTACTGGCTGCACCGCTCATGCCCAAGTCCGGCCACATGGCCAACGCTCACGGCAAGGTGGTGGCAGCTGCCGTGGTGGCCCAGCTCGCAGGCATTGAAGTTAACCCCTTGCCCATGCTCACCAATACCTGCTACAGCTTTGTGAACGACAAACTCGTGGTCCACGTCGCCTCGGTTCACCAATACGTTGCAGCCGAGAAAACTTACCGTACGGTTGCAGGTTCTGGCGGGGTCTCCAGTGCGCCGTCTGAACTCGAAGGTGTTTACGCCTGGAATTGGGCGCAAAATATATGGGCAGACTCCCTGCTGTAACGACAAGCGAATCAATGACACAAAAAATAAACACCTTGCTCGGTAGCCTTTTTCTTGCCGCGGCTCTGGTCGGGTGTGCAAGCGATCCGTTGTCCTCACCAAACGTCAAGGCGGTCTACCACGTCAACACCGATGTCAACACAGTGCCGGCCATCCTGAACAACATACGTAACCATATCAGTGCAGACCCGAAAGCAAAGATTGTGGTTGTCACGCACGGGCCCGGTATCAATTTTTTGCTGCAGGATGCAAAAGACAGCCAAGGCCGGGAGTTCAGTGGTTCGGTGGGGGAGTTGTCTGGCAAAGGTGTTGAGTTCCGGGTGTGCAACAACACCCTGACTACACGGCAGATCGCCCCTAGCCGCTTGCTGCTTGAAACCACGATCGTTGCCTCGGGTGTCTCTGAGGTGGCTCGCCTGCAAGCGCAGGAGGGGTTTGTTTACCTCAAACCTTAAATACTTGTCATACTGGCCGTCTGATTCAACAGCTTCAGTCAGCCGGTTGGGGCTGCACAAGCAGCTTACTCAGCCGGGGTGACTGCTTCCATGGCAATTTGGGTGCACACTGTCCGGCAAAGTGTCGAGACCCGTTCATCAATGATGCGGTAATAGATCTGTACACCTTCGCGACGCTTGCCCAGCACACCGGCCTGATAAAGCGTAGTCAAATGCTGAGACATATTGGGCTGAGTCGTCTGAATCTGGCTCAGCAGGTAGCTCACATTTTTTTCACCCTCGCACAAACAACTGATAATTTTCAAGCGCATGGGTGCCGACATAACCCGAAACACCTCGGCTGCCAATTCAAACACTTGGTCGGGCTCTGAAGTTTTGACGGGGTTGGCCGTCAGGGAGCGTTTGGCCATGGAGTTGCCTTTCAATCTTCACACCAGCAGTTGCTAAATTCTAGCCTGCGTCAATTGCCGGATCGTAAGGTTCGGTTGAGCAAAATCACAGGCAACAAACCTGCAAACACCAGCGCCAAGCACGGCAATGCGGCCTCCCCCAGGCGTTCATCGCGGGCAAGCTGGTAGGCGACAACAGCCAATGTGTCACTGTTAAACGGCCGCAGGACCAGCGTGGCTGGCAACTCCTTCATGACATCGACAAACACCAGCAAAGCCGCAGCCGCTGTTGAACGTCTGAGCAAGGGGGCATGGACGCGTTGCATAAGCATCCATCCCCCCGCGCCCAGCATGCGAGCGGAATCGTCAAGGCTTTGAGGAACCCGTGAGTAACCGCTCTGGATGGACTGCAACGCCACCGCACAAAACCGGATCAGGTAAGCCCAAACCAGGCCCAGCGGTGTGGCAGTGAGGTAGTAACCCACACTGCTTTGAGGAAAAGCAGCCTGCAACCAACCCACGGGCAAAAGCAATCCAACCACGATGACTGCCCCTGGAATGGCGTATCCCAAGCCTGCTATTTGAACCACGGTTCGCGTCAGCCAAGACCTGTTCACACGGAACTGATAAGCCAGCAATAACGCCAGTCCAACCGCCAGTGCTGCAGTGATGAGGCCCAACCGGATGCTGTTGTAAGCCCAGCCCATAAACCGGTCCCAGGGCAGGCTGGAACCATCAAGTATGAGCGGTCGCAACATGAAAAGCACCGGGGCCATAAAACCCAAAAGCAATGGCAGGCTACAAACAGCCCAGGCCAGCCAGAGGTAGCGCCCACTCAGTTCAACAGACTTCGCATCTTCTGCCCCGGAACCACGTTTGGCGGAAAAACGCATGCGCTTTTGGGCATGGTGATCCAGGCTCAGCAGGGCGATGACCAAAATCAGCAGCATCGTTGCCAACTGGGCGGCTGCACGCTGGTTGTCCATGGAGAGCCAGGCTTTGTAAATCCCCGTCGTGAACGTCTGGATACCAAAATAACTCGAGACCCCAAAATCAGCCAGGGTTTCCATCAACGCCAGCGCAACTCCAGCCGCTACGGCAGGTCTGGCCAAAGGCAGCGCCACTTCGCGTATGCGCCGGGACAACGGAGCACCCAGAAGACGGGCAGCTTCCATCAAATGAGATGCACGCTCGCTCATGGCAGATCTGGCCAACAGATAGACATAGGGATAGAGTGTCAACGTGAAGACGCAGGCCGCACCCGCCAGGCTTCGGACCTCAGGAAATACACGCCCTTCGATGTTCAACAGTGCGCGAACCGTCGTCTGAAAAGGGCCGCCGAATTGAAGAAAATCAGTGTAAGCATATGCCACCACATAAGCCGGCATGGCCAGCGGCAACAACAAGGCCCATTCAAAGAATTTTCGACCGGGAAAATCAAACAATGTCACCACGGTGGCGCAGGACAGTCCGATACTGATCACACCCACACAGACCATCAGGCAGAGCCAGAAGGTGGTCCAGGCGTAATCAGGCAACACGGTCTGAACCATTTCAAGCAGAATCTGAACGCTGGCAAGACTGCCGGAACCCCAATCGATCCAGGATGTCAAAACTGCCAGTACAGGCAAGATAAACACCCCCAGCAGCGCCAGGAAAAGACAGTTAACGAGACGGCGCAAGACCATAAACAGGCGTTTGATAAAGAACAGGCAATGTAAATGAGAATTGTAATCATCTAGAATAGGAGCCATGTTCTTACAGGTCTCCAAGCTTCAGGTTCAGTACGCTGGGTCTGCTCTGCCTGCCGTATCGGACGTTTCATTCGATCTGCGTGCGGGTGATATCGGGGTGCTGATCGGCCCCTCGGGCTGCGGCAAGACCACCTTGCTGCGCGCCGTGGCCGGCCTCGAACGGGTAACAGGCGGGGAGATCAAGCTTTCCAATCAGGTGGTCAGCAGCACCACGATGTTTCTGCCTCCGGAATCACGGCGCATGGGCATGGTGTTCCAGGACTATGCGCTTTTCCCGCACCTCAGTGTGAGCAACAACGTGGGGTTTGGTCTCCATCACCTGCCCAAATCAGAGCGCATGGGCCGAATCGCTGAAGTTCTGGCCCTGGTCGGTTTGCAAGACAGCGCAGCACGTTTTCCCCACGAGCTTTCGGGCGGACAGCAACAGCGGGTGGCACTGGCCCGGGCACTAGCGCCCAAGCCACAACTGTTGCTGCTTGATGAGCCTTTTTCAAATCTGGATGTGGACTTGCGTGAGCGACTGGCACATGAGGTCCGGGTCATCCTCAAAGCCGCCAACGCAACGGCCCTGTTTGTAACGCATGACCAAATGGAAGCGTTTGCCATTGGTGACACCATCGGCGTGATGCATCAGGGCCGGCTGCAACAGTGGGGCGATGCCTATTCGCTCTATCACCGGCCGGCCACCCGCTTTGTGGCAGATTTCATTGGTCATGGCGTGTTTGCGCCAGCAACCATCCGCGAGGTCAACCAGCACTTCGTGGTGCAGACCCCGCTGGGAGATTTGACTGACGTCGCCGAATGTCCCCTGCCTTGTCAATTCAATTCAGGTGAATGCGATGTGCTTTTGCGGGCAGACGATATCGTTCACGATGATGACGCCCCGGTCAAGGCTGAAATCATCCGAAAATCATTCCGGGGGTCGGAATTTCTCTACACCTTGCGACTTGCAAACGGTCAGCAGCTCATGGCCCATGTACCCAGTCACCACGACCACACCTTGGGCGAATGGATCGGAATTCGCGCGCAGGTGGACCATGTGGTGACATTCAACCGGGCCTGCCCCGTGCGCGACGGGGAGTTGTGTCAATTGCCCTGCAATCAAGGGCCAACACCAGGCTCTGTCGCGTTGTCAAACCCAGTCTGACGCAGCTGGCCTATCGATTCGCGCAGGTCAACCGCCCAGGTGCGGCGATCACGACCCTGTACCTGCTGAAGTTCGCCAAAAGTCACGCAAACGCACAAGTCTGAGGCCATGACCGTCCGCCACACAGAGCCCGCCAGCGTGTCATCACCCACATAACAGGGCTCCCGAGTCGGCTCCAAAGTCTTGCGGTTGACATAGCTCAGCGCCACAGGTTGCACGGGTGCATCGACTGTGATGGCTGACTGCAGGAGGTTGCCATGAAAGGGCAGCAAGGCGCTGCCATCTCCCGTTGTGCCTTCCGGAAAGACTGCCAGCACATCGCCGGCTGAAAGTCGTTCTGTCATTTGCTGGACCACGCGTCTTGCGTCACGCCGGGATTCGCGCTCGATAAACAAGGTCCCGATCCCGGAGGCCAGGGCTCCGACCACCGGCCAGGCTTTGACATCAGACTTGGAAATAAAGCGGCAAAAGCGGGCCGCATGCATTGCCGTAATGTCCAGCCACGACATGTGGTTGGCGACCAGCAGCAGGGGCCCGGAATGGCTTGATATTCCTTTGACTATCATTTTGATAGCTAGGAAATCAAGCATGCGAAGGGACCAGACCTGAATTCTTATTTCCCTTTGTGCTTGCGGGAGCCGCGGAAAAATGAACACAATCGTGAGCAAACCCGCCACAATGTGTGTCAATGCGCGCAACAGGCGCCAGGCTGCGCGGCAACGGCGAAACAAACCTTTAGCCCAGAAAGGCTAACTGCCCGCCGACCAAGGTGCAATGCACCTTGCCCGGCACCGAGTAGCCGCCAAAGGGCGTGTGCTTGCCCTGGCTTCGCAAATCATCGGGCTTGATCACCCATTCAAGGGCTGGATCAAAAACGCAGAGGTCGGCTTCACTACCCACATGCAAGCGGCCTAGGCTGTGCTCCAGAGAGCCCAAGGATGGTCCCAGAACACGCGCCGGTTCACTCGTGATAACCGCCAGAGAACGCATCAGGCCTACGCCGCTCTCCTGACCCCATTTGAGTGCCAGACTCAACAATAACTCCACCCCACTTGCACCGGGCTCACTTTGCGCGAAGGGAAGCATCTTGGCATTTTCGTCAACTGGCGTGTGGTCGGATACCAGCGCATCAATCGTGCCATCAGCCAGACCTTCTCGCAAGGCAGCACGGTCACGCTGCTGCCGCAAAGGGGGGGTTAATCGCATCCTGCTGTCGAAATACCCCGTGTCTGTGTCTGTGAGGTGAAGGGAGTTGATGCTGACGTCACAGCTGACACGCAATCCTTCGTCTTTGGCCTGGCGTACCAGCGCCACACCGGCGGCCGTACTCAGGCGACAGAGATGAACACGCGCGCCGGTGGAACGCATCAACTCAAAAATCGTGTGCAGGGCAATTGTTTCAGCAGCGACGGACACGCCACTGAGTCCCATGCGGGTGGCCAGTGGTCCGCTGGCAGCTACGCCTTGCCCCAGATAAAAATCAAGCGGGCGTAGCCAGACCGGGAACCCAAAGGTGCTGGCGTACTGCATGGCACGTTGCATGACCTGGGTATTAACCAAAGGAACATCCGCCTGGCTGAAGGCAACACAGCCGGCCTCAGACAGCTCCACCATTTCGGTGAGCACTTCGCCTTGTAAATTTCGCGTTAAAGCTCCCAGGGGAAATACGCGGGATTGGTGCAGTTTTTCGGCTCGAAACTTGAGCATCTCAACCAAGCCGGGTTCGTCGAGCACGGGCTCAGTATCTGGCGGACAAACCAGGCTGGAAACACCACCAGCTACGGCAGCAGCCATTTCAGACTCCAGCATGCCCTCGTGCTCATGACCTGGCTCGCGAAGTCGCACCGCCAGATCCAGCAATCCCGGCGCAACCACACAGCCCGCAGCAGAGATGACCTTGTTGGGCACAAAGTCAGCCGGCGTTTCGCCAATTGCAATGATTTTTCCCGCCGCAATGGCCACGTTGGCCATTTCATCGCGGTTGGAAGACGGGTCCATCACCCGTCCGCCCTTGATCAGTATTTTCATATTCGCTCCGTCCCCGACTCAGGCTTCATTACCGGCCACAATGCTCATGACCGCCATACGCACCGCGATGCCAAACGTGACCTGAGGCAAGATCACACTTTGCTTGCCATCGACCACCGCCGAGTCAATTTCAACACCCCTGTTGATCGGCCCCGGGTGCATCACGATGGCATCCGGCCGGGCCAGTTGCAACTTCTCGGGTGTCAGCCCAAAGCTCTTGAAAAACTCCTGGGAAGAAGGAAGTAGTGCACCGCTCATGCGTTCGTTTTGCAGGCGCAGCATGATGATGACGTCACAACCCCGAATACCTTCTTCCAAGGTATGACACACCCGCACGCCCATCTGCGCCATGTCGGCCGGTACCAGGGTCTTCGGACCCACCACGCGAACCTCTGCACATCCCAGAGTGGTCAGCGCATGGATGTCTGAGCGGGCCACCCGCGAATGCATCACATCGCCAACGATAGCCACCGTAAGGTTTGAAAAATCCTGTTTGAAATGCCGAATGGTGAACATATCAAGCAGCCCTTGTGTGGGGTGAGCATGCCGGCCGTCCCCGGCATTGACCACGTGCACATGCGGCGCCACATGCTGGGCAATCAGGTAAGGCGCACCCGACTCGCTGTGACGGACAACAAAAAGATCGGCTGCCATGGCACTCAGATTGGCGATGGTGTCGAGCAGCGACTCCCCCTTGGCAGCACTGGAGCGGGCAATGTCCAGGTTGATGACATCCGCACTCAAGCGCTTGGCAGCAATCTCGAATGTGGTGCGTGTTCGTGTGGAGTTTTCGAAAAAAAGGTTGAAAACGCTTTTCCCGCGAAGCAGAGGAACTTTTTTGACCTCACGGTCGTTGACACTGACAAAGTTATTGGCAGTGTCAAGAATGTGCGTCAGGATACTTTTAGGCAAGCCTTCGGTAGACAAAAGATGGATCAGTTCACCGTTTTTGTTGAGTTGCGGATTTCTTTTGTACAGCATGTCACTCGCCCTCCACTTTGAAGCTGAAGCGTCCGGACTCATGCCGGGCAAGAGCCAGCGTCTGTGTTGCGGGCAGAGTCACGCGGGAAGCTGCAAAATCCGCCTGGATTGGCAGCTCGCGACCACCCCGGTCTACCAGTACCGCCAGACGGATGGATTCAGGTCGACCGAAATCAAACAGCTCATTCATCACCGCCCGTATTGTGCGACCGGTAAACAGCACGTCATCGAGAATCAGAATATGGGCGTCTTTGACATCAAATGGCAAGGAGGTCTGCCCCCCCGCGGCCAAACCACGGCGAGAGAAGTCATCCCGGTGCAAGGTCGACGAAATTGAACCGGCAGCTCCTGACAGTCCCAGATCGACTTGCAAGCGTTGCGCCAACCAGGCACCGCCCGAAGTCACACCAACCAAGTGTGTCTGCATATCCACCAGGGGCCTGACCCCTCTTAGCAACTCACCGTACAGAGCCTCCGCATCCAGTGCCAGTGTGCTCATTCAATCGTCCTTAAAAATTGTTCAAGAATAATGCAGGCGGCTCCGGCATCGGCATCTGCTGCCCCACTTGTGAGCGCCTCAGTGGTGCTGTAGCGCTCATCAACTTCAAAAACCAGCAATCCAAACCGCCCGCGCATTTGCCGCGCAAAGCGTCTGCATCGCCATGTATTGTCGTGTTCAGTGCCATCCGGGTACAAGGGAACCCCGATGACCAGGGCATCAGGCTGCCACTCCTTGAGCAGCTTGGCTAGTTCAAGCAGCCTCAAGTCACCTTGGGCACGAATCGTCTGCAAGGGCTGGGCGCTACGGATGAGTCGGTTGCCGACTGCCACCCCGGTACGTTTAAGACCCAGATCCAGCGCGAGAAAGGTTTGCAAATGGGCCGGGACGGATGGCGTCATGGGAGCCATCGCCGCCATCATGCGTGACCGGCCTCAGGTGACAACATCCAGGCCTGCAAGCCCAGCAGGAGTAATGCCTTGTCGTATCGCTCGGCCACGGGCGTATCAAAAATGACGGAACGGTCAGCGTTCACAGTCAACCAGCTGTTTTCACCGATCTCTGACTCCAGCTGGCCTTCACCCCAGGCAGCGTAGCCCAGTGAAACCAGAACACGGCGAGGGCCTGCGCCGGACGACAAGGCCTCCAGGACATCTTTGGAGGTGGTCATCTCCAGCCCTCCGGGAATGGCCATGGTAGAAGCATAAACGGGCTCAGCAGGTTGACTGCCCTGGTCAAAAATGGGCTCATGCAAAACGAAACCGCGCTCGGTCTGAACCGGCCCGCCCTGAAAAACAGGCTCATCCTTGAGGTCTACCCTTTGTAACAACAGATTGACCTTGTCGAAAAGACTGGAGATATTGAAATCACTGGGTTTGTTGATCACAAGCCCCAGAGCACCACGCTGGCTGTGTTCACACAGGTAAACGACGCTTCTGGAAAAAATCTCGTCCTGCAGGCCGGGCATTGCAATCAAAAAATGATTGGTCAAATTAATAGGTGCAGAATCGGTCGACATGATTAATTCTAGCGGCGAACATGGATAAACAGTTTGAAACGGGCCTGGTCTGGTTCCGGCGCGATTTAAGAACCAGGGACTGCACGGCATTGAACTTGGCATTTGCACAATGTCGACAAGTTCATTGTGTTTTTGTGTTTGATCGCTCGATTTTGGACCCATTGCCACGCGTTGATAGACGGGTTGAATTCATCCGTGAGTCCTTGCTTGAACTTGATATCAGCCTGCGTCAATTGGCTGGTCATGATGCGGCCGGCTTGATCGTGCTTCTCGGTACTGCCACCCAGGTCATCCCCGAGCTGGCCCAGTCCCTGGGAATACAAGCCCTCTTCGCAGCCCACGATTACGAGCCGCAAGCCGTGGCTCGTGACGATGCCGTATGCAAAACCCTCACTGACCTGCAGATCGAGTTCATCAGTTGCAAAGATCAGGTGATTTTCGAGAAGCAGGAAATTCTGACCCAGTCCGGGACGCCGTATGGCGTTTTCACACCCTATAAAAACGCTTGGCTGAAAAAGTTGTCCGAACAGCCCTTAAGTCTGAACAACCCTGATCCAGCACACGCGTGTCTGGCACGCCGACCTGAACAGCTCCAGCGTGCTGTTCCATCGTTGGCAGAAATTGGTTTCAGTCCAAGCAATCTGCGCACCTTACAAATTCCGACCGGTCAGAGTGGTGCTCAGAAACTGCTGGAAAACTTTCTCCTCCGAATCGATCAGTACCATGAAACTCGTGACTTCCCGGCTATCCGCGGGCCAAGTTACCTCAGCATGCACCTGCGCTTTGGAACCATTTCCATACGCGAACTGGTTATTTTGGCGTATGTCAAAAGCAGACAAGGTAGCCAGGGGGCGGCCATTTGGCTCAGTGAGTTGATCTGGCGGGAGTTTTACTTTCAGATTCTGTTCAACTTTCCCCATGTTGCAACTGGCGCCTATCGTCCTGCGTATGACGCCATTGAATGGGAAGAAGGAGAGCTGGCGCTATCGCGATTCAGCGCCTGGTGCCAAGGACAAACCGGCTATCCGCTGGTCGACGCCGCCATGGCCCAAATCAACCAGACAGGTTATATGCACAACCGCCTGCGCATGGTGGTGGGCAGCTTTTTGGTGAAAGATCTGGGCATAGACTGGCGCTGGGGAGAGCGCTACTTTGCAGAACAACTCAATGATTTTGACCTCGCCGCCAACAATGGGGGATGGCAGTGGGTAAGTTCCAGCGGGTGCGATGCTCAACCTTATTTCAGAATTTTCAACCCGGTCAGTCAAAGTGAAAAGTTCGACCCCAACGGAAAATTCATCCGCCGCTATTTGCCGCAACTCAACGATCTGTCTGACAAGGACATTCACTCCCCCTGGACAGCCACTGCGTTAGCCATGAAAGCAGCAGGGGTTGTCTTGGGGGAAAACTATCCAAAACCTGTTGTGGCCCACGATCAGGCTCGCGCAAAAACTTTGCTGCGTTACTCAGTCGTCAAAAAATGAAGGGGACTAGGTCCGCCACGCCTGAATTCGTCTTCAGGCGATTGGCAGCTTAAACCTTAACCCCGGCTTTATGATAGACATCTGCCAATACAAAGGGGTTGTAAATCAGTACAAAAGCCCCTGAATCCAGCGCAGATATCCCGGTCAGCCCGGGAAGTCTGGAAAGCTGGGGGCCCAAGTTTTTGACGACCAGTTCCTGATTCCCAATAACCTCATCGACATGCAGGGCCATACGCCGACCCGCCTTTTGCAAAATGACAACCGGCACGGCAGCATTAGACTGATGCTCGGTACTGGATGGTGAGACTTGCATCAACGCACCTGACCAAAAAAATGGCAACGATTGTCCATCCAACACGACTGCTTGCTGTTGAAAGGCCTGTGCAAGCTCGTTGGAAGTGAGGTGCATGACGTTCTCTACCAGGTTGGCGGGCACACCCATCGACAAAGCTCCCATACGAACCATCATCACCTGAGTTATTGCTCTCGACAACGGGAAAACCAGATGAAAACGGGTTCCCATACCGGGCTGAGTTGAGATGTCTATCCGCCCGCCAAGCGAGTTGACTACGCGGCGAACCTCTTCCATGCCCATGCCTGGTTCCGTCAACCTGGTGAGTTGATGTGCAGTCGAAAACCCGGGCTTAAAAATTAGCTCTGCCACTTCAGCCTCTGACAGCGAATGGCCTTCTTCCACCAGGCCTTGAACCAAAGCCTTATCTCGAATTTGATCCAAATTCAAGCCCGCACCATCGTCGCTTATGAACACCGAAGCATCATTGCCTTGTGTCTGAAGCTCAATCAGAATCAAACCCGTTACTTCTTTGCTCAACTGTTGACGCAGTTCCGGTGTCTCAATTCCATGCACCACCGAGCTACGCACAATGTGTGCAAAAGCAGGTGCCATCAGGTCGAGCACAAGCCGGTCAATTTCAAGTGATTCACCCGTGATCTTCAACTGCACTTGCTTATCAAGTTCTTGAGCCGCTTGACGCACCACGCCATGAAGACTCTCGGAAATACTTTCAAACTCGACCATGCGTGTACGCAATAAACCTCGCTGGAGGTCTTTGGTTTGGCGAAGCTGGGAAATCAAATCATCTTCTGTCCCATTGAGGGTGATCTGCAAGTGACGCTTGACAGTGGCTAGGTTGTTGACCGACTCCGCCATCACTCGGGCAAGCTCTTGAAATCGGTCAGGGGGTTGGGAACCCAAGCGATCAACGCCCTGATGCAGGTCTTGGGTCTTCACCGGAAGTGACTGTATTGGGGAGTCAGCCTGGGCTTCAATTTCTCGCAACTGGTGGTGCAAACGCTCGAGATTGCCAGTCAAATCGGCAAGTGAACCGCGCATCTGAGATAGCCGGGTTTCCATTCGAGCGCCAGCAACCATCACTTCACCAGCCTGATTTAACATGTCGTCTAGCAGCTGCAAGCGACTGGTCTGAACTGCAACCGGACCGGCCTGGGTTGGTGTTGGTACCCAAGGACTATCAATGGTCGCCCCAAGCGCCGCGAGTTGGGACGACTCTGCGTCAATTACAGGAATTTTGTTCTCTGATGGAAATACGGCAGCTACTTCAATGGCATCAATTTCGGTGGTCTCACGTTCAGACTGATCCACCTGATCCGCTTGAGGCGACTGAACAGCCTGATCCGCATTCGCCAATTCCGTTTGGTAAATCTGATGAAGGGCCTGAAGGAGTTCTGGCCTGGGCTCCTTGAGAAAGCCGGCAGCAAACTGATGCAGAAGATGCCTGATTGTGTCTGCCGCTTTAACGAATACTTCTGCGTGTTCAGGCAAACCTAGTGCGTGGCGTTGAACATGCGCCAGCGCCATCTCAAGCTCACGTGAAAATTCGGATAAAGCCTGGAAGCCGACCTTGGCAGAGCTGTCGGCCAAGTTGTGCGCCAATGCCATCAACGTATCGGACAGGAGGCAAGGCAGCTCAATCTGCCACTCACTGAGTTCGGTTTGCAATCGACGAGACCACTCGTCAGCGTCATTGAGGTAATCATTGAAGAGCGGAATAGCTATGCGCAGGTGGCCAATGACTCTGAACTGATCATCGTCAGACCCCACATCTTCAAGCAGGGGCTCTGCGACATCTGTATTTGGTGAATTGATCTGCTCATCCTGTGTGTTGACTTCAGGAAAATCCAGACTCGTCGTTGCAACTGGGCTCAGTACCTCATCAGTCACCGCAGCTTCAACAGCGGGAGTCGTCGAAGCGGGATCGGGGTCACTGAACTGGGCAACTTCATAATTTACAGGCTCGTTCTCATACAAACCGTAGGCCAAACGCACCGCAGATACAAAAGGCACCCGTTCTTTACCCAAAGGATTGGCCTGAGCCACAAAAAACAACAGATCCTGAGCCAGACGCTCAGACATATCCTCTTCGCCCTTGGCAAATTTGGCGTACTGCATCAAAACGCGAGTTGCTGCACGCTTGGCATACAAATCCATTTCAATCAAATGATGTGCTATTGCCTGGAAAAAAGCCGCCGATATTTGCCAAAAAGCCCGTTGCTGAACAGACTTCTTTTCAAGGGACAAACCATGACAGATCTCACTCATCAGCTCGGCTGAAGTTGTGTTGCCTGATTTGACAATACCCAAAACACCGTGATCCATCCGAACACGCACACTGGGGTCGTAACCCAGTGGCTTGCACTCTGCGGGTAATGGGCAGTCGATCCAGCGCCATTCATAAGCCCAAAGGTCTGCAGGATGAACGCGGTCACCGCCCAACAAAGTCAGAATTTCTCGGTACTCGGGAAAAAGGACAATGGAGGACACCGACCTATCGTGCTGCAAAGCCTTGAGGTATCGGGTCAGTGCAACATGGGCACTATGAACCTTGGAGGCAGCATCTTCTCCAAATAACTCCGGATTTTCCAGACGCTTCTGCGCCAGGGCTTCGGTAGCCTTGAGCAATTTGGCAGGCTCCACCAAGCCCGCCTCTTCTAGCAGAGCAAGCAACGCATTGATCTGCTGACTTGCAGCCCCTAGGTCACTGGAGTCAAGGGCCTCAAGAACCCCGACCAAGGGGCCAATTTCAACGACTCCGGCAGCATGCTCGCCGATAAACGCTTGGTGGTTTGACATGGCTAGCTGGGATGCTGAGTGTGTCGCTTGGAACGCGTTTGGATCATGCAATCTTGAAGCGCTCTACAGACTGACGCAGGTCGTCTGCCATTCTCAAGAGCTCACGAACCTGGGAAACCGTTGATTGCGTACCTTCGGCGGTCTGCTCTGTCACTTCAAAAATATGCTGGATGTTGTCTGCAACGACATTAGCGAGCTCGGCCTCCCGAGAAGTCGTATTGGAAATTTGCTCGATCAGATCAGTCATGCGTGTTGACACTTGGTCAATGTCAGACAGGGCCGATAACGCGGCGTCTGACAGGTTGGTACCATCCACCAAGTCATGAGTCGATTTTTCCATTGCCGCAAAAGCGTCTTGGGTATCCGTCTGGATGGCCTTGACCAGATCAATAATCTGACGCGCAGCATCTGACGAACGTTGGGCAAGCCGCTGAGCTTCTTCAGCTAAAACAGAAAAGCCTCTGCCGGCCTCACCCGAAGCGGCAGCTTTGATTGCAGAGTTCAACGCCACCAAGTTGGTTTGCCTGGAGAGGTCAGAAATCATTTCAGTAATTTCAGCAATTTCCACAGAAGACGCACCCAAATGTTTGATTCCTTTGGAGGTTTCATGGATTTTTCCACGAATGGCGTCCATGCCGCCAATGGCGTTCTGCACAGCCTGCAGACCCGACTCGGCAGTTGCCCTCGATTCACGGGCTAAAGTAGCGGACTCCTGAGCTTGCCGCGACACCTTATTGATGCGTGAGGCTAAATCAAGTACAGAAAGCCCTGTTTCCTTGATCTCGTTCATTTGATCATTGGACGCCACCAAAAGCGCTGTCGAAGTAAGGTCTACATTTGAGGTTGCCTGAATGACCCTGGTCGAGGTAGTCTGGACGTGACCCACCAGCACCCTCAGCTCCTCAACCGTGGAGTTGACTGAGTCTGCTACGGGGCCGGTGATGCCTTGAGCTACAACGACTTTTTGCGTCAGGTCGCCTTTAGCCACAATCTGAAGCGCATTTATGAGTCTCGAAACTGCAGCTTGGTTCGTAGCCTTAACGCGTTTGGCCTCATCTGCATGACGCTGGGCATCCTGTCGAAGGGTCTCGGCCAATGTCTGGCGTGTGTAGCTGTCCTGAATATGGACAAAACCCAATCCGACTGCAAACGACAGTGCGAATAAACCCAGCACATTGAGAGCGATCTGTATCAAGAAGCCGAAGCCAGATGTCAAGGCCAATTGACGCTGTATGTCTTGTAGCTCACGACGCAGCAGTTCGCTGTCGGCGAGGATTGCATCCTGAGCCTCGCGGGCAGCACCCAGGCCAGACAGATTTATTGAAATTGCGTCCGTCTGGATTCGCGTTTGTTCATAAAGATTGATCAGGGCCGTTAACTGCTCACGTGTTTGGAGATCACGTGAAATGGTCAAACGTAGCTCAGAGTTTCCGTCCAGCAGTCCCTGGGCAATTTCAAGAACCGATTTGAGGTCCTTATCCAGCATGGACAAGACCTGCGGGTTCACACCTTCTGCAGTGAAGTAATCGCTGGCGGATTTGCCGATTCGCTGCGATAGCATCGCCAATTGGCTGGCAGCCAAAACCTCTATTGCTGGAGCATTTTGTTGCAGCTTCAGGGTAGATACTGCCTCTGCGCTATCGAGCAGGCTGGATGACTGACGATTAATTTGACGGAGTGAAGCACCACCCTGCATCAGTGCCTTTTGTTGAGCCAGCACCATGGCTGCACTTTTCTCAGTCCTGAGCATCAAAGGCATGATCTTTTCAAGCTTAGGCTGCAGGTGATCTGCAAGTGCCACCAAGTTGAGATCGTCATCACCACTTTTTAAGCCTCTGAACGTTTTTGCCAAAGCTCCCGCGCTATCAGAAACATCAGGAAAAGCCTGGCTTGCGCCCAGCAAGGCCTGCGAAACGGACTTGGCAAGCCTTTGGGACTGCATCAGAGCTTGACCAGTTGCTGCGATTTGGTTGGCGACCTTGTTGGTAGCATTCAGAGCCGTCAGAGTCAGGCCGGTCATCAGAACCAGGGCCAACCCCAATAAAACGTACAAAATGCGCTGATGTTGGCTAATGGTACGCATACCCAGAACGGGCACGTAGAGCAAGCTCAAGCGGGGGTCATGATCAGCGTCAGATGGCTTGCGAACGAAGAGGGCTTTGAGCTTTTCGACAACAAACATGGTGACGCTCAAGGACTTAAGCACCGATAGTCAAAAATTCAGCTGACTGGGACATCACTTGCAAATTAATCTCCTGCCAATGAGCTCCTGTTTCGTCCTCGAACCGTGTACCGAAATATGCGGGAGCTCCCTCGATTGAAGGGGCTACTGCAGCAAAAGAGCCTGTGTTTCGCAAACCCGCTAGCCCATCCAAGCACAAAGCACAGTTAACCTCCAGCGAGGAATTCAAGGTAACCAAGCTGCTGCCACGCGCGGGTTGGACACTATGGGCCAAGACATCTCTGGCATTTATGAATTGATCAAGATCGATCATCCCAAACAGTCCGCCACGCAGATTCACGATACCTAAAAACCACACGGCAGTATAGGGAACTGGCTGAAAATCGACCAGGGGAAATATCTCACCCAACTGACCCAGGGGCAACAGATAGTTGTTCTCTGAGGAGCGAAAGGCAAGCCATGAAACAGACAAACCTTCGGTTTTGGCTGAACGCAGGCGGTTGTCTAGCCTCTCTTGCAGATCCCTGAGTGACTCAGTGTTTGTCATGGGATAAAGATTTAGCCCAGCTCAATTGATCGGTACCATCAATTCATCTGGGCTACGACCACTAAATTTGTACCATTTCGAAATCTTCCTTACGCGCACCGCATTCTGGACAAGTCCAGTTCATGGGAACGTCAGCCCACAGGGTGCCGGGGGCAATGCCATGCTCAGGAGCACCAACTGCCTCATCGTAAATCCAGCCACAAATCAAACACATCCAAGTTTTGTTTTCAATCACAGTGCGCAAGGCCTTCGAATAGAATAAAGTCATTGTATAGATGCCATGTCATTGATTTTTCAATCGCTCACAGCACGTTACGATATTCTGCCTGATGACAGCAACGTGTCCGCCCATGCAAACGCAACCCCAACCCGACACCGATTCAGACGCTGATCATCCAGCCTGTGTGATGGTCTTTAATGCCAACGACCCCAGCGGAGCAGGTGGTTTGTCGGCCGATATCACCGCCACGGCCTCTGTAGGTGCACACGCCATGCCGGTTGTCACTGGCACTTATGTGCGTGATACCTCCGGGATTGTTGAGCATTTTCCTCTCGACGAGGAAGCGGTTTCAGAGCAAGCACGGACCCTGTTGGAAGACGTGTCAATTCAGGTTTTCAAGGTTGGGTTTGCAGGTACGCCGGAAAACCTCAGCGCGATTGCCGAGATTGCATCTGACTACGCGGATGTGCCTTTGATTGCCTACATGCCCACCTTGTCTTGGTGGAATGAAGTACAGATAGACCTCTACCTTGATGCCTTTAGGGAACTGCTGTTACCCCAAACCACAGTGTTAGTGGGAAACCACAGCACCCTGTGGAGATGGCTTTTGCCCGATTGGAAATCAGAAAAAAGCCCGACGGCGCGAGACATTGCACGTGCTGCAGAAGAACTCGGCGTGCCCTATACACTGGTCACAGGCATTCCAGCAGCGGACCAGTTCATTGACAATGTGCTTTCTTCGCCCCAGGCAGTTGTAGGCAGCGAGAAATTTGAACGATTTGAAGCCGTTTTTTCCGGTACCGGCGACACCCTTTCTGCTGCATTGGCGGCCTTGATCGCCAGTGGCAGTGACCTGCCTGGGGCTTTTTCTGAGGCACTTAGCTACCTTGACAGGTGCCTGCACGGCGGCTTCAGGCCCGGCATGGGCAACGTTATTCCCGATCGCCTTTTCTGGGCGCAGCCAGCCGAAGGTGCAGAATTTGACGCCGATGAGGCTGATCTTGAGTCATCTAATCTTGACCCTTCCTTCCAATTACCACCCCATGACACTCAGCACTGACAACAACGAACTCCTTTTTGAACGCGCTAAAAAGGTCATTCCCGGCGGCGTTAATTCTCCTGTGCGTGCTTTTCGTGCAGTCGGGGGAACGCCGCGCTTTGTAAAAAAAGCGAATGGCGCCTACTTCTGGGATGCGAATGGTAAAAAATACATTGATTACATAGGCTCCTGGGGACCCATGATCCTGGGCCATGGACACCCGGCCGTGGTCGAAGCGGTCCAAAAAGCCGTCTTGGAAGGCTTCTCGTATGGTGCGCCGACAGAGCGTGAAATCGAACTGGCCGAAGAAATCCTCAAGCATGTTCCGTCCATGGACATGGTGCGGTTGGTCAGTTCAGGAACCGAAGCCGGCATGAGCGCCATCCGTCTCGCACGCGGCGCCACCGGCCGCAGCAAAATCATCAAGTTTGAGGGCTGCTATCACGGTCATGCAGATGCACTGCTGGTCAAGGCAGGTTCCGGTCTGGCGACATTTGGCAATCCAACCAGCGCAGGTGTTCCCGCCGAAGTGGTTCAGCACACCTTGGTGATTGAATACAACAACCTGGCACAACTGGAAGAAGCCTTTGCCCTGCACGGCAAGGAAACCGCCTGCCTGATGATCGAGCCCATTGCTGGCAACATGAATTTTGTCCGTGCATCGGTCCCTTTCATGAAACGCTGCCGGGAGTTGTGCTCTGAACATGGCGCCTTGCTGGTATTTGATGAGGTCATGACCGGATTTCGCGTGGCATTGGGCAGTGCTCAAAGCGTCTATGCAAAAAGTATCCCCGGCTTCAAGCCCGACATCACGGTATTGGGTAAGGTGATCGGCGGCGGCATGCCGCTGGCCGCCTTTGGTGGAGCGCGGCACATCATGGAGCTCATGGCACCACTGGGTCCGGTGTATCAGGCCGGCACACTGTCCGGCAACCCGGTAGCCACGGCCTGCGGACTGGCCACGCTCAAGGAAATTGGCAAGCCTGGTTTTTTCGATGCTCTGGGAGCCAAAACGCAATCCTTGATCCGCGGCCTGCAAGGCGCAGCGAACCAAGCTGGTGTGCCTTTCTGCGGCGATAGTGAAGGAGGCATGTTCGGCTTCTTCCTGTTCAAGGACTTGCCGCAAAACTACGCCACAGTCATGACCACCGACAACAAACGCTTCAACACCCTGTTCCACGGACTTCTGGACCGGGGTGTCTACATAGCGCCGGCGCTGTACGAAGCTGGTTTTGTGAGCGCGGCCCATACCGATGATGACATAGCCGAGACGGTAGCTGCTGCGGGTGAGGCGTTTCAACTGCTACAAAAACTGTAGCATGTTGTGCCCTTTCTACCAGGGTTTTTAGGCTATTTTCTCTTAGGTTCATTTTGTTAGCGGCCACCTCGCGGGCGGCGGGCGGCACCGCTTGCGGACTCCGGCTCACGCTCGCGGGCAGGTGTTTTGGTATGCACAGCTTGTTGCGTCAATGCCGTGTTTGACTCGCCCGCTCTGTGGCAACCGCGAATGGAGCCTGCGCTCGCAATCAGTGCCTGAAGTGTCGCACGCCGGTGTAGACCATGGCGACACCGCGCTCGTTGGCTGCGGCAATCACCTCATCATCGCGAATGGAGCCACCGGGCTGGATGATGCAGGTGGCACCTGCATCAACCACCACATCCAGGCCGTCGCGGAACGGGAAAAAAGCATCGCTGGCCACCACAGTGCCGGCCAGTGACAGCTTCGCGTGACCCGCTTTGATACTGGCGATCCGGGCAGAGTCCAGCCGGCTCATCTGTCCTGCGCCAACGCCCATGGTCATGCCTTGCTTGCAAAAAACGATGGCATTGCTCTTGACGTACTTGGCCACTTTCCAGGCAAACAGCAAGTCTTGCAGCTGATCAGGAGACGGTTGCATGGCCGTCACCACTTTCAGGTCCGCCAGTGACAACTCGTGGTTGTCAGCAGTTTGCATCAGCAGACCGGAGCCTACTCGCTTGATATCCATGGCGTTGCGGTGTTGTGGACCTGGGGGCAAATCAATCTGCAGAATCCGTACATTGACTTTGGAATTGAACACCGCCAGCGCTTGAGGGGTGTAGCCGGGCGCCATCAAAACCTCGACAAATTGCTTCGAAATTTGTAGCGCACCAGCCTCGTCCAATATGGTGTTAAGGGCAATAATCCCCCCAAAAGCTGAGGTGGAATCGGTGCTGAAAGCCTTGTTATAGGCTTGCAGTGCATCAACACCCAGAGCAACGCCACAGGGGTTGGCATGTTTGACAATCACACATGCGGGGGTATGAAAGCTCTTGACACATTCCCAAGCAGCATCGGCATCGGCAATGTTGTTGTAACTCAGCTCTTTGCCCTGCAATTGTTTGGCCGTGACCAGGGAGCCAGGAGCGGGATGGATATCGCGGTAAAAAGCTGCCTGCTGGTGCGGGTTCTCGCCATAACGCAGGTCTTGCAGCTTGGCAAAACGTCCGTTGCTCTGGCCCGGAAACAAATCCAGCGCAGGCTGCTCACCCGTCGCAACACCCTGTCCAAACTGGACGGCTGACAAATAATCGCTGATGGCGCCATCGTACTGGCTGATCCGGTTAAAAGCCGCTACGGACAAGTCAAAGCGGGTTTTATCAGACAACTTGCCTTGCGCCTTGAGCTCAGCAATAACCTGTGGGTACTGGGCAGCATCAGTCAGTACGCCAACGTCTTTCCAGTTTTTGGCCGCGCTGCGCACCATCGCGGGGCCGCCAATGTCAATGTTCTCAATCGCCTCGTCCAGCGTGCAGCCGGCCTTGGCCACCGTAGCCTCGAAAGGATAAAGGTTGACCACCAGCAAATCAATGGTGTTGATTCCATGTGCCTGCAGCGCGGACATGTGCTCGGGCACATCACGCCGCGCCAGAAGACCACCATGAACCTTGGGGTGCAGCGTCTTGACGCGACCGTCGAGCATCTCGGGAAAGTCCGTCAGCTCGGCAACCTCGGTTACCGGCAAACCCTGCTGCGCCAGCAGCTTGGCTGTACCACCGGTGGAGATCAGCTGAATGCCTAAAGCCAAAAGCGACCGGGCAAATTCAACAATGCCGGTCTTGTCAGATACGGAGATTAAGGCGTTCATTGGGCAGGTGATTCCAGCAATTGATGCTCAGTCAGCTTCTTGCGCAGGGTGTTTCGGTTCAGGCCCAGCCATACTGCCGCACGCGACTGGTTGTGCTCAGCCTGCTCCATCACCACCTGAAGCAGGGGCTTCTCGACCACGCGAACCATCATGTCGTACATGCCATCGGGCTCGGTACCACGCAAATCCCTGAAGTAAGCCTCCAGACTGGTACGAACACATTCCTCAATTTGCTTTTTACTCATTTCACCGTTTCCAATTGTTCTTTTGTTTCTTCATCATCACCCACAAGTCGGGCCTGGGATAACCCGGGTATCCGGTCCATCTGACTGCCCAGCGCGTCGAAATACGCTTCTACGGCACGGCTTTGGCACTGGCTGTTTTCCAGACCGTTCATATGGCTTCGAAACGCCTGACCGCCGGGCAACTGCGCCACATACCAACCAATGTGCTTACGCGCTGTTCGAACGCCCGTGAATTCGCCATAGAGCAGGTAATGGTCTTGCAAGTGCTCCAGCAAGAGGCGCTTGACCTCGGCGACCAGGGGCGCTGCCAGGTGTGTGCCGGTGGACAGGAAGTGAGCCACCTCCCGAAAAATCCAGGGACGTCCCTGCGCAGCCCTGCCAATCATCAGCGCATCGGCACGGGTTAGAGCAAGCACCTCACGCGCTTTTTCCGGTGAATTGATATCGCCATTGACCACCACCGGAACCTGCACCCGGCTTTTAAGCTCGGCAATGGTGTCGTATTCCGCATAGCCACCATAGCCCTGCTCTCGGGTGCGACCATGAACCGTGAACATTTGGACCCCCGCCTGCTCAGCTCTGAGCGCTAAAGCGACCGCATTCTTGTGAGCTTGGCACCATCCTGTTCGCATTTTCAAGGTCACAGGCACTTGGCGAGGCGCGCATGCGGTGACTACCGCTTCAATAATTTGCAAGGCCAGTGTCTCGTCTTGCATCAATGCAGAACCCGCCCATTTGTTGCACACTTTTTTAGCCGGACAGCCCATGTTGATGTCGATGATCTGGGCACCGCGGTCTATGTTGTGAACAGCAGCCTGAGCCATCATGGCGGCATCGGTGCCTGCAATTTGAACGGCTATAGGACCGACTTCACCTTCATGGTTGGCTCGGCGACACGTCTTCAGGCTGTTCCACAAATCCGGACGCGAGGTAATCATCTCACTGACCGCGTAGCCCGCCCCAAGCCGTTTGCAGAGTTGCCGAAATGGGCGATCTGTGACGCCGGCCATGGGTGCAACAAACAAATTGTTGGGCAGTTGAATATGACCGATGTGCATTCGGGGAAAGGGGCAGCAGGATGAGTGAGCGTGAAATCTGTATCGGGCGTGATGGGTATTCTAGCTGCTTAAATTTTCAGCAATTGAAATCAAATCCCTATACTGAAGTGACTTAACTTGATCGCACATGGAAATCTGGATTCACCACCTGCTGACCTTGCTGGCTCTGCCGAAATTCGGCCTGAGCTCGTTGTTTGTGGTGGCTTTCATATCAGCAACATTGGTGCCCCTAGGCTCTGAGCCCGCCGTATTTGGCCTGATTCAACTCAGCCCTGAATTATTCTGGCCGGCGATCTGGGTGGCTACAGCTGGCAATACGTTGGGTGGGGCAGTGAGTTGGGCAATGGGTTTGGGCTCACGCCAAGTGATCAGCAAGTACCGTGATTCAACCATCCACCTCAAAGCGCTGGGGTGGCTGCAACGCATCGGCCCGAGGGCCTGTTTGCTAAGCTGGTTGCCAATCATCGGGGATCCTTTGTGCGCCGTTGCGGGCTGGCTCAAGCTACCCTTCTGGCCCTGCTTGGTCTATATGGCAATTGGCAAATTTTTCCGCTATTTGCTGATGACATCGGCCTTGGTGGGCATCTTTGGAACCTGAAAACCCAAGGGAAGGCCGGGCTCAACTGCTGAACAAGAAGTTCAGCACATCACCATCTTTGACCACGTAGTCTTTTCCTTCGGCACGCATCTTGCCGGCGTCTTTGGCGCCCTGTTCTCCTTTGAAAGCCATGAAATCCTCAAACGCAATGGTCTGGGCGCGGATATAACCTTTTTCAAAGTCTGTGTGAATCACACCAGCCGCCTGCGGCCCGGTATCGCCCACATGGATGGTCCAGGCCCGCACCTCTTTAACCCCCGCCGTGAAGTAGGTTTGCAAACCCAATAAGGTGTAAGCAGAGCGGATCAGCCGGTTCAGGCCCGGCTCGGTCTGACCCAACTCTTCCAAAAACATCTGGCGATCTTCATCGCTCATTTCTGCCATCTCGGCCTCCAGCTTCGCGCTGATGGCTACCACAGGCGCATGTTGCGCGGCAGCATAGCTTGTCAAACGGTCCAGAAACGGGTTATTTTCAAAACCATCCTCCGCCACATTGGCAACAAACATGGCGGGCTTGGCCGTGATCAGGAAAAACTGCTTGAGTAAAGGGGCTTCTTCTTTGCTCCAATCCAGTGTTCTGACCGGCTTGGCTTGGTTCAAAGCTTGTTGACATTTTTCAAGAATACCAACCAACTTGATCGACTCTTTATCACCTGATCGCGCTGTTTTCGTGACACGATGTAATGCTTTCTCAACGGCTGCCAGATCAGCGAGGCACAGCTCGGTCTGAATAACCTCAATGTCGGAAATCGGGTCAACCTTGCCCGCCACATGAATGACGTTGTCATCCTCAAAACAGCGCACCACATTGATGGTTGCATCTGTCTCGCGAATGTGCGCCAGAAACTTGTTGCCCAATCCCTCGCCGGTGCTCGCGCCAGCCACCAAGCCGGCAATATCAACAAACTCAACAACCGCAGGGACCACCCGTTCAGGATGGACGATGCCAGCCAGTTCTTGAAGGCGAGGGTCAGGCACTTCAACAATGCCCACATTGGGCTCGATCGTGCAAAAGGGGTAGTTCTCCGCCGCAATCCCAGCCTTGGTCAGGGCATTGAACAGGGTACTTTTACCGACGTTGGGCAGGCCGACAATGCCGCATTTCAAACTCATAGAACACCTCAAAAATCAGGGTGCTCAGTGTATGCGAAGGTGTTGCGGTCGGAAATCAATCGAAGCGGTATTCGCCTTGCACAGCTTGCCCAACGCTCAGCACACTCTCCAAACCTGAAAGGATGATGGCGTTCATGCCAAAAGTCACCGCGCCTTTGACTCTGGCATCCTGCCGGTAGGTTTGCAGCATATCGCCGACTGCAGGCGTGCTGATCGCAGTTAAAGGATCAATGTTCGGGATGGGGCAGCGCGGACAAGGCTTGACGAGTTTCAGCACCACCGGTTCGCCTGGCGTCCTGATTGTCAGCAGCTCAACCCGGTCTTCATCGTGGGCATTGAGATCAGCTAAAACGATATTGGGACGGAACCGCTCCATCAACACCGGGCTCTCTCCCGCCGCTTGCAACTTGAGATTGAGCTCGTCCAGCGCCGCCTGGGACAGGACCAGCAAAGGGTATCCATCACTGAACTGGTTCGGGGCCTCGTGTTGACCGGTCCATTGCCGGCTGGACAGACGCCGGAAATCAGGATCAAAGCGCACCAGACGGAATTTAGGAGCGTTTGTTGTCGGCAGACCTTCCTGGGAAAGCGATAAAAAGTCACTGAACCACTGTGCTGCCACGTTGCCCATGTCGTAGGCCGAGACGATGTCGTCCCACACGCGGACTTTCACAGCGCCCTCAACACCATCAATCGCCAAGTGCAGGGCCAACATGCCAGGGGCACGCAAAATCAGCTCGTTGTGCTTGAGGAGCGGCTTGACCAGTGCCAGCCTGGGAAATTCGCGCTGTGAAATGAATTCACCCTGCTCATCGACCACCATCCAGGCGCGATCGAGATCAAAACCCGTTTCGGTCAGTACGCATTCTGTGACTTCGACGCCAGCACACGACTTGACCGGATAGACCCAAAGCCGGGAAATGCGTGCATTCACGCTTTGCTCAGAAACAACCTTCATACGCAAGTCACCTTATCTCAGTTCAGTCAATGCCCCTGATTTTGCACTGCCTTCTACAATCAAGGGATGGCAGTACGTTTTGATGTATGTATTCGCGGCTCAGGCATCGTAGGCCGTTGTTTGGCTTTGCTATTGGCCCGCGAGCGGCTGCGTGTGGGGCTTGTTACAAAACCTGCCCCAGCGGATAAGACTGTGGTGGATGTGCGGGCTTACGCGATTAACCACCATTCGCGTGAATTACTCAAAAGCCTCCGGTGCTGGCCTTCACCCAGCGAAGCAACACCAGTTCTGAACATGAAAGTCAGCGACTCGAACGCTGGCGAGATTGCTTTCAGTGCAGCCAAGCAGGGGTCTGAAGCGCTGGCGTGGATTCTTGATTCAGCATTGCTGGAGACCCGGCTGGACGAAGCCATTGCCTACCAACCTCTGATCGAACGCGTGAGCGAGCCTTCACCGGCCCAACTCACGGTGGTGTGCGAGGGCAAGCACAGCCTGTCACGCACAGACTTTGATGTGGACTTTCAAGTAGACCATTACAACCAGCATGCGATTGCCGCCCGGCTCCAGTGCGCCAAACCCCATGGACAGACCGCCCGCCAATGGTTTGATTCACAGGGAATACTCGCTTTTCTGCCCATCGACGGACCAGAGGGGCAAAACGTTGCCATTGTGTGGTCGCTCAAACCTGAGCGCGCTGCGGAACTCATGAAGCTCGGAGCAGAAGATTTTTGTCATGCACTGGAAAGCGCCAGCCACAACATGCTGGGCAAACTCAATCTCATCAGCGAACGCGCCCTTTGGCCACTGCAGAAAGCGCACTCAGACCGTTGGTGCGGGTCATCTCAAGGGCAAAGCTGGGTTCTTGCCGGGGATGCTGCACACAGTGTTCATCCGCTGGCCGGGCAAGGTCTGAATCTGGGTCTGGCCGATGTGGTCGAACTGACGAAGATCATCCGTGAAAGAGATTACTGGCGCAGCTTGGACGACGAAAAGTTGTTGCGTCGCTACGAGCGGTCGCGAAAAACCGATGTTCTGGCCATGGAGACTGGGATTGATGCCCTACAACAGGTTTTTTCGCTGCAAGACGGCGTGTTAGCAACAATCCGGACGCAGGGCATGAATGCCTTTAACCGCAGTCCTCTCCTCAAAGATTGGGTCGTCCAAATCGCCACGAACCCGTAATATGACCAGCCAATACCTTATAGCCACATCATGACTGCACTGAAATTTGTTTTGCAATGGACCTTGCTCGCCCTGTGCACGGCCAGCCAGGCCCAGGAAGCCACCATTCGAAAAAATCTGACCGAGCGTATTCCCCAATTGCAAAAAATCGACGAAATCAGCAGATCGCCCATGCCAGGCCTGTTTGAAATTCGGGTTAATGGCACGGATATTTTTTATACCGATGCTGAAGCCAACTTTCTAATCCAAGGCAACCTCATTGATACCCGACAACGACGCAACTTGACTGAAGAGCGGGTGGAAAAACTAACTGCCGTCAAATTCGACACTCTGCCCGTCAAGGATGCAATTACCGTCGTGCGCGGCGACGGCAAAAGAAAATTGGCGGTCTTTGAAGACCCGAACTGCGGTTATTGCAAACGTTTTGAGCGCGACCTGGACAAAGTGACCAATGTCACTATTCATACCTTTTTGTATCCCATCCTGAGTCCGGATTCGCATGAGAAATCAAAAAATATCTGGTGCGCCAAAGACAAGCTCAAGGCCTGGCAAGATTGGATGCTGCATGACCTGTCTCCTGCATCTGCCAGTTGTGACGCTTCGGCTGTTGCGCGCAATGTTGAACTCGGCAAGAAAAACAAAATTACGGGCACCCCAACCCTAATTTTCGCGGATGGCTCCAGAGTCCCTGGCGCCATCAGTGCACAGCAGATTGAAAAGTATTTGAGTGAGGCAAAGTAAACCGATTGGAGAACACCGCAAGATGGCCAGCAAAGCACACTCCCAGGGTGACCACCCCCCCCCTGTGAGCTACCAGGTGGCTTTGGCTGATCTCAAGGCTCACTTGTTCCGGATAACACTGACAGTTCAACAACCGTCAGCACTGCAACGCGTGTCCCTGCCGGTATGGATTCCTGGTAGCTATTTGATCCGTGAGTTTTCAAAAAACCTGCAATCCCTGCGTGCTCGTCAAGGTAGCCGTTCTTGCGCGCTTACGCAGACCGACAAATGCACCTGGGAAGTTACGTGCAAAGCGGGAAAACCTTTACGCCTTGTATATGAGGTGTATGCACGAGACGCTTCTGTGCGGGCAGCCTGGCTTGACAGTAGCCGTGGCTTTTTTAATGGCCCCTGTCTTTTCCTGCGGGTTGAAGGGTGTACCCACTGCGTGCATGAGCTTGAACTTATTCCCAGCCAAGTGCCTGCTGCGTCTCGTTGGTCTGCAGCAACCGCGCTGACACCTAAAAAAATCACAAAAAATGGGTTTGGCATTTACTCTGCAAGCAACTATGAAGAGTTGGTAGATGCTCCAGTTGAATTGGGAGATTTCTGGAGCGGTGCCTTCACGGCGTGTGGCGTTGCACATCGCTTTGTCGTCTCAGGCATGTCAGCAACTTTTGATGCCCAAAGGCTGCTTGCCGACACACAAAAGATCTGCGAAACGCAAATCCAGTTCTGGCATGGCAACAACGCGCCAGGCCGATCAACGGGCAGGCCGCCGTTCAAAAATTACCTTTTCATGCTCCACGCCACTGATGAGGGTTACGGTGGTCTAGAACACAGAAACTCAACTGCGCTCATCTGTGGCCGAAAAGATCTGCCACGACTAAAGCCCGTGAGTCTGTCGAGCGCAGACTTCAAACCCACGGAAGGCTACAACACGCTTTTAGGTCTGATCAGCCATGAATATTTTCATACCTGGAACGTCAAGCGCTTGCGCCCTGCAGAATTTAAGCATTACAACTATGGTCATGAAAACTACACCCGGCTGCTGTGGTTTTTTGAGGGCTTCACAAGCTATTTTGACGACCTGCTGCTCAGACGCGCCCAGTTGATCGATGATGTTAACTATCTCAAGCTTCTAGGCAAGACTGTCAACCAGGTTCATCAAACGCCGGGGCGCACCATTCAAACGGTGGCCCAGGCCAGTTTTGATGCCTGGATAAAGTATTACCGGCAGGATGAAAACACACCCAATGCCACCGTCAGTTACTACACCAAAGGTGCGCTGGTCGCTTTGTGTCTGGATCTGACACTGCGCATCGAAGGTACAGGCAGCCTTGACGACACCATGCGGGCGCTTTGGAAAAGGTGTGATGGCGGACCCATGAGCGAAGAAGACCTGCTGGCTGTTTTGCAAGAACAGTCCGGACGGTCCTACGTCAAGGAGTTGTCACGATGGGTTCATGGCACCGGTGAGCTTCCGGTAAGGGATCTGCTTGAACGTCAAGGTGTATCAATCCAAGACGAGAACTCCCAGATTGCACAGCAACTCGGGTTGCGTGTCACAGAAGGGGTAAACCTGCAGATCAAAACGGTTTTAAGGCAGGGTTTGGCCGAAGCAGCCGGCTTTGCCGCTGAAGACGAATGGCTGGCCATTGAGGTCGGTAAAGGGGCCCATGAAACGGGCTGGCGCATCTCACGTCTGGATGATTTGATGCTCTATGCGGGTGCACATTCAGAAATCAAAGCACTGGTCTCACGGGATAAGCGGTTACACCGGCTTACCCTTAAATTACCACGCGCCGCCACAACCTGGCGTCTCACCGTTCGGGATGAAAAACTGCTGAAGACGTGGCTTAATGGCTAGGATTCGAAGCTTGTTGCGGCCAACTGTCTAGATCAGCGTCACTTTTTTGAACTTGCGCTTGCCCACCTGGAGAATGTAGGTGCCAGGTCCAAGTTTCAGCGCCTTATCACTGACTACGCCTGAGTCAATTTTGACGCCACCGCCATCAATCAGGCGGTTGCCCTCCCCACTAGACGCCGTCAAACCTGCGATTTTGAGTAGAGCTCCAATACCCATAGGTCCATCTGACAAGGTCAAGGTTTGCTCTTCAACGCGTTCTGGCACCCCACCCTTGCTGCGGTTGATGAAATCCTGTTCGGCATCGTCTGCCGCACGTACAGAGTGAAACCGGCTAGTAATTTCTTTGGCCAACATCACCTTGACATCGCGCGGATTTCGTCCCTGAGCCACCTGTTGCTGCAAATCGGCTATTTCACCCAGCCCCCTGAAACTTAACAGCGTGTACCAGCGCCACATCAGGGTATCTGAGATGGAAAGCACTTTGGCAAACATGGTGTTGGCGTCCTCAGAAATACCAATATAGTTGTTCTTGGATTTCGACATTTTTTCAATGCCGTCAAGCCCTTCAAGAAGAGGCATAGTAAGTATGCACTGCGGTTCCTGGCCATATTCAGCCTGTAGGTGCCGTCCCATCAACAGATTGAATTTCTGGTCCGTCCCTCCCAACTCCAGATCACTTTTGAGGGCCACACTGTCATAGCCCTGCATCAGAGGATACAAAAACTCATGTACAGATATGGGCGTTCCAGCTTTGAATCGATCATGAAAATCATTGCGCTCCATCATCCTGGCTACCGTGTATCTGGCCGCCAGTTGGATCATCCCAACAGCACCAAGTGGTTCACTCCATTCACTGTTGTAACGAATCTCGGTTTTTTGCGGGTCTAGTACCAGGCTGGCTTGGCGGTAGTAAGTTTCTGCGTTGGCCTTGATCTGCTCCGGCGTCAACGGGGGACGGGTACTGTTCCGCCCTGATGGATCGCCAATCAGGCTGGTGAAGTCCCCAATCAAAAAAATCACCTGATGTCCTAAATCCTGCAGTTGCCGCATTTTGTTCAGAACTACCGTGTGACCGATATGAATGTCAGGCGCGGTAGGATCCAGACCCAATTTGATCCGCAAAGGCTTTGAGGTGGCCTCGGCTCGGGCCAGTTTCTTGACCCACTCTTCCTGCGGAATCAGTTCCTCGCAACCCCGCAGGGATACCAAAAGAGCTTCCTGAACACGGTCTGTTACTGGAAAATTTGAGACTAACGGTTGATTCATAAGGGTTTTTCCAGATGCCAGGATCAAATAGCGGGATATACTGATCCGCCTATAAACAAGATTTTATGCGCTCGGTACGCTGGCGTGGCAATCGAAATTGTCACAGCCGTTCAACGTCAACTTTCCTTTTTCCGCTTGAAAATTAACCTGATTGATGCTGCTGGTAGCTATTTGGATGCTGTTCGTCAGATGGTCGAACGTCATCCCAGGCGAATTGCTGGCCTTCTCACTGCTCTGATGCTCGGCGCAGGCGGTGGGGCTTTTGCTGTTGCGACAGCAGTTACAGCCTTGGCACCCGATGCGTCGACAATGCAGGTCCGTGAGGTCTTCGAAGCAGTTGAACCCCTGCCCTTAAAAACCCAAATCGACGCGCTTGACGTTCATCGGTTTGAGCTTTACCGGTCTGACTTCACGCGCGCCAATGACACCGCGGAAACCCTACTCAAAAGACTTGGTATCTCCGACAGTGCTGCAGCGAATTTCTTGCGGACTGACCAAAATGCCACGCAAAACCTGATGGGAAGGATCGGGCGCAGCGTCACGGTTGAGGCTATCGGTTCGAGTTCACTTCAAAAATTGACAGCGCGCTGGAGCCCTGAAGACGATGGGCTCTTCAAGCGTCTGGTGATTGAAAAACAAGGCGCGGGATTTGTCTCCCGGATTGAGTCTTCATCTCTCACAGTGTCAAACCGCCTTGGCAGCGGAACCATACGCTCCTCGCTGTTTGCTGCAACCGATGAAGCGCGGATTCCAGACTCGGTGGCGATTCAAATTGCAGAGATTTTTTCCGGGGATATAGACTTCCACAGAGCCTTGCGTAAAGGTGACCGCTTTTCTGTGATCTACGAAACCCTTGAAGGTGATGGTGAACCTATCCGGGCCGGGCGTGTTCTGAGTGTCGAGTTTGTGAATGGCGGCAAAACGCACCAGGCCATGTGGTTCCAGGATTCTGGCGTTGATAGCGCAACAGCACACCGGGATGGTCAGGCCACTCACAGCTTAACTCGTGGTGGTTATTACACTCTGGACGGACAAAGTCTGCGCAGAGCTTATTTGGCTTCACCTATGGAGTTTTCCCGTGTTACCAGCGGCTTCAAGATGCGCTTCCATCCCATTTTGCAAACATGGCGTGCTCACTTGGGTGTCGACTATGCAGCGCCCACAGGTACTCCGGTAAGAAGCGTCGGTGATGGGGTGGTTGAGTTTGCTGGCGTACAAAACGGTTTTGGCAATGTGGTTTTTATCAAGCACCGCAACAACCACACAACCGTCTACGCACACCTTAGCCGCATTGGTGTCAAGGTGGGACAATCGGTTGCGCAAGGCCAGTTCATCGGGGCCGTAGGCGCTACAGGCTGGGCAACCGGTCCCCACTTGCACTTTGAGTTTCGGGTCAACGGTATGCACCAGGATCCACTCACGATTGCTCGTCAAAGTGAGTCTGTTCCGGTTTCACCAGTTGCCAAAGCACGTTTTGACCGAACGTCTTCGTCCTATCGAATGCAACTCTCTGCTGCCTCCTCCATGCTCATAGGCAACGCTCAATAGCCCACTGGCCACCAAGGTCACTCCGGCGTGCCTGATCTTTACATTGGTTTGATGTCGGGGACCTCCATGGACGGGGTAGATGGCGTAATTCTTGACGTTTCGGGTTCTCGGCCCACCGTTGTCCAACATGCCTACGAGTCTTTTCCCAGACCGCTTTGCCTTGAGCTTCTTGAACTCAACACATCGGGGCCTGATGAATTGCACCGGGCCGCTCTCGCAGCAAATTCGCTTACCCGGATCTATGACCAAGTCGTCAAGCAGTTGCTTTATGCATCTGGCATCCAGGCTAGACAAGTTTGCGCCATAGGTGCCCATGGTCAAACGGTTCGCCATCGCCCCCAAGAATTTGACTGCATGGGTTACACGCTACAACTCAACAACCCTTCCCTTTTGGCTGAGCTCACTGGCATAGATGTGGTTGCGGATTTCAGAACCAGGGATCTAGCCGCAGGTGGTCAAGGCGCACCACTGGTGCCGGCATTTCATCAAGCCATGTTCAGGAAGCAAGGTGAGGTTGTGGCTGTCTTGAATATCGGCGGCATTTCTAATCTGACGCTATTGGATGATCTCCATGTGATGGGCTTTGATTGTGGGCCGGGTAATGTTTTGATGGATCTTTGGTGCCATCAACATACAGGTCACCCTTTTGACAAGAGCGGCTCATGGGCAGCGTCCGGTCAGATCAATCATCACCTGCTGTCTGCCCTGATGTCTGACGACTACTTTTCCAAAAAACCACCCAAGAGTACCGGGCGTGACCTTTTTAACGCAAGGTGGTTGTCGCGTCACCTTGATGCTTTCAAGCCACTTTTACCTGAGGATATCCAGGCAACTTTAACGGCTTTAACCGTCACAGCCTGCGCCAAAGATGTTTTGAACTACGCCCCTGAAGCAAGAACCTTGATTGTGTGTGGCGGCGGCGCTTTTAACAACTGTCTCATGCAAGGGTTGCAGGCTGCTTTGGCTCAGGTCCAAGTCATCCCTTCTGATGCACTCGGTTTGCCGGCGCTGCAAGTGGAGGCTGCAGCCTTTGCGTGGTTTGCTCAGAAAACAATGCTGAGGCAAACAGCCAGTCTAAAAAGCGTAACGGGCGCCAGTGGCGCCCGTATCTTGGGGGCTATTTACCCCGCTTAAGACTCATTGCAGCTTCAGGTCGAGAAAGATGAACCACATCCGCAAGTCGACGTGGCATTTGGGTTCTTGATCACAAACTGAGCACCCTGCAGATCTTCCTTGTAATCGATCTCTGCACCCAGCAGGTACTGGTAACTCATGGCATCGATCAGCAGGGATACGCCGTTCTTGGTCATGGTCGTATCGTCTTCGTTGGTCACTTCATCAAAGGTGAAACCATACTGGAATCCTGAACATCCACCGCCTTGCACAAAGACACGCAGTTTAAGTTCCGGGTTTCCTTCCTCCGCAATCAGGTCAGCCACCTTGGCAGCTGCACTGTCGGTGAACACGATGGGGGTTGGCATTTCAGTCTGAATATTTTCTGCGACAGCACTCATGGAAGGCTCCGGAAAGTTGCATTAGGATAATAGTATAGCAATTCGCTCGGGAATTCGCTTATGGGTTGTTTGCCGCCAATTTGAGTGCGGGCTTTTCTTCTGATGAAGCTACAGGTCGCAGCTGGCCCTCAATGATCGCTCCCTCGTGCATTTCAACTGCAATGTAGTGAACGTCACCTGTAATTCTGGCTTTAGGCTGGAGCTCCAACATCTGGCCCGCGAAGATAGGACCTTTCACGGTTCCGTTGACAATGACGTGGTCTGAATAAATTTGTCCAGTCACTGTGGCAGTTTCCGAAATCACCAAAATACTCGGGTGCTCGTCATTGGCCCGGATATCGCCCATCACCTGACCGTCAATACGCAATCCGTCGGTGAACCTGATATTCCCTTCAATCTTGCTGCCGTAAGCGATCAGGCTCTTGATCGGTGGTTGTTTTCTCTTCTTGAACATGATGAATCCTTAAATGGCAAACCGCTTGATGGGTTACAACTTGATTGATTGAGAAGCCTTGATCAAGGTACCGTTGGTAACTTTAGCAGACACCGATTTCACTTGCACTTGGGGTGGGAGTTCGAAAATACCCTGGGCACGCCCATACTGCTTGAATTTAAGGCTTTGACCGCCACCAGGAAGCGTGGCTGACCAGGGCTTTCCCGCTAAAAGACCACTGAACGTCAACTCAAGCAAGCCCGTGAATTCAGGCGCATCCTTGAGCGGTTGAATAACCAGAATCTGCCACTTAACTTCACGGCCGTTGTTAACCTCGGCCTGGAAACCGCGAATAGCCAGATTTTCCCCTCCAACTGCCGGGATCAATTTTTCAAAAAAAGCCAAATCCTCGCGCAGGACACGATTGTCAGCCTCAAGTTGCTTGCTGGAGGCCAGCAGACGCTCCTGATTTGCCTTTTCAGCGATTAACAAGGTGGTCGATGTATTGGCGACGGACTGTGCTTTATCTCTGTCTGCCTTCACCGTTTCAAGTTGTTGCAGGGTGTTGGCAAGTTCAATCCGGATCTTGCTCAAATCATCCGAAGTGCCGCCTTCGATACCAGCAATATCTTTGCCGAACTCGAAGGCCCACAGACCAATCGCAGCGCAAATACCCAGAACAAAAGCCAGCATGGCCCAGCGAAAAGGCCAGGGCAAAGAACTCCTGACGGCCATACGCGGAGCACTGATAGTCAAACGGCGGCGGAGTAGGCGAAATCTCATGGGAAGCGAAGTCTATCAGCCGCCAACAAGAAAGCCGGCAAAACAAAAGTTCTGCCGGCTTTCTTGATGTAACAGCCTGGAAAGGTGTAACTTTTCTGAAGTTAACGTTTGCTGAACTGCTTGCGACGGCGAGCAGAGTGCAAACCAACCTTTTTACGCTCAACTTCACGGGCGTCACGGGTTACAAATCCCGCCTGGCTCAACATCGGCTTGAGTGAAGCATCGTAGTCAATCAGTGCGCGGGTAATGCCGTGGCGCACAGCACCGGCTTGCCCTGACTCACCACCACCGGCAACGTTAACCATCACGTCAAAAGTCTCGGCGTGATTGGTCAGCAGCAATGGTTGCTTGCAAATCATGATCGAAGTAGCACGGCCAAAAAACTTTTGTATATCTTTGCCATTCACCACAATTTGGCCTGAGCCTTTTTTCAGAAACACACGCGCGACGCTGGATTTGCGGCGGCCAGTGCCATTGTTCCATTCACCGATCATTTGGCGGCCTCTCTTTTGACTGCGTTGGCAGAAATGCCAGGAATGTCCAGAACCTTAGGCTGCTGGGCGGTGTGGGGATGCTCAGCGCCACCATAAACCTTGAGTTTTTTGATCATGGCGTAGCCAAGAGGGCCTTTGGGCAGCATGCCTTTGACGGCTTTTTCGAGGGCGCGCCCTGGAAATTTGCTTTGCATGTCACGGAAATTGGTCGAAGAAATTCCACCTGGATAACCTGAGTGACGGTAGTAAATCTTGTCCAGTGGCTTGGCACCAGTAACACGAAGCTGTGAGGCATTGATGATGACGATAAAGTCACCGGTATCGACGTGAGGCGTGTAAATGGCTTTGTGTTTGCCGCGTAAACGGAGAGCAACTTCGCTGGCTACTCGTCCGAGGACCTTGTCGGTCGCGTCAATCACAAACCACTCGTGCACGACCTCAGCGGGTTTTGCGCTGAAAGTTGACATGAGTTTTCTCTTCTAAATGAAGGGTTTGGCGGGCTCTTTTCCACGGTCGGCGTTCCTTCTATTCCAAGCCAGACGGGTTTAGGCGTCAAGTTCGGTGGGAATCTCTTAGGTGGGAATTGCTTGAGGTAGCAAGTACTACAAACACTTCGCCGCGGAGCCACAAAAGCGCTGCGAAGCCCGCGATTATACGAAACTGGCCCTGTTCGCGCAAATCAGCTCAAAATGGCAAGCTACAGGGTTACCATCTCACCATGTTCAGTTACCGACACGCCTTTCACGCAGGCAACCACGCCGATGTGCTCAAACACACAGTGCTTCTGGCCATTCTGAAGCACCTGATTGAGAAAGAAACCGCCCTTACCGTTCTGGATACCCATGCTGGTGCTGGTTTGTACCGCCTTGACGGTGAATATGCAGAAACCAGTGGTGAAGCCGCCCAAGGTGTCGCCCGCCTGCTGACCAAACCGCAAACCGAAGGACAAGAAGCTCTTGCGCCGGCGCTGCAGGACTATGTGGACATGATTGCCAGTTTCAACAACAAGGGAAGCCACAAGGTTTATCCTGGCTCACCCTTCATTATTCAGCGCCTCCTGCGGGACCGGGACAAACTCAAACTGTTCGAAATTCATCCGACAGATAGCAAAACTCTGGGTGCCAATATTGCCCAGCTTGAAGCCGGGCGACAAGTTGCCGTATTGCGCGAAGATGGCTTTGAGGGCATCAAGAAATTCCTGCCACCGCCGGTCAAACGTGCCCTGGTCTTATGCGACCCAAGCTATGAGATCAAGAGTGATTACGTACGCGTTTCAGACATGATCGCTGACGCACTGAAACGCTTTGCAACCGGCACCTATGTGGTTTGGTACCCCATTATTCCCAGGCCGGAGGCCCATGACTTGCCAAGAAAGTTGAAAACCTTGGCTACCAAGTTGGGGAAAGCCTGGTTACACGCCAGCTTGACGGTTAAATCAAGCAAGCTCACCACCGATGCCGCCGGAGAGACCGTCCGGCCCGGACTGCCAGCCAGCGGCATGTTTGTCATCAACCCGCCGCATACCCTGAAAGTCAAGCTTCAAGCGGCGCTGCCTCAAATGGTCAGCTTGCTGGGCCAGGACCGCAACGCAAGTTTCAACCTCGAATCAGGCGGCTGAACACCGTCTTTATGAGACGATGACCCAGCAGGACTCGTGTGTTTGATAAAGCTAGCGACAAAGTCAAATCCTGAACGGGCGCACGCTGCAAACTGATCAACCCGCTTTAGCCGCCTAACCCGCTAAAAGCCCCATGCGTTTGCATATCTCCAGCGTTGACGCGCTCTGGTTCATGCTATAAAAATGCAAAGCAGGGACACCGCCTGCACGCAGTTGCTCACACAGATCGGTGACCACATCCAGGCCAAAGGCTTTGATGGATGCCGTATCGTCACCAAACCCTTGCAAACGCAAACGAATCCAACGGGGAATTTCTGCACCGCAAGCATCGGAGAAACGCATCAACTGGGTCGAACTGGTGATTGGCATGATGCCGGGTACCACCGGTGCGGTTACGCCTTGGGCATCGGCTTCTTCAACAAAACGGAAGTACGCGTCAGAGTTGAAAAAATACTGGGTGATAGCGCTATTGGCACCCGCTTTGATCTTCTCAACATATGCCTTCAAATCGGATTCTGGTGATTTAGCCTGCGGATGCACCTCCGGGTATGCTGCCACCTCAATGAAAAAATCATCTCCGGTCTCGGCCCGGATGAATTCCACCAAATCGCGTGCGTATTGAAACTCACCACCGGCACCATAACCGCTAGGCAAATCGCCGCGCAGCGCAACTAAACGGCTGACTCCCATAGATTTCAGGGTTGCCAGTTGCTCGCGCACAGTGGCTTTGGTTGCACCGATGCATGAGATGTGTGAGGCAGCAGGAACACCCTCAGACAAAATATCGCGCACCGTTGAAAAAGTACCTTCCTGGGTAGATCCGCCTGCACCAAAGGTCACAGAACAGAACTCGGGCTTGAGTACATACAGCTGTTGCCGCACCAAACGCAAGCGCTCCACACCTTCCGGTGTTTTGGGAGGAAAAAACTCAATGCTGATCGGTAAATCGTTGGGATAGCGCATGGATTTATCTTAAACAGGTTTGCTGGCGTGAATAAAAAATTCCCGGTTCCCGTCGCCTCCCGCGATGGGCGAATCGAACCAGGCGTGTACCTTCAGCCCCGCATCAGCGCAGGCATCGCGTAGGCGCTGTTCTACAAACAGATAGGAGGCAGCGTCACGCACGATGCCTCCCTTACCTACCTGCCCGGGTTGGAGTTCAAATTGGGGTTTGACCAAAGACAACACCACGCCACCGGGTTTTAACAGTGCAACGATGGACGGCAACATCAGGGTCTGCGAGATGAAGGACACATCAATGACGGCCAGATCGAATGCGGGATCTTGCGGGGTTGGAAGTTCAGTGCCGTCTTCGCCCGCAAGATTCAAAGAAATACCGCTTTCATGCCAGCCAGGATAAGGGTTATCAGCTATCAAATCAGAAGCAACAAGTGACCGGGCATTAACGCCTTCAACACACCTCACGCGCGGATCATTGCGCAGACTGGGATGCAACTGGGCGCTCCCCACATCCACGCCAACCACCGAAGTGGCTCCCGATTTGAGCAAACAATCCGTGAAACCACCGGTCGATTGGCCAACATCCAGGCAGGTCAAACCAACCACAGACAAACCCGACTGTTTGAGAGCGGCCTCCAGCTTGAGCCCGCCCCGGGACACATATCGGGCCTCAGAGTCGTCCAGAAGGCGCACCCGAGCACCTTCTGGAACCTCATCCCCATTCTTGACAATTCGACGCCAGGAATCGGCCTGCATCCACTCGACGCCATCTCCAATAAGACGCTGGGCCTGAGAGCGGGTGCTGGCCAGCCCACGCTGAACCAGCAATTGATCAATCCGCATAAACGCGGCAGATCAGTAGCGGTAGGTGTCGGCCTTGTAGGGACCGGCTTTGCTCACACCAATGTAAGAAGCCTGCTCGTCGCTCAGCTCTGTGAGCATTGCGCCAACTTTTTTCAGGTGCAGACGCGCCACTTTTTCGTCCAGGTGCTTGGGTAGCACATAGACCTGTCCTGCCTTGTACTCTTTGGTCTTGGTAAAGAGTTCAATCTGGGCAATGGTCTGGTTGGCAAAGCTGGATGACATGACAAAACTGGGGTGGCCGGTGCCACAACCCAGATTGACCAGGCGGCCTTTGGCCAACAGGATGATGCGCTTGGAGGGCGTCTTGCCTTTGGCCGGGAAAATCACATGATCCACCTGGGGCTTGATTTCTTCCCACTTCAGCTTTTCCAGTGAGCTCACATCGATCTCGTTGTCGAAGTGGCCAATATTGCAAACGATGGCCTGGTCTTTCATGGCCGCCATGTGCTTGAAGGTAATGACGTTCTTGTTGCCGGTGGCAGAAACAAAAATATCGGCCTTGTCAGCAGCCTATTCCATAGTGACAACCTTGTAACCTTCCATCGCAGCTTGCAAGGCGTTGATCGGATCGATCTCGGTCACCCAGACTTGCGCTGACAGGGCGCGCAGGGCCTGGGCCGAGCCCTTGCCCACATCGCCATAGCCAGCCACCACAGCCACTTTGCCGGCGATCATCACGTCGGTCGCGCGCTTGATGGCATCGACCAAGGATTCACGGCAGCCATAGAGGTTGTCAAACTTGCTCTTGGTGACGGAGTCATTCACATTGATGGCACGGAAAGCCAAGGTGCCCTTGGCTGACATTTCTTTCAAACGCAGAACACCGGTAGTGGTCTCTTCGGTCACGCCAATAATGTTTTTCAGGCGACGGCTATACCAGGTGGGATCAACCTTGAGCTTGGCACGGATTGAGCTGAAGAGGCAGATCTCCTCTTCGCTTCCGGGCTTGGACAGCACCTTGATGTCTTTCTCAGCACGCGCACCGAGGTGCATGAGTAATGTGGCATCGCCACCGTCGTCCAGAATCATGTTCGGGCCTTCGGTTTTGCTGCCTTTGGGGCCAAATTCAAAAATGCGGTGGGTGTAATCCCAGTAATCGGCGAGGGTCTCGCCCTTGTAGGCAAACACAGGCGTACCCTGGGCCACCAAGGCCGCGGCGGCATGGTCCTGGGTTGAGAAGATATTGCACGATGCCCAACGCACTTCAGCACCCAGGGCTTGCAGGGTTTCAACCAGAACGCCGGTCTGAATTGTCATGTGCAAAGAACCCGTGATGCGCGCACCTTTCAGGGGTTGCGCCTTTGCATACTCTTCACGAATAGCCATCAGGCCGGGCATTTCGGTCTCGGCAATGGTCAGCTCTTTGTGGCCCCACTGAGCCAGGCTCAGGTCGGCAATTTTGTAGTCTTCAACGTTCTTGGCAAATTTCAACACGCTCATGGTTCACTCCAAAAGAAATTGTGAGAACCACATTTCCGGGTGAAGCTTGCTAGAAGGCTCACACCACAGACATGTGGGTGAGCGTCGTTGGGTGCAGATAAGTTCCGAGCCTCATTCACTTTGCGTGAACTGCAACGCTCCTCGGAATGGGCATGATTATACAAACTGAAAATTTTGGGGTTGAATCGACAACATAACCCCTTGAGCCTGGGTTTCAATGCCTGAATCCAGCGGTGCGTTGCAACAGTCGGGGATTAGGCTTGCCTGCGCTGCGGCTCGCTCATGTGGAGAAATTTTGTCAGCAGGTCCCGCGGAGGCACGACCGATATTGACTTGAGCATTTGACCCACATTCCCTCGGTGATAAGCGCCGTGGTTGATGACATGGTGAAGCATTTCCTCTCGGGTCATCGTTCCCGTATCGCCGTCGGTGAACTTGAAGGCCACGCGTTCATCGAGTTCAGCGGATGTCGTTGTTGACACGTACTTTTCGTACCAACCGTCCGTTTCAGCCACGTTGAACTGGAGTTCATCCACTTCTGGCGTTGACTCTGTGTTGGTTGAAGCATAAAGATGCTGCTCACCCACAAGATGGGCCTGGAAGATTTTGTCAACGACATAGATGTGATTGAGCATGCGAATTGCTGTGTGAAGCACATCAGCGTGATCTGCCTGAGGCACAGCGGCAACCGCGTTGTACAACTCACGGTTCGCAGAAGACTTTTGAGCAAAGAGATATCTAAATGCGTTCATTGGTGGTTTGCTGTTTGGTTGGAATGGAATGCCTCACCAGTTGACATGATAGGCGGTGCCCTGCTTGACGTGTGACGTCCTGCCTTATGTTGAATTGGGTTCCAGTATGCCAATACCCGCGACCAACGTTTTGCTTTTAGAAGTCCGGGCGAGCAGGAGCTATTTGGGCCTGTGCATGGCACAAAGCTTGTTGCCGTCGGGGTCCCTGACGTAAGACAAATGAATCGCACCCAGGCTGCCTTCTCTCAAGCCCGGGGGGTCTTCGACAGACGTACCGCCGTGTTCAACCGCGGTGTCATGGAACTTGCGGACCAGCTCGGGTGAAGAGCACTTGAAACCGATGGTTCCGCCGTTGCCAAATGAGGCCGGCTCACCGTTGAGCGGCTCGCTCACGCAGAACGTCCCACCGTCGTGCCGGTAGAACAGGCGAGTTTGCCCGGTGCTGTTCAAATTTCGCATCGCCTCACCAGCACCAAGCACGCCAAGCACGGCGTCATAAAAGCGCTTGGCGCGATCAATGTCGCTTGATCCAACCATGACATGACTGAACATTTTTACGTCTCCTTTTGTTTCTGATGCGGGATTCTATAGAAGGACTAATCAAGAGCCGCCTTGTACACACTGTTCTTGGGTACTGCCATCAGGCGTCGCAGCATGGGCATAAATTCGCTAAGCGCAAGGGTCTCGCCTGCCGGGTTAAATGCAGGGTTGTCATAAAGTTCGACAAACTCGGCCGTACGCTCATAGTGCGGGCTAGCCTTGAACATATCGCGCATGTCTCTGTTCATGCCAATATGGTGAAAGAAGTTGTAGCCTTGGAATATTCCATGATGTTGAACCATCCAATGGTTTTCATCGCTGACAAAGGGTTTGAGAATCGCAGCGGCTATATCGGGGTGATTGAAACTGCCCAAGGTGTCGCCGATGTCGTGCAGCAAAGCGCAAACAACGTACTCTTCATCCCTGCCGTCCTTCAACGCGAGGGTCGCGGTTTGGAGGCTATGCGCGAGTCGGTCTATGGGGAAACCACCATAGTCACCGTCCAGGAGTTGAAGGTGAGCCAGAACGCGATCTGGCAATGCCCTGGCCATCTTCATGGCCTCTGGAACAATCAATGCCCAGTCTTCTTTCGTGCTGTCTTCCATTCTGGTGAACTGTGCTCGGGCATTCATTACTGATTCCTTGGGTGTGATGCGTGGATAGATTACTTGAAGTAGCGTATTTTCTGCCTGGCCATCGCTGATTTAGCCGGGGATATCAGGCTCTACAAGCGATGCAAGTTGTGCCAGCGACTCCTGCCAGCCCAGGTAGCACATTTCCAGTGGGATGACGTCGGGAATTCCGGTCTGACTGACGTTCAGCTCCGTTCCACAAAGTACGGGTGTCAGGGAAACTGTGACCTCCAGAAGGCCAGGCAAGTTTGGGTCTTCAAACTTGTCCGTATAGCGGATGCGCTCATTTGGAACCAGCTCGAGATACTCGCCACCGAAGGAATGCCCGCTGCCGCTGCCGAAGTTGTGAAACGTCATTCTGAAAGTGCCACCGACACGGGCGTCCATGTGGTGCACCGTGCAGGTGAAGCCGTATGGCGGTAGCCACTTGGCCATGGCTCCCGGTTCAAGAAATGCGCGATAGACCTTCTCGGGCTTGGTGCGGAGCACTCGATGGATGTGAACAGTGCGATTGGACATGGTGTTGCTTGAGCAAGTGGAATTGGCTAAAAAGTGTAGCTGCGATGTCTAAAGATTGAAAGGGCGGGACCTTCCGCAGGCGGCACCCCGCAGGACGATCAAGCTTCTCTGGCTCGGTGGAAGGCGACAAGTCGCGGTGCATAGGCTTACTCCTCTGGTGAGTGGCACGCAACGCAAAGCTTGTTGCCCTCTGGGTCGCGGAAGTAAGCGCCATAGTAATTGACATGGTATTGCGGCCTTAAACCAGGCAGTCCTTCTGAAGAGCCACCGCAGCGCAGCGCAGCTTGGTAGGCGGCTTCTACGGTCTTTCTGTCTTTCGCCAGAAGGGCGATCATTTGTCCATTGCCTGGATCATGAGGCTGCCCATCGTAGGGCTTGCATATGACAAAGTAGGGGCGTGAGCGATCATTGCTGTGCCACCCGGCCCATGGTATCTCCGGCTCGCAAAAGCGAGCTTCATTGCCAAGAACAAGCATGACTTCGGTGTAGAACTTCAGCGCTCGGTCAAAGTCTTTGACACTTACGAAAATATGTGAAAACAAGGCAGCTCCTTACGCTCTTGTCAGTCTAATGTGGCCTTTTGAAGCCTAGCGTATGACCCGACTGAACCTGACCGCAGCTGAGCAGGCAAGGGTTACGCCCAGCACCACTTCAGCCCAAATGGTGGCGTTGGTAACAAACGTGTGCTCTGAGCAGAGTGCAAGTGTGTAGTGAAGAAGGCCGTCAGTGCCCAATAGGCCATAAACCATGAGTAGGATCGCTGCAATGCGACTCCAACCGCTCCAATTGGCCGCGATTGCAAGAACCCCAATACTGGCTACTCCCAGCCACGCCAAGTAAACAGACTCCCTGGTCATCCAGACCGGCAGGCCCGGATAGAAAGCAATGTATTCGGCGTTGTGGCTGAAGTGAGTCAGACTAGCCAAGGTGTACAGGGTAAAGAGTACGGGCATAGGATCTTATGCTTTTGAGTGGTGATCGGCATAAGCGACCCCAAGGCCTAGCGACCAATCCATCCGGGAGTTTTCTACCAAAGCAATCATGATGTCGTCTGCTCGAAACCCGGCCTGAACGGCTTGATCTGCCACATAACGGAATAGCGCGCGCTTCTGATCATCGGTGCGGCCAAGCAGAAAAACCACCTCAACCACGCAGGCATCTTTCGAGCGGTTAACGCCTCCGAAATGAGGGTCAAGAATCATTTCATCGGAATCGAATCGAGATATCAGTTGAAAGAGATCATTAGGCGGGACATTGCATGTCTTCACAAGCCCGTCTTGTACCGCTTCGGCCAAGGCTTTTACTTGTGCTTGGGCGAGATGTTTCGGGGCTGAAATCTTCGTTAGTGGCATGGTGGTCCCTTCAGAACTAAAACTGTACGAACGTCACTTTATAACTGTCTAACTTTAGCGCACCGATTTTCATGACAATGGCTCCATAAGGCCGATTCGATTGCCCTCGCTATCTTCAATTTCAGCCACATAGGCATACTCACCCGCCTTCGCTTTTGGAAAAAGAACTGTGACGCCCGCCAGCGATGCGCGCGACAGAGTTTTGTCAATACTCTCCGTGCGTAAGTAAATCAGCGTGCCATGAAGCGATGGTTTGTAAGTCTCTCCCTTCGCCAATGCACCGCTGATTCCAGACCCATCAATATCAAAAGGCATAAGCGCCATCTGATTTGAATGGATCTCTTCGAGTTGGAAATCAAAACCAAACACCTTTTCGTAAAACTCGATAGCCCGCTTCATGTCGCTCACGGGAATCTCAAAATACATCGCCGGATTCGTTTTCTGAGTCATTGTTTCGCTCTCATGTGGTGAACAAGCTGAAATCAAAATTGCAACAGAAGCAAGAATAGCCCTTGTCATTTTGCGCACTATTTGCATCCCGGCTTTCATTCGCGTGGAAATCCGGTTCTTAAACAAAGGGTTTCGACTTGAACGCAACGACTGCATTCTGCCGCTATTGACGCATGCCGCCTCCCCAACAGCCAAAGCATCAATCAAACTCTTGCGTTTGTGGGAGAGTCCACATACCTATGGTCAGCTCGGAGTCCAGCGCGATGATGACATCGTAATAATGTTGATGCCACAAACCAATGAGGTATGGCAAGGTCGTCACACGGATGCCTCATCTGGCGGCGCTGATTGCTCCCAGGCGTTTCGGTGGGCGGGATGAGGCAACGACCGGCACTAGCGTGACTGGCAAGTTCTTGCCCGATTTACGCCCCGATGGGTGTGCACAGCTCAACCAGGCAACCGTCGGGAGTGCGGACATAGGAGACCACTTGGCCCCAGGGTTTGGTGGAGGGTGCCGCCAGTTCTGCGGCTCCGGCGGCAACTGCAGCGGCATGTGCAGCAGCGACGTTCTCCGTGACCAGGGCAATCTCCATGCCGAGCGGCTGGGGTGACTCATCTGCGCGCACATGACCGCCTTGAAAGTTGCTATCGCCAAGCGCGTGTGCGGCAAAAGACAAGGTCGTTGCACCGGTTTCAAGCTCTCCGTAGGTGCCTGAATCATGAAGAAATTTCGTCTTCAGTCCGAACGCCTGCCCAAAAAACGCCAGCGATTTCGCGACGTCTGGTACATAGAGGATGGTGTAGCCGAGTTTCATGGTTAGGCTCTCGTGGGTTGATCGGGAGAAGAAGCTTGTTCACTTGTTCCCTGTGCTGCCCCCAACTTTACTCAAATGGGTTGAAACCCAAATTGCATGTTCAACATCTTTGTCGCCCACTTCTATCGTGGTGTCAGAAAATCTGGGTGCGCTAAATAAAGACCACCGATTGTTTGTAAACCCATAGGGTTCAGTTGGCATACCGGTAATGGCTTGCCTTTTATTACGGCCGCTGCCACTGATATTGTGATGAACGGCCACAGAGTAGCGACCGGGGGCCAAGCCTTTAAACACGACGACTTGTTCACCATTAATAGGCTTAGGATCGACAAGCATGGTTTGCACCCCTGCAGGAGGATTTTGGTAATCTTCCAGCACAGGGAAAAACTCATCTTTGCTATACAAAGCCAGCCTCAGCTTGCCTTCATTGCTCAGAATGTTTTGAATACGAACTGACAGGTCTGCTGCAAATGACGGGCTTGCAAAGCCAAGCACCACAAGGATGACCAGGCACCGCCATGGCTTCATCAACGCTGTATTTTTGAGGTCAAAGTGCGGTTTCATAGCTACGTCCAGTTGTTCTGTTTTTCTACTGTACGAGCGCATGGCCTGCCATGCAGCACTGATGCGACGAAATGCGGGTTTGATGCGATGAACCGGCAGATTTAGGTGCTGACAGAACTCGATCAAGATCGTGGCTATTCCAGGCCTATAGCCATTTCCTGGCGAATCTTTGGCCAAACTCTAAGCTAAGAGCGCAATATCAGCCTAGGCATGCATGACTATAGTTTTCACAATGGTGATTGTTTCGACCTCTGTCGGGAGCAAGCGCGCCAGCATTGGTGTGACATGCCAGCGAAATTAATGTTGCTCGATCGTTGAGAAGCGATTCAATACCTTGAAGGGAACCAGAAGCTCGGAGCGGTTGGAGTCTCCTTACTTCCCCGGGCGATTCACCAAAGCCTGTTAGCACTGAACGCCATGGCTTTCTGACATCCCATGATACTTGGCAATCTTTGCCAAAACGCACTTAAAATCAAGCGCATGAGCACCGTCACCATGAACATTTCCCTCACCGATGACCTGAAGGCCTTTGTGGATGCACGCATCAAGGCGCGGGGCTTCAGCTCTGCCAGTGAATACATGCGTGATCTGGTTCGGCGCGATGAAGAGCGGGCCAGTGAGGAGCGGTTTAAGGCGCTCATACAGGCGGGGCTGGACTCACCCTTGGATCCGCGCTCGTGGGAAGAGCACCGGGCCGAGCTGAGTGCAAAAATTGCTTCTGCCCGCTCTGCTTCGCGGCATTCGGCGGCGTGAAACGCATACTTCGCAGAACCGCAGCCTCGCATGACGTTGACAGCGCTGTTCTTTACTATCTCGAACAGGCTGGGACCTCGGTAGCAGATCGCTTTCTTCGTGCTTACGACCATGCGTTGTTGCACTTTTCAGAGTTTTCAGCGACCGGATCGACGCGATACGCCAGCCTCTTTGATGCTTCAAACTTGAGGTTCTGGACATTACAAAAATTTCCTTAGGCCGTGTTTTACCTTGAACATACTGATGCGGTAGAAGTTATCCGCGTGCTGCATCAATCGTCCGACATTCCTGCTCACCTGCAGCATTAACTTACCCTGATTTTTTTGGATTTCCCCTCGTGTCTTTCCTCTCAGAAACCCGCCGCCGGCGCACCTTTGCCATCATTTCCCACCCAGACGCAGGCAAGACCACGCTCACAGAAAAGCTGCTGCTGTTCTCGGGCGCGATTCAGATTGCCGGATCGGTGAAGGCCCGCAAAGCCAGCCGCCACGCCACGTCTGACTGGATGGAAATAGAAAAGCAGCGCGGTATTTCGGTGGCGAGTTCGGTCATGCAAATGGCCTACCGCGACCATGTGGTGAATTTGCTGGACACACCTGGCCACAAGGATTTTTCAGAGGACACCTACCGGGTTTTAACTGCGGTGGACTCGGCCCTCATGGTGATTGATGCAGCCAATGGCGTAGAGGCGCAAACCCGCCGCCTGATTGAGGTGTGCCGCCAGCGCGATACGCCCATCATCACCTTTGTGAACAAGATGGACCGCGAAGTGCGCGAGCCGCTCGACATTCTGGACGAGATTGAACGCGAGCTGGGCATGCCCTGCGTGCCCATGACCTGGCCGGTGGGCCAGGGCAAGCAGTTTGGCGGCATCATCAATTTGCGCACCCAGGCCATGACAGTGTTTGAGAGCGGCAGCGAGCGCCGCCCGCAAGACTTTGACACGGTGCCGCTGAATGACGCCGCCGCACTCGAGAAACGTTTTGGCCACGAGTGGACGACCGCCCTGGAAAGCATGGAACTGGCCGTGGGTGCGTCCCCGGCCTGGGACCACGCTGCGTTTCTGGCGGGCAAGCAAACGCCCGTTTTCTTTGGTTCGGGCGTGAACAACTTTGGCGTGATGGAAGTGCTGGACGCTTTGGTCGATCTGGCCCCCTCGCCGGGCCCGCGCAAAAGCTCTTACGTGGTGAACAAGCAGCCGGTACTCAAAGACGTGCAGCCTGAAGATGAGGCTTTCAGTGGTGTGGTGTTCAAGGTGCAGGCCAATATGGACGCCAACCACCGCGACCGCATTGCCTTCGTGCGCATGGCCAGCGGCAGGTATGCCCCCGGGATGAAGCTCAAGGTCATGCGCACCGCCAATGAGCTGCGCCCGACCTCGGTCGTCACCTTCATGAGCCAGCGCCGCGAGGCGGTGGAAGAAGCCTTTGCCGGAGACATCGTGGGCTTTACCACCCATGGCGGCGTGCAGCTGGGCGACACCATCACCGACGGCAGCGTGAACCTGATGTTCACCGGATTGCCGTTTTTTGCGCCGGAGATGTTCATGACTGTGGTGCTGAAAAACCCGCTGCGCACCAAGCAGCTGCAACAGGGCCTGGCCCAGTTGGGTGAAGAAGGGGCGATTCAGGTGTTCAAGCCCGAGGTCGGTGGCAATATGCTCTTGGGTGCCATCGGACAGTTGCAGTTTGAGGTGGTGCAGCACCGGCTGAAAGGCGAATACGACGCCGATATCCGGCTGGAAGGCAGCCAGTACACCGGTGCGCGCTGGATCACGGCGGACACCCCGGCTGAACTGCGCGCCTTTTGTGATGCCTACCCCATGCGCATGGCGCGGGACGCCGCCAACACCCTGGCCTATCTGTGCACTTCCCCCTACGATGTGCGCCTGGCTCAAGAGCGGTTTCCCAAGATTCATTTTCATCCGCTGCGCGAGCACGCAGGGCTGGCGCTGCAAAGCGCAGGCTGAATTTTCGCAAGCCCAATCAAGGTATGTTGGCTTTAAGTGACTGGCCTCTGGATGCACGCCGCAGCATCCAGGGCGTACTCACTGATATTGACGACACGCTCACCACCCATGGTGCCATCACGCCAGATGCCCTGGCGGCTCTGGCCAACTTGAAATCTGCCGGATTGAAAGTGGTGGCGATTACCGGACGCCCGATTGGCTGGTGCGAACGCTTCATGGCAGGCCCCACGCCCTGGCCTGTGGATGCCATGGTGGCGGAAAACGGCGCTGTCGCCTGGGTGCGCCAGCTGGCACTTCCGATTGCAAACAAAAACGAGGTAAATGCCTTATCAGACAAAGCCGGGTTGCTATCAAAAATATATCAACAATCGCCTGATACCCGTCTGGCCAACAAAAGTCGCATGCTGGAAGTTGCCAACCAGATTGTTCAAAGCGTGCCGGGTGCCCAGGTCACCCAAGACAGCGCAGGGCGGGAAACCGACCTGGCCATTGACCATGCCGAATTCACCAAGCTCACGCCCGCAGCGATTGAAGCCGTGCTGCACATCATGACCGCAGCGGGCATGCAGACCACGGTCAGCAGCATTCACATTCATGGTTGTTTCGGCCATTTCAACAAATGGCAGGGCGCGAGATGGATAGTTCGTGCGCTGTATGGACAGGATCTGGCCGCTGACCTTGATCATTGGGCTTTTGTGGGCGACTCTGGCAACGATGAGAGCCTGTTTGAAAACTTGACACATACTGTGGGCGTTGCCAATATCCGTCAGGTGGCTGCCACCCTGAAGCACCTGCCACGTTACGTCACCCCCAGCGACAAGGGGGCTGGTTTTGCCGAGGTGGCCGGTGCTTTGTTAGAACCACGCCAACCATAAGCCAAGGGAATCAAGATGCTGTTTTCTGTAGATCCGAGCACGATATCGCATGGCATCCAGCTGGCAGTTGCGCCGGTTTTTTTGTTGACGGCGGTGTCTGCCATGATCGGCGCTGTGGCCGGTCGCCTGGCCCGGATTGTGGACCGTGCCAGGTATCTGGAAGACAAGCTGGAAGCTGCAGCACCCAGCCAGACCCTGCCCAAAGAGCACTTTGAACTTTTGCGCCTGCGTCAACGCGGCAAGCTTGCCAATGGCTGCATAGGCTTGCTGACCCTGTGCGCCATCTTGATTGGCTTGACCATCATGGCGCTGTTTCTGGGCGAAACCACCGAGCTTGATTTTTACCGCATCGCCATTTATTGCTTTTTGGCCGGGGTCACGAGTTTTCTGTTGGCCTTGATCTGCTTTTTGACAGAAACCCTGATGGCCACCCACATTCTCAAATTTGGACAACAGAAATGATTATTGGGCTTTAGCCAAGCCCAATTTCTCGACCAAGGCCTTCTCCCGGGTAAAGGTGTCCTGGGCAAATTTGGTGTAACCGGCGCTGCTCATGTACATGGGAACCATGTCGTAGCGGGCGAGCGCCGTTTTGTAACTTTCCTGCTCCATGGCTTTCTTGAATGCATCGTGCAAGGCCTTGACCACAGGCAGGGGGGTATCCCGGGGCGCGCCAATGCCGAAGGGCGAGTTCTGCACCAGATCGAGCCCCAACTCTTTGAGCGTGGGAGCATCGGGAAACTTGGCCAGCCGCTCGGCACCCCAGGTATTGAGCACCTTGAGCTTGCCAGACTCAACAAGGGGCGCAAACCCTGTGGAATCGGCAGCGGCCATGATGTGGCCGCCCACGATGGCCTGGGCCAGGTCGGCGCTGCCTTTGTAGGGAATATGTTGCAGCTCGATGCCGAGTTTTTGGGCAATCAGTTCCATGGTGAGGTGCGGACTGGTCAGGGTGCCGGTGGAACCATAGGTGAGCTTGCCCGGGTTGGCCTTGGCCCAGCCGACAAAGTGCGTCCAGGTTTTCAGGGCGGAGTCTGCGGGCACCACCAGGCCAAAGGCATACCCCGTAACATTGAGCACATAGGCAATGTCTTTGATCGGGTCCCAGGTGAGTTTGGTGGTGTAGGGCAAACGGAAAACACCCAGGGGGATTTGCGCCAGGGTGTAGCCATCCGGGGCAGAGGTTTGCAGCGTTTGTGCAGGCAAGGTACCGCCGGCACCCGGTTTGTTTTCCACAATCACGGGCTGGCCGAGAATTCTGGAAGCGTTGTCAGCCAGCGAGCGCATGGTGATGTCGGTCGGGCCGCCAGCGGGAAATGCAATGACCAGCTTGATGGGCCTGGCGGGAAAAGCCTGGGCTGATGCGGTAAATGCCGGTGCCACCATGGCGGCACCGGCGAGTTGAACAAGTTGACGACGTTTCATGTTTTTCGCTCCTGAATCAATAGCAATAAAAATAGATTAGATAAGGGCTGACGGCTAAAAACAATCCATGTTTTCCCTTGGTTCGCCCGCTGGTCCTGCGCTGGCCAGGTGCTTGTTCACTCACGTGCAATGACACCCCCCCGGCATGTCGGCTTAGCGATTGAGCACCCCCGCCAATGCCAGGCCGGTATGGGTGCCGAGTTTGACCACCGCCTCCGGTGTGGCTGCGGCCACCACCTGCCCGCCCGCTTTGCCGCCGTCCGGCCCCAGGTCAATCACCCAGTCAGCTTCGGCAATCACATCGAGATCGTGCTCAATCACCACCACACTGTGGCCGCCATTGACCAGGCGGTGCAGCACATGAATGAGTTTTTCCACATCAGCCATGTGCAAACCCACCGTGGGCTCGTCCAAGACATACAGGGTGTGCGGTGCTTTCTGGCCACGCCGGGTGATGTCATCACGCACCTTGGAGAGTTCGGTCACGAGCTTGATGCGTTGCGCCTCACCACCACTGAGTGTGGGTGATGGCTGGCCCAGCGTGAGATAACCCAGCCCGACATCCTTGAGCAGTTGCAAGGGGTGGCTGATATTGGGCATGGCCGCAAAGAAGGCCACGGCTTCGTCCACCTCCATCTGCAGCACCTCACCGATGCTTTTGCCACGCCAAGTGACAGCCAGGGTCTCGGGGCTGAAGCGCGCACCTTTGCAGGTTTCGCACAGCACTTTGACATCGGGCAAAAAGCTCATACCGATGGTGCGTATACCCTGCCCTTCGCACCCCGGGCAACGTCCTTCACCGGTGTTGAAGCTGAAGCGGTTGGCCGCATAGCCGCGTGCCTTGGCTTCCAGGGTTTCGGCAAAGAGCTTGCGTATGGTGTCCCAGAAGCCGATGTAGGTGGCCGGGCAGGAGCGAGGCGTTTTGCCTATTGGCGTTTGGTCGACTTCCAGCACCCGGTCGATGGACTCAAAGCCGGTGACACCAGCGCAGCCGGTCCAGGCCAGCTGCTCCCCCGCGTCCAGCGCGTCCCGGCCGGCCCGTGTGCTGCGCTTTTGCACCGCCACTTGCACATTGGCCAGCAGCACATCTCGCGCCAACGTGGACTTGCCCGAGCCTGAAACGCCGGTCACTGCGACCAAACGCTTGAGCGGAATATGCGCGGTGACGCTCTGCAAGTTGTGCAGGCGGGCATCGTGCACGGTCAGACAAGCACCCGGGTCAAGGCTGGCGGTGGACGGGGCGGCACGATCCGAGGCGGACGTGTCCACCAAACGGCGAACTTGAAACGGATGCTTCATGGCATGCAACAGGTACCGCCCGGTCTGCGAACTGCTTGCGGCTTCAATGTCGGCCACAGCCCCTTGGGCCACCAGCTGGCCGCCGCGCTTGCCGGCACTCGGGCCGATGTCAATGATGTTGTCGGCATGGCGGATGGTGTCTTCGTCGTGCTCCACCACCACCAGGGTGTTGCCCTTGTCACTCAAACTTTGCAGGGCATTGAGCAAAATGCGGTTGTCCCGGGCGTGCAGGCCGATGGTGGGCTCATCCAGCACATAACACACCCCTTGCAAATTGCTGCCAAGTTGGGCTGCCAGCCGGATGCGTTGCGCCTCTCCACCGCTGAGCGTGGGTGCACCGCGGTCCAGTGTGAGGTAACCCAAACCCACTTGCTCCAGAAACTCAAGGCGGCTCTTGATCTCGGGGATCAGGTCGCGGGCAATGTCGCTCTCGCGCTGGCTCAGGCGGCCAGCCTCGCCCAGCGTTTGCACCCACAGGCGGATGTCGCTCACGCTCAGCCGGGCAATGTCTGTGATGCCTATACCGGCAAACTGCACCGCACGGGCCACCTTGTTCAGGCGTGTGCCCTCGCAGCTCGGGCAGCTTGCGTCGGTCAGGTCGTCGACTTCGGGCTCGGCAAAGGTTTGCTCGCGGCCCTTGCTGCTGTCATCGCGCACGGAATCGTCCAACAGCTTGCGTTGCTCCTTGCTGAGCTTGACGCCTGTGCCCACACAGTCGGGGCACCAGCCATGCTTGCTGTTGTAGCTGAACAAGCGTGGGTCAAGCTCGGCATACGAGGTGGCACAGACCGGGCAGGCCCGGCGCGTGGAAAAAACGCTGAGCTGGCCGATATCCGCCGTGGGCAATGCGTCGGCCATGGCACTTTGCAACCCCTCCAGATGACTCAGCACGTGCAGCACACCTTTGCCATGCTCCAGTGCGGTGAGGAGCCCCTGTCGAAGCACCGCCTCATTGGCAGGCTGAACATCCAGGCTGAGCACGGGCAGCTCGATGGTGTGTTCTTTAAAGCGGTCTATGCGCGGGAACTGCGTGGTGGGCAGAAAATTTCCATCCACACGCAAGTGGGTGTAGCCGCGTGGGCGTGCCCAGTCGGCCAGCTCGGTGTACACCCCCTTGCGGTTGAGCACCAGGGGGGCAAGCAGGCCGATATGCTGGCCACGAAAGTTCTTCATCAGCTGGGCCACGATGCTCTCAGGTGTTTGCGGAGCCACCGCCGCGCCGTCATGGATGCAATGCTGGGTGCCCAGCTTGACGTAGAGCAGGCGCAGGTAATGCCACACCTCGGTGGTCGTGCCCACCGTGGATTTGCGCCCCCCCCGTGACAACCTTTGTTCAATGGCCACCGTGGGAGGAATACCGTAGACCGCGTCTACTTCCGGCCGGCCGGCTGGCTGAACAATGCTGCGTGCATAGGCATTGAGGGACTCCAGGTAGCGGCGCTGGCCCTCGTTGAACAGAATGTCAAAAGCCAGCGTGGACTTGCCGGAACCACTGACACCGGTAATGACATTGAACTTGCCACGCGGAATGTTGACGCTCAAGCCCTTGAGGTTGTGCTCACGCGCATTGATGATCTGGATTACATCTTGGCTCGGATCGACCGGATTTGCCAAGCCTGCGATTGCACTTGGCAACACTATGGACTTGGCGTAGGCACTTCCCGGCTCCACATCACGCACGGCATGCACCTCTCCCATGGCTGCTGCATAGTCACGCAGGGCTTTGCCGGTGTGACTGGTGAGGTGTTGGCTCACCTCACCTGGTGTTCCCACGGCGACAACTTCACCCCCGGCCTCGCCGCCTTCAGGGCCCAGGTCAATCAGCCAGTCGCTGGCACGGATCACATCCAGGTTGTGTTCAATTACCAGGATTGAGTGACCGGCATCGAGCAGTTTGCGCAGCGCACGCATGAGCTTGGCGATGTCGTCAAAATGCAGACCGGTGGTGGGTTCGTCAAACAGGAACAGGTTGCCGCGCCGGGCGACAGACTGGCGACTCGCCGTGTTGTTTTTCTCGGCCTCGGCCAGAAAGCCCGCCAACTTCAGGCGTTGCGCTTCACCACCAGAGAGTGTGGGCACAGGCTGCCCCAGCTTGACATACTCCAGCCCCACATCAACGATGGGCTGCAGGGCGCGGATCACGTCCCGGTCATGGGCAAACAACGCAACCGCTTCTCTCACCGTCAGGTTCAGCACGTCAGCCACGCTCAGGAACAGCGCAGTCACCCCAGCGTCATGCGTCTTATGGCGCTCGATCTTGATCTCCAGAATCTCGGGCCGAAAGCGTTTGCCATCACAGTCCGGGCAACGCAAATACACATCGCTGAGAAACTGCATTTCCACATGCTCAAAACCGGAACCGCCACAGGTCGGGCAGCGTCCGTCACCGCTGTTGGCACTGAATTTGGACGCGGTGTAACTGCGCTGGCGCGACAGGGGCGCACTGGCAAAAATCTCGCGGATGGCATCCCATGCGCCGACATAACTGACCGGATTGGAGCGGGCGGTTTTTCCTATGGGCGATTGGTCCACAAACACCACATCACTCAACAAATCAGCCCCCAGCAGTCTCGCATAGGCACCGGGTGCTTCGGTGGATTTACCGAAGTGGCGCATCAGCGCAGGTGCCAGCACATCCTGAATCAAGGTGGATTTACCCGAGCCTGAAACGCCGGTTACGCAGACCAATCGACCCAAGGGGATGTCGACAGAAATGTTTTTCAGGTTGTGGTCGGTCACCCCTTCCAAAATCAGGCGCGGGGTGTTGTCCTGTACCAGCCTTGAGAAGCCCATGCCGACTTGCTTGCGTCCGCCCAGGTAAGCGCCGGTCAGGGTGTCGGCATGGCGCAAATCTGCGGTGCTGCCATCAAACACAATCGTGCCGCCGCGCTCGCCCGGGCCAGGGCCCATGTCGATCATGCGGTCGGCTGCGAACATCACGGCCGGATCGTGCTCCACCACCACCAGGGTGTTGCCTGCATCGCGCAGGCGCTGCATGGCCTCGATGATGCGGTGCATGTCGCGCGGGTGCAATCCGATGCTGGGCTCGTCCAGCACAAACAAGGTGTTGACCAGCGAGGTGCCCAATGCCGTGGTCAGGTTGATACGCTGGACTTCGCCGCCGCTCAGCGTGCGGCTTTGCCGGTCCAGCGTGAGGTAGCCGATACCGACATCGCACAGGTATTTGAGCCGGGTTCTGACTTCATCGAGCAGCAACTTCAGGGTTTTGGCCTCGGTCTCGGAAGCGGCCGACAAGGCACTCGACAACTCGTCCTGAACGGCGTCAAAGAAGCGCCGCAAGCGATCAATCGGCATCAGCATCAGGTCGTGCAGACACAAACCCGGCAAGGCCTCCAATTGAGGACGCGACCAGCTCACGCCCTGGGGCAAGAAACGCTTGTGCGGCGGCAGCACGGCATCGGCCTGGGCTTTGCTGCCGACGCGCCAGAGCAGGCTTTCGGTCTTCAGCCGCGCCCCGCTGCAAGACCCGCAGGGGGTGTAACTGCGGTATTTGGACAACAGCACTCGAATGTGCATCTTGTACGACTTGGTCTCCAGATACTCAAAAAACCGCTTCACGCCGTACCACTGCTGGTTCCACTTGCCATTCCAGTTGGGCGAGCCGTTAATCACCCAGTGGTGCTGCTCAGGGGTCAATCGGTTCCAGGCCGTATCCCGTGGAATACCGGCGGCCTCCGCATGGCGCATCAGGTCGTCCTGACACTCGGCCCAGGCGGGCGTTTGCATGGGCTTGATGGCTCCGGAACGCAGTGTGAGTTTGTCGTTGGGAATGACCAGGCCGTAATCCACCCCGATCACGCGGCCAAAACCGCGGCAGGTGTCGCAGGCACCCACGGCCGAATTGAAAGAAAACATCGACGCGATGGGGTCGGTGTAACGCAAATCGCTTTGCGGGCAATGCAGGCCGGTAGAGAAGCGCCACAGATCAAAATCCGGGCTTGCTACCAAATCAGGAGCTTGATCTGCTTGACCAGAAAGGGCTGGAGCCTCATTTAATACATAAACATTGAGCCGCCCACCGCCCCGCTTCAAGGCCACCTCGATGGCTTCGAGCACACGGACTTTTTCTGTCGTCCCCAGGCGAAAGCGATCAGCCACAACATCGAGCACCTTGCGCTGATCCACGTCACGCTGGGTATGCACACGGGTAAAGCCACTGGCACTGAGCCATTGGGTCACCTCTTCTGCCGAGGTATCTACCGGCAGCTCCACCGGAAAGGTCAGTACCAGGCGTGGATCAGTACGCCCCGCCATGGCCACTGCCTCAGACGGTGGTGACGCTGCGGCAATGCCTGCTGCCGTGCGGCGCAGCAACTCGGCATAAATGGTTTCGGGGGTGTCGTGCTGAACCGGTAAGGCCGTGACTTTGTCAAACAGCTGCCCGGCTCTGGAGAACAGCAGCTTGAGGTGGTCATTCAACTCCGTCATGGTGCCTACCGTAGACCGGCTGGAGCGCACCGGGTTGGTCTGGTCGATGGCAATGGCCGGTGGTACGCCTTCCACCTTGTCCACCGCAGGCTTGTCCATACGGTCCAGAAACTGGCGCGCGTAGGCAGAAAAGGTCTCGACATAGCGCCGCTGACCTTCTGCAAAAAGGGTGTCGAATACCAGACTGGACTTGCCTGAGCCGCTGGGGCCGGTGACCACGGTCAGCTCACCGGTGCGGATGTCCAGGTCCAGGTTTTTGAGATTGTGCTGACGTGCGCCGCGTATGCGGATGATCCCCTGGCTCATGTGCTCTGTCTTTCCGTATAAGGACAGACATTCTAGGCAGTCGTGCACCCAACGACCCGCCCAGGGTCATATTTTTTAAATCACCAAGCGCTTACTTGGCAGCTGGTGCAGGTGCAGGTGCAGGTGCTGTCGTTGGCGCTGCTGCCGGTGCTGCGGCAGGTGCCTCGGCTGGAGCGGCGGCCGGCTTGGCGGGTTCGGAATGCACAGCATCAGCGCCATGTTTCTCACCGCCCAAGTCAATGTCGCCACCTTTGCTCAGGATAAACAGGGCCAAGCCCGCAAAGATGGCAAAACCCACTGCAATTTTCCACATAGTCAAACTCCTTCAATAAAAAGCCCTCGCAAGGAGGGCTGATAACACCTGACCAGACCGCTTTGACGGTCTGGTCAGACCCTTGTCACGATCTGGACTTAATCGTTCTCGTAAATATCCACGTCCTTGGTTTCCTTGATGAACAAGCCACCGATGACAACCGTCGCTCCGGCGATGATGATCGGATACCACAAGCCGTTGTACATATTGCCGGTCTGCGCCACGATGGCAAAGGCAGTGGTAGGCAACAAGCCGCCAAACCAGCCGTTACCAATATGGTAGGGCAAGCTCATGGAGGTGTAACGGATACGGGTGGGGAACATTTCCACCAGCATGGCAGCAATGGGGCCATACACCATGGTCACCAGCAGAACCAGGTAAGACAGAATGATGATGACCTTGACCTTGTCGAACTTGGCCATGTCCGCTTTGGCGGGGTACTTGGCTGCCTTGAGTGCTGCGCCCAGGTTGGCCGCCAGCAAGGTGTTGTTGACGGTCTTCTCGTTACTCATGTCAGCCACGGCTTTTTTGGCGGCTTCGATGGCCTTTGGATCTTGTGGTTCCGCTGCGGTCACATCAGCCAGCTTGGCTTCGGCCTTGGCCTTGGCTTCAGCAATGTCTTCAGGGGTGTATTTCACCTTGACCAGCGTCTCACCCACCTTGATGGTGGCCGGTGTACCGGCAGGTGCTGCCACGTTGTCGTAGCTCACTGAGGCACTGGCCAGGCGCTGCTTGGCAATGTCACAGGAGCTGGTGAACTTCTTGGTGCCCGTGGGGTTGAACTGGAACGAGCACTCAGCAGGATCCGCAGTCACCACCACCTTGTTGGCAGCCTGAGCTGCAGCCAGATCCGGGTTGGCGGCTTTGGTCAGTGCTTCAAACACCGGAAAGTAGGTCAAGGCACCGAGCAAGCATCCGCCCAGAATGATCCACTTGCGTCCGACCTTGTCTGACAAGGCACCAAACACGATAAAGAAGGGTGTGCCGATGATCAGGGAAATGGCCACCATGATGTTGGCTGTGGGTCCATCGACCTTGAGCGCCTGGGTCAGGAAGAACAGGGCGTAAAACTGACCCGAATACCAGATCACGGCCTGGCCGGCAGTCAGGCCAATCAGGGCCAAAATCACGATCTTCAGGTTTTTCCACTGACCAAAAGATTCAGACAACGGCGATTTGGAGGTTTTACCTTCAGCCTTCATCTTTGCAAAGGCCGGCGATTCGTTCATGCTCAAACGGATATAGACCGAAATCGCCAGCAGCAAAATGGAAACGATAAACGGAATGCGCCAGCCCCAATCGGCAAAGGCTTCTTCGCCAATGGCAGTACGTGTCCCCAGAATCACCATCAGGCTCAGGAACAGGCCCAGCGTGGCGGTAGTCTGAATCCAGGCCGTGTAAGCACCGCGCTTGCCGTGCGGTGCGTGTTCGGCAACGTAAGTTGCGGCACCACCGTACTCGCCGCCCAGAGCCAAGCCCTGCAACAGCCTCAAGATGATCAGGATGATGGGTGCAGCCACGCCGATGCTGGCGTAGTTAGGCAGGATACCCACGATGAAAGTGGACAAACCCATGATCAGGATGGTCACCAAAAAGGTGTACTTGCGGCCGATCATGTCACCCAGGCGGCCAAAGAAAATGGCGCCAAAAGGGCGAACAATAAAACCGGCGGCAAATGCCAGCAGCGCGAAAATGAAGGCTGAGCCTTCGTCCAGACCGCTGAAGAACTGCTTGGCAATGATGGCTGCCAAGGAACCGTAGAGATAGAAGTCGTACCACTCGAAAACTGTGCCGAGCGACGAAGCGAAGATCACCTTCTTCTCTTCGGCGGACATCGGCCGGGGGGCTGGATGTGTTGTTGCCATAGTTATGTCTCCAAAATAAACCACCTCAACATAGAGGCTGGGTTGGATTTTTGGGGACGGCACTGACCCTGTTCTGACGTGAAACCAACACGAACTGACAACCTAGGTGGCAACCCTCGCCACTCTTTTCATCAGATGAAAATTAGCGCTGCCGGACGATGCCGACCGGGATCGAAGACGCTTCGCTCCATTGCGGGCCGTCAAACCAGGCGTGACCCGTCAGGTAGTCGCGCAACATGGGCAAGGCATCAAGGCCCCAGAACAGCTTGTCATCGACCGCAAAAGCTGGCACGCCGAATACGCCCGCTTCAATAGCGGTATCGGTTGACTGCTTGAGCAGCGCTTTGACCTCAAGGCTGTTGACGTCCTGGCTTGGCGAGAGCAATTCAGTCAGGGCCTGCAGTCGGTCAGCATCCAGCGGATGCAGCCCACCTCGCCAGACGTGCCGCAGCAGGGTTTCGCAGACGTAACGGTTGGGATTACCCTGATTCGCACAGGCCACCGCCAAACGCAAGAGCGGCAGCGGACTAAACGGATGCACCGCCGGCATTTGCAACTCCACCTGCTGGTGTTGCGCCAGCCACAGCACCTGACGGTAAGTCCAATCGCGCTTGGCGGCAATCTCGGCGGGGCCGAGTTGTCCATGGTGCTTGAGAATGGCCCCCAGCAAGACCGGCTTGTACACCACCGAGTAACTCAAGCCCTGCAAGGCTTGGGGTAGCTTTTCGAACGCCAGATAGGCGTAGGGAGAAATAAAGTCCAGATAAAAGGTGATGCGCTTCACGGCTGTGGCCCTCATCGGATGTTTGGTGTGGTTTGCATGGCGCTTTTTTCAGCACGCAGTTCAATCTGTTGCCAGACCAGCCGCTTGTCATCATCGGTCATCGCTGACCAGGCTGCAATTTCATCGAGCGTTCTGAAGCAGCCCTGGCATAAGCGACTGGCGGGGCTCATGGTGCACACGGACAGACAGGGTGATGGAACATTTTGGCTAAAACCCCTTGCGTGTGCTGATTTATCTGCCATTGAATTGATAGCACGCATCATGAAATCCGCTTGTTTGAAAGGGCTGTTGCAGCGCGTGAACCCGTCTTGCGCTGCAGGTGCTCACTGATGAACAGGCCGGCATCCATCAAGCGGTCGAGGTCAACGCCGGTTTCTATGCCCATGCCCTGCAGCATGTAGACCACATCTTCGGTGGCTACATTGCCCGTGGCACCCTTGGCATATGGGCAACCACCCAGGCCAGCCACGGACGCATGAAAACGAAAAACCCCCATGTGCAAACATTCCAGGGTGTTGGCCAGCGCCATGCCGTAGGTGTCATGGAAATGACCGGCCACATCCGCGACACCGAAGTGCTTGAGAGTTGCTTCCATGGCGCGGCGAACTTTCAGGGGCGTACCCACGCCTATGGTGTCGGCCACATCAATGCACTGCACGCCGATGTCTTTCATGCGGCGCGCCAGGTCGTCCACCCGCTGCGGCGCGATGTCGCCTTCATAAGGGCAACCCACCGTGCACGACATGGCACCGCGCACGGTGATGCCTGCCGCGCGTGCCGCCTGGACCACCGGCGCAAAGCGTTCTATGCTTTGCGCAATAGAGCAGTTGATGTTCTTCTGACTAAACGCCTCACTGGCAGCGCCGAACACCAGAATCTCATCGGGCCGGCTTTGCAATGCAGCTTCAAAGCCTTTGAGATTGGGGGTAAGCACCGAATAGCGCACGCCCGGGATGCGAGAAATACCCGCCATCACCTCGGCGTTATCGGCCATCTGCGGCACCCATTTGGGACTGACAAAGCTGGTCACCTCGATTTCTTTGAGACCGGCAGCCTGCAGGCGATGGACCAGCGCGATCTTGATCGCCGCTGGCACCAGCGATTTTTCGTTTTGCAGACCATCCCGTGGGCCTACCTCCAGCAACTTGACACGCGTTGGCAGACTCATCAGTAGCCTCGACTCAAATCGACAACACCAGCAATCGCCTGACCACGCTGCAGTGCGCGGATTTTTCCGGCAATCTGGACAATGCTTTCACTGCGCAGGGTCCGGGCAGAAGTGTGCGGTGTGATGGTAATTTTTGGATGGCTCCAAAAGGCGTGCGTTTTGGGCAGAGGCTCGGTGCGGAACACATCCAGCGTTGCTCCGGCCAAATGGCCGCTCTCGAGAGCAGCCAACAAATCATCGTCCACCAGATGGGCTCCGCGTGCCACGTTGATGACATAGCCACCCTGGCGCATTAGGCCAAGATTGCGGGCATTCAGGATGTTTTCGGTGTCGGGCGTCAAGGGCAGCAGACACACCAGGACGCGGCTTGCAGCCAAAAAGCGTCGAGCTGCGCCTGGCCTGAAAAACAGTGCACACCGGCCAGGTTCTTGGGTGAACGGCTCCAGCCATTGACCGGGAAATCAAACTGCGCCACCGCCTTGGCCACGCGCTCGCCCAGCAACCCCAGCCCCAAAATACCCACCGGGAAATCGCTACGGTTGTGGGGCTTGCGGAAAGACCATTTTCCGCTGTGCATATCGGCCTCGTAGGCCTCAAACTCACGGAAATGTCTGATCAGGTAGTGGCACACGTATTCGGCCATTTGAATCGCCATGCCCGCATCTTCCAGTCGGACAAGCTGCGTTGAGGGTGCGATCTGCAACTTGAGCAAGGCATCTACACCAGCGCCGATGTTGAAAAGTGCCTTGAGCTGCGGCTGCTCATTGAGAAACTGCTGGGGAGGTGCCCACACCACCGCGTAGTCGGCCGGGGCAGCACCCGGCGTCCAGATTTCAACCCGCGAACCCGGCAAGGCCTCCTGCAGGCCGGTCAGCCAGGGCTCGGGTTTGGTGTCGGTGCAGCAAAAACTGATCAGCATGTCAGCCTTATTCATTCGAGACTTTGAGTTTAAGGAGTTCAGCGCCTTCGGTAACCTGATCGCCAGGCGCATACATCAGTTCAGTGACCACGCCGTCTGCCGGCGCTGCAATGGTGTGCTCCATTTTCATGGCCTCCAGCACCGCGAGTGGCTGACCACGTTTGACGAGATCACCCGCTTTGACCGCGAAAGAAACCACCTTGCCGGGCATGGGTGCCGTCAGGCGACCGCCCTCAGACTGCGCATCACCCGCATGGATGAGTGTGTCAACAGCTACGATTTGTGTAGCGCCATGCACACTGAATACCTGCGCCAAAGGGCCATTTTTATACACATTCACCAAACTTCGCTGCGCACCCAAGTGCACATCCAGGGCGTGGCCTTGTGCGGTCCATTGCAGCGGATAGGTCTGCCCGTCTATGGTCAGCGCCATGGCGCCACTGCGCAAGGTCTGCAACATCGCAGTGTGTGCCTGGCCGGCGTATTCGAGGGCAAAGCTGCGCAGCTGCACGCCGTGGGACTTCCAGCCATCGCGCCGCGCCCAGGGGTCTTGCCAGCCACGCGCATCCGATGGCTCGGCCAGGCGTTCGCCAGCCTGCAAGGTGTGGGCGATCAAAGCAGCTGTCGCCAGCGGCAAGCCCACTCTGTCCTGGTGAAACAAGGCGTCTGCCTCGCGCGCAATCAATGCCGTGTCCAGCTGTGCCGCAGCAAATGAGGTACTGGTGGTCACATGGCGTAAAAACTGAACGTTCGTTGCCAGCCCCACGATGTGCGTTTGCGCCAGCGCAGCGTCCAGCCTGGCCAGCGCCTCCTCGCGGGTAGCGCCATGCACGATGAGTTTGGCCACCATCGAGTCGTAGAACGGGCTGATCGCATCACCCTCACGCACGCCCGAGTCCACACGCACGCCGCGCTCTTCCCGCTCAAATGCCACATGGGGCGGCAAGCCATAAACCTGCAAGGAGCCGGTGGCAGGCAGAAAGTTGTTGTCGGGGTTCTCGGCACAAATGCGGGCCTCGATGGCATGGCCGTGTATCTGCAACTGGTCCTGTCGCAACGGCAGTGGCTCGCCACTGGCCACACGCAACTGCCACTCCACCAGGTCCACCCCGGTGATGGCCTCGGTCACTGGGTGTTCCACCTGCAGGCGGGTGTTCATCTCCATGAAGTAGAACCTGGCCCCCACGCTCTGCCGCTGCGCTGGATCGCTGCCCCCCAGGGGGGCCGTTTCGCCTTGGGGCGGCCCGGCGGCGAAACCTTCATCGGCCCCCTCCAAGCCATAACCACCGGGCTGCTCGACGATGAACTCCACCGTCCCTGCGCCTACGTAGTTCACCGCACGCGCAGCTTCCACGGCGGCTTGGCCCATTTGGGCACGCAGTGCAGGCGTCATGCCAGGCGCAGGCGCTTCTTCCAGCACCTTCTGGTGGCGGCGCTGCACCGAGCAGTCACGCTCGAAGAGGTAGACATAGTTGCCTTGGGTGTCACCGAACACCTGAATCTCGATGTGTCGCGGGCGCTGCACATATTTTTCAATCAGCACGGCGTCATCGCCAAAACTGTTGATGGCTTCACGCTTGCAGGACGCGAGCGCTGCAGCAAAGTCCTCTGTCTTGTCGACCGCGCGCATGCCCTTGCCTCCGCCGCCAGCACTGGCCTTGATGAGCACGGGGTAACCGATGCGGTCCGCCTCACGCTGCAAGAGTGCGGCATCCTGGTCCTTGCCGTGGTAACCGGGCACCAGGGGCACGCCGGCTTGTTCCATCAGTTGCTTGGACTGTGCCTTCAGGCCCATGGCCTGGATGGCGCTGGCCGGGGGTCCGATAAAGACCAATCCAGCAGCGGCGCATGCGTTGGCGAACTGTTCGTTTTCACTCAGAAAACCGTAGCCGGGGTGAATCGCCTGCGCGCCGGTCGCCTTGGCTGCGTCGATGATCCGCTCCCACCGCAGGTAGCTGTCCTTGGGCGCGCTGCCCCCGATGTGTACCGCCTCATCGCACGCCGCCACATGCTTGGCATGCGCATCTGCATCAGAATAAACCGCGACAGTTTTAATGGCTAATCGCGCGGCAGTGGCAGCCACCCGGCAGGCAATTTCTCCGCGATTGGCGATAAGGATTTTGCTAAACATGTGATGCTCGATGGTTGGTTATTCGGGAGCTGGTGTGGTAACCGCGACATATTTCCTTTGACACAACAAATCCCGTTGAATGGTGGAAGCCAGCGCTGACAAACTGACACCATAGCTCATTTGCCACTCCACACCACGTCGTTATCCACCGCGTAAAGCTTGCAGTTCACCCCATAGCGCTGGCAATTGCCCAAAGCACGTCCGACCGCATAGTCACCTGTATAGGAGCCCCACCCGCCCTTGTCACTCACTGCGAATGCGCGCGGTAACGGCAGGCTCAAGAATTTGAGGTAATTGCCCTGGTTTTGAGTACTCAACGGTACTTTGGCCGCGTCCTGAATATCCGCGAATCCGCTGGATGCAGGTCGGACCACAATGCCGGGTCGCGTGAAGCCTGCGCGATTCAGGAAGTCCTCGACCACCGGCAACCAATGGTCCATGTCTGCATTCAGCCCGTTATGCCCATCGACGCCAGAGGGTCCAAATGCCGTGAACTCCGCCTTGCCCCCGCCAGCTACCCAGGCCTTATGCCATGTCCGCGGCACCTCCGGCCCCCAGTATTTGTCGTTCTGCCAATACATCCACAAGGTGGGCACTCTGGCCTGTTTGGCAATGCTGCCCCAGTAAGTTTCGAGCGCCTGGGGACGGCATGGGTTACCTGGCTTTGACTCGGGATCGCCGCCCGTGCCACCGGAAAAGTTGATGCCCGCCGCCAATCCTTCAGGCGCGCGTCCGACCGTCGCTACGGTGGTCAATCCTCCCACCGACTGACCCGCAACCACCCAGCGACTTGCGTCCACATAGGGCAAGGTTTTGGCGAACTCAACGGTAGCCAACACCTGGTCTGAGGCAGCCACCGACATGGCTTCAACTTGCAAGCTATTGCAGTTACCGGAATACTCAGGATCGAAGTCGCCATAGGTTTCCCAGTAGCCGATGCGGGTTGGCGCCAGTACCACAAAGCCCTTGCCAACAAAATAACGTGCCGCAGCCTCTGGCCTATTGCGTCCTTGTGCAGCGCGCCTGGCGCTCACCGCACGCCCATGATTGAAGACCAACAATGGGTAGGGCCCCTCACCTGCCGGGCGGTAAATGGTGACTGCAATGTTTTTGGTATCTTGCCGGCCATACATGTCCTTGACCGTGGCCGGTATGCGCACGATCTCTTCACGCAGGTCCCTGGCCAGCACCTCTGCCGGTGCCGGCGACGTTTGTGCCCACGCAGCAGGCCCACTGGCCAGCGCCAGGGCCAGGGCCAGCACGCTCATTCTTATAGACAGATTGATCAACACTGCAGCTCCCCCCGTAGTTCACATGCGGAATAGGCCGAACTTGGTCTCCGGTATCGGCGCATTCAGAGCAGCCGATAGCCCAAGCGCCAGTACCCGCCGGGTATCTGCAGGGTCGATGATGCCGTCGTCCCACAAGCGGGCGGTGGCGTAGTAGGGGTGGCCTTGCGCCTCGTACTGGCGCAGGATGGGGGCTTTGAACGCCGCTTCTTCTTCCATGCTCCAGGCCTCTTCACCCTTCTTGCCGCTCTTGACTTCAATGCCGTCACGCCTGACGGTAGCCAAGACACTCGCAGCCTGTTCACCACCCATGACGCTGATGCGTGCGTTCGGCCACATCCACAGGAAGCGCGGACCGAAAGCACGCCCGCACATGCCATAGTTACCAGCGCCAAAACTGCCGCCGATGATGATGGTGAACTTGGGAACACCAGCGGTGGCCACCGCCGTGACCATCTTGGCACCATTGCGGGCTATGCCTTCGTTCTCATACTTGCGCCCGACCATGAAGCCCGTGATGTTTTGCAGAAATACCAGCGGGATCTTGCGTTGGCAGCACAACTCAATGAAGTGCGCGCCCTTGAGTGCCGATTCAGAAAACAAAATGCCATTGTTGGCAATGATGCCCACCGGCATACCCTCGATGTGCGCAAAGCCGCACACCAGCGTGGAACCAAAGCGGGGCTTGAACTCGTGCAGATCTGAGCCATCCACAATGCGGGCAATGATCTCGCGTACATCAAAGGGCTTGCGGGTGTCGGCTGGAATGACCCCGTACAACTCACTTGCTTCATATTTAGGAGCAACAATTTCAACATTGGCAAGGGAATAGGCCTTCTTCTTGTTTAAATGTGCCACAGCCTCACGCGCCAGCGAAAGCGCATGCAAGTCGTTTTGCGCCAGGTGGTCGGCCACGCCGGACAGGCGGGTATGCACATCACCGCCACCCAGATCTTCTGCGCTGACCACCTCACCGGTTGCGGCCTTGACCAAGGGCGGGCCGCCCAGAAAAATGGTTCCCTGGTTCTTGACGATGATGGTCTCGTCGCTCATGGCGGGCACGTAGGCGCCGCCGGCTGTGCAACTGCCCATGACCACTGCAATCTGCGAAATGCCCTGGGCACTCATGGTGGCCTGGTTATAAAAAATTCGACCGAAGTGGTCGCGGTCGGGGAACACCTCGTCCTGGTTGGGCAGATTGGCGCCTCCCGAGTCCACCAGGTAAATGCAAGTGAGGTTGTTTTGCTGCGCCACCTCTTGGGCACGCAGATGCTTCTTCACGGTCATCGGGTAATAAGTTCCGCCCTTGACTGTGGCGTCATTGCACACAACCATGCACTCCACCCCGCTGACGCGGCCAATACCAGCGATCAACCCGGCACAAGGTGCGCTGTCCGTCCCGTCGCGGTCGGGGTACAGGCCCAGTGCAGCCAGGGGAGATAGCTCCAGAAAGGGTGAGCCGGGGTCGAGCAACAAAGCGACGCGCTCGCGCGGCAGCAGTTTGCCACGCCCTGTATGCTTGGCGCGGGCAAGTTCACCGCCTCCCAGGGCGGTCTTGTCAATCTGCACATGAAGGTCAGCCACCAAGGCACGCATGGCAGCGGCATTCGAGATGAAATCGGCAGAACGTGAATTAAGCTTGGTCTCCAGAATAGGCATGGCGGATTTCCAGATGGTTTGGATGGCTGTGTTGCATTGTCGGTGCTAGTCGCGTCAATTGGGGCGCCGCATCCGATGAAAACTAGGTCACAAATCATGCCAGATTGACACGCCCTTGATTTGCGCTGCAATGGCTGGGGCCAAAGATTGGAGCGAAAGGCTGGATCGGAACTTCTGAAGGTGGTTGCCCGCTGTGCCTTGAGACTCAATGCGATACTTGCAACCAGCCTTCATCACAGACAACAAGGAGCATCGTCAACATGGATCAGATTCGTTCACCACAGACTTTTGTCTTTGTGATTTCCCAACCACTTTAATGGTTCAGCCTCAAGCTTCTGCCGTGATGCCTGCTGCTGATGTGGCGCAACGCCGACTTGTGCAGGTTCTGTTTGTCGGCGTTTTTATGGCCGCACTCGATTCAGCCATCGTGGGGCCGGTTCTACCTGCGCTACGCGAGGCTTTTGGCATCGATAACCGCACCGCGGGTCTGCTCACCACCGTATTCGCGCTCAGTTCGATGTGCAGTACAGCGTTGATGGCCTACATGAGCGATCGCCACGGTCGCCGCCCGGTGTATCTGGCCAGTGTGGCGCTTTTCGCGATCGGTTCGCTGTGCATCGCTGTGGCCCCCAGCTTTGACTTGCTGTTGGGCAGCCGTGCTATCCAGGGCATAGGTGCAGGCGGCATTGCACCAGTAGCCAGCGCCGTGATTGGCGATGTATTTACGCAGGAGCGTCGTGGCCGTGTACTGGGCCTGATTGGAGCCACCCACGGCATGGCCTTCGTGCTCGGGCCGCCGCTGGCCTCCTTGATCACGTCCATGCTGGGCTGGCGCTGGCTGTTTCTGGTGAATATCCCGGTCGCTCTGGTCGTGCTGGTGATGGGTGCTCGCAGTCTGCCCAAGCAGCGCAGCGCCGCACCGCCAGGGCCGGTTGATATCCCCGGAATTACAGTGACGCTGCTGTTCCTGATCTGCCTTGTTTCAGCCATCACGCGATTGCCTGACTCGGCTAGCGGAATGCTGTTGTGGCCTTGGTTCCTGTTGATCAGTGCAGCATTGTTGGTGGCCTTGGTCCTGATTGAAAAACGGCAGTCACACGCGCTCATTCCGATAGACCTGTTTGCCAACCGGCAATTGGCTTATGTCTACCTACTGACACTGGGCGTGGGCTTTTCCATGGGAGGCATCGTATTTCTGACGACACTGGCAACACTGGCCTATGGCGTCAGCGTTGAACACGCCGGGCTGGCTCTGCTTCCCCTGGTGCTGTGCTCAATGGTGGGCTCCATGGCTGCCGGGCGGCTGCTTAACCGCCTGGGTGCCCGCCGGATGGTGCTCTTTGGGTTCGGCTTGTTGACGCTGGGTTACCTGCAAAGCGCAATGCCCCAGACCGGCTTTGCCGCGTTTGTGGTGGGCTCGGTTCTGGTGGGTATCGGCGTGGGGGTGGTGGTCAGTGGTGCCCTGCGCTCGATTGCGATTGATGAGGCCCCGCCGGCCCTGCGTGGCACAGCACAGGGACTGATCAATATCTTCAATGCCGTAGGCACGCTGTTGGCAGTTACCTGCATCAGCGCCATTGCCGACTTTGAGGCTGACGGGCTGACGGGCTTTGCCTACGCCTACCTGGCCTTGACCTTGGCCATGCTGGTGATGTTGATCATCGCGTTCAGACTGAAAAAAATGTCGCCCGCCGCTCTGGCCGCGAAAACCCCCACGATCAGCAGTTAGCCGGTCGTTCGCCTTACCAAGCCCAGATCGCTAAGCCTTGGCGGCGCGGCGCAGCCTTTGTTGCTCCAGCGTTTCCGTGGGTCCACCCTGCTTGACCCACTCAGCCCAGCCGCCATCGATATGTGCCACATGGCTCATACCCATGTCCTGCAAGGCTTTGGTGGCCAGGGCGCTGCGCCAACCAGCACCACAAAACAGAATGAACTCTTTGGAATCATCGGCAAAAATCGGCTTGTGATACGGCGAATCGGGGTCTACCCAAAATTCCAGCATGCCGCGCGGAGCGTGAAAAGCCCCCACCACGGTGCCCTCAGCCAGTTCTCGGATATCGCGAATATCCACAAGCTGAACCTTGGGGTCAGTGATGCGCTGCAAAACCTCTGCCACGCTGTAGGTCTTGACCTGGCTCATGGCTTCGTTGACAAGGGTTTTATAGCCTCTTGTGATGGGCATAGACACCTCTAGGGTTGAATTAGGCAGGGTGCAGGCGGCTTGATCTGCAACGATCTAGCTCAGCGCGCGCTGGATGATGATTTTTTGGATGTCGCTGGTGCCTTCATAAATTTGGCACACACGCACATCACGGTAGATGCGTTCCACCGGAAAATCGCTGACATAGCCGTAACCGCCCAGCGTCTGAATGGCGGCACTGCAGACCCGCTCGGCCATTTCGCTGGCAAACAGCTTGGCCATGGCGGCCTCTTTCAGGCAAGGGCGACCCGCATCGCGCAGGCTGGCGGCATGCCAGACGAGTTGCCTGGCCGCTTCCAAATTGGTAGCGCAATCAGCAAGCCTAAAGCCGACAGCCTGGTGGTTCATGATGGAAGTGCCAAAGCTCTCGCGGTCTTTGGCATAGGCAATTGCCACTTCCAGAGCGCTGCGCGCCATGCCCACACTTTGCGCTGCAATACCGATGCGCCCGCCCTCCAGCCCTCCCAAAGCAATGCCATAACCTTCGCCCTCTTGTCCAATCAGGTTTTCTGCCGGAATACGGCAGTTGTCAAAGTTGATCTGTGCTGTGTCACTGCTGTGCTGGCCCAGTTTGTCTTCCAGACGTGCGACCACATAGCCCGGTGCGTTGGTGGGCACCAGAAAAGCACTCATGCCTTTTTTGCCCGCGGTCTTGTTGGTGACTGCGATAACAATGGCCACATCGCCGTTTTTGCCACTGGTGATGAATTGCTTGACACCATTGATGATGTACGCATCGCCCGATTTTTCTGCCGTAGTGCGCAGGGATGAGGCATCGCTGCCCACATGCGGCTCGGTCAGGCAAAACGCGCCAAGCATCTTGCCCTGTGCCAACGGTGTCAGCCACTGTTTCTTTTGCTGCGCATTGCCGAACTTCATCAAAATGGCATTGACCGGGCAGTTGGTGACACTGATCACCGTGCTGGTGCCGCCATCACCAGCGGCAATTTCTTCCAATACCAGCGCCAACGTCAAGTAGTCCAGGCCAGCGCCACCCAGCTCCTCGGGCACACAAATACCGTAGGCTCCCAACGCCGCCAGACCCTGGTGGGCTGCTTTGGGAAAGGTGTGGTCCTTGTCCCATTGGGCAGCGTAGGGCCAAAGTTCTTTTTGTGCAAAGTCACGCACGGCATCACGCACCATTTCCTGGTCTGGAGACAACACCATATGAATCCTTGCCGTTAAGTGGGGTTACCAGGACAGGGGCTGGCCGTCGTGGTTGAAAAAGCCGCCGTTATGGGCGTGGGTAAGCGCTGCCACGGTGGCACGAAGGTCAGAAACGCTGCGGGTCACATCCAGATCAGCCCCGCTGCCACCCATGTCGGTTTTGACCCAGCCCGGGTGCAAGGCCACACACACGGCTTTTCCCAGCAAGTCCAGTGACATGTCCTTGACCACAGAGTTAACCGCCGCCTTGGATGCACGGTACAGCCATGCGCCGCTATTGCTGCGCTGCCCGATAGACCCCATATGCGATGACAGTGTGGCTAGCTTGCCACCGGGCCTCAGCGCAGTGGCCATCAAGGGCAGCAGGCGCATGGCACCCAGGACATTGGTGTGCATGACCGCATCAAAGTCCAGCTGAGGCGGTGCATTTGGTGGACCCAGCCGCCCCAGCAGCACACCAGAGACATACCAGGCTTCATCAAACTTCTCACCACCGATGGCTGCGCCAAAGGCGGCGCAACTTGCATCTTCGGTCACATCCAGTGGCATTGCCTTGACCCCCAGATCCGCCAGCATGGCAAGCCCAGGCGCAGAGCGCGCAGTTGCCGTAACCCTGTGCCCAGCAGCCAGACTTTGGCGCACCAGTTCCAGACCAATACCGCGCGAAGCACCAACCACCAGAATATTCATAAACGCGTCTTTCGGATCAAATTAATTCCAGAGCCACGGCTGTGGCCTCACCGCCGCCAATACACAAAGTAGCCACGCCCTTTTGAAGACCTCGCGCCTTCAGGGCGTAGATCAGCGTGATCATGATTCTCGCGCCAGAGGCGCCGATAGGGTGACCCAACGCACAGGCGCCGCCATTCACATTGACCTTGTCATGGGCCACACCCATCTCTTTCATGAGCGCCATGGGCACCACGGCAAACGCCTCGTTCACTTCCCAAAGGTCAACGTCGCCAATAGCCCAGTCGGCCTTGGCCAGCAACTTCCGGCTAGCACCCACAGGCGCAGTGGCAAACCACTCAGGCTCCTGAGCGTGGGTGGCGTGCGCAACGATTCGCGCTAAAGGGGTGCACCCAAGCTCGGCAGCCGTGCTTGCCTTCATCATGACCAGAGCGGCTGCGCCATCATTGATGGAGGAACTGGAGGCGGCAGTGACGGTGCCGTCCTTTTTAAAAGCGGGTTTGAGCGTGGCAATTTTGTCAAGTTTGACCTTGCCAGGCCCTTCATCGATAGAGATCAGCAATTCACCCGAACGGCCTTTGACCAAGACCGGAGTGATTTCAGCTGCAAACGCGCCGGATTCGATAGCGGCTTTGGCACGCTGCACGCTGGCAGTGGCAAATGCGTCCTGCTCGGCACGGCTAAAGTTGTACTTGGCCGCACAGTCTTCACCAAAAGTTCCCATGGATCGGCCTGGCTCGTAAGCGTCTTCCAGGCCGTCGAGCATCATGTGGTCAAAAATACGGTCGTGGCCGATGCGATAGCCCCCACGCGCTTTGGGCAATAAGTAGGGGGCGTTGGTCATGCTCTCCATGCCACCCGCTACCAGCACCTCATGGCTGCCGGCAACCAGCATGTCGTGCGCAAACATGGCTGCACGCATGCCCGAGCCACACATTTTGCTCAAGGTCACGGCACCTGCGCTGTTGGGCAAGCCGCCCTTGAAGGCGGCCTGGCGGGCCGGTGCCTGGCCTTGGCCGGCCATCAGGCAGTTGCCAAAAATGACCTCGGTGACCAACTCGGGCTTCATTTGCGAACCCTCTGAGGCGCGTTGGAGGGCGGCCTGGATGGCAGCACCACCCAGATCATGTGCTGCCAGCGTCGAAAAATCACCCTGAAAACTGCCCATGGGGGTACGGGCGGCACTGACAATAACGATGGGGTCGACCATGCGAGCTCCTGAAGATGTTGTGAGTTTTGATTGCTATTGAATGAGTAGCAATCTACTCTCTTTGCATATGGGATACAGACTTGATTGCCGCTTTATAACAGGCTTCCAAATGGTCTGCGGCAGCGACGGTCATGCTCAGGTTCTTGAGCAGACCATCATGCACGCCGTAGACCCAGCCATGCAGTGTGAGCGGCTGGCCACGTCCCCAGGCATCCTGGACAACGGTGCTTTGCGCCACGTTGACCACCTGCTCAATGGCGTTGAGTTCGACCAGTGCGTCATAACGTGCGGTGTCAGGCAGATCATCGAGCAAGGCACGGTGCCGGTCACGCACATCCTGGATATGACGCAACCAGTTATCGGCCAGACCAATGCGCACGCCATCAAGCGCAGCCTGGACGCCGGAGCACCCGTAATGCCCCACTACCATGACATGCCCGACCTTGAGCATTTCCACCGCAAACTGAATGGTGGACAAGGCATTGAGGTCCGAATGCACCACCACATTGCCCACATTGCGGTGCACAAACACCTCGCCCGGCTCCAACCCGGTGATCTGGTTGGCAGGAACGCGACTGTCGGAGCAACCTATCCACATGTAGCGCGGTTTTTGCTGTACACGCAAGCTGGTGAAAAAGCCCGGGCGGTCCTGTTCCATTTGCGCAGCCCAGGCGCGGTTGTGGGCGAACAGATCATCCAGATGTTGCGTCATGACTTTATTGTGAGCCTGCAGGCTTCATCCAAGCTGACGCCTCAGGGCTGTCTCAAACTGGCTCGGACATGCCAGTCCAGCAGCCCCAGCCGCGCCTGCTCCTGCGCGTCTTCGCGTGCGTCAAAGTGGCAAGCCAGGTCCGCTTTATTCAGGCCGGGGGAGCAGACAAACGAGGCGGCGTCACCCAAGGTCCAACTGCCTTTGGCATTGCGCGCAGTGCCGTAGTAGGTAAGCGAGCGCGGAGCGTTCAAGGCCGGGTTGGGTTGTTGAGCGGGGTCCAGCAGCAGGTTGCGCCCGGTATTGACGTAACCGGATATCGGACCGGATGCTGACCCCAAAAGCGGAAACAAGGTGGGCAGCATGTCGCGGTGACTCGCTGGCAGGGTGCGCTGCACGCCGCAATCAAGCCGTTCCCCCCAAATGACAAAAGGTACCTGACTGAGCAAAAACCGCCGCTCAGGGGTAGCGTACAAGCCAAAGCTGCGCACATTGTGGTCACCCGTTGCAGCAACCAGCGTGCTTGTGTGCAAGGGGCCTTGTTGTAACTCCTGAACAAAACCGCCCAGCAGGTCGGTGGCGTAATGGTAGGAGTCCAGGTTGGGGATCAGCGTGTCGGAATTGCGCTCGCCACCCCATTTATCCATATTGCGTACTTTGCGCTGGTAGTCAGCCGGAACGTCATAAGGCGGGTGGTTGGTAGAAGTGAGAACAAACACAAACAGCGGCTTGCCAGACCCTGTCGCACCCGAGGAATTTGGTGGGCTTTGCATTTTTTTCAGTCGCTCAGACAAATATTGAAAAACATAGCTGTCCCAGACCCCCCAGATGCCGAGTGAGGCTTGCGGGTAGGCGGCTTTGAGGGTGTTCGCATCGACGATCTCATCAAAGCCCTGCGTCTTGAGCACACGATCAAGATCCCGCCAGCCAGATCGGGCCGATGTCACAAACAGGGTGTGATACCCGGCTTGCTTGAGCAGCAAGGGAACTGACCACGGAATCGGCCTTTTACCTTGCAGACCCAGGGTCAAAGGAGTGATCGGGGTGGAGAACAAAATGGCCTCCAGCGAGGGGTGCGTGCCGGGCTGGGCCGAATCAAAATTGGAGAAATGGCAGGCTTGGTTCATTGTCGGAGCCAGGCGGCCCAGAACATCAAAGTCTGGCGCGTGGTAACGAAATGGCTCCGCGCTCCAGGACTCCATCAGGAAGAACAACAGGTTTTTCGCCGGCTTGGGATTGTCAGACTGAGGGCCGTCTGGCATTGCTGCATCCTTGCTCCTGGCCTGGTAAATCAGGCTTCGCATCAACGAATCGGGGTCTGTCTCGTCGATGTTGAGCACCCGGGCTGCCTCCATGGGGGACTGAAAACCCAAACGCTTGAGGCCAAGCAACGGGTCTTGCAGGTTCTGCGAGTCACGCCGGCTGTCCCAGGCAAACTTGAGCGCCATGACGCCATTGGGCACCATGTCATTGAGAAACTGCGAGGTGGTCACCGAAACGTTCTGACGCCCCAAGGCCATGGCGCGCAATGTGCCCTTGGTGGTCAGCACCAGCATGAAGCTGGCTAGCAAAACGCCCAGAAGCGTTACCCACACCGAGTAGCGCCGAGCATTGAGTTGCCGGCTTAGATGACCATACACCCGCTCTCTGAGCAGAATGACCCCCAGGCTCAAAGCAACCCAGACAGCCAGTGTGAGGACAACTGGAAAGTCGCTCCAGATGGTCTGAACAATCGCCTGGGTATCGTCTTCAAAAAAACCGAACACCGTGGGATCGATCGGGGTTTTGTAAAAGCCGAAATAGTGCAGATTGATAAGGGAGGCCAGTACAAACAGCACAGCAACGAAACCGGCAATCCAACCGTGAAAACGTGCTGGAATGACCATCAGCAAAGGCAAGAGCAAAAGCCCGGCAGCAGCACACACCTTCAGATCAAAGCGCGCGCCCTGCAAGATGACACGCCATAAGTCCGCAAGCGGTGCTTGTAACCCAGCAGGCCAGTGCCACGCGATCTGAAGCGCCCGCAATACCGTCAGCGCCAACGCCACCAGTATCACCATCACCCAGGCTTGCAGAACAGCCGACGACACTGCAACAGTCAAGTGACGGCCGAATGTACGGGGAGAAAAGTTCATGTGATCCGCCCGAACCTGAGTAAGCGCGGAATTACCAAAGCCCGTTTCGCCATGGGTCAGGCTGTTTCTGAAAAAAGTTCACGGCCAATCAGCATGCGGCGTATTTCGCTGGTTCCGGCGCCAATTTCATACAGCTTGGCATCGCGCCACAAGCGGCCGAGCGGATAGTCATTGATATAGCCGTTACCACCGAAGATCTGTACGCCCTCACCCGCCATCCATGTGGCTTTCTCGGCACACCACAAAATGACCGAGGCACAGTCTTTGCGAACCTGACGTACATGCTCTTGGCCCAAAAGATCCAGGTTTTTGGCAACCGTATAGGCAAATGAGCGGCCGGCTTGCAGCACGGTATACATATCAGCCACTTTGCCCTGTATCAGTTGAAACTCACCGATGCTTTGGCCGAATTGCTTGCGGTCGTGAATGTAAGGGATCACGCTGTCCATCACCGACTGCATGATGCCCAAAGGTCCGCCACTCAGGACAGCACGCTCATAATCCAGTCCGCTCATGAGCACCTTGGCACCGCCGTTGAGGTGACCCAAAATATTGGCTTGAGGAACCTCGACGTTGTGAAACACCAACTCGCCGGTATGGCTGCCACGCATGCCCATTTTGTCGAGCTTTTGCGCCACCGAAAAGCCGGGCATACCCTTTTCAATGATGAATGCTGTGATAGCGCCGCGTTTGGCTGCCGGGCCTGTCGGATCCTGTTCTGTCTTGGCATAGACCACCAGCGTATCGGCATCAGGGCCGTTGGTGATCCACATTTTGCTGCCGTTGAGCAGGTAATAGCCGCCTTGGTCCTGCGCACGCAGCTTCATGCTCAGCACATCACTGCCCGCACCGGGCTCACTCATTGCCAGTGCTCCGACATGCTCGCCACTGATGAGTTTGGGCAGGTATTTTTGCCTCTGCTCTGGCGTGCCGTTGCGTTTAATCTGGTTGACGCACAGGTTGCTGTGTGCGCCATAACTCAGACCGACAGATGCCGATGCCCGCGAAATTTCTTCCATGGCAACCATGTGTGCCAGGTAGCCCATATTGGCACCACCGTACTCTTCGCCCACGGTAATGCCCAGAACACCAAGATCCCCCATTTTTTTCCAGAGGTCCATCGGAAATTGGTCACTGCGGTCAATCTCTGCTGCGCGCGGCGCAATTTCAGTCTGTGCAAATTCGCACACAGCATCGCGCAGGGCGTCAATGTCGTCACCCAACTGGAAATTGAGTCCGGGCAGGTTCATGTCGTCTCCTTGGAAAGGGTCAAGCCAACCTTCAATGTCGTGTTGGCGTCATGGTGAGCATCAATTATGAATGCACAATGAACACACCATGAATGAACTCGAAGCCCAGCTCCATTACCCCTTGAATGACACCCTGCCGCCATCCGGCCGCACCTTGGAGGTGGCACCAGGCATCCATTGGATAAGAATGGCCTTGCCATTTGCGCTGGACCACATCAACTTGTGGCTGCTACGTGACGTCATTGACGGTGTGCATGGATGGACCATTGTGGACTGTTGCATCAGCCGAGAAGAATCCAAAGCGCAATGGGAAGAAATTTTTACCCATGCGTTGCAGGGGCTTCCCGTGTTGCGCGTGATCGTGACGCACATGCACCCCGATCACATCGGACTGGCCCACTGGCTATGTGAGCGCTGGAGCACGCCCGACCATGACTGCCGCCTGTGGTGCAGCGCTACTGACTTCCATTTAGCCCGCATCGGCTCGCAGCTGAGCAATGGCTTTGGCGGAGAACGCGCAGCGCACTTTTTTGCCGCGCACGGCCTCAATGACCCCGAATCTGTGAGCACCATCAAGGCCCGGGAGAATTATTTTCCAACGCTGGTTCCCGATGTGCCCAGCCAATTCCGGCGCATGATGGACGGAAACACGTTGACCATTGGCGCGACAAGCTGGCAGTGCATCAGCGGCTACGGCCATGCCCCGGAACACATTGCCCTGTACTGCAGCGACTTGAATATCCTGATTGGGGGCGACATGATGTTGCCACGGATCTCCACCAATGTCAGCGTGTTTGAGATGGAGCCCGAATCCGACCCGCTCAAACTGTTTCTTGCATCGATTGATAAATTCAAGGCGCTACCCGAGAACACCCTGGTCTTGCCCTCGCATGGCAAGCCATTTCAGGGCATGCACAGACGCATTGCACAACTGCATGAGCACCACCGCGACCGCCTCTTGGAAGTGTTGGAGGCTTGCAGCGAAAAACCCTGCAGCGCCCGCGATGTCCTACCGGTACTTTTCAAACGCAAGCTGGACATGCACCAGATGACCTTTGCCATGGGTGAATCCATTGCGCACCTTCACACCCTGTGGTTTGAAGGTCAACTCAAGCGCCAACGTGATACTGACGGGGTCTACCGGTTTGAGCGCATCACTGCCAACGGGGAATCGCGTCGTCTTTGAGTTGCTCGCGCAATTGATCGAATTGCGGGATGACTGATCTCACGGTATCCCAGAATCGGGGGCTGTGGTCCATCACACGCAGATGGCTGAGTTCATGAACAACCACGTAGTCAAGCACCGAGGGTTTGAAATGAATAAGTCGCCAGTTCAGGCGAATCGAGCCATCGGCGCGGGCACTGCCCCATCGTGTACCCGCATTGCTGAGGGACAAGCGGACCCATTTGACCTGCAATTGGGATGCAAAATGATCAAGTCGTGCTATGAAATGGCGCTTGGCCTGTCGCATCAGCCAGGCCTGAACCGCATCCCGAATTTGTTCGGACGACGCATTGTGTGCAAGCCCGATATGCAGACGCAAATCGCCCGTGCTGTCAAGCTTTGCGTCTGATTGAGGCAGAGCACCCGGCTCGACATCCACTCCAAGGCGTTTTAGCCCACCTCCGGAGGTACTGAAGTCATGGGCAGGATCAATCACGACGATCACCTGCTGACCCAAAAAAGGAAAACTCGCGCCATCTCGCCAGTCAATTCGGGTAGCCTCAAGCCGCTCATGGCGTTGGCGTGTTTCATTGAGCTTGCGCACAATCCAATCTGATTTTTCCTGCAAGGCAGCTTCCACCTCATACAGGGGCACCCACTTGGGCGCACTGACCACCAGACCATCCGGCCCCACCACAAAGCCGATGGTGCGCCGCTTGCCGCGCTTGAATTCATAGGCGACCCGTACATCCGAGAGGCTGGTTTCACGCGTAGCCCGTGGATGGCGGTAAAGCTGGTTTGCACGAGGGCTAAGCGGTTCAGCTTCGACTTGCAAGGCCGCAACTGGCGCAGCGTCAAAAAAATCCAAGGCGAACTGGAGCGGGCTGCGCATGGCCGCTAGCGGTAGGCGTCCGGGTCCAAGCGGCGCATTTCAGCCTCAATCCAGGCCTCAACTTCACGCATCAGCTCACCCGCCTCGCGGCCTTCACTGGCAATCGGTTTTCCGATGGACACATCCACAATGCCCGGTCGTTTGACAAACGCTTTTCTGGGCCAGCACTTGGCTGATGTCACCGCAATCGGAATCACGGGCGCACCTGTCTCAATCGCCAAGCGGGTACCGCCGGTCTTATACACACCCTGCTGCCCCCGGGGAATGCGTGTGCCCTCAGGAAACATGATGATCCAGACGCCTCGGGCCAACAAGGTTTTGCCTTGGCTAACGACCTTGCCAAAAGCCTTATTGCCTTGTGACCGATCAATGTGAATCATGTCCAGGCGGCCCATGGCCCAGCCGAAAAACGGGACGTAAAGCAACTCTTTTTTAAAAACATAGGCCAGGGGATGCGGCATGATCGTGGGCATCAGAAAAGTCTCGAGTGTGGACTGATGTTTGACCAACAGAATGGCAGGACTGGTCTCGGACTCAGGCAAGTTTTCCTTACCGGTTATCCGGGTCTGGATGCCCAGAATCACGCGTGCTCCTGATATAGCCCAACCCAGCCAGCGTGCGGCCATCCAGTACAGGGGATTACCACGCACGCGAATGGAGGCAAGCAGCATGATGATGCCCCAGGGCACCACGGTGACCAGCATCCATAACGCGTGCAAGATCGAGCGGATCGTCAGCATTTGTCGCTACCGTGGGCTCACAGCAGGCACATCGCGAGTGACGAGATATTCTGTGAATGCTGCAAGATCCTGATGCGTGAGTGTTTCAGGGGGGAAGGTGTCTGGCAGGCGACGGCCCCGGTAGGCCTCTCCTTTACCCGTCAGAACCAGATGGGCCTCGCATCCAACTGCAACACCGGCCACTAAATCACGAGAGCTATCACCCACCACTGGAACCCCTTTGAGATCAATGCCGTAGCGCTCTCCGATTTGCTCGAACAAACCTGAGGCGGGCTTGCGGCAAGTACAGGCCTGATCAGGGCTGTGAGGGCAATAAAAAACAGCATCAATGCGCCCCCCGGCAAGCGCCAACAGCTTGTGCATTTTGGCGTGCATGGCGTTGAGGGCGGAAACATCAAACAGGCCGCGACCCAGACCTGACTGATTGGTGGCAACCACCACATGCCAGCCAGCATGGTTGAGCCGGGCAATAGCTTCGAGCGCGCCAGGAAGCGGCTCCCACTCGTCGGCAGACTTGATGTAGTCCAGGCTATCGGTGTTGATGGTCCCATCACGGTCGAGGATGACAAGCTTCATTCTTTAATGCTCAGCGGGCTAGACGAGAAAGATCAGCAACGCGGTTCATGGCACCATGAAGGTACTTGAGCAAGCCCTGCCGATTCAGGCGAAGGTCCATCTCGGGTGCGTTGACCATCACATCATTGAAGAAATCATCCACCGGCCCTCGCAATTGGGCAAGCGTTTGCAGGGAATCGGCATAGTCGCCGCGATCAAACTGCAAGTCTGCCTCGGGGGAGATGGCTTTCATGGCCTCAAAGAGTGCCAGTTCAGCAGGTTCCTGGAGCAGTATCTGGCTAACGTGTGGATCAACGTCACCTGCTTTTTTAAGGATGTTGGCAATCCGTTTGTTGGCTGCAGCCAATGCATCAGCTTGGGGCAGAGCAGCAAACGCTCGCACGGCTTCAAGTCTTTTGGGGATATCGCCGAGTCGCGGCGGGTTGAGTGCCAGTACGGCATCCACCTCATGGCTGCTAAAACCCTGATCGCGAAGAGCACCCGACAACCGCTCCTGAATAAACGTTGTCAGTGCAGGTACAGGGTCATTGACCAGTTGGCCAAAAGTGGGCACAGCGTCTGCCAATAAGTCATTCAAATGAAGGGGCAGATCCAGTTCCATGAGCATGCGGATGACACCCAGGGCATGACGGCGCAACGCAAAAGGATCTTTGTCACCCGTGGGCAGGTTGCCGATACCGAACATGCCGACCAGAGTTTCAAGTTTATCGGCCAGCGCCACAACGACGCCGACTTGGTTACGCGGCAGGCTATCGCCCGCAAAGCGGGGCTTGTAATGATCTTCAATCGCATGAGCAACATCCACGTCCAAGCCATCATGCAGGGCATAGTAGCTACCCATGATGCCCTGCAACTCGGGAAACTCGCCCACCATCTCGGTTAGCAGGTCGGCCTTGGCCAAGCGTGCTGCCGTCGTTGAAGCATTGGCTAGCGCATGACCGCCAAGGCGTTTGGCAATGACTGAGGCAATCTCACCAACACGCGCAGATCGCTCCCCTTGGGTTCCAAGCCTGTTGTGATAGACCACCCGGTCAAGGTTTGGAACGCGTGACTCTAGTGATTTTTTGCGATCCTGATCGAAGAAGAATTTTGCATCTGCAAGGCGGGGACGAATGACACGTTCATTCCCTTCAATGATGGAACGGGGATCCTGAGGATTAATGTTGCTGACCACCAAAAATTTATTCGATAACTTACCGTTTTTATCCAGCAGGGGAAAGTATTTCTGATTGGCCTTCATGGTCAATATCAGGCATTCTTGTGGCACATCCAAAAACTGCTGCTCGAACTCACACACCAGAACGTGAGGACGCTCGACCAGTGCTGTGACTTCATCAAGCAGGGCGTCATCCTGAATGGGCTGCATGCTGTTACCCAGGTTTTCACAGGCCGCATTGAGTTGCTGCGTAATCAACTCACGCCGCTCAGCAAAACTTGCAATCACCGCGCCATGGCTAGCCAGTTGATTGGCGTAATCATCTGCGTGCTCGATGATCAAGGGGTCAAGGCTGGACTCAAAGCGGTGACCACGGGTCATATTGGTGGCATGAAGGCCCAGAATGTGAACTGGCACGACCGCATTGCCATGCAGGGCAAGAAGACCGTGAGCAGGACGCACAAAACTCACGCTGCTCCATCCGGGCAAATCACATCCTGATTCCAGTTGATAGGACATGACCTTGGGGATGGGCAATTGCGCGATTGACTCTTGTAATGCCGCTTGCAGGCCATCTGTCAGCGAGATCCCCTGCACCATGCTGTCGTAATGCAAGAATTCGGTCTTGCCATCCGGCACACGCTTTAGCTCAGACACAGCCGAAGCATCCGCTCCCAAAGACTGAAGTTTCTTGAGCAAGGCCTGAGTCGCTGCACCTGAGGCGTCCAAGCCCACTGAAGCAGGCATGAGCTTTTGCAAAACAGATTTGTCCGGCGCCTTGTCAACAACATGTGAGATGTGAGCGGCTAGTCTGCGAGGCGTGGCAAAGTGGGTCACGACCGCGTTCGCGTCGCTCAGTCCCCGGCGGACCAACTGCTCAGCAAGTACGTTGGCAAATGACTCCCCCAACTTGTTGAGCACCTTGGGGGGCAACTCTTCAACGAATAGTTCAACCAGAAGACTTGTCATGCGGCCTGCTTTGTTATTTGCGCCACCCACTCTCGGGGGGCCATGGGAAAGCCCTGCCGCTCCCTGCTTTCATAGTAGCTGCGTGCCACAGCACGTGCAAGATTTCGGATTCGACCAATGAAGGCAGCTCGTTCAGTGACCGAAATAGCACCACGGGCATCCAATAAGTTAAAACTGTGGGCGCATTTGAGTACCTGCTCGTAAGCTGGCAATGCAAGCTGTTGCTCGATCAGATACTGAGCCTGCTTTTCGTGGGCGTTGAATGCATAGAACAAAAAATCAGGGTCGCTGTGTTCGAAGTTGTAGGCGGATTGCTCTTTTTCGTTCTGCAGGTAAACGTCGCCGTAACTGAGGTCTTCGGTCCACTTGAGTTTGTAGACATTGTCAACGCCTTGCAGATACATGGCCAGTCTTTCAAGACCGTAAGTGATTTCACCGGTAATCGGTCGACAGTCAATGCCCCCAACTTGCTGAAAATAGGTGAACTGTGTCACCTCCATACCATTGAGCCAAACCTCCCAGCCAAGCCCCCAGGCTCCGAGCGTTGGATTTTCCCAGTCGTCTTCAACGAATCGGACGTCGTTTTGTTGAAGGTCAAAGCCAAGCGCCTTCAAGGAACCAAGATACAAATCCAGAATGTTGCTGGGAGCGGGCTTGAGCACCACTTGATACTGGTAGTAATGTTGAAGACGGTTGGGGTTTTCACCATAACGTCCGTCTTTGGGCCGCCGACTTGGCTGTACATAAGCAGCTTTCCAGGGCTCAGGCCCGATTGCTCTTAAAAAAGTAGCTGTATGTGAAGTACCTGCGCCAACTTCCATGTCGTAAGGCTGAATGAGTGCACAGCCTTGGGCGTCCCAGTAAGACTGCAGCTTCAAGATGATCTGCTGAAAGGTCAACATGTATGAGGTCAATCGCGTACGCAAAGCGTTGATTTTACGGGGCTTTGCCGCTGCCCCTATGGCTTAGCCCTGCCATTGACGACGCAGCCCCCAAAGTACGATGAACAGCCCAGAACAGAGGAGAGGCCACAAACCTGCACGTGAGACCCACCAGGCATAGGGAGTCAAACCGGTTCGGCCTTCAACCGTTGCGGACAAAACTCCACGGGTATGCCGAGGTAACTCCCTGATAACCTGGCCCCGGTAATCGACTAGTGCGGTAGCTCCCGTGTTGGTTGCACGGATAAAAGGCCGCTCAAATTCAATCGCTCGCATCCGTGAGATGTTCAGATGCTGGTCTATGGCCACTGTGTTGCCGAACCAACCGATATTGCTGCTGTTGACAAAGATCGTGGGAGCTAAATCTATGCTTAAAAATCGGGCAGCCAGCTCTTCGCCAAAGAGATCCTCGTAGCAGATGTTTGCAGCCAAACGCTGTCCCATCCACTCGAAGGACTTCTGTTCCAAACCGCCACGGCTGAAGTCTCCCAGGGGAATGTTCATCATTTGTGTGAACCATTTGAAGAAGGGCGGAATGAACTCTCCAAATGGCACCAGATGGTGTTTGTCGTATCGCCAGACATGAGCTTGATCGGGCTTAAATCCAACAACGGCGTTGGTATAACCTTCTTCAAAGCTTCCCCAGGGGAAGCCGATCATCGCGGCTTGATTGCCTTGGCTAAACCGTGATACCAGAGCATCCCAGTAACCCTCTGGCAATTGCTGTGGTAAGAGCGGAATTGCAGTTTCAGGTGCAACAATTAGTTGTGCCTGACTCTGACCAATTTCTTCAGCGTACCATTGCAGTGCTGTAGGCACTCCCGAGCCGGGCTGAAACTTTTCATCCTGGGCAATATTGCCCTGAAGTAAAGTAATTTGCATTTCTCCCGCCGGTCTTGAGAATTCCTGTATGTGGGGTTTGAGTAACCACGGACAAATTATCAGTGTGATCAAAAGCAATGGCCTGATGGAGAAGCCACTCAAGAGCTTTGCCAGCCCCATCGCCAAACCAGCAGCAATTGCACTGATGCCATACACCCCCAACCAAGGCGCGTAACTGGAAAGTGGGCCTTCAATGTGAGCGTAGCCTGTAGCTCCCCAAGGGAAGCCCGTAAATAAAAGTCCACGCCCAAGCTCCGCCAGTAGCCAACATGCTGCAAAATAAAAAACGCAATGCTCTTTTTTTCTAAGGGTAAGAACCTTATAGAGGCCACAGAAAAACCCATAGTAGAGCGCCAGCACAGACGCCAGGGCCAAAATTGCAATCACGCTCATCCACGCTGAAAGTCCAGCATAGGTGTGCATGGAGATGAAAAGCCACCAGAAGGTTGCAACCAGCCAACTGGTCGCAAAAACCCACCCGGTTATAAACCCTGCTGAAGTTCCAGTTCCCCGGCCTAAAAGCCAGCACAAGACGGATAAGGACAGGATTTGAAGCCATCCGTTGGGCTGTCCATTCCAGGGTGTTGCCATCGAAATGGCATGCACTAAACCGCCAAGAGCGGCTATGGACAAAAAAATGAAATTGACCCTGCCGCCCTCAGACCTCAAGGTCAACCTCGCTAGGCGACACCTTGAACCATTTCACAGCTCCGCCTTTGGTGTGCAAAACGACGAACGTCAGACCCGCCAGATCATGCCTTTCCCCCCGTTTTGGAACGCGTCCGATTTCATGGGCAATCAGCCCCCCGATGGTGTCAAAGTCTTCTTCAGCAGCATGATGGTCAATCTTGACATTGAAAGCATCGTTAACGCGCTCTATCGACGTATCTCCACTGACGCGATAGGTTTTATCTGCGAGTCCAAAAATATCACCCTCGTCCTCAGCAATATCGAACTCGTCCTCAATTTCACCAACGATCTGTTCAAGGACATCCTCAATGGTGATCAGGCCTGCAACCCGACCAAACTCGTCAATCACAATCGCCAGATGATTTCGGTTACCCCTGAAGTCACGAAGTAAGTCGTTCAAGCCCTTGCTTTCAGGTACAAATACAGCGGGTCTTAGAAGGGCCCTTAGGTTGAGTTCGGGTGCGCGCTGGAGCTTTAGCAGATCCTTGGCCATCAAAATGCCGATGATGTTTTCTCGCTCACCTTCGAAAACAGGGAAACGCGAATGTGCTGTCTCAATCACAAGGTGGAGTAGTTCGTCGTAAGGTCCGTCAAGCTTGATGAGGTCCATACGGGTTGCCGGAACCATGACATCTCCTGCCGTCATATCTGCCATACGGATTACTCCTTCTAGCATGACCCGGGATTCAGCGCCAATGATATTGTTATCTTCCGCTTCTGCCAGGGTCTCAATCAACTCATCGACTGAGTCTGGGCCAGGATTGATGAATTCAACAAGTTTTTTGAAAAACGTGCGTTTGTCTTCTTTGTTGGGAAGTCGAGGCGGATATGGTTCTGACACAGAGTACGGCGCAGGACATGCGGTTGTTTCTACAAGGCGAAGGATAGCGGATTGTCCTGCGGGCTACCTAACTGAGATTGATATTGTCTTCACGTTTTCGCTTTAAGCTCCTGGTTACATGGGAATAATTAGGCAAATAAGTATGCTTTGATTCCAGAGCAGATGTACTCCTCCTCATTAAATTGACTTTTGATTTTCATCATCCACTGCTTGCCTGTCTCTCTGCAGCTTAGACAAAAACCCCAAAAATCGTTTGGCCTGGAGATTGAGTCCATAGTTCAATTGCCCGAGTTGTTCATCAACCATCTCCGTCAACCGACTTTCGAAACTGGCATCGGGTAACAGAAGATAGGCATTGGTTTCTGAACCATCGTTCTCAACACTGGCTCCCGCCTTGCGTGCGATGTGAATCATGGATTTGTTTTCTGTCAGCGCATGGATAAACAACATCTGAACCCCTTCATTTCGGGCATGCACTATGGCTCGCTGAAACATGATGGAGCCACATCCGCGGCTTCTGTATCTTTTAAGAACAGAGACACCGAACTCTGCACAGGAAGAAAAGTCTTTGTCGACAGAGTAGGCCACGTGCGCCATGGCAATCAGTTCAAGTCTGCGGTTGTAGATACCGAATAGGTCGTCTCTTTCAAAATTTATTCCTTCTACATATTTTCTTATCTGCTCTTCATTGGCAACATAACCAAACCGCAGGTAGCGGTCACTCTCTTCCAACGCCAATAAGTGCTTGCTAATTCGCTCACGATGCGCGACTCCGAGCGATCGAATAGCACCAACCCAAAGGCTTGCTTGAGATCGCACCTCATCACCCCGGGGAGTTGACATCCCGGTTTTAGCTTTTGATGCCCATGGCGGAGTACTCATGAAATCTCAGGTATTAGGAAAAGCACGGGTATACGGTTTGAACAACACACATGAAAATACACGCTATAGGAGTACCTTATGGAATTTAAGAAACACTGGCTCGCCAGTTATCCCGACTCGGTGAATCATGATGTTAATCCTGATCAATATCATTCACTTGGCGAGTTAATAGAGGAGTCTTTCAAGAAAAATGCAGACAGAACCTTTTCTGTTTGCTTTGAAACCAAGATGCGGTACAAGGAATTGGACTCCTTATCCGCTTCCTTTGGTGCATGGTTACAAACTTTAGACATTGCACAAGATGCGCGTGTCGCCTTGATGCTTCCGAATATTCCTCAGTTTCCAGTTGTCATGGCAGGAATTCTTCGTGCTGGATTCACCTGCGTTAATGTCAATCCCCTGTATACCGCGCGTGAATTAGAGCATCAGCTCAAGGACTCCGGATCCACTGTGATCGTAGTTTTGGAAAATTTTGTCCATACCCTAGAGGAAATTGTTGAAAACACAGGGATAAAGCAGGTCGTCGTAGCGTCTTTAGGTGACTTATTGGGCTTTTGGTATGGGAAATGGATGACGTTTGCCGCCAGGCATTTGGCCAAAATGGTTCCTGCTTTCAAGTTACCGATCCATAAAGAGCTCCGCGTTGTCTCCTTCAGCCAGGTGTTACGTGAGGGTTCCGTTTTACACATCAAACCAGCCCGGTCGTCCCTGTCATCTATTGCTTTTTTACAATACACAGGAGGTACTACCGGGCTGAGCAAAGGGGCGATTCTCACACACAGAAATATCATCGCAGCAATTTTGCAGGCGGAAGCCTGGTTTACGCCTGCGCTGACTCGCGTGGGCAATGTCAAAGGTATTAATCAAATAGCTGCGTTACCTCTTTATCATATTTTTGCCTTAACGCTGTGTTTACTCACTATCCGCTGGGGCTCGCACCTCACATTGGTCCCGAACCCACGTGATATTGGCTCATTGGTCAGCGTCCTCAAAAGACGTCCTTTCCATATGTTTCCAGCTGTAAACACTCTTTTTAATGCTTTGCTTCAACATCCGCAGTTTCGCACTGTAGATTTTTCACATCTTTGTGTTTCTCAGGCTGGTGGAATGGCGGCCTCTGAGGGCACTGCTCAACAGTGGTTTGAGGTAACCGGTTGCCCAATGGTAGAGGGCTGGGGAATGAGCGAAACGTGCGCTATCGGCACAAACAATCCAGTCAATGCGCGCACCTTCTCAGGAACCATCGGGCTGCCTTTGCCAAGCATAGAAATAGCCATCAAAAATGATGACGGTGTTTCATTGGAGTTAGGGCAGTCAGGTGAAATTTGTATCAAGGGGCCAAATGTCATGCAAGGTTACTACCAGCAACCTGAAGAAACACGCAATGCATTTACGGCTGATGGTTTTATGCGGACTGGAGATATCGGAGTTATGGATGCATCGGGATACACCAAGATTGTTGATCGTAAGAAGGACATGATCCTCGTCAGTGGATTCAATGTCTTCCCCAGTGAGCTGGAAAACGTCATTTCTTTGTGCGATGGTGTACTTGAATGCGCAGTCATCGGTATACCTGATAGCAAGCAGGGTGAAGCGATCAAAGTTTATGTGGTTCGAAGTGACTCAACACTCAGCGAAGAAGAACTGGTCCGTTTCTGTCAAACCAATCTGACTGGTTATAAACAACCCAAATATATAGAGTTCCGAGATGAATTACCAAAGTCAAACGTTGGCAAGATTCTAAGAAGAGAGCTCAGAAGCACGACGTAAACCAATGTCGGTTCAAGCGGATATGCTTTCTTAAACTTCGTAGAAAGGCAAACAATCTAGAGACACAAATAAAAACGCCCCATCAAATGATGGGGCGTTTTACTTTAATAGCCTGACAATGTCCTACTTTCACACGGGTATCCGCACTATCATCGGCGCTGAAGCGTTTCACTGTCCTGTTCGGGATGGGAAGGAGTGGTACCACCTCGCTATGGTCGTCAGGCATAACTTTTTGTCGTCTTGAATAAACGAGACAACTAATTTATAGAGCTAATCAGCTTCGATTTAACGATCCAGTATGAACTGGAAATTTTGAATGCGTCAACTTGGCATAACTTCTTTGATCTTAAAAATCAAAGTTATAGGGTCAAGCCGCACGAGCAATTAGTATCAGTTAGCTTAACGCATTACTGCGCTTCCACACCTGACCTATCAACGTCCTGGTCTTGAA
>JBEIGE010000003.1:0-201596 GCA_040382055.1 Hylemonella sp.
CGGCTTGGGCTGCGTCCGTGCGCCAACAAACGGACAAGCAAGTCATAGGCGCATACGCTGCGCCGATTCAAGTCACCCACATTTCCACCAGACCGTTTAGCGGCCGCTCTCCAAGCGGCTAGCCTTAAGGCGACCCATGACCCAGCACCAAACCATGCATGTACTGGCACTGAACAGCGGTTCATCCTCGCTCAAGTTCGGGGTTTACGCCCTGGACCCGCAAAGCCCTGACCACACCGCATGCCTGCTCAGTGGCGTTGCACACGGCATGGGCAGCGCCAGTACCGAATTGAGTGTTCAGGGTCCCTCGGGTGAAACTGTGTGTACCGAAGACCTGCCACTGAGCACCGCGCAGGACGTGTTGGCCCGCATCAGCCGTTTACTCACCGAGCACGACATGCAAGCGCCACAGGCCATAGGCCATCGTGTCGTGCACGGTGGGCCTGCGCTGCAAGCTCACTGCCTCTTAAACACCCAGGTGCTGCAGCAACTCCAAGCCGCTCAGGCGTTTGCGCCGCTGCACATGGCTGCAAGCTTGTCGCTCATCCACGCGGCGCGTGCGCACTATCCAGGGCTGCCGCAAGTGGCCTGTTTTGACACCGCTTTTCATGCCCGCATGCCGGCGCTGGCGCGTACGCTTGCGCTGCCACTGGCGCTGCGCGCGCAGGGGATTGAGCGCTATGGTTTTCACGGTTTGTCGTGCGAGTCCATCGTGCAACAACTCAGCCTGGCACCTCATGGGCCTGCGCCACGCCGGTTGCTTATCGCCCATTTGGGCAATGGGGCCAGCGTTACCGCTGTGCGCGATGGCGTTTCCATTGACACCAGCATGGGCCTGACGCCCAGCGGCGGTTTGATCATGGGTAGCCGCAGCGGCGATCTCGACCCCGGTGTTCTGGTCTATCTGGTGCGCGAGTGCGGCTACACCGCCTTGATGCTGGAAGACCTGATTGACCACCGCAGCGGCCTGGTTGGCATATCCGGCCTGGACTCAGACATGCGCACACTGCACGCTGCTGCCGCCACAAATGCCGATGCCGCACTGGCCATTCAGATGTTTTGCTACGCCGTGCGCAAACAACTGGCTGCCATGTGGGTGGTGCTGGGTGGCGCCGATGCCATGGTCTTTACCGGCGGAATCGGCGAGAACGACGCTGCGGTACGAACCGACATCGCAACCGGACTGTTGTCGCTGGGCGTTGAGCTTGATGATCAGCGCCACCTTGCAGGGGCGTCCTTGATCAGCAGCGCAGCCTCATGTTGCCGGGTGCATGTATTGCCTTCTCTGGAGGACGAGCAGATCGCCCGACACACGGCACGGCTTGTGGGCATTGAATGAGCCCTGGCGTCATCAATACCGCCGCTACTTCTCCAGCTGCTTGCGTATCGCTGCAAGCGCTTGCAGCCGCGCCGCGCTGACTTGCGGGTAACTCATCTTCAAATCTTCCAGCGCGTCGAGCACGATTTGCGACACGATGAGTTGGGCATCATGCTTGTCGTCAGCCGGAACAATGAACCAGGGTGAGTGGCCAGTCGTGGTCGCGGACAGGGCCTGACCATAGGCTTTCATATAGGCGTTCCAGTATTTACGCTCGGTGATATCGGCTTTGCAGAACTTCCAGTTCTTGTCGGGATCGTCTATGCGCGCCAGCAGGCGCTTGCGTTGTTCTTCCTTGGAAATATGCAGAAATATCTTGACGATGCGCGTGCCATTGGCATGCAAGTGCTTTTCCAGGTCGACGATGGATCGGTAGCGGCTTTGCCACACTGATTCGCCATCAGGCGAGTCAGGCACGCGCTCGCTGTTCAGCAAGCTGCTGTGCACGCGCACGATCAGGACCTCTTCGTAATAAGAGCGGTTGAAGATGCCGATGCGGCCCCGTTCTGGCAGGTCACGGGTGGTGCGCCACAGAAAATCGTGTTGAAGCTCCTGCGCACTGGGGTGCTGATAACTGAAGACCTGGCATCCCTGGGGGTTGACGCCGGACATCACGTGGCGAATGGCACTGTCCTTGCCAGCAGTGTCCATGGCCTGGAACACCACCAGCAGGGCGTGCCGGTTCGATGCATAGAGCAGACGTTGCTGGTCGCTCAAGCGTTGGACCTGATCTTGGAGTAGCGCCTGGTAGAGCTTTTTCGACTTGCACAGCGGTTTAACCTGCGTGGCCCAAAGGTCCAGATCCACGGCTTTGCCCTCGCCGGGTTTGAATGCTTTGATGTCGATATTCATGATGATTCCTTGGTCGTCCCATCAGCCCTGCGCAGCCGCAAACGGCGCAACAGTTTTTGTAATTCGCCGAACCATAAACCCCCGATGGCGCTACGGAGTGAGACCGACTGTAGCAATGGCCACGGTAACGACCGATTTTTCGGGCGCGTCAGTCAGATTTGTCTACAGCATTCAAACGCTTCGACTCAGGGCCCGGGACAGGGTAGACGGGCTGGCATAGCCAGTCCGTCCAGCAACTAGCTTTAGCCCAATACCGGTCTGCACCAAGTGCCGTGCATTTGCCAGTCGCAAATTTTCTAAATATTTCCCAGGCGATACCTGCATGATTTTTTTAAAGTGGTTTGCAAAAGACGTTCGCGACATCCCTGTCAAATCAGCCAAAATTTCCAAGGTCCAGGGGTGAGCAGGTTGGGTGTGCATAGCTACCAAACTTTTAGCAATTCGAAGGTCTGACAATGCAAGAAACAGCCCTGTGGCTTGTTGCGGGCGGGATGTCAGGTGCCGCATCAAGCTGATTAGCAAAATATCACCAGCCCGATTGATAAAAAGCGGTTGGCCACAACGACTGGCTAGCATTTCATTCGCAATCAATGTCATGACTTGTTGGAGCGATGGATCAGCCTCCCTCATGCCAATTGAGATTGGCTGAGATAGCTCAGCCAAAAAGCTGGGTCCCATTGGGCCTTCAAAAACAACATCAAAACTCAAGAAGCTTTGCTGATCGGCCCCAAGGATTTTGTGGACCGAGTACGCCGCCGGGCAAACCAGTAGTGACAAGCCGTCTGGTCGACTTGCCAAAATACTATCCGAAGAAAGTCCAGATGTTCCAGTCTGGATGATATGCAGCGAAAAACCGTCAGCCTTTGTGGACTGCGTAACTTTAGGACTGAGTCCTTCCAGCAAGGCGGTCAGTCGGTCTAAGCGGGGGGCATCCATTTTGTACGAATAGCAAATTTATATGTACGAATTGTTGCATAAGATGCAAGATAATGGGAGTCTTGAGTACGCAATTCAATTGAGTCAGAGCCCATGTTTTCAAAAATTGCATCCATCACACTCCCCATCTTCACCTTGGTGCTGGTGGGTTTTCTTTACAGTCGCCGTGTCAAACCAGACCTGGGAGATGCAAATAAACTGGTTGTGGACAACGCACTGCCCGTATTGATCTTTGTCTCGCTGACAAATTTCAGGTGGAGCCCAACAAGGTAGCGTCCACCGTCATCGTTGGACATTTGTTGAGTCTGGCGTTTCTGCCGCTCGGTATTTGGCTGGCATTCATTTAGATTTCTTTTCATCAACAGGCAAAAAGGCATCACTCATGATCAAGTTTTACTTTCACCCATCTCCCAACCCCTTGAAGATCGCGTTGTATCTGGAAGAAACAGGTGAGCCCTACGAACTGATTCCGGTGGACACGCGTAAAGGTGAGCAGCACTCTGTTGCCTTCAAGGCCATCAACCCCAACTCCAAGACTCCGGCGATGATGGACGATGACGTTCGTATTTTTGACAGCAACGCCATGTTGCTTTATCTAGCTGAAAAGATCGGCAAGTTCGTACCTGCCGATACGCCCCAGAACAAAGCCGAGATGTACTCATGGCTGATGTTTGTAGCCACGGGCATTGGCCCTTACTGTGGTCAAGCCGTTCACTTTAAGCACTTTGCGCCCAAACCAAATGACTATGCTGTTAATCGCTATGACTTTGAAGCTTGGCGTCATTGGTATCTCATCAATGACCTGTTGGCAAACCAGCCTTACATGATGGGCAACGAGTACACCATTGTGGACATGTCAGTTTGGGGCTGGGCTCGAGTTGCGCCATTTGTGTTGGGCGCAGATGCCTGGGAAAAACTGCCCCATGTCAAACGCTTGCTCGATGAAATCAACGCACGTCCTGCAGCGCAACGTGCGGAAGCTTTGAAGACGAAGTTTGCTTTCAAAACAGAAGTGGATGAGGACGCACGAAAAATGCTGTTCCCATCCAACGAGCGTTTCAAAAACGCTGGGGTATGACGCATGATTGACTTTTATTACTGGACTACGCCGAACGGCCACAAGGTCACGATGTTCTTGGAAGAGTCAGGCCTTGACTACAACATAAGACCCATCAACATTAGCAAGGGTAAACAATTTGCCCCTGATTTTTTGAAGATTGCCCCGAACAATCGCATACCTGCAATCGTTGATCATGTGCCAGCAGGTGGGGGTGAGCCGATCGGCATTTTTGAGTCGGGAGCTATTCTTTTGTACTTGGCAGACAAGACGCAAAAATTTATTCCTCAAGATTTGCGCGGACGAAATGAATGCCTGCAATGGTTGTTCTGGCAAATGGGCGGATTAGGTCCAATGGCTGGTCAAAACCACCACTTTGTTCAATACGCGCCGGAGCAATTGCCGTACGCCATCGATCGATACGTGAAAGAGACTTCGCGCTTGTATGGCGTCTTGAATAAGCATCTGTCAGATGGCCGTGAGTACATTTGTGGTGACTACTCCATTGCCGACATGGCAGCCTATCCTTGGGTCGTTCCGCATGAACGCCAGCGACAGGACATGAGTCAGTTCCCCTCTCTGGCGTCATGGTTTGAACGGATTAGAAACCGTCCAGCAACTCAGCAAGCCTATGAGATTGCCAAGTCTATCAATACAGCGCCTACGGTGGACCAGAATGCAAAGTCTATTTTGTTTGGCCAAGATGCCAAGACAGTTGTTTGATTCCCACCAAGGTCAATTTCATGAAGATTAAAGCGGTTGTTTTTGATGCCTACGGCACATTGTTTGACGTGTACGCCATCCAGATTCTGGCTGAAGCGCTCTACCCTGGCAAAGGGGCGGATATTGCGGCGAAGTGGCGAGACAAGCAAATTGAATACACCAGGTTGATCACGCAGTCAGATCCGCACAACCCATCGGGCAGCCAGTATTTCCGCCCGTTTTGGGAAATAACCCGCTTGTCCCTGGAATACACCTTAGACCGGCTGGCCTTGGACCGCGAATCCGGGCAGGTTGAAAAACTGATGCAGCAATATGCGCACCTGACGCCGTTTCCGGAAAATTTGGCTGTACTTCAGCAGATCAAAGCCATGGGCCTGACAACAGCCATCCTCTCCAATGGCAGTGTGGATATGCTCACCTCAGCCGTCAAGAGTGCGGGCATGGAAGATGTTGTGGATCACCTCCTGTCCGTTGATCCGATCCGCCTGTTCAAGACTTCTCCCGAAAGTTACGCTCTGGTCCAACACACCATGGCTGTCAACAAGGATGAAGTGCTGTTTGTTTCCAGTAATGCATGGGATGCTTTGGGGGCCACCTGGTTTGGCTTTACAACGCATTGGGTCAACAGGCAAGGCTTGCCGTTTGAAGCCTTGCCGCCTCAACCCCATTTTTCGGGCCCTGACCTCCATTCAGTTTTGCTTTCACTGAGCGGGATTGCCGATCCGCCGACCCCAAGCCATGACCGGGGTACAGCGGACAACCGCAACTTCAACGACTCTTAGCAATGCAACGCGTGACTAAAACCGGTTTTGCCGGACCTGACATCTCAACCGCCCTCTTGACAGCCGCTCAAATGGCGCTGGCAGACCGCCTGACTGTTGAAGGCGGCCTCAGCGATAACCACTTGATGGACAACGCGGGTCGGCTCGTCGCGCTGGCGATCCGCCAGCGCTGGGCGCGTTGCGCTGTGCTGGTGCTGTGTGGGCCGGGAAACAACGGTGGCGACGGCTTTGTCATCGCACGTCATCTGAAGGTGGCGGGTTGGTCGGTGCGTGTGGCCACGCTGGTGCCAGTGACTAGCCTGCGCGGCGCGGCGGCGCATCACGCCAGCCTTTGGCACGGGCCTATTGAGCCCGTGATGCCCACCGCACTGGACACGGCCGAACTGGTGGTGGATGCCATTTTTGGCGCGGGTCTGAGTCGCGTGCTCGACGGTGCAGCCGCACAGACCCTGGCCGAGGCGGCAGCGCGCAAGCTGCCCATCGTTGCCGTCGATGTGCCTAGCGGCTTGATGGGTGATACCGGAGCCAACCTGGGTGCGGTGCCCGCAGTGCTGACCGTGACTTTCTTTCGCAAAAAGCCAGGCCACTTGCTGCAGCCAGGCCGAAGCCTGTGCGGCGAACTCGTGGTGCAAGACATTGGAACGCCAACTTCGGTACTCGAGCAGGTCAAGCCCGCTCTTTTTGAGAACGCCCCCGCACTCTGGGCTGCTGCCATGCCAGGCTTGCAAGCAGATGGCCATAAATACACCCGGGGTCACGCCCTGGTTTGGGGTGGTTGGCCAACGACCGGCGCAGCGCGCATGGCGGCGCGGGCTGCAGCCCGCATGGGTGCGGGCCTGACCACGGTCGCCGTGCCCGAAGTTGCGCTGCCGGTCTATGCCGCAGCCTTGACCAGCGTGATGGTGAGCTCGGTGGCCCGGCCCCAGGACTTGGACGTTCTGTTGTCCGACCTGCGTTTTCACGCGCTGCTGATCGGCCCTGGTGCAGGCGTGGGGCCAGAGACGCAGTCGCGTGTGCTGGCGATACTGAAAACCGGCCGCGACACCGTGTTGGATGCTGACGCCTTGTCAAGCTTCAAGGACAACCCCGAAACGTTGTTCAAGTCCATTCACGGCCCGTGTGTGCTCACGCCGCACGAGGGCGAGTTCAAGCGATTGTTCGAAGGCATCATCGACATGCACGGCGACAAGCTGTCCCGCGCACGCGCTGCTGCAAAGGCTTGCCAGGCGGTTGTTGTGCTCAAAGGCAGCGACACGGTGATTGCCTCGCCCGATGGACGCGCCATCATCAACGCCAACGCACCGCCCACGTTGGCAACAGCCGGCTCTGGCGATGTGCTGGCGGGCATGGTGCTGGGCTTGCTGGCGCAGGGTATGGAGCCCTTTCTGGCTGCTGCTGCTGCCGTGTGGCTGCATGGTGCGGTTGCCGCAAACTTTGGCCCTGGCCTGCTGGCTGAAGATTTGCCCGATTGCCTACCGGCGGTGCTTCGCCAGCTACCGTTCGATCAGGCCTGACGCTGCCAAGGAACGCCGAAACACGGTGCCATGCAGACCAAGCATCCGGGCATTGATATTCCAGGGCCACTCTTCTGTGATGTCGGCGATGACTTCAGAATGGCTACGGTCAAGTACAAAGCCTGCTTTAAAACCCATTTCGTCAAGGACCTGTGAGCGAGCAATGCTGATGGCGCTACCGATCACTGCGCCTGCTGTTGCGCCAATTGCTGCGCCGCCAGCAGCACCAATCGCCACGCCTGCTGGCCCTGCCAGCATGCCCAGCAATGCACCGATGCCAGCACCAAGCGCGGTTGCATACGCGGCGTGTGTCTCCTTGGTGTCAACCCGAAAGTGACCCCACTCGTCGCGGTGAACAACGGCTGTGCCGTGCACGGTGATGTCGCCGGCTTTGTCGAGTTGCCTCAGGGCCTGCAGCCCCTTGTAGGCTTTTGGCGTGTCATCGAAAACCACGGTGACAAAATTGCGCATGGTCATTCCTTCTTTTGGATACTCTGAGGTGGTGCCGAAGTTTTGGCATCACGCCAGCGGACTATCGCCAATCACCATCGTTTGCGCTGTACGACAGCGCACCAAGGGAAGAACCAATCAAGGCAAAGAAGATTTCTGCTGCGCCTGGGGGCAGCGCACCCTGTGCCCGATTTATCACGGTGCATGGCAATGCCAGCTCGGGATAGACCCGTTGGCCTTGGCCACTGTCAAAAGAACTTTGTTCCTGCCGTGATTTCTTCATCTCAAGTACAGGCGCAACACTGGCTTTGAGATACTCCCAGCATGCAACTGCAAGATATTCTTTATTCACAAGGTTTTGGAACTCGCCGGGTCTGTGCAGGCCTGATCCAACAGGGCCTGGTTCAGGTGATTGAGGGGGAAGGCGCGCAAGTGCCAGTGACGGTTCTGGAGTCTGCGCAAGTTTTCAATGAAAACCAGCTTCGCTTTCGGGTGATGGGTGTGGACTGGACCTACCATCCGCTGGCTTACCTGATGTTGAACAAGCCGGCCGGTACTGAATGCTCGCAAAAGCCATCCACCTACCCCAGCATTTACACCCTGCTACCGGCACCCTTAAGGATGCGACCCCAAAAGGGAGCGGTACAGGGCGTCCAGGCGGTGGGCCGCCTGGACCAAGATACCACCGGCCTGCTGCTGCTCACCGACGATGGCAAGTTCATTCACCGCATGAGCTCCCCGCGCCACCATGTACCCAAGGTGTATGAAGTGACGGTCAAGCACGCTTTGGATGAAAACCAGATCAACAAACTGCTGGCCGGTGTGGTGCTGGATGACGACCCCAAACCCGTGCGTGCGGCGGCCTGCGAGCAAACGGACAGCCATCACCTGACACTGACGCTGACCGAAGGCAAATACCACCAGGTCAAACGCATGCTGGCGGCGGTAGGTAACCGGGTCGAGGGTTTGCACCGCTCCAGAATAGGTGGTTTGCAGTTGCCCTCCGATATGGCACCGGGCCAATGGCGCTGGCTCGATGCCGCTGATCTGCTGCTTCTCAAATGAATTGACCAGCCAGCATTGTCCACAAGCCTATCAGGCTCATCCCACCAGCTTGAATGGCACCCCGCTACACTTGGCAGACATCTTCGAAACGGCCTTTTTGTGATCTCAATTCTTCGTTTTTCCTGGATTTTTGCTTTTCTCGGCCTCTTGGCGCCTGTGGTCACGGCACAGTCTTACCCCCTGTTTGTGCTGAACTCGCTGGATGCCAATGTGAGTGTGATCAACCCGGACACATGGACCGAGATCCGGCGCATTCCCACCGGCAAAGAGCCGCATCACCTCTACCTGACGCCCGACGAAAAATCCCTCATTGTTGCCAATGCCGCCAGCGATTCCCTGACTTTTCTTGACCCTAAAACCGCTGAAGTTCAGCGTACCGTGCGTGACATTCTGGATCCCTACCACCTGCGCTTTTCGCCCGACATGAAATGGTTTGTGACCGCTGCCAACCGGCTCAACCACGTCGATATTTATCGCTGGGACGGCAAGGATTTGCATTTGGCAAAGCGGATTGCAACCGGCAAGACGCCTAGCCATTTGTGGATTGATACACGCAGCACGGTGGTGTATGTGACCATGCAGGACAGCAACGAGCTGGTGGTGATTGATCTGGCTTTGCAGGCGGTGAAGTCACGCATCAAAACCGGCCAGATGCCCGCGGATATTTTTGGCACCTCGGATGACCGGCTGATTCTGGTGGGGCTGACCGGCAGCAACGGTGTTGAGGTGTATGACGCCAGCGGTGCCGAGCCTAAACTGGTCAAAACCATCGAGACCGGCAAGGGCGCGCATGCGTTTCGCGCGGCAGGCGACGCCAAACACGTCTTTGTGAGCAACCGGGTGGCCGACTCCATCAGCAAGATCAACCTCGCGACACTCACCACAGTTGATACTTTCCCGGCCCCCAGCGGCCCCGATTGCATGGATGTGTCCAAAGATGGCCGGTTTCTCTACGTAACCTCCCGCTGGGCCAAACGGCTCACGGTGATCGACACCACGACGCGCCAGGTGGTGCGTCAGGTCAAGGTGGGTAAATCACCCCACGGTGTTTGGACGCTGGACCATGCGCCGCGCCAATAATGCCCTGCTGAAATTCCTTATAGCTATAATATTTGTAGCTATAAATCCTTTGTCATCATGGGCTAAAGCCGATTTATCCTGCAAGAAGCCGGTGTATCTGACGTTTGATACCGGCCACATGGGTGTGGCGGATCTGGTGGCTGAGGTACTGGCGCGCCAGCAGGTGCGTGTCACCTTCTTTGGTGCCCAGGAGCGTACCCGCCAGGGGGACGGCAGCTTGGGGGAGCACTGGGCACCCTGGTGGAAGGCCAGAGCCGCAGAGGGCCATGAATTTGCCTCGCATACGCTGGACCATGTCTATTGGCGCGCCGATATCCGCTCCCCTGAATCCTCTGAGGTTAGATTTCGGGTTCGCGCCAGTTCGGGGGCCATGGCCGGGCAAGACCAGGTGTGGGATGCCCGCCAATACTGCACCGCCATTGAGGACGCTGCGCTACGGTTGGAAGCTGTGACCGGTAAAAAAACATTGCCGCTGTTTCGTGCCCCAGGCGGGAAAACATCACCGGCTTTGCTCAAGGCTGCCCGCACCTGCGGGTTTGAGCACGTGGCCTGGGCGGCGGCAGGTTTTTTGGGTGATGAATTGCCGAGCGACAAGTTCAGCAATCCGGCGCTGCTGCGCCGCGCCTTGCAGGACATTCGCAGCGGTGACATTTTGATGGCGCATTTGGGCATCTGGTCCAGACAAGACCCCTGGGCACCCAGTGTGCTGGAGCCGCTGATTGTGGGGCTGAAAGAACGTGGTTTTTGCTTTCAGACCTTGCGTGCCCACCCGTCTTACCAGACTTGGCTGAGCCAGTTTGCGCGTTAGTTGTGGTGTGATGAAGACATGAACGACTGGATCAATCTGTTTTCTGAGCTGCAGCAAGGCTTGTTTGAGTCTGTTGTGGGACCGATGGTGTTCAAGGTGGGTCTGGGCGGTCGATTGGAGGATGCCTTTGTTGCCACCGGATGGCTGCTGGTCGGGGTTATTCAGTTGCTGGTTCTGGTGTGCCTGATCGGTCCCTTGCAGCGCTTGTGGCCGGTTGAAGCCGTTACAGACAGGGCCACCGTGCGCACCGACATGATCTACACGCTGATCCACCGCCTGGGACTGTTCAGATTGGTGATGTTTTTTGCCGTCACGCCGCTGGTCGATGACTTTTTTGGGCTGATGCGCGTAGCCGGCCTGGGCACGTTTCAACTCGATGACCTGGTGCCGGGCCTGACCGATCTGCCGTTGGTGAGTTTGCTGATCTATCTGTTGGTTTTTGATCTTGCCGACTACTGGATTCATCGCGGCCAGCACCAGGTTGAATGGTGGTGGCGGCTGCATGCCTTGCACCATGCCCAGCGCCAGATGACGATGTGGAGCGATAACCGTAACCACCTGCTTGATGACCTGATCCGCGACCTGCTCCTGGTGTCACTGGCCCACCTCATTGGTGTAGCACCGGGGCAGTTTGTGGCGATTGTGGTCATTACCCAGCTCAGTGAAAACTTTCAGCATGCCAATCTGCGGCTCTGGTTTGGCCGCTGGGGTGAGCGGCTGTGGATCAGCCCACGCTTTCATCGCATGCACCACAGCATTGGCGTGGGTCACGAGTCGGGTGGTCGCCAGACCCTGGGCGGTTGCAATTTCGGTGTGTTGTTCCCGTGGTGGGACATGCTCTGGGGTACCGCCAACTTCGAGCATCGTTTTGAACCGACTGGCGTGCGCGACCAAGTCGAACAGGGGCGTGAGTATGGCCGGGGTTTCTGGTCTCAACAATGGCAGGGCGTGTTACGTCTGATGGGTCGCGCATGAGCCTGTTCGTAGACTCTTTTTGGCGTGCACTGGGGTATTGTCTGACCCCGCGGGTCTTTGTCTTGTTATTGGTTCCCCAGCTGTTGATGGTGGCGCTCGGTGGCGCGCTTAGCTACTTTTTCTGGGAGCCCGCCGTCAATGCCGTGCAGCAATGGGTGGGTCAACTGGCTTTGCTCGATAGCCTTCTGCCGTGGCTCGATGCCGTGGGTGCACAGGGTGTGCGCAATGTACTCGCACCGTTGATTGTTTTGTGTCTGGCAATTCCGTTGATCATCACGATCACGCTGCTGCTGGTCACCTGGCTATTGATGCCTCCCTTGGTGGCGCTGGTGGTCAAACGGCGCTTCCCAACTTTGCAGGCACAGCCCGGCAGTAGCTTGTGGTCCAGCCTGTGGTTGGGGCTGAGCTCTTCGGTGCTGGCAACCCTTGCACTGGTGATTTCTATGCCCTTGTGGTTTGTTCCGCCGCTCATCATGATTCTGCCCCCCCTTATTTGGGGCTGGTTGACCTACCGGGTGATGAGCTTTGATGTGCTGGCAGCCCATGCAACACAAGCCGAGCGGAGTGAAGTCATGCAACAGCATCGCCTGTGGTTATTGGCCATCGGCGTCATCACGGCTTGCCTGGGATCGGCACCTGCACTGGTTTTTACCCTTGGCGCGGCGGCCATCGTCATGGCACCCCTGATGGTGCCATTAGCGATATTGCTCTACACCCTGGTGTTCGTTTTCTCGGCTTTGTGGTTTGCCCATTTCTGCCTGGCTGCCTTGGCCCGTTTTCGTGACCAGAACACGCCTGCCCCTGCTTCAGAGCCGTTAGCATTGCAGCATGACACACCCCAGCACCCCTAAATCCACTTCAGAAGCGCCGGTTTTTGGATTGATCATCATTGGCGATGAAATTCTTTCCGGCAAACGCGTAGACAAGCACCTTCCCAAAGTCATTGAATTGCTGCACGAGCGTGGTTTGCAACTCAGTTATGCAGATTACGTGGGAGATTCACCAGATCGTATTACCGCCACACTCAAGCGCGCATTTGAATCTGGCGACGTGGTGTTTTCCTGCGGCGGCATTGGCGCCACACCTGACGACCACACGCGCCAGTGTGCTGCCCGGGCGCTGGGCACCGATCTGGTGCTGCACCCACAGGCCGAGGTCTTGATTCGGGAACGCATCAAGGAAGTCGCTCTGGAGCAAGGTGTTCCCTACAACCCGGACCGGGCTGACAACATTCACCGGCTCAACATGGGGGTGTTTCCTGTCGGGGCCGAGATCATTGCGAACCCCTACAACAAGATACCTGGCTTTAGCTGCCGTTCCCCCCACGGGGGAGTCGTTCATTTCGTGCCTGGCTTTCCGGTGATGGCCTGGCCGATGGTGGCATCAACACTGGATACGCACTACAGCGCTTTCTTTCAAACTGCCGCCTGGATAGAAAAATCGGTGATTGTGCTGGGCGCGATGGAGTCGAACCTGACGCCCTTGATGGAGGTGCTTGAGCGCAACCATCCGAACATCAAGGTGTTCAGCTTGCCAAGCGTGGATCACCCGGAATACGGGCGTCACATCGAACTGGGTGTCAAAGGCCTGATTTCGCATGTCGAGCCTGCTTATTCAGCCCTGTTTGCGAGCTTGTCGGCAGACGGATGCAAGCTTGGCCCCGAATTGGTGCGAAATTAATCCTTTTGAAGCCACCGTCTTGCAAATTAAGCACAAGTATGGTGCATTTTGCGAGTTGTTACCTTGTATGGTGCGTTTCTTTTTCTTGTTATGGCTGCGTCTGAGGGCTACAAACTCAAGGCAGAATACGGCTTCTGTGGTTTCAGGTCAGATTGATATTTGGCACAAAAACTGCATACGCTATCACTGAGCAAGTTTTATTAACAATTGTCCAACCAGGAGTATTTGATGGCCAAGACCGTCGCAGACGTAATGAAGATGGTGAAAGAAAACGAAGTCAAGTTTGTTGACTTCCGCTTCACCGATACCCGCGGCAAAGAGCAGCACGTCACGGTGCCGGTGTCGCACTTTGATGAAGACAAGTTCACCTCAGGCCATGCGTTTGACGGTTCCTCGATTGCCGGATGGAAAGGCATTGAAGCCTCAGACATGCAGCTCATGCCTGATCCCAACACCGCCAACATCGATCCTTTCTTTGAAGAAACCACGATGTTCATGAGCTGTGATGTTGTAGAGCCCAGCGATGGCAAAGCCTACGACCGTGATCCCCGTTCCATTGCCAAGCGTGCCGAGGCTTACCTGAAAGCCTCCGGTTTGGGCGACACCGCTTTTTTCGGTCCCGAGCCCGAGTTCTTCATTTTTGATGGCGTGCGCTGGTCCAATGACCCCGGCAAAGTCGGTTTTGAAATTGAAGAGTACGAAGCCCCCTGGAATACCGGTGCCAAGCTTGAAGGCGGCAACCGCGGCCACCGTCCCACGGTCAAAGGCGGTTACTTCCCTGTACCTCCCGTTGACAGCACCCAGGACATGCGCGCCGAGATGTCCCTGATTCTTGAATCCTTGGGCATTCCGGTCGAGGTGTTCCACCACGAAGTGGCCGGCGCTGGTCAAAACGAAATTGGTACCAAGTTCAGCACGCTGGTGCAGCGCGCCGATTGGACCCAGGTGCTCAAGTATGTGGTCTGGAACGTGGCCAATGCCTATGGCAAAACGGCCACCTTCATGCCCAAGCCCTATGCTGGCGACAACGGAAGCGGCATGCACGTGCACCAGTCCATCTGGAAAGACGGGAAAAACCTGTTTGCAGGTGACGGCTATGCTGGCTTGTCCGACTTTGCCCTGTATTACATTGGCGGCGTGATCAAGCACGCACGTGCGCTCAACGCCATCACCAATCCAGGCACCAACAGCTACAAGCGTTTGGTCCCCGGTTTTGAGGCCCCTGTGAAACTGGCTTACAGCTCACGCAATCGCTCTGCTTCTGTGCGTATTCCCTTTGTGGCCAACCCCAAAGGCCGTCGCATTGAGACGCGCTTTCCCGACCCGTCTGCCAACCCCTACCTGTGCTTCTCGGCATTGATGATGGCTGGTCTGGATGGCGTGGAACACAAGATTCATCCCGGCGAAGCCGCCACCAAGGACCTGTACCATTTGCCGCCCGAAGAAGATGCAAAAGTTCCAACCGTTTGCCACAGTCTTGATCAGGCGCTGGAGTATCTTGACAAGGATCGCAGCTTCCTGACCAAGGGCGGCGTGTTTACCGATTCCATGCTTGATGCCTATATTGAGCTCAAAATGACTGAAGTCACGCGTTTCCGTATGGCGCCGCACCCCGTCGAGTACGACATGTACTATTCACTCTAAGCGGTCATTGGCAGGACCATCTTTTGCGAGATGGTGTCGGCTTGGAAAAGGACGGCCTGCCGTCCTTTTCCATTTCTGCAATGCCCGTATTTGATTTTTTTGTTGATTGGGGGATACTGACCAGTCGCCTCGCCTGGGCGGGTGCGTAGACATACCATGAAACATGCTTTACTGATTTTTCTCGCCGCGGTAATGGTGGTTGCCAATGTGCGGGCGCAAAGCCTGATTTACCGCTGCGGCAATGAGTACACCAACACCATTACCGAGGCGCAGAAGGGCAGTTGTAAATTGCTCGAAGGCGGCAATGTGACGGTGGTTCAGGGCCAGCGTCCCGCAATCACCCCCGCACCTGCGCGAGTGGCCAATACCGGACAAGCGGCACCCCGTGGGGATGGCAACGACCAGCGTTCGCGCGACACCGACACCCGGCTGATTCTTGAGTCCGAGTTGAAAAGAGCAGAAGCCCGCCGCGATGAACTTCTCCGCGAATACAAGAACGGCGAGCCCGACAAGCTTGGCCCTGAGACGCGTAACCACCAAAAGTACCTTGACCGAGTGGCTGAACTCAAACTGGGTCTGGACCGGCTGGAGAGTGATATCGGGGGCATCCGGCGTGAAATCGCACGCCTTCCTGTTTCAAAGTAGCCCCAATTGCAACGCAACGACTTTTCTTCGCCGGCCCGCTTTCAAGCTTTTGATCTCCTGGCAACCCTGGTTGCTGTGGTTGACAGCAACGCAACCCTGACGTTTGTCAATTCAACGCTGGAAGATACCTTGGGATCGTCCCGCCGCAATCTGGAGGGAACCGACTTTGCCGACAACCTGACAGAACCCCAGCTTCTGAAAAATGCATTGGCCTCAGTAGGCGGCAACAAATTTGCCGTATTACGCTATGACGGCTGGCTCAAGCGACCGAGCCGTGACCTCATGCCGCTTCACATCACGGTCACCCAAACCGAAAAGCCGGATGAAATTATTGTTGAGTTACTGCCCCTGGAACAACAAACCCGCCAGGACAGGGAGGAGCGGCTGCTTGATCAGGCGCAGGCCAACAAGGAACTGATCCGGAATCTGGCGCATGAAATCAAAAACCCCCTGGGTGGCATCCGTGGTGCTGCGCAGCTGCTGGAGATGGAGATTGATTCGCGCGAACTGAGGGAGTACACCCAAGTGATCATTCACGAGGCAGATCGCTTGCAGTTGCTGGTTGACCGGCTGCTCGCGCCGCACCGCCGTCCCCATGTGGTGGGGGAGGTCAATGTGCATGAGGTGTGTGAGCGGGTTCGTTCGCTGATCCTGGCCGAGTTCCCCAAAGGCTTAAGCCTTGTCCGTGATTACGATATTTCCATTCCTACCTTGCGGGGAGACCGCGAGCAACTCATACAAACAGTCCTCAATATTGCGCAAAATGCCTGCCAGGCGCTGGTTGAGAGAATTTCCCGTGGTGATGCCGAACTGATCTTACGCACCCGCGTTGCCAGGCAGGTTACCCTGGGGAAAAACCGCTACAAGTTGGCACTGGAATTGCATGTCATAGACAACGGACCTGGCGTGCCAGATTCGATCAAGGACCGCATTTTCTATCCGCTCGTGTCGGGCAGGGAGGGCGGTTCTGGTCTGGGGCTGACACTGGCTCAAACCTTTGTACAGCAGCACTATGGCCTGATTGAGTGTGATAGTGAGCCTGGTCGTACGCATTTCAAAATATCAATACCGTTGCCCTGATGTTTCAGGCAACCTGACCTTGGACACGACATGAAGCCGATTTGGATCGTAGATGATGACCAGTCCATCCGCTTTGTGCTGGAAAAAGCATTGCTGCGCGAACAGCTGCCCACCCGGAGTTTTTCTAACCCCCGAGATGTTTTGGCAGCCCTGGCAAATGCAAGCGAGGAAGACGGCCCGCAAATTCTGGTGAGTGACATCCGCATGCCGGGTAGCTCCGGACTGGATTTGCTGGAGAAAGTCAAAGCCCTGTATCCTGGCCTGCCGGTCATCATCATGACCGCCTTCTCTGACCTTGACAGCGCAGTGTCTGCGTTTCAGGGCGGCGCTTTCGAGTACCTGCCCAAGCCCTTTGATTTGCCCAAAGCAGTCGAGTTGATTCGTCGTGCGGTGGAGGAAAGCCAGCGTGAAGAAGTGGCTGAAGAGCGTATCGAAGAGGCACCTGAAATGCTGGGCCATGCGCCGGCCATGCAGGATGTGTTCCGGGCCATCGGGCGCTTGAGTCACAGCCACGTCACGGTCCTGATTACCGGCGAATCCGGCTCGGGCAAGGAGTTGGTGGCCCGTGCCTTGCACAAGCACTCGCCCCGTTCCAAAGGCCCTTTTGTGGCCATCAACACGGCAGCCATTCCCAAAGACCTGCTGGAGTCTGAGCTTTTCGGTCACGAGCGCGGCGCGTTTACCGGTGCCCAGACCATGCGGCGGGGCCGCTTTGAGCAGGCCGATGGCGGTACGCTGTTCCTGGATGAAATTGGCGATATGCCGTTTGATCTGCAAACCCGTTTGCTGCGTGTTCTCAGTGATGGCCACTTCTACCGGGTGGGCGGTCACAGCGCTGTCAAAGCCAATGTGCGCGTGATTGCCGCCACTCACCAGCACCTGGAGCAGCGGGTGGCAGAAGGCAATTTTCGCGAAGACCTTTTTCACCGGCTCAACGTCATTCGCCTGCGACTACCCGCCCTGCGTGAGCGGCTGGAGGACATCCCCATGTTGACGCGCCATTTCCTGCACATCAGTGCCCTGCAGCTGGATGTGGAGCCCAAGCGAATTGCCGACTCGGCGCTGGCTTGGCTGGCTAAATTCAATTTTCCGGGCAATGTGCGTCAGCTGGAAAATATTTGTCACTGGCTCACGGTGATGGCCCCGGCCCAGTTGATTGAGCCCAAAGACCTGCCGCCTGAGGTGGGCGTCAAGATAACTTCAACGCTGAGTGCGCCCATGGCAGACATACCGGCTGGCGAAATCGTTTTGGATACGTCTGACGGGGTTGCTCCTGTTTCCAATCCGGGCATGACCTGGGAGTCCGGCCTGAAAGCCGAAGCTGATGCACTGCTGGCGAGCGGTCACAACGATGTGTGGGATATTCTGACTCGACGCTTTGAGTCTCAACTTATTGCGTCTGCCCTGAACAGCACACATGGTCGTCGTATCGAGGCGGCCGTGCGGCTGGGCATAGGCCGCAACACCATTACGCGCAAGATTCAGGAGCTGGGTCTGGAATAGACCTGGCTGGCGAAGTGTATCCAGCGAAATGAATCCGACGAATTCAAGTCAGAGTTAAGACCACGGGCGCATGGTCGCTAGGGCGTTCGTTTTTACGGGGTGCTTTGTCAATCTGGCAGGCGCTCACGGCCGGTTTGAGGGCGTTGCTTACCAGGATGTGGTCGATGCGAAGTCCACGGTTGCGCTTGAACCCGAAATCGCGGTAGTCCCACCACGAGTAGCTTTTGGGAGGCTGCTCGAACAGGCGCAAGCTGTCGTGAAAACCCATGGCAATCAGCGCCCTCAGGTGGTAACGCTCTTCCTCGGTGCAGTGAATCTGGTCACGCATGCCCACAGGGTCCCAGACATCGAGGTCATCAAAGGTGATGTTGAAATCCCCCATCAATACCAGCTTGGGGTGGGCCAGCAGTTCTTGCTGTATCCAGCTGCGCAGGCCCTTGAGCCAGTTCAACTTGTATTCAAATTTATCGCTGCCCGGCTCCTGACCGTTGGGGAAATAGGCACCAATCACCCGGATGTCATGGTCAAACGTGCCCGTGATCACGCGCGCCATCTCATCGGAAAAGCTGGGAATGTTTTTCACCACGTCGGCAGCCGGCAGACGCGAGAGCAGCGCCACCCCGTTATAGGTTTTCTGGCCGAAACACTGGGCTGTGTAGCCGATGTCGGCAAACGCGTCGTGCGGGAACTTGTCGTCGGTGAGCTTGAGCTCCTGCAGCGCCAGCACATCGACCGGATGGTCCTGCAGCCAGGCTAGGACCTGCGGCAGACGCACGTTCAGGGAGTTCACATTCCAGGTAGCAAGCTTCATGACTGTGTTGAACCGGTTTTAGGTGATTTCTAACTCATTTTCCCTTGTGGATAAAAGACTTTATGCTCTTAAATATGTAGCGCGGCGAGCAAGCCGATGACAACACCTGCGACACCACCGACAAACATGGCGTATTCCAGCCATTTCTTTTTGGTCAGCAGTGCAATGGCGGCCAGCGCGATGGCCACTTGTAACACGGTGGTGGCTTGGGCCCAGCGGTGGTGCTGGTGCATTTGCTCATCGCTTTGATGGTCCCAGGAGGTGGCTTCTGCTTCCAGCTTTTCTGCAGCCAGTTTGATCTCGAGTTTTTCTTTTTCGTAGCGGTCGATCTTGGCCTGGTATTTGGACTTTTCTTCTTCGCGCGGGGTCAGGTCGCGCGAGACTTCGGCCAGCGATTGCTTCGTGCTTTTGGACTGGAAATAATTCCACTGGTTGGAAGCCTCGGTTTTTTTGATGGCAGCATTGTTCTTGAACAGCCCGGCATTGGCCTGCGTGGCGCCGCCCATGTAGGAAAACAGCGCTCCCACCGTGGCAATGATGGCCGTGAACATGGCAATCTGGTTGATCATGCCGCCTGAGCCGTGTTCGCCGTGGCCACCCTGCTGGGCGTGCTCCAGCTCGTGGTCGTGCGGGCCGTGTACGTGAAATCCATTGCCGGACATATCAGTCTCCTTTTATTCGTGTGTAGGTAACAAAACTAAACTGAAGGCCTGTGGATGAAACATGACTTTCACGGGTGGTTTCTGTCCAATCGGGTCCGAATTGCGGGGCAAAGGCATCGCCCTCGAAGGTGGCATTAATTTCAGTCACCACGGCTTTGCTGGCAAGCGGCAGGGCCTGTGCATAAATCTCGGCGCCGCCAATCACCCACACGTCCGTGTGGCTGTGCAGTTGGTCCAGGGCTAGGCTCAGGCCGTGTGCGCATTGCACGCCGGCGGGATTGCCGGCATGGTGCAGCCAATCGGTTTGCCGCGTGACCACCACGTTGATCCGCCCGGGCAGGGGGCGGAATTTCGGGGGCAATGAGTCCCAGGTTTTACGCCCCATGATGACCGGCGCTCCCATAGTGGTGCGTTTGAAGTGCGCCAGGTCTTCCGGCAGATGCCAGGGCATGGCGTTGTCTTTGCCAATCACGCCGTTGGCAGCGCGGGCAAAAATGAGCTGAATGTTCATGGGTCTGTGGTGTTGAGGCCAGGCCGGTTGCGTGGTGGTAGCAGCACCGCAGCAATGGCAGCCATGACAAACACGATGGCCAGAAAGTCCTGCCAGTGCGGCCATTCACCCACAATGAAGGTGGCCGTCAGGATGCCGACCAGCGGAATTGCCATGATGCTCATGGCACTGGTGGAGGGCGGCAGATTGCGCGCCAGACCGGCCCAGATGATTTGGGCAAAGCCATAGTTGATCAACACGCCGTAGGCTACGCTGCCCCAGAAGGCCCCTGAAAACTGCCAACTTGGCCAGGGCTCCAGGGTCAGGGCAATGACCCACAAACAGGCGCTGGCAAGAATCATCATCCACACGGTCAGGGTTTCCACAGGCAGGGTGAGTTGGGCGCGACGCATCATCAAGGTTCCTATAGCCCACATGACTGCACCGATTTCCATCCACAGCACACCCAGGGGCTTGCCTGCCAGGGTGGTGAGTTCGTTGGCCGTGAGCAGAAAAATGGCAACAGCGACAGCAACAACGGCAAAAGCCAGCCGTCGGGTCAATTTTTCACCCAGGAAAAGCACGCTGATCAACACCGTCCAGATGGGCATGGTAAAGCCCAGAATGGCGGCTCGCCCGGAAGCCAGCTCCCGCACGCCCAGGATGGAGATGGCATGCCAGCCCAGCATATTGAAAGCGCTGAGTTGGATCAAGGAGCGCCATTCGCTGCGCTGCGGCCACATGCGCAGGCCGCGGGCGCGGTAAAACAGATACAGCCACAGCGCCCCGCCGGACATGGTGATGGCCCGAAAGTACATCGGGGTCATTTCCCGCAGGGAAAGTTTCATCATCGGCCAGTTGATGCCCCACATCAGGGTAAGGCCCACCAGCGCGAGCAATTGCTGCGGTCTGATCACACCGCCACCGGTGCCTTGATGGCCGGGTGACACTGGTAGTCCAGCACCTCAAAGTCCTCAAACTGGTAGTCAAAGATGGACTGGGGCTTGCGCTTGATGTTCAACGTGGGGTAGGGGAAGGGATCTCTGGCCAGCTGCAGGGCAACCTGCTCATGGTGGTTGCTGTAGATATGGCAGTCACCACCGGTCCAGATAAAGTCGCCCACAGCCAGATCGCACTGCTGCGCCACCATGTGCGTGAGCAGGGCATAGCTGGCAATATTGAATGGCACACCCAGAAAGATATCCGCACTGCGCTGGTACAGCTGACAGCTCAGCCTGGCCTTTTCACCCGGTACTTCAGACGGGGCGACATAGAACTGAAAAAAAGCATGGCAGGGCATCAACGCCATTTTGGACAGTTCAGCCACGTTCCAGGCGCTCACGATGATACGGCGCGAGTCGGGGTTGGTTCGCAGTGTTTTGATAACTTCAGATATCTGGTCGATGTGCGCATCCGGATTGTCCGGGGTGGGCGTCGGCCAGCTGCGCCACTGCACGCCGTAGACCGGCCCAAGGTCGCCATCCGGGCGTGCCCATTCGTCCCAGATACTTACGCCGCGCTCTTTGAGCCAGTTGTTATTGGATGAACCGCTTAGAAACCAGAGCAGTTCTTGAATGATGGAGCGCAGGTGCACTTTTTTGGTGGTGACCAGCGGGAAGCCTTCATTGAGGTCAAAGCGCATCTGGTAGCCAAACACGCTCTTGGTACCCGTGCCGGTACGGTCGGGTTTGAAGACCCCGTTGTTGTCCACATGACGCATGAAGTCTTCATACTGACTTCGTGCCGGGCGCAACCGGGTGAGGGTTGGCGTTGGGAGGCTGGTCGAAGAATTCATGGCCAAATTACCCTCTGAGCATCCGCCCGGGGTTCATCAAGTTGTGGGGGTCCAGTGCCTTCTTGATACTGCGCATCAGGTCCATGGCTACAGGGGATTTGTGGTGTTCCAGTTTCTCGGCTTTGAGACTGCCGATACCGTGCTCGGCGGATATGGAGCCGTTGTAGCGGTCAACCACTTCATAAACCAGCGCATTCATGGGGGCTTCTTCTTCATTGAGAAACCGAGCCTGATCATCGTTTTCCGGCGCCTGAACGTTGTAGTGCAGATTGCCGTCGCCCAGATGACCGTAGGTGACCAAGCGTGCGCCGGGGAAGTTCTTGAGCAGCAAGGCATTGGTCTCTTCAACAAAGGCCGGAATGCGCGACACCGAGATTGAAATGTCGTGTTTGATGTTCAGGCCCTCTTCGGCTTGCGCCAGCGGAATGCTTTCACGGATGTGCCACAGTGCCCGGGCTTGGGTGATGCTTTCGGCCACTACCGCATCGGTCACACATCCCGATTCCATGGCGGTTTCGAGCAGACGCTCGAACTGGGTGCGCGAATGTTCCTCAGACTCGTAGCCCGAATTCTCAAGAACCACACAGAAGGGTGTCTGCTGGTACAGGGGCACGCGTTGCTGCGGGAAATGCTTGACCACCAGACTCAGGGCGAACTGTCCCATCACTTCAAAGCCGGTCAGACCCGAGGCCAGGTGGCGATGTGCCAGACCCAGCAACTCCACCGCTGCATCCAGCGACGGCACGGCAGCCATGGCGGTGAGCTGCGATGTGGGCAGCGGGTAAAGCTTCATGGTCGCGCCCGTGATAATGCCCAAGGTCCCTTCGGACCCGATGAACAAATGCCGCAGGTCATACCCGGTGTTGTCTTTGCGCAGGCCTGTCAGGCCGCTCCAGATCTCCCCTTGCGCCGTGACCACCTCAAGCCCCAGGCACAGCTCACGTGTATTGCCGTAGCGCACCACTTGCGTTCCGCCTGCGTTGGTTCCCAGGTTGCCACCGATGGTGCAACTGCCTTCTGAGGCCAGACTCAAAGGGAACAAAAAGCCGGCTTTCTCGCAAGTCTCTTGCAGGGTTTGCAGCACACAACCGGCATCAACAGTAATGGTCAAGTTGCCGGAATCAAGATTGCGCACCCGGTTCATGCGGGTCAGGCTCAGCACGACCTGGGTTCCGCTGGGGTCCGGTGTGGAGCCCACCACCATGCCCGTATTGCCCCCTTGCGGGACGATGCTGACACCCGCAGCTGCACAGGCCTTGACTACCGCGGCCACCTCGGATGTGGATGAGGGACGGACAACAGCCAGTGCCTTGCCGCGTTCACGCTTGCGCCAGTCCAGCTCCCAGGCAGTCAGGTCGCCTTCGGTCAATACGTGGGTGGCACCGGTAATGCCGCGCAAAGAGTCAAGGAGTTCTTGATAAACGTTCATGGTGGGGGCAGGGAAGAAGTTTCTGTTTTCAGCGCATCGTTGATATTTTTGAAACGTAGCCTAACATGCAGCGAGCAAGCTACAAACAGCACCAGACACAACAGCACCTCCATACCTGCCAGGTAAGAGCTAGGCGCACGATCCGAGGCCGCACGCACCACCCCTTCGGTGAAATACAGCCAGATAAGCAGGCTGAGCCAGCGGTAGGTGTACATGCGGTTTTTCAGCAAGCCGGCCAGTGGAATGCACAAAGGCAGCACTTTGAGCGCCAGCAGGGAGCCGCCAGGCTTGATAGGTGCCAGATAAAGCTCCCAAGCCAGTCCGAGAATGATCAGGCCGAGCAGGCTGCCCACCGCAAGCACACGCGTGAGGTGTACCGGGTTGCGTAAAGAGGTGTTGTGGTGATTCATGGAGGTGGCATCATAGCGGCATGACCTTGACCACGCGTTTAGACGCTTTTGCCGACAGCTTGTCACGTTTTCCATGGAAAACCACAGCCATTACCCTGCGCGAGCGTTTCCGAGAAGACCGCCTGGGCTTGACGGCCGGCAGTCTGACTTTCACCACCACCATCGCCCTGGTTCCCCTGCTCACGGTGGCGCTGGCCGTGTTTACCGCATTCCCGATGTTTGCCAAGCTGCAGGACGTCCTGCAGAAGTGGCTCATTGAGAGTCTGATCCCCGACAACATTGCACGCCAGGTGCTGGGTTACCTGACCCAGTTTTCCGGTAAAGCCAGCAAGCTCGGCGCTGCGGGCGTAGCCATCCTCTTCACCACGGCCTTGACCCTGGTCTTTACCATCGACAAAACACTCAACAGCATCTGGCGCGTTCGACGCCCCAGGCCTTTTGGTCAACGTTTGCTGGTGTACTGGACCGCCATCACGCTGGGGCCGCTGCTGCTCGGGGCGAGCCTGACCATGACCTCGTATGTCGTTACCGGTTCCAAGGATGTGGTGGGATCCATGCCTGGCGGTTTGCGATTCTTGCTCGATACGCTGGAATTTGCCATGGTGGCAGGCGGCATGGCAGCAACTTACCACTATGTGCCCAATACCCAGGTGAAGTGGCGACATGCTTGGTTGGGTGGTTTATTCGCTTCTGCAGGGATAGAACTTGCCAAAAAACTGCTGGCCTTCTATCTGGGCTTGGTCCCCACGTACTCCATGGTCTACGGTGCTTTTGCCACCGTGCCCATTTTGCTGATTTGGATTTATGTGGCCTGGGTCATCGTGCTGCTCGGTGCCGTGATCACGGCCTATTTGCCAAGTTTGCTGGAGGGGGTTCAACGACGGATCAGTGCCCGTGGTGGACAATTCCAGCTCTCTCTGGAGGTATTGCAGCAGCTGTATTTGTCCAGACAGACACCGGATAAAGGTCAAACAGCGACTGAGCTGGCGCAACGGTTGAAGGTGGACGGGCTGCAACTTGAGCCGGTGATGGAGGCCCTTGCAGGGCTTGACTGGGTGCAACTGCTCCAGGACGAGGACGAACTCAATCGCCGCTATGTATTGCTCGCTGACCCCGACACGACGGCGCTGGCACCCTTGCTTGAGCGCTTGCTGCTGGAGCGCACGCCCGCTGTGGAGGCACTTTGGAAAAGCACGGGTTTGCCCTTGCTGATGTTGCGTAACGTGCTATGAATGATGTAGCATGTGCTTGAGATAACGGTTTTTTAGCCCTGGAGATCCCTAATGGAAAAAATACTCGTCTCGACTGTTCTTGCAGCTACCTTTCTCCTTAGCGGTTGCGGTGCCGAAATTCTGAACCAGCAGGCGGCCCAAGAGCTTGCAAAATCTTCCAAGCCACCGGGGTCGCTGTATCTGGGCTGGCGGATATTTCAAGACAAGTGCTCTGCTTGCCACGGGCCCTCTGCCACCGGTACCAGCAGCGGGCCGGATCTGTTGCCCAGGGTCAGGGAAATGGGTTCGCGTGAGTTTGTCAGCCTGGTCCTCAAGCGCTACAAGTGGGATTTGCCGGTATACCCTGCTTCTCAGCCCGCACTGGTCGACGACATTCTTCAGCGCAAGCCCTTCATGGTGACCATGCCTGCATGGGATGGGGAGCCGGTGGTAACAGCACACATCATGGACTTGCAGGCCTATGTGTCGGCCCGTGCGCAGGGCACTGTGGGGGCCGGTCGTCCAACACCCTAGACTGCTGGCTTTGCTTCAGCGCGTCGGGTGTGGGGTCTGACAAGCGGCCTGATAACGTTCCTTGGTCTGTGCATTCATGGGGTAGAGCCCGGGCAGGGCCGCACCCTTGTTCACTTCTTCCATGATCCAGGCTTCCATGCGCTCCTGTTCGGGTGCGAGTTTCAGCATATCTTCCAAAAAGGCCGCAGGGATCAGCACCGCACCATCGTCGTCCACCACCACTACATCGCCCGGAAACACCGCCACGCCGCCGCAGCCTATCGGACGCTGCCAGTCTACAAAGGTCAAGCCTGCTACAGAAGGCGGTGCCGCTGCACCACTGCACCAAACCGGCAGCTTCGTGCCCAGCACGCCTGCCACGTCGCGCACCACGCCGTCGGTGATCAGTGCCGAAACGCCACGTTTGACCATGCGCGCGCAAAGAATGTCACCGAAAATTCCGGCATCGGTCACACCCATGGCATCGACCACAGTGATGCAACCAGCTGGCATGGCCTCAATGGCAGCCCGGGTGGAGATGGGCGATGACCATGACTCGGGTGTCGCGAGGTCTTCACGGGCAGGGACGAATCGCAGGGTAAAGGCGCGGCCGACCAGCCGGGGTTGGCCGGATTGCAGGGGGCGGGTACCTCTTAGCCAGACATTGCGCAGTCCCTTTTTGAGCAGGATGGTGGTCAGGGTGGCGGTGGTCACCTTGGAGAGGGTGTCAATTACCTCAGGTTCAAGGGTCATGTCGATGGTGTTGTTCATAAGTGGGTCCAAACAGTCAAGGCTGGTATCAGGGGAAGGGTTCGGTCAGCTTTTGAGGAAATCTCAGGCAATCTCTGCCAGCCTTTTGTTTTGACGCCTGGTCAGGCGTGCGATGTCGGCTATGTCCATGGCCGACAACTTGGGGCCGGGTCGGCGTATCGCTGCGCTGGCAATCACACCGCGCTCGGCCATGATGTGCTTGCGCACCGCCAGGCCGATGCCCGCTTGTTGCTCATAGCGTGCAAGGGGCAGGTAGGCATCGAAAATATCCTGTGCTCTTTCAGTCTTGCCGGTGGCATGTGCCTTGCACACCTCGACCATCATTTCGGGGTAGGCAAAGCCGGTCATGGCACCGTCTGCGCCGCGGATGAGTTCTTCGGGCAAAAACAAACCGCCACCATTGCCAGTGAGGATGGACACCCGGGCCAGTTCGCCCTTGTCACTGGCAGCACGAATGGCAGCAAGCTTGGCCAGGCCGGGGCAATCCTCGTGCTTGAGCATTACGCAAGTAGGAGAATTTTTAAGGATTCGCAGGATGACGGCGGTGGACATCTGCACGCCCGTAGACACCGGGTGATCCTGCAACACCCAAGGCACATCCTTGCCCAGGGTTTCGTTGACCATGTCAAAGTACTGAACAATCTGATCATCCGTGCGAACCGATGAGGGAGGCGCCACCATGACTCCGGCAGCACCCAGTGACATGACGCTGTGTGTGAGTTCTTTCATGGGCGCAAAGCCGGGCGCAGACGCACCCACCACCACCGGCACACGACCTGCCACCCTGGCCAGCACCCGCTTGACAAAAACGGCTGATTCTTCGGCGGTCAGCTTGGTGGCCTCACCCATGATGCCAAGAACCGTCAGGCCATTAACGCCACAGTCCAGATAAAAATCGACCATGCTGTCGGTGCTTTGCAGGTCCAGTTCACCGCTGTTGGTGAAGGGCGTTACTGCGATCAGGTAGACACCGGTGGCAGAAGCACTGAGTTGGTTCACAGGGGACTCCGAAAAAGTGAGGGTTGGATCATATCGATAGGTCAAAGCGTGCTTTGCCCATTGAGCATGTCTAGAGATTGCATATCAAAAAATTCCCAGGAAATCACGGATCGCAAACAGCGTTTGCTCCGGGTCTTCAGCCATTTGGTGGTGTCCAACCTTGAGTTGGACAACCTGAAGTTGTTTGCCAGCCTTGAGCGCCTGCGCAATGAGTCCTTGAGCCGCTTTGGCCAGAGTCATCTGGTCGGCTTGACCGAGCAGGAACAGCACCGGGCAAGTGACTTGCGTGATGGCTTCTTCGCCATTGACGTAGCTGTCACAGGCTTTGAAGCCACGATGGAACACATTGACGCTCTTGTTGCTCGCCAATACCCGCCGCCCCAATGCCATGCTGGCGCCGTAAACCCAGGTGCCTGGCCCAAGTACCGAGGGCGGCGGTGCCAAAGTGCTGCGTGAAAATAAATTGATCATGCCCAATGCTTTCATGGGCTCATTGCGTGCGGCGTCCAGGAGCGCCTGGGACACCTTCATGGGGTAGGCTGTTCCCACCAGGACCAAATGGCTCACGCGCACTTTCAGCTCGGCTGCGGCTTGCAGAGCGATCAACGAGCCCCAGCTGTGCCCAATCAAGGCGGCGGTTTCAACACCTGCCGCATCCAGCAACTCCGCAATGAAGCGGGCCGCCGCTTCCACACTTGCCGGTGCCTCGCCGCCACTGCGGCAATGACCCGGCAAGTCCACGGCCAGCACATTCCAGCCATGATTGGCCAGGTAGCGACTTTGCAGAATCCAGACGCTGTGGTCGTTGAGCACGCCATGAATAAAAACGACGGTGGGTTGATCTGCCCTGAATGCTTTGCCGCCGGTGTAGCAATAGGTCTTATTGCCGTTGACTAGCAGTTCCATCACGCACCAGCCTTTTCTGCCGCCTTCAGGGCACGCTTCAAATCGTCAATCAGGTCGTCCGGATCTTCCAGGCCGATGGACAGGCGGATGGTGCCCTGCGAAATGCCCGCAGCGGCCAGCGCCTCATCACTCATGCGGAAGTGTGTGGTACTTGCCGGGTGAATCACCAGGCTTCGGCAGTCGCCCACATTGGCCAGGTGGCTGAACAGCTTCAGGCTTTCAATGAATTTTTTGCCTTGTTCCCGGCTCCCTTTGATATCGAAGCTGAATACCGACCCCGCCCCCTTGGGGAGCAATTTCTTTGCCAAGGCATGGCTGCTGTGGTTGTCCATCAAAGGGTGACCAATTCGCGACACAAAAGCCTGACTGGCCAGAAAGGCAACCACCTTTTCCGTGTTGCTCATGTGCCGCGCCATGCGCAGCGGCAATGTTTCTATGCCCTGCAGGATCAGCCACGCGGTGTGGGGGCTCATGCAGGCGCCAAAGTCCCGCAAGCCCTCGCGGCGAGCCCGCAGCAGAAAAGCGCCAACGGTGGATTCTTCGGTGAAAACCATGTTGTGAAAGCCGTCGTAGGCTTGGCACAACTCGGCAAACCGGGGGTTTCCCTGCGCGTCTCTTGCCGACTCCCAATCGAAACTGCCCCCATCGACCACCACTCCACCTATGACAGTGCCGTGCCCGCTGAGGAACTTTGTGGCGGAGTGGTAGACCAGGTCGGCACCCAGCTCAAAAGGCTTGATGAGCCAGGGGGAGGTCAGCGTGGAGTCCACCAGCAAAGGTACACCTGCCTGATGCGCTGCTTCACTGATCGTGGGTATATCCAGCACATCAAGTCCCGGGTTGCCCACGGTTTCACCAAAAAACAATTTGGTGTTGGGTCGAACGGCTGCCCGCCAGGCGGCGGTGTCCCCGGGCTTGACAAAAGTGGTTTCTATGCCAAAACGGCGCAGCGTGTAGTGCAGAAGATTTTGCGAACCGCCATACAGCGCGGTGCTGGCAACGATGTGTGAGCCCGCTCCCATGAGGGTGGCAATGCTCAAGTGCAGAGCCGCCTGGCCGCTAGCCACCGCGATGGCGCCGATGCCACCTTCCAGAGCCGCCACCCGCTGCTCCAGAACGGCGTTGGTCGGGTTGCTGATACGGCTGTACACATGGCCAGCCCGCTCCAGGTTGAACAAGGCAGCAGCATGGTCGCTGGACTCAAAGACAAAGCTGGTGGTGAGGTGAATGGGCACAGCCCGCGCCCCGGTGGCAGGGTCGGGGCTGGCACCGGCATGCAGTGCCAGTGTGTCAAAGCCAGGGTCAGAATAGCCAGCCATAAGAAAACTTCGCATCAAGGTTAGGATGGGCTATATTTCAACAGAAAGAACAACACTTATCCCCTGAGGAGTTCACCATGAAAGTCAGCGATATTCTTCGAGTCAAGGGCAATACCCTGTATACCGTCCACCCAGATGAGCCACTGGCCGGCGCAGTTGAGTTGATGGCAGACAAAGACATTGGGTCTCTGGTGGTGATGTCCCGCGGCGAATTGGTCGGCATGTTGACTTTCCGCGAAGTGATTCAAGCCCTGGTCAAAAACAAGCACAGCATTGGAGACACGCAAGTTGCACTTGCCATGGACAGTTCCCCCTTGACCTGTGGCATGGAGACTGAAATAGATGAAGTTCGCCGCATGATGCTGGAGCGCCACGCCCGCTACATGCCCATCATGGATCAGAAAATACTCATGGGCGTGATCAGCTTTTATGACGTTGCCAAATCGGTGGTTGAAAGCCAGAACTTCGAAAATCAAATGCTCAAGGCCTACATTCGTGACTGGCCGCAAGATAACGACCCCGCTTCCACATAGCCACGCTTGACCCCGCCGTTTGCGGCTGTGGGAGTCCTTGGTGCGCGTGCACCAGCCGCTCTGGGATAATGTGGCCATGAGCGGAAATACCTTTGGAAATCTCTTTGCCGTCACGAATTTTGGGGAGTCCCATGGTCCGGCCATCGGCTGTGTCATTGATGGTTGTCCCCCCGGCATGAACTTAAGTGAAGCAGATATCCAGCCAGATCTGGACCGGCGGCGTCCGGGAACCAGCCGGCATGTCACCCAACGCAATGAACCCGATGCGGTGGAAATTCTCTCGGGCGTCTATGAGGGCAAGACCACGGGAACACCGATTTGCCTGCTCATTAAAAACACCGATCAGCGCAGCAAGGACTATGGCAATATCCTGCAAACTTTTCGCCCTGGGCACGCCGACTACAGCTACTGGCACAAATATGGCATCAGGGACCCGCGTGGCGGCGGTCGTTCATCTGCCCGACTTACCGCCCCCATGGTCGCAGCAGGCGCAGTGGCCAAAAAATGGTTGCTGCAACAATATGGCATTCAATTCAGAGGCTGTATGACGGCCATTGGCGACATCGCCATACCTTTTGAATCCTGGGACCATGTCCCCAATAATCCCTTTTATGCGCCGGTCGCCGAGGTCACGCATCTTGAGGACTATATGGATGCCTTGCGCAAGGCAGGCGATTCTTGCGGAGCCCGTATCAGGGTGACTGCAACCAACATGCCCGTGGGTCTTGGCGAGCCCTTGTTTGACAAACTCGATGCGGATATTGCGTTTGCAATGATGGGCATCAATGCCGTCAAGGGGGTTGAGATCGGTGCTGGCTTTGCCAGCGTCAGCCAACGAGGCACTGTCCATGGCGACTCCATCTCCCCCCGGGGCTTTTTGTCCAACAACGCCGGGGGTGTGCTTGGGGGCATCAGCACGGGTCAGGACCTGGAGGTCTCGATTGCGATTAAGCCAACCAGTTCCATCATCTCGCCACGCGAGTCCATCGATACCAACGGCAATAGCACGCAAGTGGTGACCAAGGGGCGACACGACCCCTGTGTCGGCATTCGTGCAACACCGATTGCCGAAGCCATGCTGGCCCTGGTGGTGATGGAACATGCCTTGCGACACCGGGCCCAATGTGCAGACGTGAGTCTGGCAGTAAGCCCTGTTCCAGGCCATCCATGACTCTGGCTTCCTGCAAAGCCAGTGACAACTGAAACAGTTTTTCAATCAAAGGAATCTGATATGCCAACCATTCGTGTCGATATGTTCGAGGGTCGCACCCCGGAGCAGAAAAGGGATTTTGTCAAAGCACTCACGGAAGCCGCAGTCAAGACGCTGGGCTCATCGCCGGACTCGGTGGACATCATCCTGACAGACATCAAGAAATCGGATTGGGCCACTGCGGGACAGTTGTGGAGTGACAAGAAATAGGTTTTCGGGGTGAACCCATCCTTGCGGATGTCTCGCAGCCAGCTTGTTCCTTTTGCTGCCCTTTCGGCCAGTTATTTCGCACACATCGGTTTTTTCAATCCCTACCTGCCACTGTGGTTGCAGGACCAGGGCTTGAGCATTTTTGCCATCAGCCTGCTGACTTCGGTTCAAGCGTCCACCCGCCTGATCGCACCTTATGCTTGGGGCTGGCTCAGCGACCACACCGGAGAGCGAGTCAAGCTCTTGCGTTACAGCGCTACGGTGTCCCTGTTGATTTCTGCGGGACTGTGGTTGGACGGCGGTTTACTCTGGCTTGCTGGCGTCCTGTTTTTCATGTTCATGCACACCAGTGCCATGATGCCCATGAGTGAGGCCGCCATGGCGCATCTGGTGAGCAGCAGCGGTACTTTTGATGCCAAGCGTTATGGCCGGGTACGGTTGTGGGGTTCATTTGGTTTTCTCTTGACGGTATTACTGGCCGGTGTCTGGTTTGAACACTTCGGGATGGGTCACTTTCCGGCCTGGACTGTCTTGTCACTACTCGCAGTTACGGTGAGCGTCTGGCTGATGCCTGACCTGAAAGAGTTAGTCCCGGCACATGCGGTCAAGCGAGCGATCCTGCCAATCCTCAAAAAACCGGCCGTTCGATGGCTTTTTGTTTCCGTGTTCTTTCACGTGCTCTCGCACATGGGTGTTTATGTTTTTTTCTCGCTTTATCTGGATGAGCTGGGCTACAGCAAGACGGTGATTGGTTTGATGTGGGGCGTGTCGGTAGTGATGGAGATCCTCTGGTTTTTCAATCAGAGCCGCTGGCTGCCTCGTTTGAGTTTGAGTGCCTGGCTGGTGCTTTGTGCGGCTGTGATGGTTGTTCGCATGGCCATCACGGCTTCCAGTGCTTCGGTCTGGCCGCTGTTGCTGGTGGCCCAAGCACTGCATGCCTTGACGTTTGCAGCCCACCATTCAGCCTGTATTGCGCTGTTGTCGCATCATTTCCCGGGCAGTTTGCGCGGCAGGGGCCAAGCGCTGTACACCGTGCTTGGCTACGGCTTGCCCGGTGTTCTTGGTGGCCTTGCCGGTGGTGCATTAAGTTCCCGCTTTGGTCTGGGCAGTGTTTTTTGGGCCACCCTGGCTAGCAGCATCGTTGCCACAGCGTGCGCAGCGCAAGTCTGGCGCATACGCCCCAGCGCCAAGTCCACAGCTTGACTTAAACCGCGCCGAGCAGGCGCTGGTGTACCCACTGTGCACAGGCCAACAGTTTGTGGTCATCGCCATGTCGCCCGACCAATTGCATTCCGACTGGTAGACCGTTGCGGCCTTTGGCAAACGGGAGGTGCACGCTGGGCAGCCCTAACAGAGTCCAACTGCGGCAGAAGATCGGGTCTCCCGTGGCTTGTAGGCCATGTGGTGCCTCGCCGATTGCGCTGGGGGCCATCAGGACATCGTGCCGTTCGAACAAGGCATCTATGCGCAGCCGCCAGTCGGCGGTTGTCTCAAGATTTGCAATGTGCGCTTCACCTTTGATGGCCATGCCCTCGTCAAGCAGGGCAAGCAGACGGTCACTCAAGCGGCCACGGTGGTGCAGCCGCTCGTGACTGAGGGATCGCGCCATCTCAAAAGCCATCACCTGTTTTTGTAATTCCAGCAGCCCTCCAAAGTCTTGCGGCATGACCACATCGGCACAGTTATCGGTGTTGGCCGCAAGGGCCTTGACGGCAAGTAACCAGGCTTCCTGGGTGTCTGAATCAACCTCAGACCAATGTGGGGTTTGAAACAATCCAATGCGTGGAGAGACCGGGTGATCAAGTCTGGCCATGCGGCTATCCCCGGTGAGCACAGCGCCAAGCAAGCCGACATCACGCACGCTGCGACCAAAACCGCCGACAACATCCAGCGTAGGAGATAGACTTTTAACCCCCGCAGCAGCGATTCTTCCCAAGCTGGGCTTGTAGCCGACGACACCACAAAACGCAGCCGGGCGGATGATGGAGCCGGCGGTTTGTGTTCCGAGCGCCAGGGGCACCATGAAATCAGCAACCGCAGCGGCCGAGCCACTTGATGATCCGCCCGGTGTATGTGCCAGATTGTGCGGGTTGCAGGTGGGTCCTGGCATGAAGTAGGCCAGTTCGGTGCTGACGGTTTTTCCCATCACCAGCGCACCAGCTTCGTCGCACAAGGCAACTGCGGCAGCGTCTGCTGGTGGCTGGTGATTGGCATACACGGAGCTGCCGTAGGTGGTGGTGAATTCTGCGGTGTCAAAGAAGTCTTTAACCCCGATGGGCAGGCCATGTAGGATGCCCCGAACCGGACCGTTGTCCAGCGCGCGAGCTTTTGCCAATGCCCGGTCCGGATTGATCTGTGTAAAGGCATGAACCTGCGGATCGCGCAGCGCAATCCGTTCCAGGCAGGCGCGAACCAGATCGGCAGATGTGAGTTCACGCCTTGCCATGCGCGCGGCCAGTTCATAAGCGTCAAGTGTGATCAGGCTAGTGTTTGACAACAAAGTCTCCTCTTGTGTGGTTTTACGCCATCCTAGCGCAGTGGCAGAATGCACCATGAATATGTTTCAAAAACCATAGCGCTACCTCCACTCATGAAAACAGCACTCATCCTCAATGGCCCCAATCTGAATTTGCTCGGTACCCGTGAGCCTGCGGTCTACGGCTCACAAACCCTGGCTGACGTGAAGAAATTGTGTGCCGCAGCCTGTAAGGCCAATGGCCTCAAGCTGGATTTTCGTCAGAGCAATATGGAGGGTGAACTGGTGCAGTGGCTCCACGAAGCCGGTCAGGCGCAGGCTGCGGGGCAACTTGCTGGAGTGATTCTGAATGCCGGTGCATACACCCACACCAGCATTGCCTTGCATGATGCCATCAAGGGAACCGGTGTTTGCCTGATTGAATTGCACATCAGCAATGTGCATGCGCGGGAAAGCTTTCGGCATCATTCCTATATTTCTCCCGTTGCCCGTGCCGTGATGGCTGGCTTTGGTGTGAATGGTTATGCGCTGGCGATTGCGGGGCTGGTTCAGTTAGCCCCTTGATGAAAAGTGTTGATGCGCTCCAGATTCGGGAAGACGAAGTCTGCCTGACGGCCATACGTGCCCAGGGCGCAGGCGGACAACATGTCAACAAGGTGTCGAGTGCCATCCACCTGCGTTACGACATTGCCGGCTCTTCATTGCCCGAAGCAGTCAAGGCCAGACTGTTTGCGTTGCGCGACAACCGGATCAGCCTTTCGGGTGTGTTGATCATTAAGGCGCAGCAATACCGCAGTCAGGACCAGAACCGTCTGGACGCGCTGACGCGTCTTTACGAACTGGTCAACAGCGTTGCCTTGGCACCCAAAACGCGACGTGCAACCCGACCCACCCATGGCGCTGTGCAGCGCAGGCTGGAAGCTAAAAATTTGCGCTCGCAAACCAAAACCTTGCGCAGCCGTGTGAATGATTGACCGACAGGAGACCCCCGATGAATGCAGAAAAAACCAAGCTGAGGATTGATTTTGTCTCTGACATTACTTGCCCATGGTGTGCGATTGGATTGATGGCGCTTGAGCAGGCGCTGGCCCGGCTGGAGGACACAGTGAGCGCAGAGCTTCACTTTCAGCCCTTTGAGCTCAACCCGACTATGGTGGTGGAGGGGCAGGACGTGACTGAGCATCTGACGCAGAAATATGGCTCTACGCCCGAGCAGCAAGCCCAGACCCGCGAGGCCATCCGGTTGCGCGGCCAAGCGCTGGGATTTGTCTTTCGCAAAGAAGGGCGCGGCAGGATTTACAACACCTTTGATGCGCATCGTCTCTTGCACTGGGCAGAAGTAGAGGGCAATGGCCGACAGCCCTTGCTGAAAAAAGCCTTGTTGGGCGCTTACTTTACGCATGGCCACAGCCCCAAAGACCCTGAAGTACTGGTTGGCGCCGCAGTTCAGGCCGGACTGGACGAGCAGCGTGCACGTGCCATTCTTGCAAGTGATGAGTTTTCAGAAGAGGTACGTGCCCAAGAGCAGCTTTATCTGGATGCAGGCATCCGCTCGGTACCTGCCGTCATCATCAATAACCGGCATTTGATTTCCGGGGGGCAGCCCGTCGAGGTCTTTGAGCAGGCGCTCAGGGAAATTGCCGCCACTTAAGCGCTCAGACCCTGTGACTGGCTTTGTGACTGCCCGCCATTTTGCGTCTGTATCTGCAACTGCAGCTGCACCGGATTCGATGGCGATTCAATAGAACTCCCGTCATCAGCGGGCTCTACAGTGACTGCAACGGACAGGATGTGGCTGGCGCCACCATGGATAACACCGCGCATGGGGGACACGTCTGAAAAATCACGGCCTTTTGCCAGGGTGACATAGTCTGCACCGGGTGAGTGCCAGCCGCAGCGGTTGTTGGTGGGATCCAGATCACACCAGCGATTACCTTGGGGGAAATCCGGAATATAGACAGAGACCCAGGCATGAGAGGCGTCGCTTCCCTTGAGCTTGATCGTTCCGGGGGCAGGTTGGGTCAGCAGGTAACCGCTGACGTAGCGGGCCGGGATTCCCATAGACCTCATGCAGGCAATCATGATGTGGGCAAAGTCCTGGCAAACGCCCTTGCGCTGGGCCAGCGCCTGCAAGGCCGGGGTGTTGACTTCGGTGCTTTGGCTTTCATACACAAAATCCCGGTGGATGCGCTGCATCAGGTCGGTGGCAACGGCCAGAATGCCGGATCCCGGTGTAAAGCTGGGCTTGGCATAAGCCACAAATTCAGGGTCCCGTGTCACAAAAGGTGAGCCGAACACAAATTCGCTGGCGCTATCGAAGCGGTCGCCGGAATGGTACCGGAAGCGTTCGCGGGTTTTCTCCCAACCGATTTCACTCTCGGGCATGGGGCTGGTACTTGTGCTGACAAGACTGCTGGCAGTGACATTCAAGACCGTATGAGGAGACTGCAGGGAAAAAAAACAGCGGGTGTTGCCAAACACGTCCGTGGCCCGTGACACCTGTTCTGGCAGCGGATCAATGCGCAAGTCGTGATCAAGCAGTGTCTGATTTGCGGTACTCAAAGGTTGCAGATAGGCCATGTGCTGTGCGGTCTCTACCGCTGGCGCGTAGCTGTAGCTGGTCTCGTGCGTTATACGGAGTTTCATTTGGTTCCGACGCTTTGGTTGCTGCGGCCGGAATGCGTGAAATATCGGGCACTGATGTCATCGGAGATATTGAAAGCAGCACCGGCGCAATTGAGCAGCAATTCATTGAGGGCAAAGAAATAGCCTGAACTCCACGGAGCCTGTTGCTCCTGCGTTTCGAGGGGCGGGTGTGTTTCACACAGTTCCCTGAGCTTCCAGAGGCTCGGGTCGGGCAGTCTGGTCCACAACCCGCTTTGGGTTTCATGATCATCACCGCGCAGTTTGTCCAGCATGTCACGTAGGGTTCTAACTACGAGAGCGAGTGAGCGTGGATTGTCCTGATCAAGCACCAGCAAATCCAGCATGGCCGCCAGGTCGCGACTTTGCTGGAACAAGGCATGAAAGGTAATCGTACTGTCAAAAATGGAGATCATGGCGTCAAAGCCGCCATGGGTGTGTACCGAGCCGGTCTGGAAACCGAGAGAAAGGGCATTCGACAAGAAGCTCAAGCGTTCAATTTGTCGGCCAACGCTTAGCAGCCGCCAGCCATCATCGCGCGTCATCCTGTCGGTTTGTGCCCCGGTAATGGCGGCCATGTGGGCACTGGTTTGTCTCAGAATCTGCTGGGCCCCGGGGGATGAATATTCATCTGAGCGCATGAGTTCGGAAAATCCTGAGAAGAGGTTTTCTTCGGCGGTGACGATGACGCGCCAATGTTCTTGCGACAAGCGCTCACGCACGCTGGCTGCGGTCAACTTGAGAGCCCGCAGGTTATAGCCGACGCTGGTTGCGCCCTCAGTACTGCCCAGGCTTGAAATGAGTGACCGCTCAAAAACCCGCCGCGCTTGCGGTGCAGACGGAACACCTGGAACGACCAGGGTGTTGGATACCGCCATTTTGCTCAGCCAGGTCATCAAAGGCAGTGACGACTGGTTTTCTCCATTCAGACATTCCAGCGTGATGCGAGCCAAGCGAATGGAGTTTTCGGTGCGCTCCGTATAACGGCCTAGCCAAAAGAGATTTTCAGCAGCGCGACTGGTCACCATACGCTTGCGATGCGCCAGGGTGTCGGGTGTCATGCGCGGATGGAGCAAGGTGGTTCGGTCGACCTCGCCGCGGGTCAGTGCCCAGACATCTGCGCTGCTTCCGCCCCGCTGCATAGAGGCGATTTCTGCTTCAGCACTAGCGACACGGGCCAGTCCACCCGGTAAGACGCGCCAGGACCGGGGTCCATCGGATACTGCAAATACCCGGAGCATGACGGATCTGGGGATGATTCTGCTGCCGCTACTTTTGCGCCCACTCACCGAGGAGGTCGGTGCCGATTTGGCAGCCTGCCAGGTGGGCACCTGTGACAGGGGTAAATAAGCCTGAACCGTGTGGTCTTCTCCTTGCCGCATGATCCGACCTGCCCATTCGTCTTGCTCCCTGGGTAGCAGTGATCTGCCCAGCACAGCCTCAAAGTTGCCATGAAGGAGGTCAGGGTAGGTGGGCTTGATGGCGCAGTCCCCCAGTTGCGGCAAGGCCTGTTCCATGGCCGAGCGTTCTCCGCACCACCAGGTGGGCAGGGCCGGCAACATGAGTTCTTCGCCCAGCAAATGGCGCGATAAGGCCGGGAGAAAACCCAGCAGGGCAGGTGACTCAAGGAATGCCGAACCCGGCGCGTTGGCAACCAGGACATTGCCGGCACGAACGGCTTGCAGCAGGCCGGGTACGCCCAAGGTGGAGTCGGGCCGCAGTTCCAGGGGGTCCATGTATTGGTCGTCTACCCGCTTGAGCAGAATATCCACCGGTACCAGGCCTTTGAGGGTCTTGAGGTACAGCCGCTCGTCGCGCACCAGCAAGTCACTGCCCTCTACCAGGCTCAAGCCCAGATAGCGCGCCAGATAGGCGTGCTCAAAGTAGGTTTCGTTGTAGGGTCCGGGTGTAAGCAGCGCAAGATGCGCATCTGCCCCTGCCGGGCTCATTCGCCGCAGACTGTCCATCAGGGCTTGGTAGGTTCCAGCCAGTCTTTGCACCTGCATCGACTGGAAGGCCTGTGGAAACTGACCGGATATGGCCAATCTGTTTTCCAGCAGGTAACCCAGCCCCGAAGGTGCTTGGCAGCGTTGCCCCATCACCCACCAATTGCCGTCTGGTCCACGGGCCAGATCAAAGCCCACCAAATGAAGATGGGTGCCGCCCACCGGCGTGACGCCGTGCATGGCCCGCAAATAACCCGGATGACCGTAGACCAGTGCAGGTGGCAAAAGCCCCTGCGCCAACAACTCACCATGGCTGTAGACATCGGCCATGATGCGCTCCAGAAGACGCATGCGCTGGCGCACACCCTGTTCAATCTGTTCCCAGCTCTCGGGCTCGATGATCAGGGGAAACAGGTCAAGTGACCACGGCCGCTGCGGACCGTTCTCATCGGCATACACGTTGTAAGTGACACCGTTGTCTTTAATCTGGCGTTCAAGGTTACTGGCGCGCTGGTCGAAATCGGCTGCAGTGTCATCCGAGAAATTTTCAAAGAAAGATCTCCAAACCCCAGCCAATCCTTTATCTCTAGCTTCTGAATTTGTAGCAGATTGAAATGCCCCGAGCGATTCTGCATAAGCTTCCGACATCCTTCCCCGCAGCTCATCAAAATGGCCGGGTGTGGCAAAGGTATTCACGGCCATGGACTGCACGCCAGTCGCAGGCGCTGCGTTGTCAGAACGGTTTGTTTCTCTTGCGTCTTTCACCGGTGGGAGTATGACATTTCTATGACGCATCGGGCATCGGGATCATCATGATCAAGCTGTTCATGATGGGCCTGGTGACTGTCTTGGCCTGATCAGTGTCGTCGTAAGTCCCTTGTAAAGGGAAACTCCTTGCTGCCAGCGACGTGAATCGTTGCCGGCGGAATGACCAGTTTTCCTGGCGTATGCCCCATGGCGGAAAAGCGTGAGAGACGTCGACTTTCCGCCTCGTAGGAGTTAACCGGGAACGACTCATAGCTCAGACCACCGGGGTGAGTCACATGGTACTGACAACCGCCCAGAGAGCGCTTCATCCAGGTATCCACGATGTCAAAAGTCAGGGGCCCATGAATGCCGATGCTGGGGTGCAGGCTTGAGGGCGGATTCCAGGCCTTGTACCTGACCCCGGCTACGAACTCTCCAACGGTTCCGGTGTTTTGCATGGGCAGGGCCTGGCCGTTGCAGGTCACCACGTAACGGCTTTCGTTCAGACCTGTCACCCGAACTTCGATGCGCTCCAGGGAGGAGTCAACATAGCGGGCAGTGCCGCCTGGCGCGCCTTCTTCGCCCATCACATGCCAGGGCTCGAGCGCGTTTCGCAGTGTCAGTTCGATACCGGATGATTTGACCGCACCGATCAGCGGGAAGCGGAACTCGTAATGCGGCTCAAACCAGCTTTCATCGAAGGCATAGCCGGCTTGGCGCATGTCTGCCATGACATCGTGAAAGTCCATTTTGATGAAGCTCGGCAGCATGAAGCGGTCATGCAGTTCGGTACCCCATCGGGTGGCTGGCGCCTTGAAAGGCGTCTTCCAGAACCGAGCCACCAGGGCGCGCAGAAGCAGTTGCTGAACACTGCTCATGTGCGGGTGCGGGGGCATTTCGAAAGCCCGTAATTCCAGCAGGCCCAAGCGGCCGGTGGCTGAATCGGGTGAGTACATCTTGTCAATGCAAAATTCGCTGCGATGGGTGTTGCCGGTGGCATCGATCAGGATGTTGCGCAGCGAACGGTCCACCAGCCAGGGCGGCATACCCTGACCAAATCGTTCACGGTTGTTGTAAATTTGTTCGATGGCAATTTCCAGCTCATAGAGTTGGTCATTGCGTGCCTCATCGACGCGGGGCGCCTGGCTGGTGGGTCCAACAAACATGCCGCTGAACAAATAGCTCAGTGAGGGGTGGTTATGCCAGTAGAGCAACAAGCTGGCCAGCAGTTCAGGTTTGCGTAAAAACGGGCTATCCGCTGGTGTTAGGCCACCCATCACAAAATGGTTGCCGCCACCGGTACCGGTATGACGGCCGTCCGTCATGAACTTTTCGGCTGAGAGCCGGGATTCAAAGACAGCCTTGTAAAGAAATTCGGTGTTGTAGACCAAGTCTTTCCAGGTGGAGACCGGGTGGATATTGACCTCGATGACGCCGGGGTCCGGGGTGACCTGAAGCAATTTGAGCCGTGGGTCGCGCGGGGGTGGATAGCCCTCCAGGACGATCTTGAATTGGAGGCTTTCAGCCGTAGCTTCAATGGCTGTTAGCAGCTCAAGATAATCCTCCAGACGTTCCATCGGTGGCATGAACACATAGAGCACCCCGGACTTTGAACCAACGGTTTCTGCCTTGGGGCCGCTGGCGCGTCGCGGATCCCGCACCTCAACGCACAGGGCCGTGCGCGTAATCCAGTGAGCTGACTCATGGGGGGAAGGAAAACGTGAAAAATCAGCAGGTTCGACCTGCTTGCTACTTTGCGCATTGGCCGCTACGTTGCGCACGCCAGACCCTTGGTCCGGATTGCCTGCATCTGCTGAAGGGTTCTGTAGCCTGCGCGCGGCTTCCACGGGTGCAACTTGACCGGCCAGGAAGGAAACAGTGTCTGCATTCTGGTTTCCCGTGTACCGGGCAGAAACATCTGCATGAGAGGCCAGCTTGTCCCGGGGTGCGTAGGGATCCTGCTCGTTCAAATAGGGAAAGTCGCTTTTGCTCACCCAGGGCAATGAGTCCAGCGGCAGTCGCAGACCCATGGGGGAATCGCCTGGAATGAGGTACATGCGTTCATCGCGAAAGAACCAGGGTCCGGTTGTCCATGCCCTACCCTCCAGGCCCGGTTTCTGGACCGGTTTGACGGGCAGAACATAGCCGATGACGGAATCGAGCTTCTGCTCGAAAACCCGCCGCAGCCGGGCGCGTTCCATTTCGTCATCCAATTTCGAGTTGAACGGGTCAACGTTAACGGGCAAACGCCGTTCACGCCAGAGGTAGTACCAGACATCCTCATGGGCACTTTGAATAAACTGGTCAGTCAATCCAAGTGTTGCGGCCAGCGATTTCGTGAAAGTAAGGGCATCCTGGCTGGTGTAATGACTCGGCACGCGCTCATCTGCAAATAAATCCGGGTTTTTCCATGTGATTTGACCGTCCGCTCTCCAGTAGATATTCAAGGCCCAGCGGGGTAATTGCTCACCGGGATACCATTTTCCTTGGCCGAAGTGCAAAAAGCCGCCCTGACCGTACTCATCACGCAATTTATGCACCAACTCGGTGGCAAAACCACGTTTGGTGGGACCCAGGGCATCTGTGTTCCATTCTGGTGCATCCCGGTCACTGACCGCCACAAAGGTGGGCTCGCCGCCCATCGTAAGCCTGACGTCATTGCGTACCAGATCTTCATCGACCTTGTAGCCAAGAGCCATCACGGCATCCCATTGCGCTTCGGTATAGGGTTTTGTCACGCGGGGTGACTCATGGATTCGGGTTACGGCCATATGGTGCGCGAACTCGACTTCACATATGTCCATGCCGCCTTCTATGGGTGCAGCGCTGGAAGGTTGCGGCGTGCAAGCCATAGGGATGTGACCTTCTCCGGCCAGCAGCCCGGAGGTCGCATCGAGCCCAACCCAGCCAGCGCCGGGAAGATAGACCTCACACCAGGCGTGCAGGTCGGTGAAATCAACCTCGGTGCCGCTGGGGCCATCGAGTGACTTCACGTCAGGAGCGAGCTGAATCAGGTAACCGGACACGAAGCGGGCGGCCAAGCCGCAGTGGCGCAGCAGTTGAACCAACAGCCAGGCGGAGTCCCGGCAGGAGCCAGAGCCCAGTTCCAGGGTTTCATCCGGGGTTTGAACACCCGGCTCCATGCGGATCAGGTAGCTGATCTCCCGATGAACGAGTTGGTTGACATCGACAAGAAAGTCGATACTCCTGCGCTTTTGCCGGTCGATGAGTGCCAAGCAGGCCTCAAGCCGCTTGGTCAGGGGGTCGGCAGCGAGGTAGGGGGCAAGCTCTTGTGCGAGCGATGAGTCGTAGGTGAAGGGAAACTTTTCTGCGCTGGGGTCAAGAAAAAAATCAAACGGGTTGTAGACCGCCATTTCAACCACCAGGTCGACCGTAATCTTCAATTCACGGGTTTTTTCAGGGAAGACCAGACGCGCCTGGTAATTGGCAAATGGGTCCTGCTGCCAGTTGACGAAATGGGTCTCAGGCTCGATCTTGAGCGAATAGGAAATGATTTTGGAACGGCAGTGGGGGGCAGGCCGGAGCCGAACAATCTGAGGCCCCAAGGTCACAAGCCGGTCGTATTTGTAGTGCGTGACATGGGTCAGCGCGGCATGAATGGACATAAATGGGGGCTTGCAAGTGGTGAGGTTGAAGAGATGGCGTTGAATACTAGCAAATCAATCCAAGCAAGTTACAAGCCACGCGTCCATTATGCTTGGCACAAACCTTGCGGACAAGAAATTTAGGCTAAGCTGACCCCAGGAGATGAGTTGCGATGAAAAAATTCGACGAAATGTACACAGCGATGCCCTACGAGTTTTTTTCGAAGGGAAAGCTGATACGGGATCATTACAAAATTTACGATGAATGGCTGGCTCGACAGCCTGGCGACATGATGGCCAAGCGCCGTGAAGAGGCCGAGTTGATTTTCCGTCGTGTTGGTATCACTTTTGCTGTTTATGGTGCCAAGGATGAAGATGGTTCGGGCACCGAGCGGCTGATCCCGTTTGATTTAATCCCCCGCATCATCCCCGCCCAGGAGTGGGCAACGATGGAGCGGGGTCTGATCCAGCGCGTGACCGCCATGAATCGTTTTATTCATGATGTGTACCACGATCAGGACATCATCAAGGCAGGCCATGTGCCGGCTGAGCAAATCACACAGAATGCGCAGTTCAGGCCCGAAATGATCGGCGTCAATGTGCCCGGAAACATCTACTCGCAGATTTCGGGGATTGATATTGTGCGTGCACCCAATGCCAGAGGTGAGGGCGAGTACTTCGTTCTTGAAGACAACCTGCGGGTACCCAGTGGCGTGAGTTACATGCTTGAAAACCGCAAGATGATGATGCGGCTTTTTCCCGAACTCTTCAGTGCTCACCGGGTCGCCCCCATTGCCCACTACCCCGATTTGTTGCTGGAGACCCTGCGCGCATCCAGCCCCCAGACCACGGCAGAGCCTACGGTGGTGGTGCTCACGCCGGGTATGTACAACAGCGCCTACTTTGAACATGCTTTCCTGGCCCAGCAAATGGGCATTGAACTGGTGGAAGGCCAAGACCTGTTTGTCAAGGACAACTTTGTCTACATGCGAACCACGCGGGGTCCGCGGCGGATCGATGTCATTTACCGACGGGTTGATGATGATTTTCTCGATCCCTTGGTATTCCGTCCCGACTCAACCCTGGGGTGCGCTGGCCTGTTGCAGGCTTACCGTGCCGGACATGTCAGCATCTGCAATGCGGTTGGCACGGGGGTGGCGGATGACAAATCGATTTACCCCTATGTGCCCAAGATGATTGAGTTTTACCTGGGTGAAAAGCCAATTCTCAATAACGTGCCCACTTACATGTGTCGCAATAAGGACGATCTTGCCTACACACTGGCCAACCTCAAGGATCTGGTCGTCAAGGAAGTTCACGGTGCCGGCGGCTATGGCATGCTGGTCGGGCCGGCCTCTACTGCTGCTGAAATTGACGACTTCCGCAAAGCCGTTATCGCCAATCCAAACGGGTACATCGCACAGCCGACATTAAGCCTCTCAAGCTGTCCCACGTTCGTCGAAAGTGGCATCGCACCCCGCCACATTGATTTGAGGCCCTACGTGCTGACTGGAAAAACCGTCCAAATGGTGGCCGGAGGCCTGACCCGAGTCGCACTCAAAGAGGGTTCGCTGGTGGTCAATTCATCGCAGGGTGGTGGTACCAAAGATACCTGGATTCTGGAAGTATGAGCGTTTGCAAGACAGCCTTCATCTGCTGTCGCTATCGATAAAGGAAGTTGTATGTTGTCTCGAACCGCAGATCACCTGTTCTGGATGTCCCGCTACACCGAACGGGCAGAAAACACTGCCCGCATGCTGGATGTCAACTACCAGACTTCGTTGTTGCCCCAGTCTGATGGCGTGGCCCTGGTTGGCTGGCAGGGCTTGCTCAGCATCAGCGAGTTGCTGCCCGCCTACACAGCGTTGCACGGGGAAGTCAACGCCAAAGATGTGATGGACTTTATGGTCAAAGACGAAAGCAACCCGTCTTCCATCCTGTCCTGTCTGACTGCAGCACGAGAGAATGCCCGTGCTGTCCGTGGAACCCTGACCACCGAAGTCTGGGAAACCCAGAATCAGACCTGGCTGGAGATTCGCCGAATGATCCGCAATGGTGAATTCGAAAATGACCCTGCCCAGTTTTTTGAGTGGGTCAAATTCCGCTCCCACCTTTCGCGGGGCGTCACTGTCGGCACCATGCTGATTGACGAGGCGCTTTACTTCATGCGCCTGGGGACGTTTTTGGAACGTTCAGACAATACGGCCCGGCTGGTGGATGTGAAGTTTCATGCGGTACAGAGCGATTTTTTCGGTGCTGCCAGCGAGAAAGACCAAGAATACGATTTTTACCACTGGAGTGCGATTTTGCGCAGCGTTTCAGGCTTCGAGATTTACCGCAAGGTCTACCGTGATGTGATCAAACCCGAACGCGTAGCCGAGTTGCTGATCTTGCGTCCTGATATGCCACGTTCCCTGCATGCCAGCCTCAATGAGGTGGTCAATAACCTGGCCATGGTGTCAGACAATGATTCAACCGAAACACACCGCAGCGCTGGAAAGTTGAGGGCTGAACTCAAATACGGGCGCATTGATGAGATTCTCTCCACGGGTCTGCATGCTTATCTCACGCAATTTCTGGATCGGGTCAACGAGCTTGGATCAACCATCAGCCGAGAGTTTCTTATGCCCAATTCGGCATGAGCCTTTGTGAGGCCACGATAAAATCGCGGCCTCTATCACTGCAAACTGATCCTCAATGACTTATTGTGTAGCTGTCCGTAGCGAATCCGGATTGGTTTTTTTGTCTGACTCCCGAACCAATGCAGGGGTTGATCAGATCAGCATTTTTCGGAAAATGCATATTTTTGAGGTTCCTGGTGAGCGCGTGATGGTGCTGCTGACTGCCGGCAACCTGTCGGTGAGCCAGTCGGTGTCCAGTGGCATGCGGGTTCAGATGCAGACCCATGGCGAGAGAAGCCTGGCCTCTGCACCCAATATGTTCTCGGCCGCCAAAATGGTGGGTGATGCGGTTCGCAAGGTCTATGACCGTGATGCAGAGTCCCTGAAAGAATTCAATATTGAATACAACGCCAATATGATTTTTGGCGGTCAGATCAAGGGCGAGGCACCTCGCCTGTTTAATGTTTACTCGGCAGGTAATTTCATTGAAGCCACTGCCGAGACACCATTTTTTCAGATTGGTGAGTCCAAATATGGCAAACCTATTCTGGACCGGGTCATCGGAGGAGGCCTGTCCCTGGACGAAGTGGCTAAATGCTGCCTGATCTCAATGGACTCCACCATCAAGTCCAATTTGTCTGTGGGCTTGCCGCTGGATCTCCTGTGCTACGAAACTGACTCTCTGGAAGTCAAACGGCACACCCTGATTAACGGCAAAGACCCCTACTTTGCATCGATCCGTGAGCGCTGGGCTGAGCAGCTGCGCAAGGTTTTCAACGAGTTACCGGATCCGGCCTACTGGAAATAGCTCGGTTCAAAGGGTGAATCAAGGTCGGTTGTAGGGCATTGGTAGTGCAAAAAAGCCCAAGCAGCATGGAAATTGGAACTTGCTGCGTTCGTGTTCTGGCGTATTGCTTTGTTTTTAGCTGTTTTGCAAAAGAGCCGCGTAGGCTTCATCCGTGAGGAGTGCACTGAGTTCTTCTGGATGTGTCAGGTTGATTTTGTAGAACCAACCAGCCCCCAGAGGGTCCGAGTTGGCGAGAGAGGGGTCATCCCTCAAGGATTCGTTGAGTTCAACCACCGTGCCTGACGCGGGTTGGAAAACATCGGCTGCGGTCTTGACTGACTCTACGACGCCAGCCACTGCATTGGTTTGAATCTGCTTGCCGATCTGCGGCAAGTCCACAAATACGATGTCGCCCAAAGTGTCTTGTGCATGACGTGTGATGCCTACGGTAGCAACCGTGCCTACCCCTGGTGCTCCTTCACCTGGAGTTGTGAGCCAAACGTGCTCATGGGTGAAAAAAATCATGTATCGGTCTCCAGTTGATCGCCATTCAAAGCCAGGGTTTTACATACCCGCATAGTTGGGGCCGCCACCGCCCTCAGGTGTGACCCACACGATATTCTGTGTCGGGTCCTTGATGTCGCAAGTTTTGCAGTGCACACAGTTTTGTGCATTGATCTGTAGCCGGTCAGTGTTGTTCTCGGTTTTGACGTATTCGTAGACCCCAGCAGGGCAGTAGCGGGCCTCGGGGCCGGCAAACCTGGCAAGGTTGATATTGACGGGGACGGAGGCGTCCTTCAAAGTCAAATGCGCGGGCTGCTGTTCTTCGTGGTTGGTGTTGCTGATGAACACGCTGCTCAAGCGGTCAAACGTCAGCTTGCCATCGGGCTTGGGGTAGACGATGGGTTTGCACTCAGCCGCCGGCTTGAGGTAAGCGTGGTCTGGTTTGGTACGACGCAGCGTCCACGGGACATGGCCACGCAGCACAAACTGCTCAAAGCCGTTCATGAGGGTGGCTGTGGTCAGGCCGTACTTGAACCAGTTCTTGAAGTTGCGGTCCTTGTTCAGCTCTGTGTGCAGCCAGCTCTTCTCAAAGGCTTGCGGGTAGGCAGTCAGCTCGTCATGTTGGCGGCCGGCCACAACCGCGTCATAGGCGGCTTCAGCGGCCTGCATGCCGGTCTTGATGGCGGCGTGGCTGCCCTTGATCCGACCCACGTTCAGATAACCTGCGTTGCAGCCTATCAGTGCGCCGCCCGGGAACACGGTCTTGGGCAGGGCGTTGATACCGCTGGCGTTGATGGCGCGCGCGCCGTAAGAGAGCCGCTTGGCGGTGATTTCGCCTTTGGCGTTCTCGAAATAGTAGCGAATATTGGGATGGGTTTTCCAGCGTTGGAATTCCTCAAACGGGCTCAGGTAGGGATTGGAATAGCCCAGGCCGGTCACAAAACCGAGGGCGACCTTGTTGCCTTCCAAGTGGTACAGGAATGCGCCGCCATAGGTGTCAGATTCCATGGGCCAGCCGGCGGTGTGCATCACAAAGCCGGGTTTGTGGCGGCTGGGGTCGATCTCCCACAGCTCCTTGATGCCCAGGCCCCAGCTTTGCGGGTCCTTGCCTTCGTCAAGCTTGAATTTGGCAATCAGTTGTTTGCCCAGGTGGCCGCGAGCACCTTCGGCAAACACAGTGTATTTGCCCAGCAGTTCCATGCCGAGCTGAAAGCTCTCCATGGGCTCACCGTCTTTGCCCACGCCCATATTGCCGGTGGCCACGCCTTTGACCGAGCCGTCGGTGTTGTACAGCACTTCAGCGGCGGCAAAGCCAGGGAAGATTTCCACGCCCAGGCCCTCGGCCTGCTCAGCCAGCCACTTGGTCACAGCGCCCAGGCTGACGATGTAGTTGCCGTGGTTCTGCGCAAAAGGGGGCAGAAACATATTGGGTATGCGTACACCGGATTTCTCACCCAGGAAAATGTAGGCGTCATCGGTCACTGGCTGGTTCAGCGGTGCGCCCATTTCTTTCCAGTTGGGGAAGAGTTCGGTCAGGGCGATCGGGTCCATGATGGCGCCTGACAGAATGTGAGCGCCGGGCTCGGATCCTTTCTCCAGCACGACGACTGAAACGTCTTTGCCCTTTTCAGCGGCGAGTTGTTTGACACGGATGGCAGTGGCCAGGCCACCAGGGCCGCCACCCACGACCACAACGTCGTATTCCATCGCTTCACGGGGGCCAAACTGGGCCAAAATATCTTGAGGTGTCATGAGGAGTCTCACTTGATAATGGCTTGATTTTATTCGTTCAAGTCGCCTTGCCGAATTTCGTTCATTGTTTTCAAAGGAAATTAAAAAATGGCCTATTCCATCGATCTTTCAGGCCGGGTGGCCCTCATCACCGGCGCATCCAGCGGCCTGGGGGCGCATTTCGCACATACGCTGGCAAAAGCCGGCGCAGCCGTAGTGCTGGCCAGCCGGCGCGTTGACAAACTCAAGGAGTTACGCGCTCAAATTGAAGGCGAGGGCGGTGATGCCCATGTGGTTGAACTTGATGTCACCGACCATGACTCGATCAAATCTGCGGTGGCCCACGCCGAAACGGAAGTGGGTTCTATCGACGTTCTGGTGAACAACTCTGGTGTGAGTACGACGCAGCGCATTCAGGATATTTCCGAGGCGGATTACGACTTTATTTTCAATACCAACACCAAGGGCGCTTTTTTTGTAGCGCAGGAAGTGGGCAAACGCATGCTGGCACGTGCCCAGGGTTCTGCACCTGGCACGTTCACAGGTGGCCGTATCGTCAATGTGGCCTCCATGGCGGGCTTGCGCGTGCTGCCGAAGATTGGCGTGTATTGCATGAGCAAGGCGGCAGTCGTGCAAATGACCAAAGCCATGGCGCTAGAGTGGGGGCGCTTTGGCATCAATGTCAATGCACTGTGTCCGGGCTACATAGACACTGAAATCAACCACGCGCACTGGCAGACCGAGCAGGGGCAAAAACTGGTTCAAATGCTGCCACGCAAACGGGTGGGTCAACCCCAGGACCTGGATGCGGTGCTGATGATGTTGTGTTCCAACGAGAGCCATTTCATCAATGGCGCAGTGATTTCTGCCGATGACGGCTTTGGAGTCTGACGGGCACTATTTTTGTCGAGGCTGACGTCCCAGCAGGTAGAACTCGGGGTTAGGCATCATGCTGCTAAATGAGGCCATGCGGTTTGAGAGGCCAAAAAAGGCGGTAATGGCGGCGATGTCCCAGGCGTCTTCATCGCTAAAGCCATGTGCCTGCAGGGCCTGAAAGTCGGCGTCATTGATCTGATCGGACTCAAGGCAAACCTTCATGGCAAAGTCCAGCATGGCGCTTTGCCGGGGCGAGATGTCCGCTTTACGGTAATTCACCGCAACCTGGTCGGCCACCAGCGGTTTTTTTTCATAAATCCGCAGGATTGCGCCATGAGCCACCACACAGTACAGGCAGTTATTGGCAGCGCTCGTCGCTGTGACAATCATTTCACGGTCGCCTTTGCTCAGGCCTGAATCTTCCTTGAGCATCAGGGCATCGTGGTAAGCGAAAAATGCCCGCCACTCGGCTGGTCGCCTGGCCAGCGCCAGAAATACGTTGGGAATGAAACCCGATTTTTCCTGGACTTCCAGGATTTTGTGACGTATATCGTCGGGCAGGTCGTTCAATTCGGGGTGGGGGTAACGTGTCATCTCGGTCCTTGGGGTGGCGCAAGTGGATTGATTATCACCAGCGTCAGTATTCGTTACCATCAGGGCTTTGCAAATACTCTAAGGAGCGCGCGATTGAACAAGATATACCCCAGTGCTGCCGAAGCGCTAAGGAACATCATTCGGGACGACCAACTGATGGCCGTGGGCGGATTTGGCCTGTGCGGCATCCCGGAAGCCTTGATTGATGCGGTGCGTGATTCAGGCGTCAAAAACCTCACCGTCATTTCCAATAACGCGGGCGTTGACGACTTTGGTCTTGGAAAACTGCTTCAGACCCGTCAAGTCAAAAAAATGATCTCCAGCTATGTGGGCGAGAACAAGGAGTTTGAACGCCAGTATCTGGCAGGTGAACTCGAGTTGGAGTTCACGCCTCAGGGCACCTTGGCCGAGAAACTGCGTGCCGGCGGTGCGGGCATTCCTGCCTTCTTTACCAAGACCGGTGTCGGTACGGTGGTGGCGGATGGCAAAGAGCTGCGTGAATTTGATGGCGAGACCTATGTGATGGAACGCGCCTTGTTGCCGGAAGTGGCACTGGTCAAAGCCCATGTGGCTGACAAATCGGGCAATTTGCGCTTCAGGCTCACGGCACGTAACTTCAACCCGGCAGTTGCCATGGCAGGCAAGATCTGTATTGTGGAAGTCGAAAAAATTGTCGAAACCGGTGAGCTGGCGCCGGATGACATTCATTTGCCGGGGATTTATGTGCACCGGATAGTGCTCAATGCCCATCCTGAAAAACGCATCGAGAAACGCACCATCACTGAAAAGGCAGGGGTTTAACATGAGCTGGAGTCAAGACCAAATGGCAGCCCGCGCTGCCCGTGAATTGAAGGACGGTTTTTACGTGAACCTGGGCATAGGGATGCCCACCCTGGTAGCCAACCACGTGCCCAGCACGATCGAGGTCTGGTTGCAGTCCGAGAACGGGATGATGGGCATTGGCCCGTTTCCCACTGAGGATGAAGTTGATGCTGACCTGATCAATGCCGGCAAGCAGACGGTGACCACCATCAAGGGTTCCAGCATCTTCGGAACCCACGAGAGCTTCGCCATGATCCGTGGCGGCAAGATCAACTTGAGCATTCTGGGTGCCATGCAGGTCAGCGAAAAAGGGGATCTGGCCAACTGGATGATTCCGGGCAAGATGGTCAAGGGCATGGGCGGCGCGATGGACCTGGTGGCTGGCGTCAAGCGCGTGATTGTGCTCATGGAGCATGTGGCCAAAAAGAAAGATGGCACGGAGGATCTGAAAATTCTGCCCCGATGCACGCTTCCACTGACAGGCTCCGGGGTGGTTGACCGCATCATCACCGATCTGGCTGTGATGGACGTCACCCCGCAAGGCCTCAAGTTGGTGGAGCTGGCGCCCGGCGTAACCCGTGAGGCGCTACAGGCCAAGACCGGCGCAACGCTGATTTAAAAGCCCGACGACGTATGTGCGTTTGTCTTGAAAAAACAAGCCTGGTTCTTACCCTGAACCAGGCTTGTTGTTAAGACGTTCACGCTGATCGGCGTGAAGCGGCTTACTTCAGGATATCGCCCAGGCACAGGTATTTCATCTCGACATAGTCTTCCATGCCGTGGCTGGAGCCCTCTCGTCCAAGGCCGGATTGCTTGACGCCGCCAAACGGCACATGCTCTGTGGCCAGTACACCCACATTGATGCCGACCATACCGTATTCCAGCGCCTCACTCACGCGGAATATCCGGCCGACATCCCGACTGTAAAAGTAGCTGGCCAGACCAAATTCGGTGTTGTTGGCTGCGTCAATGGCTTCCTGTTCGGTCTTGAAACGAAAAACCGGTGCGAAGGGACCAAAGGTTTCCTCACGGGCGCACAGCATGTCGGAGGTGGCCTCAGAAATCACGGTCGGTTCGAAGAACTGACCCTGCATTTTCTTGCCGCCCGCCAGCACCTTGCCGCCCTTGGCCACTGCATCGGCTACATGCCGCGCCACTTTCTCTACAGCGGCCTCTTCAATCAGTGGGCCTTGGGAGACACCTTCTTCAAAGCCATTGCCCACCTTGACCTTGCTAACTTTGGCAGCAAACTTCTGAACAAACTCGTCATAGACTGCGTCCTGCACGTAGATGCGATTGGCACAAACGCAGGTCTGACCGGCGTTGCGGTACTTGCTGGCCATGGCACCGTCCACGGCCGAGTCGATGTCGGCATCGTCAAACACGATGAAGGGTGCGTTGCCGCCGAGTTCCAGCGACATCTTTTTCACGGTGGCTGCGCTTTGCGCCATCAAAATCCGTCCGACCTCGGTGGAGCCGGTAAAGCTGATGTGGCGGACCACGTCGCTGGCACAGAGCAGCTTGCCAACGGCTATCGAGTTGTCAATGTCGGCGGTGATGATATTGAGCACGCCAGCCGGTATGCCTGCGCGCATGGCCAACTCGGCGGCGGCCAGAGCGGTCAGTGGCGTGAGTTCAGCCGGTTTGATGATGACCGGGCAACCCGCTGCCAGTGCAGGTGCCACCTTGCGCGTGATCATGGCCAGCGGGAAGTTCCACGGCGTGATGGCTGCGCATACGCCTATGGGCTGTTTGATCACCATCAGGCGGCGGTTGTTGTCAAACGGCGGCAGGGTTTCACCGTTGACGCGCTTGGCTTCTTCGGCAAACCACTCGACAAAACTTGCGCCGTAAGTAATTTCGCCTTTGGCCTCAGGGAAGGGCTTGCCTTGCTCGGCGGTCAGGATGCGCGCCAGGTCGTCCTGGTTGGCGATCAGGAGGTGGAACCATTTCATCAGGATGGCATGGCGCTCCTTGCCGGTTTTTGCCCGCCAGGCTGGCCAGGCCGTGTTGGCGGCCGTGATGGCGTCCTGTGCATCGGCAGGCCCCAGGTTGGCCACGCTGGCGAGTTTCAAGCCGTTGGAAGGATCATTCACGTCGAATCGCGAGGTGCCGGTGACCCACTGGCCGTTGATGAGGCCATCGGTTTTGAGCAGGCTGCTGTCTTTGAGCAGCGCAAGAGGGGAGGCTTTCATGTCCATGAGATATCTCGTTCGGAATTGATGGGGTGTTGGACCAGGGTTGGTCGGGCGTGGACTGATTTTGCCAGTTTATGTCTTTGGGTGCCTGCCCATTGCCGTTCATGCAGCATTCAAGCCTGAAGGCCAAACCTATAATCTTTACCCATGAGTACACCTAACATTTCTGTTGCCGACATTCGCAAAACCTTCCTGGATTTTTATGCTGCCAAGAGCCATGCGGTTGTAGCCAGCAGCCCGCTGGTGCCCGGAAACGACCCCACCTTGATGTTCACCAACTCCGGCATGGTGCAGTTCAAGGACGTATTTCTGGGCTCGGACAAGCGCTCTTACGTGCGCGCAGCGTCGGTGCAGGCCTGTTTGCGCGCCGGTGGCAAGCACAACGATCTGGAAAACGTGGGCTACACAGCCCGGCACCACACGTTTTTCGAGATGCTTGGCAACTGGAGCTTTGGGGATTACTTCAAGCGTGACTCGCTCAAATGGGGTTGGGAATTATTGACCCAGGTCTATCGATTGCCGGCCGACAAGCTCTGGGCCACCGTCTACATCGATGATGACGAAGCTTACGACATCTGGACAAATGAAATCGGGCTGCCGCCCGAACGCGTGGTGCGCATTGGAGACAATAAAGGAGCCAAGTACGCCTCTGACAACTTCTGGATGATGGCCGACACCGGGCCCTGTGGCCCGTGCTCCGAAATTTTTTATGACCATGGTCCCGAGGTGGCGGGTGGCCCGCCGGGTAGTCCCGAACAGGACGGCGACCGCTACATCGAAATCTGGAATCATGTCTTCATGCAATTTGACATGCAGACCGATGGATCCTTGAAACCTTTGCCTGCCCCCTGCGTGGACACGGGCATGGGCCTTGAACGGCTTGCCGCCGTCCTGCAACACGTGCACAGCAACTACGAGATTGACCTGTTTGACACCCTGATCAAAGCCGCAGCCCGTGAAACCGGTGAAAAAGATCTCTCCAACAAAAGCCTAAGGGTCATTGCCGACCACATCCGTGCCACCGCATTCCTGGTCAGCGATGGCGTGATTCCGGGCAATGAGGGGCGGGGTTATGTGCAGCGGCGCATCATCCGTCGCGCTATCCGTCATGGCTACAAGCTGGGCAAGAAGACACCCTTTTTCCACAAGTTGGTAAGCGACTTGGTGCAACTGATGGGCGAGGCTTATCCCCATTTGGCAAACTCGGAAGCCCGTATTACTGAAGTGCTGCGGGTTGAAGAAGAGCGCTTTTTTGAGACACTGGCCACTGGCATGGAGATTCTGGACGCCACGCTTGCTGGCGGTAGCAAGACCTTGTCAGGCGAAGTGGCCTTCAAGCTGCACGACACCTATGGCTTCCCGCTGGATCTTTCTGCAGATGTCTGCCGGGAAAATGGCGTAGAGGTGGATGAGGCCGGTTTCCACGCTGCCATGGAGGCCCAAAAGGCCAAGGGCCGTGCTGCCGGCAAGTTCAAGATGGACCGGGCGCTCGAGTACACCGGAGTAGCCAACGACTTTGTGGGCTACGACAAGCTCGAATCCACCGCCAAGGTGCTTGCCTTGTACGTGCAAGGCTCGCCCGTTACCGAGCTCAAGGCCGGGCAGAGCGGGGTGGTGGTGCTGGACACGACGCCGTTCTATGCGGAGAGTGGCGGTCAGGTGGGCGATGCAGGCATCATCACGGTTCTCCCTGAGCTTGTCGAAGGGGTCGTGGGGGCTTCGACAGGCTCAGCCCGAACGGGTGATAGATCTATCCAAACGGCAGATAGCTTTAGACAAGCAGCTGTGTTCGAGGTGGGCGATACCCAGAAGATCAAAGCTGACGTGTTCGGCCACCACGGTACGCTGGTCAGCGGTTCGCTCAGGGTTGGCGATGCCGCAACCGCGCAGGTTGACACTGCTCGACGTGCCGCTACTGTACGCAACCACTCGGCCACCCACCTGATGCACAAGGCCCTGCGAGACGTGTTGGGCGACCATGTGCAACAAAAAGGCAGCTTGGTCAATGCTGACCGTACCCGCTTTGACTTTACCCACAGTGCCCCTGTGACCGATGCCCAAATTCGCGAGATTGAGACGCGTGTCAATGCCGAAATCCTGATCAACGCAGCAGCCCAGGCCCGTGTGATGGATATTGAGTCAGCGCAGAAGACCGGTGCCATGATGCTGTTTGGTGAGAAGTACGGCGAGACTGTGCGCGTGCTTGACATTGGCAACAGCCGCGAACTCTGTGGCGGCACCCACGTGCAGCGCACTGGCGACATCGGGTTTTTTACCATCGTCGCTGAGGGCGGTGTGGCCGCAGGCGTGCGCCGCGTGGAAGCTGTCACAGGCCTCAATGCCCTGGCTTATGTGCAGGCCATGGAAACCACACTGGGTGGTGTGGCAGGCACTTTGCGGGTCACTGGCCCCGAGGTGCAGGCCCGCGTTGTGGCCATGCAGTTCCAAGTGCGAGACCTGGAGAAAGAATTGGCCGCCATGAAGGGCAAGCTGGCATCTGCCCAAGGCGACGACATGCTGAGCCAAGCGCAAGATATCCAGGGCGTCAAGCTGCTGGTGTCCAGGCTGGATGGTGCTGATGCGAAAACCCTGCGCGAGACCGTGGATAAGCTCAAAGACAAGCTCAAGACGGCCATCATCGTGCTGGCCACGGTAGACGGTGACAAGGTACAGGTGGCCGCAGGCGTGACCGCCGACACCAGCGCCAGAGTCAAAGCGGGTGAACTGGTGAACTTTGTGGCCAGCCAGGTTGGCGGCAAAGGTGGCGGCAAACCCGATATGGCCATGGCCGGCGGTACCGAGCCTGCCAAGCTGACTGAGGCTCTGGCCAGTGTGCAGTCCTGGGTGAGCAGCAAACTCCAGGCCTAGCTGCTCCCCATGCGCAAGCGGGACAGTGGCACTTCTACCCAACGGTGGAAGCCCACACCGGCGAGCAGGCTGAGTACCAAACCAGCCAGCCAGAACAGGACTACGGAGTTGCCAGCGCCAAGCCCAGATCCGTAGTGAGCCTGCCATTGTGCAAACCCGGCATTGCTCAGCATCAGCACCGAGAAGTGCACCAGAAACAGCGCGTAAGACGATTGGCCCAGCAACCGGATGACGTGGCGCACACGGCTTGGCGGGCTCTCTGGATTGCTTGAAGCCTGTCCCTTGCGGTGACTCAGGGCCAGAAAAACTGCGACAACCAGGGCCAAGGCAATGCGTTCCCGAAATGACAAAGCCAGTGCCACCAGTCCCACCAAGGTCAAGAGGCTCAGGCCCCAAGCCAGCCGTCGGGCATGCGCGAACCAGTAGGCTACCGCACCCAGCGCATAGGAGCCGAAAAAATAGATCGCCCAGTTGTCCCATTCTGGGTATCTGTTGAAGTACAGCAGCGATACGACCATGCCGATCACAACCAGCACTTGTGCCAATTTCGCTTGCAAGCGTCCGATCCAGAGCAACAGCAGCATCAACACGAAAAGTTGAAAATCGATGGCTACATACCAGACCCCAGCAGACAAAGCCTCGCTGTGAGTGACCCCATGAAGTAGCAGCGTATGCGCAAGTATCTGCAGCAGCTCAGGTGCTTCAGGAATGAAGTCGTCACCAAGAAACTGTCGGGCAAGGCCTGCGCTGAGTATGGCCAGAACCAGGGCGATGGCGTAAGGCAGCACCAGCCGCTGATAGCGCCTGAGAATGGCCTGCCAGGGTGAAGTTACAAGCAGGCGGCCATGCGGCGCAAGACTTCCTGCGGTCAGGTAACCGCTGATGACAAGGAACACCTGAACCGTGATTCCCCCGAATTGAAAAAGCCAGGTCATGGGGGCGGGTGCTATGGTGTCCATGGCCAGGGCGATGGGGCCATAGACCGTGAAATGATGCAGCACGATGAGCATCGCCGCCACACATTTCAGCGCATCAATGTGCGTATGACGGCTATTCACGGAAGATTGATAAACAAGCTAGGCTATTTCTTGGGTAATACCAGGTCCGATGTTCCCGGTTGAACCCAGCGTGCAAATTCGCGAGTGGTGTCTATGCAGCCTCCGGCATCGGTGTAGACACCCCGCGGTTCCCGGTATCTCGACATGAGTGCCACGATACGCGTGACCTCGCTCGGGTTTTTCAAGCTTTCATGAACCAGCAGATCCACTTTGGTCTCGTCAATTTTGGCTTCTCCGCTTTCATCCACATACAAGCCATGCCGCCAGTGAAAAATCTCCAGGCATTTGTAGGTCAGGGTGTAGGGACTTGCGGGTTTCCAGAAATTGGTGAATTCACCATTTCCCATGTACATCACCCACGAGCCTTCAAACCCGGAAGCATCGGCCGAGGCCTCGTCCGGGTTGCGAAACCAGGTACGGTCTCCGGGCACGTAGTAGTGTGCTGGCAGCGGGTTGTCCATGCTGCCCTGCTCATGCAAGAACACATCGTGGAATTCGCCTGACATGACCGCCCGTTGCGACCAGAGTTGTTGCAGTTCTTCCAGCAAAGCCGGATTGCTTTGCTCCAACTCCTGCGCAATGCCCAAAAGGATCAGGTATTCGGTAGCCCGGTAGCAGGAAAAAGAATACAGCGTGCCCGAGTTGGCAGGTTGGGTGGCTTTGGTCAGCGCCTTGATCAGTGGAACGCCTGGCAACAGCGTGAAACCCAGGCCGTCGTGGTAGGTCCAGCAGTCCTGCGGTCGCTCTGCATGTTGTGTGTCAAATGCAAGTGCGGTTTTTCGGGTGGCCTGAACAATATTTTGACGGATCCTGACCGAAGACAGCAGCTCGTCAATACTTGGAAACTCAAAAGCAATCGGCCCCATCAGCATGGCCACCACAATTTCACGGTTTAAGTCGTCGGGACTTGTCTGGGGGGAAAGATGGAGCCTTTGCGCCAGGGCCAGTGTGTCCAAACCGGGTGCCCAGGCCAACGTTTTGGCTTCATTGAGGTGGAGCTGAAGGAACTCCCCCCGCTCGTTCATGCCGATGCTCACATCTACATGGTCTGCCAGATCGGGCGTTCCCAGCTGCAAGAGAATATCAAGAGCCAGTTGGTGAATCTGTTCGCACAGGACGTTAGTGAGACTCTGTTGAATCCAAATTCCTCTGGCCGTCGAGCTTGTGCTCGAGAAATCACCATGCATCTTTAAATTTGTTTATTTAGGCGTCAGCCGATACTTTAGCTTCTTTTACGACCTTGGCCCACTTTTGCTGCTCAGTGCGTATGAAATCTGCAAATCGTTGTGAAGTGCCGCCCCCATCTTCTGCACCAAATTGCTCAAGCTTTTCCATCACATCGGGCATGGCAAGTACTTTGTTGATGTCTTCGTTCATCCGGGCGGTCATGGCAGCTGGCAGCTTGCCGGGCCCAACCAGACCATACCAGGTGGTGGCATCGAAGCCGGGAAATCCCTGCTCGTCCATCGTGGGCACAGTGGGGTGGCCCTTGGCGCGCTTCAAGCGTGTCTGGGCCAGGGCAATGGCCTTGCCGCTTTTGACATGCGGTGTTGCTGAGGTCATGGTCTCAAAACAATAATTCACCTGGCCACCAATGAGGTCAACCAGGGCCGGGCCTGAACCACGGTAAGGAATGTGCAGGGCGAAAATACCAGCCTGCAACTTGAACATTTCCAGCGCCAGGTGCTGTGCTGATCCGCCGCCAGCGGAGGCAAAACTGATCTTGCCTGGATTGGCCTTGCACAGCGCAACCAGATCCTTGACGGTCTTGGCGGATTGGGTTTCATTGCAGATCAGCAGATTGGGCGTTACCCCCACCAGTGCAATAGGTGAAAAATCGCGCTCAACCACATAGCTCAGCTTGGGCTGCAGGCTGGGTGCCAGCGCATGGCTGTTGATGTGTGCCATCAGCAAGGTGTTGCCGTCAGCCGGCTGTTTGGCCACAAAATCAGCCGCAATCACGCCCGCAGCACCGGCTTTGTTTTCAATCACGATGGTGTTGTTCCACATCACCGAGAGTTTCTGAGCAACAACGCGGGCCAGCGCATCGGTGCCCCCTCCAGGCGGGAAACCCACAATGATGCGGATGGTGCCGCTGGGCAGGGTTTGGGCATGAAGCATGGGCGCTGCCAGCGAGGCCGCAGCGGCGGTAACGAAAATTCTGCGTTTCATGAAAGTCTCCGCGTTTTTACAAGATCAACAAGAGAGGAATCGACATGCAGCGTGTCTTCAGGCTGCTTTTTGCAGTGACAGTGCGGCCGGGTGGCTGGCAAAGTAATCCATGGTGGCTTGAACGCCCGATCCGGCCAGTTTGACTCCGGCCAGTTTCAGGCCCATTTCGCAGCCCGCCACAGTGGCCACCAAGGTCAGATCATTGCTGTCGCCCAGATGGCCAATGCGAAACATACGTCCTTTAACCTTGCCCAGCCCGGTGCCCAAAGAGCAGTCAAAGCGTTCATAAATGATCTTTCGTACTGCATCCGCATCAACCCCTGGTGGCGTGATCACACCCGTGAGGATGGGAGAGTAAAGGTTGGCGTCCGCGCACTGAATCTCCAGCCCCCAGGCCTTAACCGCAGCGCGTACGCCCTCGGCCCAGCGCAGATGCCGGGCAAACACAGTGTCCAGGCCCTGGCCCAGGATCAAGTCGCAAGCTTCGCTCAGGCCATACATCAGGTTGGTGTTGGGCGTGTAGGGGAAGTAGCCGGTTTTGTTCATCTCTATGATTTCGTCCCAGGCCCAGAAACTGCGCGGCAGCTTGGCTGTTTTGCTGGCTTCAATGGCCTTGGTGGACAGCGCGTTAAAGCTCATGCCAGGCGGCAACATCAGGCCTTTTTGTGAGCCGCTGATGGACACATCCACGCCCCAGGCATCGTGCCGGTACTCGGCCGAAGCCAAGCCGGAGATGGTGTCTACAAGCAGCAAGGCCGGGTGTTTCGCCGCGTCTATGGCTTTGCGCACTGCCGCGATATTGCTGGTCACACCGGTGGAGGTTTCGTTGTGCACCACACACACGGCTTTGATACTGTGGCCGGCGTCGGCTTTGAGACGCTCTTCAATCAGGTTGGTCTGAACACCACGTCGCCAGCTTGTCGGAATACCGTTTTCGGAGCCCGGCTGGGCAATGACTTCAGCCTGAAGCCCAAGACGGGTGGCCAGACGGTGCCAAAGAAAGGCAAAGTGACCGGTTTCGTACATCAGCACGTGGTCGCCCGGGCTTAGCGTGTTGACCATTGCCGCCTCCCAGGCTCCAGTGCCAGAAGCCGGATACAGCATGACTGGTTGTTGGGTCTGAAAGATCTTTTTCATGTCAGCCAGCACCTTGAGGCCCAACGCGCCAAACTCGGGCCCCCGGTGGTCAATTGTGGGCAAGCTCATTGCACGAAGTACGCGGTCGGGCACCGGTGAAGGGCCTGGAATTTGCAGGAAGTGACGGCCTGTCGGATGGAAATCAGTGTTCAGCATGGTGGTGATTCTTTCTTGGGATTAGGGATTTTTTGCATACAAAATAGTTTTGTCAACAGTATTTAGCCTAGAATTTCCAAAAATTATTGAAAAACCATACAAATTCTGCATACAAAATATGACTGGTGCTGAGATTTTGTCATCCCCGCCGACTTCCCTGCATGAGCAGGTGGCCCGTACCCTGCGCCAGATGTTGCTGGAGGGCTTAATCGCACCCGGCGCAAAACTCAATGAGCGCGCACTGGCCGAAGAACTCAAGGTGTCGCGCACACCGCTGCGCGAAGCCATCAAGATGCTCGCTGTCGAAGGCCTGGTGGAGTTGCTGCCCAACCGGGGTGCTATCGCCGTACAGCTGTCTGAAGCCGATGTGCTTGATACCTTTGAGGTGATGGCGGGACTTGAAGCCCAGTCGGGTGAATTGGCGGCCCAGCGCATCACAGACGGCGAGCTTGATGAAATCAAAGCCCTGCACTATGAAATGAAGGCGGCTTTCACCCGGCAGGATCTCTCGGCCTATTACCGTCTTAATGCCACTATTCATCTGGCGATTAACCTGGCTGCGCGCAACCCGGTTCTGACCGAAACCTACAAACAGGTCAACGCACGGCTACAGGCCCTGCGATTTCGTTCCAACCAGGATGGCGACAAATGGAAGCGTGCCATGGTCGAGCATGACCAGATGATTGCAGCCCTTGAAGTCCGTGATGCGGTGGCCATGCGAAGCGTGTTACTGGACCATTTGAACCACAAGCGCGATGTGGTTCTGGATTTGCTGAGGAAACCATGAACGCACCCTTGCCCCTGAACATTGCCCGGCAAACCGCGGCCCAAGCCTATGACGTGGTATCTCGCATCAGCAACGAAGTGGCCGGTCGCCTGGCGGCCCGACTGACGGCTCAGACCCAAGGCGAGGTGTTGTTCTCCCCGGCGGACCGGGGCCGTTATGCCACCGATGCGTCCATTTACCAGGAAATGCCGGTGGGTGTGTTTGTGCCCACGTTGGCTCAAGATGTTGCCGTGGCCTTGGATATCTGCCGCGATCTGCAGGTTCCCATCGTGCCGCGCGGTGGCGGCACCAGCCAGTGTGGCCAGACTGTGGGTGCCGGCTTGGTGATTGACCATAGTAAACACGTGCGCCAAATTCTGGCGCTGGATGTTGCAAACCGCGAGGTCAGTGTCGAGCCGGGTTTGGTACTGGACCATCTCAATGCGGCGCTCAAACCCCATGGTCTCTGGTACCCGGTGGACGTATCCACCAGTGCGCAAGCCACTCTGGGGGGCATGGCGGGTAACAACTCCTGCGGCAGCCGGTCATTGGCCTACGGCAACATGGTTCACAACGTCATCGGCGCACAGGCGTGGCTGATGGATGGCAGTTTGCTGGATTTCACCAGCTACGGCCAGACCACCGGGCGCATGAGGCAGATTGCCGACTTCGTGCGCGATCTGGCCATTGAAAACCAGACAGAGATTGAGCAGTTCTGGCCCAAAGTGCTGCGCCGGGTGGCTGGCTACAACCTGGATATTTTTCACAACCAGAGCGAAAAGCCTTACACCTCAGACGGCTCGGTCAATCTGGCGCACCTGCTGGTGGGCAGCGAAGGCACCTTGGCCATGACGCGTTCATTGCGCCTGCGCCTGAGCGAGCTGCCGCGCGCCAAGGTGCTGGGGGTGGTGAACTTTCCCACCTTTTACGCGGCCATGGACGCAGCCCAGCATATCGTCAAGCTGGGCTATCCCGGTGGTGTGGCCGGCAATGGACTGAGCGGCGAGGCCACGCTGACAGCCGTAGAGCTGGTCGACCGCACCATGATCGAGTTGTCTTTGCAAAACCCGGCATTTGCGCCCACCATCCGTACCGCCCTGTCCCCCATGATCAACGGCGGTAAGCCCGAGGCCGTGCTGCTGGTCGAGTTTTCTGGCGCCACCAAGGGGGCATTGCTGCCCAAGCTCAAGCAGCTGGTTGAATTGATGGGTGACTTGAACCTGTCAGGCAGTGTGGTTGAAATGACGGATGATGCCGCGCAGAAAAACCTTTGGGAGGTGCGCAAGGCCGGCCTGAACATCATGATGAGCCTCAAGGGCGACGGCAAACCGGTCAGCTTTATTGAGGACTGCGCGGTACCTCTTCAACACTTGGCGCAATACACGGATGCGCTGACCCAGGTGTTTGCCAAACACGGCAGCCGTGGTACCTGGTACGCGCATGCATCGGTGGGCACACTGCATGTGCGACCCATCCTGGACATGCGCCGCGATGGCGCATCCAAAATGCGCGCCATCGGTGAAGAGGCCAGCGAGCTGGTGCGCAAGTTCAAGGGCGCTTTCAGCGGCGAGCATGGCGATGGCCTGTGTCGGGGGGAGTGGATTGAATGGCAATTCGGCCCCAATATCACCCGTGCCTTTGCGCAGATCAAACAGCAGCTGGACCCCGCCAACCTGCTGAGCCCGCGGCGCATGATCAACCCGCCGCGCATGGACGATACCCGGCTGATGCGTTTTCCGCCTGAATACCGGGTCATCCCCATCAAGACCGCACTGGACTGGAGTGCCTGGGACGTTTGTAATGACCCGGTAACTGAAGTGACTACGCAACCCGGCACCGGAGGCGACCCGGCCATGGGTCTGGCCAAGGCGGTGGAAATGTGCAACAACAATGGCCACTGCCGCAAGTTTGATACCGGCACCATGTGCCCGAGCTATCGGGTGACGCGCGATGAAAAGCACACGACCCGGGGCCGCGCCAACACACTGCGACTGGCCCTGAGCGGACAGATTGACGGCCTGAGCGGACAAGACGCCCTGAGCAGTGAAGCGGTGAAGGAGGCGATGGAGCTGTGCGTGGGCTGCAAGGGCTGCAAACGCGATTGCCCCACCGGCGTGGACATGGCCAAAATGAAAGTGGAGTTTTTGAGCCACTACAAGGCCCGGCACGGCCACACACTCAAAGACAAGCTGATCGGCCAGCTGCCCGACTATGCGCACCTGGCCAGCCGCCTGGCCCCGCTGCTGAACCTGCGCGACAAATGGCCCCTGATGGCGCGCTTGAGCGAAAAGCTGCTGGGTTTTTCGGCCCAAAGAACGCTGCCGCAATGGCAAAGCCGGCATTTTTTCAACACCCGGGCCATGGGTTCGACCTCGGCAGGTGGTATCAGCCGAGAAGCGGTGCTCAAGGCCAGCAAACCGGTGGTGCTTTTTGTTGATACCTTCAACGGATACTTTGAGTCCGACAACGCCAGTGCAGCACTCAAAGTGCTTCAAGCCGCCGGCTATGCTGTGCATATAGCTACTAAAAAAGTAGCAGATGGCAAACACTTGTGCTGTGGCCGAACCTACCTTGCCACTGGCATGGTGGAGCAGGCAAGAGCCAAAGCGCAAGAAGTTCTGGAAGCGCTTTTACCCTTTGCCCGGCAAGGCATTGCCATCGTCGGGCTGGAGCCGTCGTGTCTGCTCACGCTGCGCGATGAAATGCTCACCCTGTGCCTGGGGCCTGAGGCTCAAATCTTGAGTGACAACGCATTGTTGCTGGAAGAATTTCTGGCCCGTGAGGCCAACGCGGGCCGGCTGGACGACCTCAAGGCAAGGCTAAAGCCCATAGACCAGGCCATCCTGCTGCACGGCCACTGTCACCAGAAGGCGTTTGATGCGGTGTCACCAATTCTGTCTGTGATCAAACTGATTCCAGGTGCCCAGCCCGAGCTCATTGAGAGCAGTTGCTGCGGCATGGCGGGCAGCTTTGGCTACGAGGCCAAATACGTCGAGGTGTCCAGGCAAATGGCCGAGCTAAGCCTGTTACCTGCCATACGCAACAAGCCCGGGGCCTTGGTGGTGGCCGACGGCACCAGTTGTCGCCACCAGATTCACGACGGTACCCGGCGCGAAGCCATACACGTGGCCCGCTTGCTGGCGAATCAGCTGACTTGACGTTGTGCTGATGTGGTCTTAGTTTGACGACTTCTGGAACCAGGCGCGAAGTCTGATTCGGTCAGCGACGTTTATGCGCCCCGGTTTATTGGGGTTCGATCTTCGCGTCGCGGATGGCCTTGGCCCATTTGGCGGTCTCCAGACGCGTGCGCTGACCCAGTGCTTCGGGGGAGGCTGGCTCTACAGCAAAACCAATCGATGCGAAGCGCTCCTGAAGTTCTTTGCTATTGGCCGCAGCATTAATGGCGGCATTGAGCCTGGCGATGACATCGGGGGGGGTACCGGCCGGTGCAAAGATGGCAAAGTAGGCAATCAGCTCATAGTCTTTCAGGCCCAGTGCCTCATTGACAGTAGGTAAATCAGGAATGGCGGGTGAGCGCTTGGAAGAGGTAACGGCCAAGCCGCGGATCTTGCCTGCATTGACCTGTGGCAGCGTCACGCCAAAGTCAGCGCTGAACATCATGACCTGTCCACCAATCAAGTCAGTCATGGCTGCGGGCCCGCTTCGGTAGGGCACATTGGTCATTTGTACACCCGCCATGCTGGCCAGCATTTCAGCCGACACCAACTGCGAGGTGCTGGCGCTGGCAAACATCACAGCACCGGGCTTAGCTTTTGCCAAACCGATAAACTCACGCAGGGTTTTGGCAGGTACATCGTTGTTCACAGCAATGATCAGCGGTACCGAGCCCAGGTAGCCAACTGGCGCAAAAGCCGTGTCCTGGTCGTAGGGCAGTTGCTTCATCAGGCTTTTGAGCGCCGCATTCGTGCTGTTGGTACCAATCAGAATGGTGTAGCCATCGGGCGCAGACTTGGCCACTGCATCGGCACCGAGCATGCCGTTGACGCCAGCGCGGTTCTCGATAATGATGTTTTGGCCCAGGGTTTCGGACATCTTGGCGGCAAAAGCCCGGCCAATCTGGTCGGTCGAACTGCCCGGGGCAAAAGGCACGATGGCCTTGATCGGCTTGTTGGGGTAGGGCTGAGCATGTGCCCCAATGGCGCAGCTTATCAGGGTCAAACAAGCAGCTGCATTGCGTAGCCATGTGGTCATGATTGTCTCCTTGTGTTGGTATCTTGGCCCTCAAGTTTAGGGCAGTCAGGGCATCATCGCCGTGATGACAGTTCAGATGAGGGGCTCAGTGGAGTCATTCGGCGACTCATAAACATCCAAATCCAGAATTGCCGAACTCAAGGCCTTGCCATGTGCATCCAGCGCCAGTGAGCGGGTGACGCCGCCGCCCAAGGCGTCATGCATGACAAAGTGGACGGCACCCAAGGCTGGCAAGAGAAAGCGCTGCACTTCGCCTCGAACCACATCATGGTAGTGCTCTGCTACGCACCTTGACGTTAATGTGCGAACCAAGAGCGGGTAATGGGCCAGGTCAAAAGCGATCACGCTTAACGTGGCAAGTTTGCCTTTGTCCCCTGAGCGGGCCATGGCGATGTCACGCAGCTTCATCGCTAAGCTCCAAAATCTGGCACCGTATGGCCACTGCGTCACGAGGTATCAGTACGGAGGCCACTGCGACTACTTCGCGCACCGACTGGGTGGCACCACCGCCGCCCGCCGGGCCGTTGAGGTACAAAGCCTCTACTTCTTGCCCCACCCACTCGGCCTGTGCACGATTTGCAGTGCGCACCGTGCAGCGTACCCGTACCTCATAGGGCTCCTGCGCGGCTCCCAGCGTGGGTCCGTGCAGGGCATTCACGCCGATCAGCTGCAGGCGATGCTCCATCGTCTGCAAGCCACGAACACGCAAGCGCTGCGCCAGAACCGACAGGGCCAACTCGCCACGCGCCCGTGCACCCGGTCCGGCGTAAGAAATTTGGCCCTCGCCCATAAAACCATCGCGGTAGCCCAGCGTCACCTTCAGCTGATCGGGACGTGCCGCGCCAAGTCCACCCTCCACTTGCACCCGGTTAGGGGCTAACTCCATGAAACGTACGCCAGTAAAGTTGGCCACCACATCGGGTTGCACATAATGCGCCGGGTCTTCAATTTCATACAGCAATTGCGCGGTGCAGGTCATCCGGTCCACCCGCCCGCCAGTGTCTGGCAGCTTGGTGATCACCGCAGAACCATCGGCGTTTACTTCGGCCAGCGGAAAACCCACTTCAGCCAGATTCGGCACGTCCACAAAGCCCGGGTCAGCAATATAGCCGCCACTGACCTGCGCCGCGCACTCCAGCAAATGGCCGACCACCACGCCCTGGCCCAGGCGCTGCCAGTCCTGCGCGTGCCAGCCAAAGTGGTGCATCAGGGGGGCGAGAAACAAGGCGGGGTCGGCCACACGTCCGGCGATCACGACATCTGCCCCGAACGCCAAGGCTGGCAGCAAGGCATCGGCACCCAGATAGGCGTTGGCGGATATCAGCCGTCCGTCCAGGCTGCGCACGCTCTGGTCTGATGCCAACAGCTGAACGTCATGGGCCTGTACCCAGTCCAGCACATCATCACCCAGCACCACGGCCACGCGCAGACGCGGCAAGCCCAGCTCACGCGCTACCGTCAGCACAGCATGCCCGGCAGCCAGTGGGTTGGCGGCACCCATATTGCTAATGATCCGCACCCCCTGAGCCACGCAGGCGGGCAGTACCGCACGCATGCGCGCTTGCAGCAGGGGGTCGTAGCCTTGTTGCGGGTCTTGCTGACGGCGCAACTGTGCCAGTGCAACCGTGCGCTCGGCCAGGCATTCAAATACCAGCGCATCAAGTTGTCCGTGTTCAGCCAATGCCTGCGCAGGGTCAATGCGGTCACCGGAATACCCCGCGCCAGCGCCAATACGAAAAGGCTTCATGGGAGCCATTTTCACCGCAAAGGGCGCACCAGTCTTTGGTCCCGAGCTGCAGTGATGGTTGTCACCTGCCTGGTTAACTTCCCGGAATCAGCCCCGGTGGCAGCGACAGGCAGTAGTCTGCCACCTGGCCCGGCTGGGCCAGCCAAACCCGGTCTTTGTGGGGGTGGTTCAAGCAGTGCTGCAGTGCCAGGCGCAAATTACGCAGGCGAAACGGCTGGCCAAAGATGTTGGGGTGGATGGACACATTCATCACCAGCGGATGGCGCTGGCATTGCTCAATCATTTCGTCAAACTGGTCAACCACCATGTCGCAAAACTCGCGACCATCCTGCTTGCGGTGCGTCACGACCTGGGAGTCGTTGAGCTCAATCGGGTAGGGCACCGACAACAGGGGCCCGCTGCGGGTGCGCAGCCAGACCGGTTGGTCATCCAGTGGCCAGTCCATCAAGTACTTGAAGCCGGCTTCCTTGAGCAGATCGGGTGTGTGGGCGGTCTCGTAGGCGCCTGGGCCCATCCAGCCGGCAGGTGCCTTGCCTTCATGGTGCGTGAACTTGGCCACGACCTCACCGATGATGCGTTCTTCATCGGCTTCCCACATGCCGCGCAGGTTCTCGGCATTGGTGCGGCCATGCGCCACGATTTCATCCCCGCGCTTGCGGATGGCGTCCATCACCTGAGGCGCGTAATCGTAAACAAGGCTGTTCACGTTGTGGGCCACCGGCAGTTTGAGTTCGTCAAACAGGTCAAAAAACCGCCAGATGCCAATTCGGTTGCCGTAATCACGCCAGGAATAGTTGCGATGGGTTTGCGGCTCGCCTGTCTTGGCCGGGTCATGCCCCAGACCCGCACCAAAGGCAAAGCATTCCACGTTGGTGGTCAGCACCAGCGCCAGCCGCTTCTGGCCCGGCCAGCTGTAATCATTGCGCTCGGTCAGGGGAATAAAGTCGTAGCGGTTGTGTTTGGGAAGAAGAGGGCGCATTGATGGGGGTCAGGGCTGGTTAGAAAAAAGAAGATCGGTCAGTCTATTTTGATACCTGACGCGTTGACCGCTTTGACATATTTGGCGGTTTCAGCCGTCATGTGGGCCAAAAATTCTGCCGGGCTGTTGGTGACCGGGTCTGCGCCGATGGTGGTGTAGACCTGTTTCATCTCGGGGCTGTTGACGGCCTTGACAAACTCGGCATTGATTTTGGCCACAATAGCAGGTGGAATGCCTTTGGGGCCGAGTATTCCGCTGAACAGTACAAATTCAAAACCCGCCAGACCCGGTAGGCCTGCAGATGCCCCCTCGGCAATGGTGGGCACGTCAGACGCCGCTCCCACGCGCCTTGTTGTGGTTACGCCCAGGGCAATCAACTTACCCGCACGGACCTGAACCAGGGCTGGGGGCATGGTGGAGAAGTTGTAGGCCACTTCGCCTGAGAGTACGGCCTGGGTTGCTGCCGCGCTGCCTTTGTAGGGCACATGCACCGATTCAATGCCCAGCAGGGTGTTGAAAGATTCTGTAGTCAGGTGGGGAATGGTGCCGTTGCCTGAAGAGGCGTAGGCCAATCCGCCTTTTTTAGCCTTGGCTGCCTTGGCAAAGTCGGCCAGGTTGTTCACCTGAAGCGACGGGTTGACCACCAGGATGAGTGGGGTCGAGGCCACCAGCGTGATGGGTGTGAAGTCTTTGATCGAATCGTAGGGGATTTTCTTGTACAGACCCACGTTGACGGCATGGGTGGACATGTCTTGCAGCCATAGGGTGTAGCCATCAGGCGCGGCTTTGGCGACAAACTCGCCGGCAATCAGCGTTCCGGCACCCGGCTTGTTGTCCACAATCACGGTTTGTCCCATCTGGCTGGTCAGCTTGACCGCCAGCGCACGTGCCAGCACGTCCGAGATGCCGCCAGGCGTAAAGCCCACGACCAGCGTGATGGGTTTTTTGGGAAAGTCTGCCGCCGGTGCCGATACGGTTGCAGGTGCCTGAGCCCGTGCGCTTTGCATGCCCAGCATGGCCAAGGCAGTCAGAGCCATCAGTGTGGAAAGCGCCAGCCGTGGCCAAAGGGCGGGTTTGGTGGTCTCTAAGCGAGAGCGTGTGTTCGAACTCATCATGGTTTCTCCAAAAGTGAATGTATTGTGCGTCATTGCTTATCCATGCACGGTCCATGCCAGTTGTCTGCGGCTTGTCAAACGGCGTGGCTCATGGGTCACAGGATCGGTAAAGCTCAAGCACTGGGCCAATAGTTGCAAGGGCTGAGCATAGTCAATTTGGCCTTCCGGGGTAAGCGTGGGGTAAAGCCCGTCGCCAAGGATCGGTAGCCCCAGTGAGGCCATGTGCACCCGCAACTGGTGGCGCTTGCCGGTAACCGGTATGAGCTGGTAGCGCGCCAGGTTTCCCCGAACTTCCAGAGCCTCCAGGTGGGTAAGCGCATTGGGTGTGCCAGCGACTTCCTGCTGGAGCATGAAGTGCTCGGCTGGAACGATCCGGCTATGGAGGGTCTTGGGCAGTTCAAGGTCTGCCCGCCAGGGCGCAATAGCCTGATAGATTTTATGGACCTGCCGCTCACGGAACAGGGCTGCATACAGGCTTCGGCTCTGTGGCTGTTTGGAGAAAATCACCAACCCTGCGGTGTCACGGTCAATGCGGTGGATGGGCACCAGCGCATCGAGCTTGAGCTGGCGTTTCAGGCGCACCAGCACAGTTTCCTGCAGGTACTTGCCCGAGGGCATGACCGGTAAAAAGTGCGGCTTGTCCACCACCACCAGGTGTGCATCTTCCAGCAGAATCTGCGCCTCAAAAGGAATAGGCGCTTCTGTCGCCAGTTCACGAAAGTAATACACATGCCCGGCCGGTGTGAAGGGATGGTTCGGGCGCAGCACTTGGCCCTGCCCATCCACCACATCACCACGCGCCATGCGCTGATGCCAGACCTCCCGCGGGATGTGGGGCATGCGTTGCGCCAGAAAATCCAGCAGCAAAACGCAAGTGTCATCCGGATTGACCGGGTTTTGGGCGTGCATGCTTGACAAGGCCACACAGCTTGCACCCACGCCGTCACGGCTGGGTGGCCGGTTGTTGGGTTCGCTGCGTTTCATGGCTATCGCTTCGCTTGCCTGATTGGCGAGTTGTGCGATCGGCTCAGACCCGGATGAACACCAGATCCCAGACACCATGGCCAAGTTTAAGGCCCCGGTTCTCAAACTTGGTCAGGGGCCGGTAGTCGGGTTTGTCGGCGAAGCCGGTGGCTTGGACGCTGCTGTTTTTGAGGTTCGGCTCTGCGCCAAGCACGTCAAGCATTTGTTGCGCATAAGGTTCCCAATCGGTGGCGCAATGCAGGTAGCCGCCGGGTTTGAGCCGTGCCGCCAGCTTGGCCACCAAAGCGCCCTGGATCAGTCTGCGTTTGTGGTGTTTGGTTTTGTGCCAGGGATCAGGAAAAAAAATATGAATGCCGTCCAGGCTGTGCAAGGGCAGCATGTGGTCAAGCACCTCAACCGCATCATGCTGGAGGATGCGGATATTGTTCAAGTCCTGCTCGCCGATGCGCTTGAGCAGGGCACCCACGCCGGGCTCATGCACTTCGCAACACAGAAAGCGCGTCTGCGGCAACCGAGCTGCAATGTGGGCGGTGGCTTCCCCCATGCCAAAGCCGATTTCCAGCACGTTGGATTGGTATTCTGGTTGTTTTACGCCGTCTGCCCACGTATTTTCTGAATACAAAGCTTCAAAATTAATAGCATTTGGACGAAACGGCAAGATAAAGCGCGGCCCCAGATCTTCAAACGCCTTGGTCTGACCGCTGGTGGTCCGGCCAGCGCGTTTGACATAACTTTTGATGGTTTTTGGAAACGCTACATCGGCCAGGGGCAGGCGTCGGCGGTCTTTGGGCGGTGTTGATTCCGGGACTTCCAGTGATAGGGTGCCGGGGCTGATTGCAGGGATTTGGGGGGCGTTCACGTCCAGATTTTAAGCGGGGCTGTTTTCACCATGGCGCTTGTGCAGACGGTGTGCTGCTTTGGTGTTGACCTGATTGCCAGAAACCCGATCAGGGTTGTTCAGCGCGAACCCGATCCGCCCAGGCAGAACAAGCCGCCGCCAGCCACTCTGGTACATGGTTAGAGTCCACATGGATACCCAGAACTTGTCCGGCTGCCTGCAGCGCAACCAGGGGTTTGCTGGTGTCCAGCGCTTGTGCGCCGTTTTGTTTGGACAATTTTTCTCCGTTGGCTCCGAGCACCAATGGCGTATGCAAATAAACGGGCAAGGGATAGCCCAGTGCGCGTTGCAGCAAAATTTGCCGCGCGGTGTTGTCCGCCAGATCTTCGCCGCGCACCACGTGCGTGATGCCTAGTGCAGCGTCATCAACCACCACGGCCAGCTGATAAGCAAAGCAGCCATCAGCACGATGCAGCACAAAGTCGCCTACCTCTCGTTCTACCTCCTGTGCTTGCGCACCCAGCCGGCGGTCGCTCCAGCTTATGGTCTTGACGGGTACTTGCTCTGCTCCTGTTTCAGGAGCTGCTTGCCCTTTATCGGTAAAGGTTTCCGGTAGATTAGGGTAAATTTTTGACGTATTCAGTCGCCAGGCAGGCTGTGTGGCCCAGGGTAAGTCTTCCGGATGTTGCATAACTGATCTGCAGGTACCGGGGTAGATCGGCGCTGTGTGGCGGGCACGTGGCTGGCCGGATTGGTTGAGTGCGGTCTCTATGGCTTTGCGTGAGCAGTTGCACGGGTAGGCTTGGCCTTGAAAGATAAGCTGCTCCAGCGCCTGCTGATACAGCGCTGTGCGCTGCGACTGCCACACCGGGGGCTCGTCGGGTAACAAGCCCAGGCTGGCCAATTGATTCAGAATAATTTCATCGGCACCGGCAACACAGCGCGGCGTGTCCACGTCTTCCATACGCACCAGCCAGCGTCCGCCATGGGCTCTGGCGTCCAGCCAACTGGCCAGCGCAGCCACCAGCGAGCCGGCGTGCAACTGCCCGGTGGGAGAAGGGGCGAACCTGCCTAGATAGTGGATGGCCCCCACGCTTGACTTGGGCGTTCAGGCCACGCTCAGGGCCAGTTCCAGACCCGATACAAAGGCGTTTTCCACGCGGTGGCCCAGGCACCAGTCGCCGCAGACGCCTATGCGTTGTCCTTGGTCCCACAGGTGGCTCACACCCAGTGGCCGGGTGGTCTGGGCATACAGCCAGCGATGGACCTCTGCATAGGCGGGTTCAGCGCGGATGCCGGTAATCTCAGAGAAAGCCCTGATCAGCTTGGCTTTGGCACGCGCCTCATCGTCCCGAACGTGCTCTTGCGACCAGGCTGCGCTGGCCTGTACCGTCCAGCGTTCAATTTGTTCGCGTCCGGGTTTGCTGGATTCACGTGCCAGCCAGGCAATGCGGTGGTGGGTGCTGCGTGCCGCGTTCCACTGCGGCCCCAATGTGGTCAAGCCGGGTTGCACCGCCTGGGGAAAAGCCAGCATCAGCGTCCAGCAGGGGGCCACCTCAACCTTGCTGATCTTTTTGGCCAGTCCTTTTTGCTTGGAATTTTGTAGCAACTCCTGCGCTTGAACGCAGGGTATGGCCAGTAAAACATCATCAAAGCCGGAAAACACATGCTGCGAGTCTTCTGCGCCCTTGGTGTGCAATTGCCAGCGCTTGGGATTGAGCACATCACGGGCAATGGCAGTGACCAGCGTCTGGACTTCAATTTGCCCTGCATTGAGCAGCGGTTGAGACCAGCGCGCCATCAGATCGTTCATCCCCGGTGCGGCTACCCAGTGGGACTCGGTCGGAGGCAGGCCTGCAACGGCAACCCGGCCCTGTGCATCGAGGATGCGAACGGCATTGGCACTCCAGGGTTTGCATACACCCGGCACGGTCTCAAGGGCTTTTTGGAAGCGGGTGTCGCGCACGGTGAAGTACTGCGTGCCATGGTCAAAGCTGCCGAACTCGGTGTTGCGGGTAGACATGCGCCCCCCGGCGCGACGGCTCTTCTCAAACACCGTCACGCGGTGACCCGCCTGAACCAGTGTGCGTGCGCAGGCGATGCCGGCCATGCCGGCGCCAATGATGGCAATGGATCGGGATTCGGACTTGGTGGCCATGGACGCGGTCTCCTGTTGTTGTACGACCCGCACTTTACACGCCCCGGTGCTGCTCCAACAGTGCGGTGCGGGTGCCGGCCTGCTCCAACTGGTGCAGCCACCACTGCAGCGCCTGGCCCTGGCCACGTGCCGGGGCGCCCCGCCAAACATAGCTGACCCGAACCTGGCGTTGTGGTCGTTCGGTTTTCAGGGCCACCAGGCGACCAGCCTCAAGGTAGCTGCGCGCCATGCACTCAGGCACAAAACCCGCGCCCAGGCCACGCAGCTGGGCATCCAGCTTGGCTTGCATATTGGGCACCGTGAACACGTCCTGCCCTGCCAGCAGTCCGATTGTCAGACCATTGCCCCGTTGCACCGAGTCGGCCACCGCAACAGCACGGTGCATTTTGAGTTGTGTATCTGTCAGCGGCTCGACTGAAGCCGCCAACGGGTGATGCGGTGCCACCGCATAGACAAAACTCACCATGCCCAGCGGTTTGGACTGCATTTGGGCGGACGTGACCACCTCTAGCGCTACGCCAATGGCCAGGTCGGCCTGGCCCGAGGTGAGCGCTTCAAGGGTTCCTGAGAGGGTTTCCTCACGCAGTCGGATGCGCGTAGGTGCGCCCAAGGCGAAAAAACGATCCACCAGTTCCATCAGGGTTGATTTGGAAATCACGCTGTCCACAGACAGGGTGAGTTGTGGCTCCCAACCGGTAGCCACCCGCCGGACCCGATTGGCGACCGCGTCAATTTCTTCAAGCAGGCGCTCGCCCACTTGCAAAAGCTCTGCCCCGGCTTCGGTCAGGCGCGCCTGGCGGGAACTTCGGTCGTACAGAAGCACATCCAGCGCGTCCTCGATCTGGCGTACCCGGTAAGTCAATGCACTGGGCACCATGCCCAGCGCCCGGGCAGCTGCGGCAAAACTGCCTTGCGTCTCAATCACCTGAAGCATGGACAGCGCATCGGGTGTGAGGACATTGCGGGCAGTAGCTTTCATTTTTGGACTTTAATGTTAATTAAATTCAAATAATTTGAATGATGCCATCAAACACCACGTGTTGCAAAAGCACCAGCCTGCCTTAAAGTTCAAGTTCTTCATTCAACGAGGGAACCCGTATGTTGGCTCTGCGCAAATCGCAAGACCGAGGTTATGCCGACCATGGCTGGCTTAAATCTTTCCACAGCTTTTCTTTTGCCGGTTACCACGACCCCAAATACATGGGCTGGGGCAATCTGCGGGTGATCAACGAAGACCGCATTGCACCTGGCACCGGTTTTGGTACCCACGGTCATCGGGACATGGAGATCATCAGCTACGTTCTTTCCGGCGAGCTGGCGCACAAAGACAATATGGGCAATGGTCGCGCCATCCCGCCGGGCGATGTGCAGCGCATGAGTGCCGGCAACGGTGTGATGCACAGCGAGTTCAATCACGCCCCCAAAGACACCACCCACTTCTTCCAAATCTGGATCGAGCCCAACGTCACTGGAATACCTGCCAGTTACGAGCAAAAAACCTTCGATGCGCAAGAAAAGCGCGGTGCATTGCGCCTGGTGGCCTCACCCGATGGCGCTCTGGGGTCGGTCATGCTGCATGCCGATGCCCGGCTGTATGCGGGTCTGTTTGATGGCCATGAATCGGCCCAACTCGCACTGGACGCCAAGCGCAAGAGTTATGTGCACCTGGTGCGCGGAGAACTGGACGTCAATGGTCAACGGCTTCACACCGGGGATGCTGCCTTGATTGAGGGGGAAGAGGCGTTAAACCTGAGTGCTGGTGTCAATGCTGAAGTGCTGGTCTTTGACCTTTGTGCCTGAGCACGGGCTTCGTCAGGGTTTTATGGTTTTTTTGTTTTAGTTTTTTAACAGGAGTTATCGCATGACAAAAGTTGCAGTGGTTTTTCATTCGGGTTACGGCCACACCCTGCGCATGGCGCAATCCGTGGCTGAGGGTTCTGGCGGAGAATTGATCGCCATCGATGCCGAGGGCAACCTCACAGACGCCCAATGGGCGACGCTTTCGGCCGCCGATGCCATCATCATGGGCTCGCCTACCTACATGGGTTCGGTGAGCTGGCAGTTCAAGAAATTTGCTGATGCTTCCAGCAAGCCCTGGTTTGGTCAGCAATGGAAAGACAAGGTGTTTGCGGGTTTTACCAACAGCGCCACCATGAATGGCGACAAGCACTCCACACTGCATTACTTCATAACCCTGGCCATGCAGCACAGCGGCATCTGGGTTGGCACCGGTCTGATGCCCAGCAACAGCAAGGCGGCCCAGCGCAATGACGTGAATTTTGTCGGCTCGTTCAGCGGTGCCATGGCGCAATCACCGTCTGACTCTTCGCCGGCGGAAATGCCAGCAGGCGATCTGGAAACCGCGCGCCTGTTCGGCAAACGCGTGGCAGAAGTGGCGGCCAAGCTGCGCGGCTGATTTCCTCCGCTGCCTGCGCTCGGCAGCTTCAGGACGCTAATCCGGGGCCTTGGCAGTTGACAAGTCGGCTGCCAAGGCCCTTCGCTCGTCAAAAACAAAGCAGTTGCCCTTGAAATGGGTGCCGCCAGTGACTTCAAAGTATTTGAGAATGCCGCCGTCGAGTTGGTAGACCTGCTCCAGCCCGGCTTCTCGCATGAGCAAGGCTGCTTTTTCACAGCGGATTCCGCCGGTACAAAAGCTGACAACCGTTTTGTCCTGGAGCTGTGCCCTGTTTTTTTCCAGGGCTTGCGGAAACTCAGTGAATTTGCTGATGCGCCAGTCAATAGAGCCCTCAAAAGTACCGGCATCCACCTCAAAATCATTGCGCGTATCCAGCGTCACCACAGGACGCCCATGGTCATCGTGTCCCTGATGGAGCCAGCGCTTGAAGGTCAGTGCATCAACGGCGGGTGCCCGGCCAGCGGCAGGAACAATGGTGGGGTGATTCATGCGGATGATTTCGCGCTTGACCCGCACCCGCATCTTGCGAAACGGCTGGACGGCTGACCAGCTTTCCTTGGTTTCGATGGCCGCAAAGCGGGCATCTGTGCGCAATTCAGTAACAAACTGACGGACCCCTGTTTCTGAACCTGCCAGAAACAGGTTAATGCCCTCCGTTGCCAGAAGAATGGTGCCCTTGAGCTGCAAAGCCAGCGCGCACTCCTGCAGACGGGTACACAAGACCGCAGTGTCGTCGAGCGGGACAAACTGATAAGCGGCGATATTGAGAATGGCGTTCACGGGCTTCATTTTAGAAGTCTTGGCCAAGCGCTCAATCCGCCATATGAACTGGCGTAAAACTACAATGAAGCCATGTTTATCCACCTTCGCCTGCACACTGAATTTTCTGTCGTTGATGGAACCAACCGGATTGAGGATGTTGTCCAGGCCGCTGTAACTGATCGCCAGCCTGCACTGGCCATCACCGATCTGAACAACCTGTTCGGAGCCGTCAAGTTTTACAAGGAAGCGCGCGGCAAAGGCCTCAAGCCTCTGATTGGTGTGGAGATCATTCTGGAGAGCCTGAGCCAGGACGCTACGGCCACATCCCGCCTGGTGTTGTTGGTGCAAAACAAGCAGGGTTATCTCAATGTGTCCGAGTTGCTGGCCCGCGCCTGGACGCAAAACGGGGCCAAAGCCCAGCCGGTGGTCAAGCTGGAGTGGCTGCAGGATTTGAATGAAGGGCTGATTTTGCTCTCGGGTGCCCAGGCTGGCCCGGTCGGGCAGGCGCTGGTGCAAAACGACCAGGCGCGTGCCTTTGATGTGGCCATGAAGCTATCGGGTTTATTTCCACATCGCTTTTACCTGGAATTACAACGGGCCGGACGCGCGGACGACGAAGCGCATGTGATTGCTGCAGTGCAACTGGCCGCGCGCATGAAACTCCCGGTGGTGGCCACCCATCCCAATCAGTTCACGCTAGAAGACGATTACCAGGCCCACGAGGCCAGGGTCTGTATTGCCGAGGGTGAAATTCTGGGCAATGCGCGGCGGGTTCGCAAGTTCACCCGCGACCAGTACTTCAAAACGACGGCGCAAATGCAAGCGCTGTTTGCCGATATTCCCTCAAGCCTGGCCAATACCCAAGAAATTGCCCGACGTTGTAACCTCACGCTGGTCTTGGGCAAGCCGCAACTGCCGGATTACCCGATCCCGCTGGTCGATGGCAAGCAAATGTCTGCCGAAGCGTATTTCCGATATGCATCCCATGAAGGACTGAAAGAACGGCTGCTGCATTTGTACCCGGATGCAACCCGTCGCGAAGAACAGCGTGCACGTTACGAAGCGCGCCTGGAGTTCGAGATCAGCACAATTGTGAAAATGGGTTTCCCAGGCTACTTTCTGATTGTGGGCGACTTCATCAATTGGGCCAAAAACAATGGCTGCCCGGTGGGGCCGGGGCGCGGCTCTGGCGCGGGATCACTGGTTGCTTACGCCTTGAAAATTACCGACCTCGACCCGCTGGAATACAAGCTGCTGTTTGAGCGCTTTCTCAACCCCGAGCGGGTGTCGATGCCTGACTTCGATATCGATTTTTGCCAGAGCAACCGCGACCGCGTGATTGACTATGTCAAGAACAAGTATGGCAAAAATGCAGTCAGCCAGATCGTTACCTTCGGTACCATGGCTGCACGTGCCGCCATCCGCGATGTGGGGCGCGTGCTGGACATGAGCTACACCTTCTGCGACGGCATCAGCAAGCTCATCCCCAACAAGCCGGGTCAGCACATCACCATAGAAGGCGCCATCAAGGCCGAACCCATTCTGGCCGAGCGGCTGGCAAAGGAAGACGAGGTCAAAACCCTGATTGCGCTGGCACAAAAGCTCGAAGGCATGACGCGCAATGTGGGTATGCATGCCGGTGGCGTTTTGATTGCGCCGGGTAAATTAACTGACTTTTGCCCGCTTTACCAGCAGCCCGGCAGTGACTCCGCCGTGAGCCAATTTGACAAGGACGATGTGGAGGCCATCGGCTTGGTCAAGTTCGATTTTCTCGGCCTGGCCACGCTGACCATTCTGGATATTGCACGCGACCTCATCCGCTCACGCCATGCCGGTCAGGAGAACTTTGCATTTGAGAACATCGCGCTCACCGATGCGCCCACCTACAAGCTGTTTCAGGAAGGCAAAACCGAGGCCGTGTTCCAGTTTGAAAGTCGCGGCATGCAAGGCATGTTGCGCGACGCCAAACCCACGCGACTTGAAGACCTGATTGCGCTCAATGCCCTGTACAGGCCCGGTCCCATGGATCTGATCCCCAGCTTCGTGGCACGCAAACATGGCCGTGAGGTGATTGAGTACCCGCACCCCATGGTGGCCGAGATGCTCTCGGAGACCTACGGCATCATGGTCTACCAGGAACAGGTCATGCAAACTGCGCAGATTCTGGGCGGTTACTCATTGGGCGGTGCCGATATGCTGCGCCGCGCCATGGGCAAGAAGAAGGCCGAAGAGATGGCTGAACACCGCAGCATCTTCCGCGCCGGTGCAGCCAAGAACAACATCGGTGAGCAGCAGGCCGATGAGGTGTTCGACCTGATGGAGAAATTTGCCGGCTATGGCTTTAACAAATCCCATGCAGCCGCGTATTCACTGCTGGCTTATCACACCGCCTGGCTCAAGGTTCACTACACCGCTGAATTTTTCTGCGCCAATATGACGGTGGAAATGGACGATACAGACAAGCTCAAAGTTTTGTTTGCGGATGCCATCAAGATGGGCATGGCGTTTGAGCCGCCAGACATCAACCGCGGTCAATACCGTTTTGAACCGATTTCCGACAAGGTCGTCCGGTACGGCTTGGGAGCCATCAAGGGCACCGGACAGCAGGCGATAGAAGCCATCGTGAAAGCCCGCCAGGAAGCCGGTCCCTTCACCAGTCTGTTTGATTTTTGTGTGCGCGTTGACCGCAGCCGCCTGAACAAACGCTGTGTGGAAGCCTTGATCAAAGCCGGAGCCATGGACAACCTGAATCGCAACCGTGCCTCTTTGCTGGCCTCGGTGGAGCGGGCTTTTGACTTTGCCAACGCGACCCAAAGCAATGCCAATCAAACGGGGCTGTTTGACATGATGGGTGACGATGACCACGGCTCCAGCACCCAGGAGCCTGAGCTGGTGGAGGTGCTGCCCTGGGGCGTGAAAGAGCAGTTGACACAGGAAAAATTGGCGGTGGGCTTTTACCTCTCCGGCCATTTGTTTGACGAAGTGACCCTGGAGGTCCGGCGCTTTGCCAAGCGCCAGCTCGATGAGTTGATTGACACCCGTGAGCCGCAGTTGCTGGCCGGTATCGTCACCGACTTCCGGGTGATCAACGGTCAGCGCGGAAAGCTGGGTCTGTTCAAACTCGATGACAAATCCGGTGTAGTGGATGCGCGTGTGGATGAGGCACTGATGAATGCCAATCGTCAATTGTTCAAAGACGATGAGTTGATTGTCGTCATGGGCAGAGTCCAGCCCGACCGCTTCTCGGGTGGGCTGACGCTCACCGTCAATCAGGTGTGGGATCTGGCATCTGCGCGTTGTCGTTTCGGCAAGTATTTGCGTGTTGCGGTCAACGGCAAAGCCCCGGATATTGCGCGCATGGTGACCGACTTTCCGCCCAAACGGGAGATCACCGAACAGGGCGAGCTGTTGCGCGGATTGCCGGTGCGCCTGGCGCTGCACAGGCAATCCGAGGCCTTGTCAGCGGCCGCAGAACTGCAGTTGGGCGAAGCGGCCAAATTTTTCCCCAGCGATGCGGCCTTGGTCAGCTGGATGGCGCAGGCCGATCAGGGCCGGGCAAGCATTGTTTACGACTAATCAGTCACGTGGCCGGAACGTGATGACCAGCGTGGCCGGAACCTGGCCATCGGTGTCGCGTGGCAGGACCTCGGTTTTGTCTATGGCCTTGAGCACGGCCTCATCCCAGGCAGGTACACCACTGGGCTTGAGCAGCTTACGCCCGGTGATGGTGCCGTCTGGCGCAGTGCGAACTTCCACTTCTGCGCTCGGGTTGTTGCTGATGTTTTCTGAATAAACAATGTTGGGCTTGACGCGCGCCACGATGCGCCCGGCATAGGTGGCTGAGGGTGCGCTTGAGCGAGACGCCGTGCCCGTGGCGGTGGCAGCACCACTGGCACCGGCCAGGCCGGCCATGCGCTGAAGATTTTCTTGCCTTTGCTTCTCGGTCTGCCTGGCTTCTTCCAGTGCTTTTTGCTTCTCGCGCGTTTCTTTAAGCTTGGCCTCAAGTTCCTTTTTCTTTTTTTCTTCAGCCAGCTTGCGCTCTTGCTCAAGCTTCTCCTGCTGGCGTTTTTTCTCAAGCAGCTGTTTTTCTTTCAGCAGCTTGTCCTGTTCCTGGCGGGCCTTGTCTTTGCGCTCTTTCTCACGCGCCAGGGCAATGCTTGCATCTGACATGGCCGCTTGCGCCCGTGGCAAGGGTGCGGGAGGGCTCGGCTCGGGGGGGGGCGTTGGCAGTGGGACAGGCGCTGGCGGTTCGGGCGGTGGTATCACCTCCGCAGGCGCTGCCTGCAGCGGAACAGATGCCCAGAGTTCAGCTTCAACGCTCACCGTTTGGGCCTCCCGCTTCCAGCCCACGCCCCAGGTGAGTGCCGCCATGAGCAGCGCATGGGCCAGCAGTGCCAGCACTACCGCGCGCACCAGGCCGGGCGTGGCAGGTGGGGCAAATGGCAGATGGTCAGTCGCAGTAGTCAAAGCCATACACAGTCGCGATGTGCCGGGGTTCGCGGCTAGTTCAACATTTGCACAGACAGTCCCACCCGCGCAATCCCCGCGCGCTGCAGGGTGTCCATCACCTTGACCACCGTTTCATATTTGACACTTTTGTCGGCGCTGATCACCACCGCAGAGCCGGCAGCTGCCGCACTGCCCCGGGCACCGGTTTCACGCCGTACCGCGCTGGCAACTTCCGCCAGGGAGATCGGTGTGGATGTGTTTTTTAACCTGATCTCAAGTTCGTCGTTTTTACGGATCACGATTTCAATGATCTGGTCAGGTTGTTTGGCCGCCATGCCCACACTGGGCAGGTCAATCAGGCTGGGGGTGATCAGCGGTGCGGTCACCATGAAGATGATCAACAGCACCAGCATCACGTCGATGAAGGGCACCATATTGATCTCGTTGATGGTGCGTCGCCCGCGCCCCCGGCTGACCAAGGAAGGCATGTTTAGCGGCCGGCAGGTGGCTGGGCACCTGCACTGCGTTGCAGAATGTTGGAGAACTCCTCAATGAAAGTTTCCAACTGGATAGCAATGCGGTCAATGTCGCGGGCAAAGCGGTTGTAGGCCACTACTGCGGGTATGGCTGCAAACAGCCCAATGGCGGTGGCGACCAGCGCCTCGGCAATGCCGGGGGCCACGGTGGCCAATGTGACTTGTTGCATTGAGGCCAGACCGGTGAAGGCGTGCATGATGCCCCAGACCGTACCAAACAGACCCACATAGGGCGATACCGAGCCGACCGAGGCGAGAAATGAGAGGTTGGTTTCAATCACATCCATCTCGCGCTGAAAGCTGGCCCGCATGGCCCGGCGTGCGCCATCCATGAGCGTTGAGGTGTCGGTGATATGGCGCTCTCGCAGCTTTTGATGTTCACGCATGCCACTGGCAAAAATGCGTTCCATCGGGCTGGCTTTGCGGGGATTTTTGTTGGCTGCGGCAAACAGGCCTGTGAGCGGTGTGCCTGACCAGAACTCCCGCTCGAAGGCTTCGTTCAGGGCTTTGACGCGATGCAGTGAAAACAGTTTGCGAAAAATTGCCGACCAGCTGGAGATGGATACGCCTACGAGTAACAGCATGACGGCTTGGACCACCCAGCTTGCGTTGAGCACCAGTTGAATGATGGACAGGTCTTGACTCATGGGCAGATTATGGGTTCAGGGAGGTCATAGGTCGGAATTCTTGCATGTTTCACAACAGACGCTTCAATCGCGCCACCGCCTCTCGCAATTGCGGCATGTCGCTGGCAGTTGAGAAACGGATGAAATTAGCGGCTTGAGCGGGCCCGAAATCCCGTCCGGGGGTGACCGCCAGATGCGCGTGTTCCATAAGGGCAGCAGCAAAACCCCAACTGTCCATCACGGGTGCGCTTGCGCTGCGGTGTTGATTCATGTTGCCCGTGAGGCGGCTGGCCAAGGTCTGGCAAGCTTGAGAACAATCGGCCCAGGCATAAAAAGCACCGTCCGGCATGACGGGCACGGTCAGTCCCAGGTCGTTTAACGCAGGGATGAAAAAATCCCGACGCTCCTTGAATGCCAGACGGCGCCGTTCAAATTCGGCCAGACTTTCGGGCTCAAAGCAGGCCAGTGCGGCATATTGGGCTACGGTGCTGGGGCAGATAAACAGGTTTTGCGAGAGTCGCTCGACCACTGTCACCAAGGACGGCGGCACCACCAGCCAGCCCAATCGCCAGCCCGTCATGCTGAAGTACTTGGAAAAACTGTTGACGCTGATGATGTTCTCGTCTATCGCCAGTGCAGATTGGCTGAACCTTTCATCAAAACTCAAGCCCAGATAGATTTCAACAAGCACGGTGATGCCATCGTGCTCAGACACGACCTCGTGAATCCGGCGCAACTCGCCGGGCTCAATCGAGGTGCCGGTGGGGTTGGACGGTGACGCCAGCAGCACCCCGCGGGTGTTTTGAGTCCAAGCGGCTTGGACCAGTTCGGCATTGAGTTGGAATCGCTCCTTGGCGCTGGCGGGTATCAACACCGCTTGGCCATCAGCGGCGCTGACAAACTGGCGGTTACACGGGTAGCAGGGGTCGGGCATCAGAATGTCATCACCCGCCTCGATCAGTGCCAGGCAGGCCAGCTGCAAGGCTGCAGATGCACCAGCGGTGACCACAATGCGTTTGGCCGCAATGTTGAGCCCGAAGCGGCTGGCATACCAGTCGCTGATGCGTTCGCGTAACTCAGGCAGGCCGGTCGCTGCGGTGTACTGGGTTTTTCCGTCACGGATGGCCCGCTGCGCAGCTTCCTGAACCAAGGGTGGCGCGATGAAGTCGGGCTCGCCGATATTGAGAAAAATCATCGGCGAATCGCTATCGGCACAGCTCTTGGCCAGCTGGGCCGCAGCCTTGGCCATCTCCATCACATAAAAGGGTTCGATCCGCTGTGCGCGAGCCGAGATTTTCATGAAGTGCGCTTGCCTGAATTCCGGTCTGCCTCGACTTCCAGCGGGCGCAATTGAGGCGCCAGACCGTTCAAAATCCCGTTGACGTATTTGTGACCGTCGGTGCCGCCGAACTCTTTGGCCAGTTCTATGCATTCGTTCAGGACCACGCGCCAAGGCACATCCAGACAATGCTTGAATTCATAAGCGCCGATCCACAAAATACCGTGTTCTATCGGTGAGATCTCCGTCATCTTGCGGTCAAGCAGCGGCGTAATGAGCTGATCGAGCGCGCCAGCCTCGGCCACGCAGCCGTGAAGCAGCGCGTCATAGTGAACGGCATCCGCCTTGTTAAAGCCGGCGAGATCGCGGGTGAACAGGTCAATCTCGGCCGTTTCGTTCTGCCCGACCAGATGCTGGTAAAGGGCTTGCAGGGCAAACTCACGCGAGCGGCTGCGGCTGGATTTGCTGGCGGCTTTGCGCGCGCCGGTGCTGGTCAGTCCCTTGCGTGCCTGTTTTGGCGGTCGTTTTGTATTGGCAGACCCAGAACCGGGCGAGGGCGTTGTAGGCGGGGTGGGGGGCTCGGGTGTGTCGGTCATTGAATCTCAGTCAGAAGGTTGGCCATTTCGACCGCCACGCGTGCGGCATCAGTGCCCTTTTCGGTTTGACGGGCCACGGCCTGCGCCAAATTCTCCGTGGTGAGAATGGCGTTCGCAATCGGGATCTGGTAGTCCAGCGCAATGCGGGTAACACCCGCGCCGGATTCGTTGGCCACCAGTTCAAAGTGGTAGGTCTCTCCGCGGATGATGCAGCCCAGGGCAATCAGGGCGTCGTACCGGTCCTGCTCGGCCAGTGCCTGCAGGGCCAGCGGCACCTCCAAAGCTCCGGGTACCAGCACGTGTTCAATGTGTTTTTCCATCACACCCAGCGCCAGCAGTTCGTCTTTGCAGGCCTGCGCCAAGGTGTTGGTGATGTCTTCATTGAAGCGGGCCTGGACCATTCCAATGAAGAGTTTCTTGCCGTTGAGTTTTTTGTCTGTGGAAGCAACGCTTCCTTTGTCTGCGCCAAACATAAGCTAGATCCTGAGAGTCGTGAGATTCGGTAGAGGGGGATTGCGGGATTTGGTGCCATTCACCGTTCAGCGGGATACATAGCCGGTAATCTCCAGACCGTAGCCGGTCATGCTGGGCATGCGCCGCGGGTTACCCATGAGGTTCATTTTGTGCACGCCGCAGTCACGCAGAATTTGTGCACCCACGCCATAGGTGCGCAAATCCATGCGCCCGCGCTCCGGGGCCTGGCTGGGCCGCGCAGTGCCTTCAAACTGGGCCAGCAACTGGGCTCCGCTTTCACCGCAATTGAGCAGCACCACCACACCCCGGCCTTCCTTGGCAATGCGGGCCAGGCAGGTGTCCAGGTTCCAGGAGTGCATGGAGCGGCCTACTTCCAGCGCATCGAGCACCGACAGCGGCTCGTGCACCCGTGCCAGCACACTGTCTTCTGGGGCCCATTGGCCTTTGACCAGGGCCAAGTGAACGCTCTGGCTGGGTTTATCCCGGAACGCATAAGCCGTGAACTCGCCGTAGGCGGTGTTCAGGCTGCGCGAGCCTATGCGCTCGATCAGTGAGTCATTGCGGCTGCGGTACTCGATCAGGCTGGCAATGGTGCCGATTTTGAGTCCGTGCTCGGCCGCAAACAGTTGCAGATCTGGCAAGCGTGCCATGGTGCCATCGTCTTTCATGATCTCGCAGATCACAGCGGTGGGTGAGCAGCCGGCCATATCGGCCAGATCACACCCGGCCTCGGTGTGGCCGGCGCGCATGAGCACCCCGCCATCCACCGCTTGCAAGGGAAACACATGGCCGGGTTGAACCAGGTCCTGAGCCCGGGCGTTTTTGTCGACCGCTACCTGAATGGTGCGTGCCCGGTCTGCGGCGGAAATGCCAGTGGTCACACCAACGGCCGCTTCAATGGATACGGTGAACGCTGTTGAATGCTTGGTGCCGTTACGCACCGCCATGGGCGGGAGTTGCAGCAGCTCGCAGCGTTCGCGCCGCAAGGTCAGGCAGATCAGGCCACGCCCAAAGCGCGCCATGAAGTTAATGGCCTGAGCACTCACATGGTCCGCAGCGAGAACCAAGTCGCCTTCGTTTTCGCGGTCTTCCTCGTCCACCAGAATCACCATACGCCCGGCGCGCATGTCGGCCACGATGTCTTCAATGGGGGAAATGGCGACCGGCTGAGCGGAAAATTGACGGGTAATGTCGATGGGGGTGGCGTTCATAACTCTACTTTCCTCGGTGTTTCGCCAAGCATGCGTTCTACATAGCGCGCGATCAGGTCAATTTCCAGATTGACGCGGTTGCCCACATGCAGCGTATGCAGAGCGGTATTTTCAACCGTATGGGGGATCAGATTGATGCTGACTTCGCAGCCAGCGGCAAGGTCTGAGATGCGGTTGACAGTCAGGCTGACACCATTGACGGTGATAGATCCCTTGAAGGCCAGGTACTTGGCCAGGGCGGGGGGGGCCAGTACACGCAGTTCCCAACTTTCCCCGACCTGTTCAAAGTGGGTCACTTCGCCGACCCCGTCAACATGGCCCGACACCAGGTGCCCGCCCAGGCGGTCATTGGCGCGCAGGGCTTTTTCCAGATTGATCGGACCATTGCGCGTCAAACCCGAGGTTTTAGTGAGCGATTCTGCGGAGATATCGACGGTGAAACTGCAGGCGGCCGGCTCCAGTGAGGTTACCGTCATACAGGCACCGTTGAGCGCAATGCTGTCGCCCAGACCCACGTCATGCAAATAGCCTTCGGGGCAGACTATCGACAGGCGTTTGCCGAAAGTTGACGCGCCTCCGAGGTCGTGGACGGCGGCGATGCGCCCCACGGCAGTAATGATTCCAGTAAACATGCCTGCATTTTCGCAGGGATTCGCCCTAAAACTGGTCGCGTCCTGCAATTACCGCCTCAATACGCAGATCGTTACCCACCATCTGTGTGTTGCTGAAACTCAAGGCGACGGCGTCTGACACTGAAGCCAATGGTCCGAAACTGGCCAGGTCACGTCCCGCCCCGAGCAGTTTGGGGGCCAGATAAATCAGCAACTCATCGACCAGAGCCTCACGGATCAGCGAACCGTTGAGCTTGTGGCCCGCCTCCACATGCACCTCGTTGATGTCACGCCGCGCCAGATCTGTGAGCATGGCCGCCAGATCAACCTTGCCTTCGTTTGGCGCTTGCCCCGGGCAGTGGATCACGGTAGCGCCCCGCGATTCAAGAGCGGCCTTGCGCGCATCGTCGTGCACCGCGGTGTAGATGAAAATTTTCCGTCCAGCTATGAAAAGATGAGCATCAAGTGGCGTTTCCATGCGGCTATCAACCACAATCAAGTGGGGTTGGCGGGGAGTGTCCAGCCCCCTGACATCGAGCCGCGGGTTGTCTTCCAACACGGTGCCAATACCGGTAAGTACGGCGCAGGCACGGGCGCGCCAGGCATGACCATCGGCGCGGGCGAGCTCGCCCGTGATCCATTGGCTGCTGCCATTGTTCAAGGCGGTTTTGCCGTCCAGCGAGGCGGCAACTTTCATCCGCACCCAGGGCGTCTGGCGGATCATGCGGCTGAAGAACCCGATGTTGAGCGCGCGCGAGGCCCTGGCCAGCGGGTCATCCACAGGCAAAACCTCTACGCTTAGACCGGCCTGACGTAGCCGCGCAAAGCCCTGGCCGGCGACCAGCGGATTGGGGTCGGTGTTGGTCGCCACAACCCGGGCAATACCAGCTGCAACCAGCGCATCGCAACAAGGCCCGGTGCGGCCATGGTGCGCGCAAGGCTCCAGGGTGACATAGGCCGTGGCACCCTGAGTGCTGTAGCCCTTGGCGGCAGCATCGCGCAGGGCCATGACTTCAGCGTGCGGACCACCGGCTTGTTGGGTATGGCCTTGGCCGATCGGTTGGCCGTCTGGGGCCACCAGTATGCAGCCGACAGCCGGATTGGGCGGTGGCACCAGACGGTGGGCGCTTGCGAGTGCCAGCGCGTGCCCGAGCTGTTCTGACATCAAAACCGGGATAAGTCGCTTGTCTTGATGCATGAAATTTGACCGTTTGGCGGCTATGGGTTAACGTTCATCGACATTTTAGGGCGTGCGCCGGAAGCCTTTCTCATCATGTCAATATGAGTCATTTGCGTGGATTCAGCCTGATCGAAACCCTGGTGGTGGTGGCGATGATTGCCATCCTGGCGGCCATTGCAGCGCCCTCTTTCCAGACCATGATCCGCAACAACCGGCTATCCGCGGCTGCTTCTGCCTTGCAGGTTTCTTTGAATCTCGCACGATCTGAGGCCGTCAAGCGAGGCGCTGATGCGCGGGTAAGCGTTGCGGCCAACACTGCGCCGGGTGTTTGGAGCAACGGGTGGACGGTGTTTCTGGACAAAACCGGAACCTCCAACTTGGGTCTGGCACCCACCACCGACGATACCGGCAGCACGGGTTTCATTCGGCTGGAAGTCACGGCTGCACCCTCGGGCCCCGTCAATTACGGGCAAACCGGAACACTGAATTACTTTACCTACAACGGACAGGGCCGGCTGATTAGCTCCACCGGTGCGGTGGCCAATCGCTCTTTCTGGTTTTACGACATGTCCAGTGCCAGCGACAAGTACTGCCTGATCATCAACAGCACGGGCCGTATCCGTACGGACCGGGTTTCCAGTACCTCGAGCTGCACCACGGAGTGATTTCATCATGAACACACCGAGTCCTCAGCAAATGAGACACCAGGCTGGCTTTAGCCTGATTGAAGTTCTGGTGACCATGCTGCTCCTTGCGTTTGGTCTTCTAGGCGTGGCTGGTTTGATGGTCAGCGGCATCTCCAATGCCGCGTCCTCCGAGTCATACGCCAGAGCCAGCCAGCTGGCTGCAGGCATGGCCGACCGTATCCGCGCCAACCCGACTGCGGCCCTGTCGGCAAGCAGCGACTACATCACCAGCTATGACGACACGGTCCCGAGCAACATCACGTCGATTGCGCTGGCTGATAAAAAGGACTGGATGGAGTCTTTGGCGGCACAGTTGCCACAGGGCAAAGGCAGGATCTACACCACGGGGAGTGGTGAGGCACGCCAAATCAACATCGAAGTGCGTTGGTCGAACTGTTTCGGAACCCTGAGTGACGCAGACGTCACTGCATGCACCAGCAATGCAGCCAATGCCTTTCGCACCTTCAATCTTGAGCTGCGCTTATGAGCACCCGCCCAAGCAGGTTGTTGCATGCTCGTTGCCAAAGCGGTGTGACCCTGGTGGAATTGCTGGTGTCGCTTGCCCTGGGCTTGTCGGTGATGGTGGCGCTGGCGTCCGTGTATGTGGCCGTTAAGTCATCATTTCGGTTTCAGGAGTCAGCCGGTCGATTGCAGGAAGATGCCAACTACGCACTGGAAGTCATCTCCAAAGAATTGCGTATGGCCGGTTTTGCGGGTTGCCGGGGCATCGATGCAGCAACGGTTGATGGGGTGACTACCTATTTCCCCACCTCAATCGTGTCGCCAGTTCCAACTGCCATTACCGGCCCTAACCCTCTGGCCACGGTCGAGCCCGGCAATGCCTTGGTGACCATGCAGCCCATGTCACCCTACAACTGGTTGCGGGGTTTCGACAATGTGCCCAGCGCCATGTTTGCTTCGGGGTCTGTTCCTGCCAGCGGCAGCACCGACAGCCTGTATGTGGTCAGTGGCAGTGCCAACGCGCTCTCCCTCAGTGCCCCCATGGCCACAGCGTCGAGCAACCTGACCATCGCGGCAGATCCTTATGGTTGGGGGACTGCCAATACCTACACCCTGATCGTTTCGGACTGCAACGCGTCCAGTCTGTTTACAGGAAAACTCTCTGGAACCACCCAGATTGACCACAGCATTGCCATTGGCAACACCGCCAATACCTTCGCCGCCAGTTACCTTTACGGGGTAGACGCCCTGGTGATGCCACTGCAGTGGAATTTTTTCTATGTCGCCACCCGCAGTGGCGCAAACACCCCCAGCTTGTACCGCATTACCTATGATGGCAACAGCCGTGGTACTGCGCAGGAGGTGATTGCCAACGTGGAGCGCATGAAGCTTTACTACGGCGAGAACCTCAACGGCAAAGACAGTGTGACTTCCAGCGACTGTGTGTTGGCAACAGGCGCTGCGACCTGTGTGGCCAGCATGCAGGCAGATGTCTGGCGCACCACTGCAGCCGCAGTGACAAACTGGTCCAACGTGATGGCTGTGCGCGTAGGCTTGATGCTGGTGGGCAGCGAAAATAACGCCGATATGTCGTCTGCACCACCCCCGCTGCTGGGGGCTGCATACACACCTCCAGCCGGGGCTTCAGCCAACCGCTTGCGCAAGGAATTTTCTACCACCGTGGTGTTGCGTAACCGGGTAGCACCCCGTTAAAGCAGCGGCCTGACCATGCACATGCGCCATCACTGCCATCCGCCATTGGCCACCAAGCAGGGGGGCATGATTTTGTTGGTCGGCCTGATCCTGCTACTCATGATGACGGTGATCAGCACCATCGGGTTTCGCAACACCACCATGAGTGAGCGTATGACCAGCAATGCCGTGGACCGCAACGTCTCGTTCCAGTCTGCGGAGAACTCCGGCAAGGAGGCGCTGACCCTGATCAGTGCAGGGGGTTTCAATGCCACAACTACCGGTCATTACGCCTTGCCGATGTCCCAGGGAGGCACCAGCAATTTCTGGACGCAGGGTGATGGTCCCGTGGTCGGGTCCATTGCCAATTGCCCCACGACCACACCGTTTAGCTGGCAGAGTTGTTCAGCCAAGGTGGCTGTGAAATATGGCAATAACGCCAGCCAGGCGCAATATGTCATTGAGTTGCTGAGCTCGGTCTCAAGTGGCGTTAGTACGGTTTCAACTTACCGCATCACGTCGCGAAGTACGGGTGGATCGGGCAATGCCGAGGTAGTGCTGCAAACCCTGTTTGTGCTGACCTCCACGCCCTAGTTTTTCGAGAGGGGTTGCGCCATGACAAAACAACTGCTTCGTACGTCCCCGGTCACCTTGGTAATCCTGAATCTGCTCCTTGCCTTGCTGTGCGGTGTGACCTTGCCTGCACTGGCCCAGAGCACTGTGTACCTGGCCCAGACGCCCCTGCTGGCGCTCAAAAGTGCGTCTGGCCTGGTCATGCTCACCATGAGTCGGGACCAGCGTCTTTTTTACCAGGCCTACAACGACAGCACAGACATCAATGGTGATGGCGTGATCGATGTGGGTTTCAAGCCTGGCATCACCTATTACGGCTACTTTGCATCTGATCGTTGCTACTTCTACGACACCGGCAACACCCGTTTCAGCCCTAAAACGATGGCCAATGCATCAACGGGTTGTTTCTCGGGCTCGGGCGACAGCGCCACCACGCCGCGCTGGCATGGCAATTGGCTCAACTGGGCGACCATGTCAAGGATGGACACGCTCAGAAGGGTTCTTTACGGTGGTTACCGATTGACAGACCCAGCGTCTGGCTCCAGTCCGACAGTATTGCAAGGGGCCTTTATTCCCCGGGATGCACATGTCTGGGGCAAAGAGTACCGCCCTGTTGCCGGGCGCGACCTTAACGTCTACCTGATCCAGAACTACACCCCGCTGGCTGCGCCGATAGCCGGCAGGCAGCACCTGTTCATTGTCAAGAGCGACAACTCCACCGCGCCCGCGGCCACTGGCACCGGGGCCTATCCATTTCCAGCACCCGAGCCCAAGCTGCGGGTCGTCACCAATGCCAGCCAGGTGACCGACAGGATCTGGAACTGGGCTTCCGGCGTCGGTCCTGCATTGGCCAGCGATAACCCCAATTTTTCGGTTTTCGGCGGTGGTACATACACCAGCAACGCCTACACCATCCGGGTTGAGGTGTGTGTGGCCTTGTCGGGGCTCAGGGAGGCGGGTTGTACAGGTTACCCAGCGAACGCCCCGACGATCTGGAAGCCAACCGGAACCCTGCATGACTATGCGGTGAATGACGCCCTGAAGTTCGGTTTGCTCACCGGCTCTTACCAGAACAATTATTCTGGTGGCGTGATACGGCGCAACATGGCCAGCTTCAATGACGAGATCAAAGCCACCACTGGCCAGTGGCAAAACGTGACCGAAGGCACGGCCTCGGTGCCTGGCATTGCGCGAACGATGGACCGGCTTGTCATTTACGGCTGGGATGGCTCAGGCGCTTACCACTGTGGAACGAGTCACGCAGCACCCCGTAACCAGGGGGCTTGCCCGGCCTGGGGGTCTCCGCTCAGTGAGATGATGTACGAGGGTCTGCGTTATTTTTCCGGCAGGGGCGCTGCTACCAGTGCCTTTATCACCGGGCTGTCGGCCACATCCTCGGCTGATTCCCGGCTGGGCTTGCCCCTGATCGGCACCGCCACCTCTCCCTGGCTCAATCCCTACCGCGCGACCACGCAGGGCGGTAACCCGACCTGTTCACGACCGGTGCAGTTGGTGGTCGCAGACCCGATCAGCAGCTTCGACTCGGATCAACTACCCGGCGCCTACTTCCCGCTGAGCGGGGGCAGCTCGGCCGTCAGTTCCAGTGACTTGACAGGTTGGGGAGCCGCGACGCTCAAGACACTGACGGATACGCTGTGGGCCACCGAAGGTCTGGGAACGCGCAACATCATTATTGGCCAGTCCGGCTCCATTTCAGATGGCAACCCGACTGCCAAGCCGGCTTCGAGTTTTTACAGCATTCGCGGGCTTGCGCAGGATGCAGCCCAGGCTCAGGGCAGCTATTACGCCATGGCTGTAGGCAAGTTCGGGCGCAGCCCGGGAATTGACATTGGCAACCCGACGGGAAATCCAAGTGTGGCCAAAGTATCGGGTCAGCAGGTAGACACAATCTCTGTGGCGCTGGGGACGGTGGTGCCGCGCATCCGGATTCCGAGTGACATCAACCGCACCCGCTACGCCACGTTGATCCCAATGGCCAAATCGGTGGCCAATTTGTCCATCAGTCCGGCACCGGGTCAGTACCAGGCCACCGGCACCATCACCGGATTTTTTCTGGATACTTCCGCCAACACCACCGGTCTTGGCGGTCCGGACTATGACGCTTCAGTCAATGGCGGCAGGCCGTACGTGACGTATGCCGTCCATTTTTCCAATTCCGATGAGGGAACCGAGAACGCATCAGATGCCAGCGTCCGCTATACCGTGTTTGTGAACAGCAGTGGCAATCTGGTTGTGCAGATTGATCCTGTGCAGACCAACATCAGCAGTATTCAGATGCAGATTGGCTATTCGATTTCCGGTACAAGCAAGGACGGCATGTACCTGGACATGCGCACTCAAGCGAGTTCACAGGTCTATTACCTCGACACACTCACATCGCCCGCACAGCAAGACCCGGCACCGGTCAGCCCTCCCTACCGAACCAACGCGAGCGCCTTGCCGGCAACGGTGACTTCGCGGACTTTGAGTTTCAACACCACAGGCATCGCATCAGATGATGTGGTGCCACGTGACCCGCTCTGGTATGCCGCCAAGTATGGTGGTGCCGGGGTGGTGGACACCAACGGCGATCCAAGCAACTATTTCAGGGTCAGCAGCCCGGCAGACCTGCCGGCGCAGATGGGCAAGGCCTTGCGGACCGCTGCTTCGCTGGCGGCTGTCTCCAGCACCAGCGTGGTGGGCTTGGGCCAACGCAGTCTGGGCTCCGGGGCGGTCTACCAGGCTAATTTTGATTCACTGACCTGGTCATCCCGCCTCTATGCTTTCAAGCTGGACGAAGCGAGCAGTCCTAGCCCGATCTCCACCCTTTGGGAGGCCTCATCCCTCATTGCAGCCCCGGCTGCCCGGGTCAATCTTTACCTGGGCCGGGGAGGTACCACGACGCCGACCCGGCTGGTCTCGGGTGGGTACACCACGGCCCTCAATTCAGCCGAGCAGAGTGATTTCGGCAGCGCCACCATCTACCAGTACCTGCTGGGAGATAAATCCAATGAGGAGCGCAAAGGCGGTAAATTGCGTAACCGCGGCAGCACCTCACCCACTGAGTTCGGTTCCGTGCTGGGTGACATAGTCAACGCCGATCCGCAGCTTATTTCCAGGAAGGACTACGGTTATGCCGCTTCAGACGCCACCTACACCCCCTTTCTCAATGGACTGGGCGCTGAGTCGCTTGCCGTGGGCTCGAACAGCGGGTTTTTCCATATTTTCGATGCCTCACCCACGGCAACCGGTGGCCAGGAGTTGCTCGCATTCATGCCTCAGGCGGCCAGAGCTGGCATCAAGGACTTGGCGTCACCCGCTTACACCCACCGGTATCTCGTTGACGGCCCCATTGGTCTGGGTCACGCCAAGATCCAGGTTCCGGGTGACTCACTGATTTCCTGGCGATCAATTGCGGTTGCTACCGGGGGTGCAGGTGTCAGGACGGTTTTTGCCATCAATGTCACGTCCCAAGCCTATTCGGCAAGCAGCATTCTGTGGGAGATCAATGCCAACAGCACCTTCCCGTCCACGTTTTCAGGCGCTTCGGGGTCCGCCACATTGGGCAATGTGCTTGGCCGGCCTTTCATCGGTAAATTGAAAAATGGCACCTGGGTGGCGATCTTCGGCAACGGGTTTAACAGCACAGCTGGCACGGCCAATCTGTATGTTGTGCGCCTCAGAGACGGCGCAATACTCGCCATTATTCCAACCCGCGATTCGATTGCCGCCAATGGTCTTGCACATACAGCGGTAGTCTTGTCCTCCGGGGGGAACAAGGACACCATCGAGTATGTCTACGGGGCCGATTACAAAGGCAATCTCTGGCGCTTTGACCTGTCCGGGAGCAGCATCTCAAGCTGGCCCTCAACCGCAGCGCTGGTCTACTCGACCCCCACGTCACCGACCACCCGTCCTGTTACTGCTGAGATCATCGTGGGTGATTCGCCGGTGAGCGCCAACACACCTGCAGGCGGGAAAATGATTTACTTCGGCACCGGCTCGTATCTGAATGCGAGCGATACAAGCAGTACCGGCGTACAGGCCGTGTACGGCATTTACGATGATCTGCTCTGGGCCTCGAATTCTTCGCCGGCCGTGACCGAAGCCAAGTTGAATGCTCAAACCATCAGCATGCCAAGTCCTGCATCCGATGCGCGTACAACCTCATCCGTGTCTACCCCCTGGTATCTGTTGGCGGGCAGCATGAAGGGGTGGAAGCTGGAGTTGACTGGAACCCATGTTGCCGTGGGCGAGAGAGTCATTGCGCCGCCTGTGCGCTTTACCCGCCAAGGCAAGGTCGACGCCCTCCTGTTTTCCTCTATCGTGCCGGGTACCGATCCCTGTCTCGCCGGGTTGGACCTCTGGATTACCGGTATTGATGCCTTGACCGGCGGATACAGCCAGGTGTTTGACCAGCTGATCCAAAACTCCATCAAGGTCACCGGGGGTTCGCTGCGCGGCGGTGTTGTGCTCTCCGATGGCCGAGACTCGACGCTTTACATCAGCCAGACGGTGTTTAATCAATTGAACTCCACCAGGAGCTATTCAAGCAGCGTGGGCGGCCAGTTGTCGACAACCATCAACGGGGTGGTTGGCCAGACGCAGCTACTGAGCATCAAGATGGTCAAGCAGGCGGTGGCCGCGCCGACTGCACGCCAGGTCTGGCGTCAGCTGAAGTAGCACGCTGCCTGCCTTTCAAAGGAGATACCGCAATGAATGTTTTGCAAAAATCCCGGGGCTTTACGCTGATCGAGCTGATGATCGCGGTGGCCATCCTCGGCATCCTCTCCGCCATTGCCCTGCCTGCTTACAAGCAATACGTGGAGCGCGGCTACCGGGCCAATGCCAAAACCGTGTTGCTCGAAGGAGCCCAGTTCATGGAGCGCTACCGGGCCGTCAACTTCAAATATGTGGACGCGGCAAACAACCCGCCCACGCTTGCGGCCGGGTTGCAGGTGTCACCCAAAGAAGGTGGAGCCAGATACGCCATCGCCTTGAGTTCAGTAGACGCCACCTCCTTTACCCTGACTGCCACACCCACCGGCTGGACAGATGCCTTGTGCGGTAGCCTGTCCATCACCAATCTGGGTGTGAAAGGCCAGAGCGCAGGCGATGCGGCCACCTGCTGGAACAAATAACCGGGCAGGCTACTTTCTGACCTCATCGACCAGCGTTTTGAACTCATCAATGTCTTCAAAGCTGCGGTAGACACTGGCAAAGCGCACGTAAGCCACCTTGTCCAGTTTTTTGAGTTCACGCATGACCAGTTCACCTATGCGGGCCGAGGGTACCTCACGCAGGCCCAGGCTGAGGAGTTTTTCTTCAATGCGCTCGATGGCGCTGTCAATCTGCTCGGTGCTGACCGGGCGCTTGCGCAGGGCCAGGTTCATGGATGCCAGCAGCTTGACGCGTTCAAACTCTATTCGACGACCGTCTTTTTTGACGATGGCCGGGTAATTGACATCAGGTCGCTCGTACGTGGTAAAGCGCTTGTCACATGCACCGCACTGGCGGCGGCGGCGGATAAAGTCGCCGTCTTCGGAAATGCGGGTCTCGATGACCTGGCATTCCGAATGGCTGCAAAACGGACATTTCATGACATTCAGGCCAGGTTTTTTGGTGTTTAAGGTGTTTTGCCCTTACCCGGCTTGTACAGGGCGCTATTAAAAGAATAGTTCCTGTGTCCGCTGAGGGCTTAGCTGTAAACCGGAAACCGGGAGGTCAGGGCGTGAACTTTGGCCCGAACGGCGGCAATATTTGCTTCGTCACGCGGGTTGTGAAGCACATCGGCAATCAGGTGGGCCGTTGCACGGGCTTCTTCCTCCTTGAAGCCGCGCGTGGTCATGGCCGGCGTGCCGATGCGAACACCGCTGGTAACCATGGGTTTTTCCGGGTCGTTGGGAATGGCATTTTTGTTGATGGTCATGTGGGCGCTGCCCAGCACCGCCTCGGCTTCCTTGCCGGTAATGCCATGCGCCCAGGTTGCGCTTGCGCGCAGGTCGACCAGCATCACATGGCTTTCAGTACGGCCGCTCACAATGCGCAAGCCCCTGCTGATCAGTGTCTCAGCCACGACTTGGGCATTTTTGATCACCTGTTGCTGATAGACCTTGAAGCCAGGCTCCAGCGCTTCCTTGAAGGCCACCGCCTTGGCTGCAATCACATGCATCAGCGGCCCGCCCTGTAAGCCGGGAAAGATGGCGCTGTTGATGGCTTTCTCATGCTGGCTTTTCATCAGAATAATGCCGCCGCGAGGCCCACGCAGGCTCTTGTGGGTGGTGCTGGTCACGACATCCGCATGCGGTACCGGGTTGGGGTAAACACCCGCTGCGATCAAGCCGGCATAGTGGGCCATGTCCACCAGAAAAATGGCACCCACGTCTTTAGCCACCTTGGCAAACCGCGCAAAATCAATGGCCAGCGAATAGGCGCTGGCACCGGCAATAATCAGTTTTGGCTTGGCTTCATGGGCTTTTTTCTCCATGGCGTCGTAGTCGATCTCTTCTTTGGCGTTCAGGCCGTAAGACACTACATTGAACCACTTGCCACTCATGTTCAGCGGCATGCCATGCGTGAGATGACCCCCTTCAGCCAGGCTCATGCCCATGATGGTGTCGCCAGGCTTTAAAAATGCCAGAAACACTGCTTCGTTGGCCGAAGCGCCGCAATGGGGCTGCACATTCGCCGCATCAGCGCCAAAAATCTGTTTGACCCGGTCAATGGCGAGTTGTTCGGCCACGTCCACATGCTCACAACCACCGTAGTAACGTTTGCCTGGATAACCTTCGGCATACTTGTTGGTCAGTTGGGTACCTTGAGCGGCCATCACGGCAGGGGAGGCGTAGTTTTCGCTGGCAATCAGCTCAATATGGTGTTCCTGGCGGAGATTTTCGGCCTGAATGGCGGCCCAAAGTTGCGGGTCGGTCTGCGCGATGAGGATATTGCGGTCGTACATAAGTTCAAGAAAGAGTGAAAAGGCCGATGAAGGCGTGACGAGGGTGAGCTGGGACAAGGGCCATAAGAGCCCGGCTTCAAGAGTTGTTCAACAAAGCCACATTATCCGCAGAAGAAGCCGCCTTGGCAGGATTCACAGTCGGGATAACCTGCGGGTTAAGCAGGGGTACATGGCGTCCGGCGGCCACTTGCTGAAGACGTTCATGTTCAGCCAGCACTTTTGCGGTGTAACCACCATCGTCTTCCAGGGAGGTGGCACCCACATAAGCTCGAAGACCCCGTTCGATCGAGCCGGCACGTTGTATGCATTCTTGCAGCACTTTGACGCCCACGCGCAGATTGGCAACCGGATCAAAGGCGGCCAGTTTGCCGCCGAAGCCGGCGAATTTGTCCGCGTGAACCTTGGTCATGACCTGCATCAAGCCCTGTGCGCCTACTGAGCTTTGGGCAAAGGGGTTAAATCCCGATTCAATGGCCATGATGGCCAATATCAGTGTGGGGTCGAGTTGAACCCGCGTTCCCAGGTCATAAGCCTCAGTCACCAGCGCGCTTAAGGGTTCAGGCGCAATGCGGTATTTTTTGCTCAGCCAAAAGGCCACTGCGGCCTGTTGCTTGGGCAATTCGTGCGGGTTGGCCGCTGTGGTCCGGTCAATCGCACCGGCGTCTTCTTCATAGCCCAGGGTCTCAACTTGACGGTCCTGCAGCCAGCCCATCAAGTAAGCCTCGCTGACCTTGCGCAACTCCGGCTGGGCAATCAGGGCGATGACGGCAAACATCACGCCAAGTCCGAGCAGCGCAAAGCTGTTATGGCTGAGCTGAAAAAAACCTTGGGTTACTCGTCTGGTCAGCCCGGAGAGGCTACCTTCTACTTTGTCTAACGCTGTCATAGCACTTCCTCTTCTCGCAGGGGCCTGTCCTGGACAGGCTGAAGATTCAGCCATGTCGGCGGTCAGGCGCCTCGCTTGGGTTGGGTACGCCATCAGGATCAACTTCCGATTCATGGGCCGGAGGGATGATCTGACTTAGCCGGGTTCGGCAGCGGGTTCGTCTTGCCCCAGGATAAACCCAGGACAGGGCGGATTTTAAGTGGCTATATATATCGAGTCAAGAATATAAAGTCGATTTAATATTCCTTCCAAATGATTAGATTAATCTCGCTTGAACTCCCAAAACGACACTAAAGGTTCAAAATCCGGGCTATGAGGATGAAGAGCATGGTCCAAAACGCCTGGTTGCGCACGCTTGTGTGGGGTCTCTTGACCCTGATGGTCGCGTGGCTGCTCGGTTGGACCGTTTTGCCGTCCCTACTCAAAGGCCAGATCCAGCGGCTCGCCACCGAGGCTACCGGCAGGTCTGTCACCGTGGGGGCGGTTTCTTTCAAACCTTGGTCGCTGGAGCTGCAGTTGTCTGATCTGACCGTGGCTGCACCGAGCGGGTCAGTCCAGAGCGGCGCAGACCAGAGCGCTGTGCCGCCGTTGCTGCACATTGAGCGCCTCTATATAGATGCCGAACTTCAATCCCTGTTCCGTTTGGCCCCCGTGATTGACGAAATCCGCATTGAGGGCCCGTCCCTGGCAATTACCCACCTGGGTGAGGGCCGCTTTGATTTTGACGATATATGGGCCAGACTGACGCAAGCTTCGGACCGGCCAGCGCCATCCCTGCCGCGTTTTGCCCTCTACAACCTCCAGGTTTCAGGGGGAAAGCTGGACTTGACCGATCTTTCCCACAAGCGCAGCCACGAAGTACGTGACTTGAGCCTCAGCTTGCCCTTTTTAAGCAATCTGGATTCCTCGCGGGATGTCAAAACCGACCTGCGCCTGGCTTTCAAGCTCAATGGCAGTGTGTTTGACAGCACAGCACAAGCCACACCGTTCGCGCAAAGCCACTCCACAAACGCGAGCTTCAAATTCCAAGGTTTTGATCTGAAGCCTTATTTGGGCTACCTGCCTGCAGATTTACCGGTATCGCTGCAATCCGGGCTGCTTGATGCCGATTTGCGCCTGGCCTTTGAGGTTCAGGACAAGCCCACGCTCAAGTTATCCGGCACCCTGGTGGCACGCAAGGTCAAGCTTATACAAGCCGGCCAGGCGCTGGCATCATTTGAAGCCCTCAAACTGGTGGTCGACGACGCCCGGCCCCTGGTGCAGAGCCTCAAGTTGTCCCTTGCCGAGCTCACCGGCCCGGTAATCACGCTTCATCGCCACAGCGACGGACGGTTTATAAGCAGGCCGGCTGACCCAGCCCAATCGGCCTGGCATTTTGAACTTGCCAAAGCTGTGGTCAAGGGCGGTGCGCTTCGTTTTAGCGACGACACCACCCGGCCCATGGCCCGAGTTGCGGCCAGGTCCATCAATCTGGAGGCCACAGACTTGGTCTGGCCGCCGCTTGTGCCCGCCAAACAGCCCCTGAAATTTGCCGGCGCACTGAGTCTGGAAGGTGAAAAACCAGCTGACGTGACCTTTGCCGGAGAAACCGATCAAACCACCGGCAAGGTGGATGTAACGCTCAGTACTTTGCCCTTGGGGCTGGCACAACCTTATTTGCGTCCATTTTTGCGCCCACAGCTCTCGGGCGACCTGAATTCCACACTCACTGCCGCCTGGTCTGAGCAGGGCGTTCAGGTTCTGGTCAAGTCCCTCAAGCTGGATCAAATCCGTCTGTCTGGCGACCTTCCCGCAAGCGCAGGTATTTCCAAAGCGGCAATATCCGCGGCGTCCCTGGTCAAGGCTGCAGACGTACAGGCTTCTACCTTGGCCTCCATCGGGCAACTGGAGCTGTCAGACACCCAGATTGATGTGTCCCGCAAGCGCGTGCTGGTGGGCCTCATGACCATGACCCAACCGCAGATCAAGGTCACTCGCGGCAGCGACCGGCGCTGGATGGTCGAGCGCTGGCTTACGTCGCCTCAAACAGCTGATCCAGCAGCTACAGCGGATAAAGCCGATAAAGCCGATAAAGCCGCTGCGCCGCAAGCGCAACCCTGGACCCTGGTGCTGGCCGATGCCAGCCTGCGCGGCGGCACCATTGCGTTTGAAGACCTGGCCGCACCGAGTCCTGTTTCCGTGCAGGTGGACGATGTGACTGCCCAACTGAAAGACTTTTCTCCCTCGGGTGCCAGACCCGGCGTACTCACTGTGTCGGCTCGCGTCAATGGGATCCGTGGCGATCCGGGGCAGCTGTCCTACCAGGGAAGCCTTGGCGGCAGCCCGTTTTCAATGCAGGGCAAGATCAAGCTTGCGCAAATTCCCTTGCGTCCTTTGAGTCCGTATCTCACAACAACCCTGAACATCAGCCGGGTGCGGGCCCTGGCCAGTCTGACCGGTGACCTGGCTCTTGGCAGCACACCCGTTGGACTTGAGTTGTCGCTACGTGCCGATGCCGCGCTGGAGGATTTACAGGTCAACAGTGCGCTGGCCAATCCGGCTGCCGCAACTCAGGTCGGTGAGTTGCTTAGCTGGAAATCCCTCACCCTGGGAGGCCTCGAACTTGCGCTCAAACCGGGCCAGGCCACCCGGTTTGGTGTGGGCGAAACCGTCTTGACTGATTTCTTTACCCGCCTGTCCATCGATGAGACCGGCCGCTTCAACCTGCAGGACATCGTGAGACCAAAGGTTGCTGGTGTGTCCACCGGCATGCCGACGCCGCAACCGACGCTGGAACCAGAATCGCAACCCAAGCCCATCATCAACATCGGAGCTGTGAGGCTTGTCAACGGGCAAGTGGTGTTTTCTGATCGTTTCGTCAAACCCAATTACGGCGCCAACATGACTGCCCTGACGGGCAAGCTCGGTGCATTTTCCACCCGTGAAGTTCATGGCGTGCCCCAGTTGGCCGACTTGGAGTTGCGCGGGCAGGCTGAAGGCAGTGGATCGCTGGAAATTATTGGCAAGATCAATCCCCTGTCCAGACCCCTGTCGCTGGACATCAAGGGCAAGGTTCGTGATCTTGAGTTACCCCCCCTGTCCACCTACACCATCAAATTTGCCGGTTACGGAATAGAGCAGGGCAAGCTCGACGTGGATGTTTCCTATTTCATCAAGCCCGACGGTCAGTTGGTGGCTACAAATAAGATCGTTCTCAATCAACTCAAGTTTGGTGAGCGGGTTCAGTCGTCTGCGGCCAACCTGCCGGTCAAACTGGCGGCGCTGCTGTTGGCGGATCGACACGGTGTGATCGACATTGATCTGCCCTTGAGCGGCTCCATCAACGACCCAGCGTTCGAGATTGGGCCTATCCTCTGGAAAGGCGTGCTCAACCTGATCGGCAAAGCGATTACCGCACCGTTCAGCCTGCTGGCCAGGATGTTTGGCGGCGGCGACAAAGAACTTGGCCACATTGACTTTGCCCCCGGAAGTGCGGAACTAAGCCCCATAGCCTTGCAAAGTCTGGACATGGTGGCCAAAGTCCTGATTGAGCGGCCCGCTCTGCGTCTGTCCATAGCCGGCTACGCCAGCCTGGCCGATGAGCAGGAGGCCTTCAAGCGGGAGCGCCTGCAAATCATGCTGCTGGGGGAAAAACGCCGCCAGACGCCTGTGGGGCCAAATTCTGCCTCTACAGCGCTCACAGAAGCCGACTCTGCCGACCTGGTCAAAAGGGTCTACCGTCGCTCGGACATCGCCAAACCGCGCAATCTGATCGGCCTGAGCCGAGACCTGGGAACCCAGGAGATGGAGGCGCTGCTCCTGGCCAGCATTGTGGCGTCCGAGGAGCAAATGCGCGCCCTGGCTTTGCAGCGCAGTTTGTTGGTCAAGGCCTATCTGGGTCAGCAGGTGGCCGATGACCGGCTTTATCTCAGCGTGCCATCCTCGATTGCTGAAGCGGCAACAGCTGATTCGCCCTGGGTCCCCAGGGTGCAGCTCAATATCAGTGCAAATTAGCCACTTGCATCAAATAACTGCTCAGCCAGCGCGGCGGCGGCTGTTTCGCTGCGAAAATGCGCTTTCCTGAAAACTTTACCGTTTCATTTCTACTTTCCCTTTTTCCTCATGACTGAGTCTGCGCCGTGACGACTGCTCCTGCCAAAAATTCCGATTCCCAAAACCTGGATGAACTTACCGGCGGTGCGTTTTCAGCACCCACCTCCGGCGAACGGGCCGCGCGCGTGCGCGAATGGCTGGGTACTGACCCCACGCCTGAGCAGATGCAGGAAGTCTTCAAGGAGCTGAGCATCAAGGATAAGGGCGCGGTCAAACCTTTGCGTCAAAAGCTTGACGAAATCAAGCGAACCCGAGTCCAGGAACTCATAGCAGCCGAGTGGGCGCTCAAGGCACAGGTGCTGCTGGACACCACCAAGCTCAATGTGGCTGATGCCATGGCCTGGCAGCGCGATGCAGCCAAGGCCGGTGCTCCCCTGAGCAAAGAGCCGCTGAGCCACCTCAAGGCGCAACTGGCAGACCGGATCAAGGTCATTGAAGACCTGCAACATCGCGTGCAGGTCCAGCGTGAGGCGGCTGTTTTGCTGGCCCAGCGTGTTGAAGTGTTGTCAACCAAACCCTGGCGGGATGCCCAGGCCGTCTGGGACGCCTTGCGAGGCGACATCGAACATTGGCAATCCCAGGCCTCGGGCCTCCTGTCAGACGCCAATTGGGCCAGTGTTGACGCCAAGTTTCCGCCCTTGCTCGATGCTTCACGTACGCAATTACTGGTGGTATGGGACGCCTTTGACAGTGCCTTGGCCATGGCCGCAGCTGCGGCAGTCGATCCCGCTGCCATGCTGCCCCCGGTGCCCGTTTGGGCTGACGAGTTGCGGGTCCTGCGCGGTGTACCTGCAGAGGCCAAGCCAGCCCCGAAAAAACCACGTATTGATCCTGAAATCCGTCTCAAGGCCACTGAGGCCGTGCGTGAAGTGCTCTCAAAACTGGAGCTTGAAATTGCAGAAGGCCATGGCAAGGCCAGTGCCGGAGCAGCGGCTGCCCTGCGCAACGCCTTGAAAGAGTTTGGCCGCAGCATTGATGACAAATTGGAGAGCCAGGCCCATGCGGCTTTGGCGGCGGCTGGAGAGCTTGAAGGCTGGCAGCGCTGGCGCGCCGACCAGCTGCGCGAGGCTTTGGTCACCAAGGCAGAAGCTCTGCTTAAGCGGCCCGAAGGCCAGGCGCTGGGTGGGCGAAAAATTCAGGAGGCCCTGCGCAGCCTGCGTGAGCAATGGAAACTTACCGACCAGGGTGGCGTGCCCAACCACGCCCTGTGGAAACGCTTTGATGAGGCTTGCAACGAGGCCTACAAGGTGGTCGAAGCCTGGCTGGAAAAAATCAAGGCCGAGTCGGCCGAGCATCGCGCAACCCGTCTGGCCCTGATTGAAGAGCTCAAGACCTGGGCGGCAGACAACCGCACGGCCAAAGACAATGACTGGAAGGGCTTTCATCGGGTGCTGCTTCAGTTCGGCGACCGTTGGCGTGACAGCGGGCACATGGGTGAAAAGGCTCTGGCCGAGTTGCAACCGCTGTGGCGAGCCGCCATAGACGACGCAGCCGCGCCCCTGGTGGCGCTTCAGCAGCAGAGCTTGCTTAACCGCCAGGCCATGATTACCGAAGCCCAGGCGCTGGGTGCCGCGGCGGTGTTGCATATCGATGGCGTTCGTGCCCTGCAACAGCGCTGGCAGGCCGAGGCCCACCAGATCCCTATTGAGCGGCGACAGGAGCAAAAGCTCTGGGACGCGTTTCGCAAACCCATCGATGAGGCCTTTAACCGCAAAACCGCCGAGCGTGAAAAAGCCCAAGCAGCTGTCAGCGGGCGCGATCGTGATGTCATGCAGGCGGCCAAAGCATTGCAGGCGGCCAACGCCAGCGCTGACATGCCGGCCATTCGTGCTGCTATGGCGGCGCTTGAAGCCGCCTTGTCTGCCCAGTCGCTCCCTGCGGATGACTCCAAGGCGGATGCTTCAGCGGCTGGTGCTTCAGCGGCTGATACTTCGGGCGAGAGTGAAGTGCCGCTTCTGGAGGCGGCCCAGGAAGAGGCCACCAAGCCGGTGGCCGTGATACCGCGCAAACCGGTAGTGGCAGTTCGAGGCGATGATCGCCCAGGCATGAAAAAGGCCGAGCCAGCACCCACAGGGCGCGGCGCTCGTCCGGGTCAACGTCCTCAGGAACGTTCTCATGAGCGCACCAATGAACGATCCGGTGAACGCGCCGGTGCGCGGGCAGGGGCCCGGCCTGGAGGACGTGACAACGCGCCTGCCTTTGGTCGCGGTGCTTCGGCTGGCAACGAATTGCCTCGTTTGGGTGATGTCGCCTTTCGCGCCCAACGCGATGCCTTGGAACAAGCCCAACTGGCTCTGCGCAAGCTGGCTGCGCAAAGCCATGGTGAATCCCTCACCCAGTTGTTGCACGCCTGGGAACAGCGTAATTCCGCAGATGTACCCACACAGCAAGCCCTGGGCTCGCGGGTCTCGGCCGCCCTGCGTACGGTCTGGATACAAGCCATCGCGGCTGCGCCTTCGGGGCAAGCCGCAGAGTCTTTGTTGCGGCTGGAGATGGCCTCGGAGTTGCCCACACCCGCAGCCTATCTGGAAGCTCGTCGCGCGCTGCAATTGAAGTTGCTGACCCGGCGCAACGATCCACCGCCTGTGCAGACCTGGGGCCAGGATGTTGCCCAGGTATTGGCCGCAGCGGCCGATCCGGATACCACCAGGCGCTTGCAGGCAGTGTTAAGGGTTTTGCTTCGCGGTTAACCCAGCCCTAGGGTGTGGGTGATGACGAGGACAGGGCGCCTAGCCTGCGGCTTGAACTGGAATGCGCGTGGCTTTGGCTGGCCCGACTGAGTCATCAAGAACCAGGCGCAGCACTTCCAGGCGTGGGGGCCGCGCAGTCGCATCCCAATCGCTCAGCACACGCCGGATCAGGTTGACTGGCGGATCGGTGGGCCTTGCGGTTGAAGTCCCCAGAACATGGTCAGCCGGCTTGTGGGTGTGCCCATGGATTATCTGCCCGGCTTGGGCCGCATTGAGCACATCCAACGCCGCATGCGTATCGACATCGGCGTAGACCACCTGGCTGCGTTTGCGGGCTTCGCTTTGCTGGCGCAGGCCTTGGGCAAGTGCAACCCGCTCAGTCAGCGGTTTGGCAAGAAAAGCCTGCTGCCAAGCCTGGCTGCGAACCTGCGCACGGAACTGCATATAGTCTGTGTCGGCCAGGCAAAGCGCATCGCCGTGGCTCAAGACAATTTTTTCATCCCCCAAGTGCAAAGTGCAGGGGTCGTCCAGCAGGGTCATGCCGCAGGCCTGGGCGGCCGTCTGACCGAGCAAAAAATCCCGGTTGCCATGCATGAAAAAAAGGGGGTAACGTTGCGCAGCGGCGTGCAGGGTTAAGGCACAGTCGGCCTCAAAACCCGGTTGCTCCAGCACATCGTCCCCCACCCAGACTTCAAACAGGTCACCGAGGATGAACACCGCATCAGCCCGGGTGCAAGCCAGGTACTGCTGCCAGGCCTGCAGGGTTTGCGGCTCAGCGGCTTGCAGGTGCAGGTCCGAGATAAAGTCCAGCACCCGCCAGTGGCCGGGGGCTGCCAACGCCGCGCGCGGGCTGGCAGTGGGGCTCATATCAGGCCAGGGCAACGGCTTTGTCGATCACCACGTCGTCCTTGGGCACATCGCCGTGGCCGCCTTTGGAGCCGGTTTTGACGGCGGTAATTTTGTCCACCACGTCGGTGCCGGCAATCACTTTTCCGAACACCGCATAGCCCCAACCCTGGCCGCTGGGGGAGGTGTGATCCAGAAAACCGTTGTCAGACACGTTGATGAAAAACTGCGCGGTGGCCGAGTGCGGGTCGCTGGTGCGCGCCATGGCCACGGTATAGATCTTGTTTTTCAGGCCGTTATTGGCTTCGTTGTTGATAGGTTTGTCGCTCGGTTTCTGTGACATGCCGGGCTCAAAGCCCCCACCCTGAATCATGAAGCCGGGAATGACGCGGTGAAAAATGGTCCGGTCATAGTGGCCCTTGTTCACATAGCTCAAAAAGTTGGTCACCGAGATAGGTGCCTTCTCCTGGTCGAGTTCCAGGGTGATGGTGCCGAACTCGGCAATGTGAAGCTCTACGTGGGGATTGTTCATGGTTTATTTCAGGAGGGTTGCGGAGTTGATGAGCACAGGTGTTACAGGCACGTTCTGGTTCATGCCCATGGATCTGGTCGGAACACCACGTATTTTATCGACCACGTCCATGCCGCTGACCACTTTGCCAAACACAGCGTAACCGTGTCCATCAGGCTGTGGCGCATTGAGCATGGCGTTGTCCACCACATTGATGAAGAACTGCGCAGTCGCGGAATCAGGCACCGAGGTACGCGCCATGGCAATCGTACCTCGGTCATTTTTCAGGCCATTGCGTGCCTCTAGGGGAATCGGCGCTCGGGTTCTCTTCTCAAGCATTTGAGCCGCCATGCCGCCGCCCTGGATCATGAAGCCATCGATCACCCGGTGAAAGATGGTGTTGTCGTAGTGTTTGTCGTTCACATACTGAAGAAAGTTTTCAACTGTTTTCGGGGCTTTGTCAGGGCTCAGCTCCACAACGATATCGCCCATGGAGGTAGACAGCTTCACGCGCGGTGCCGCATTTTGCGCATGGGCTGATGCGGTCAGCAGCGCCAGCACTGAAATCATTAAAGCGCCAGAGAGCTGCTTGAGAAAAAGGGTGGGGAATAGTTGTGTCATCCGATGGTTGCCTCATAAAAAATTTTCCACTGGCTGCCGTTTCGCGTCCAGTATTGGCGCTTGGTCGGGCCGGTACGCGTGCCGTCTGTCACTTCGCCAAAAGTAACGACCATGGTGTCTGCTGCATCAGTCCAGCGCAGCAAAGACAGGTCTTTGAGCTGGATACCCCGGCCATTGACTTTGCTGATCTCCTGGCGCAGACCGGGCGTCCAGTCATGCAGGGTCTTGCCATGACTGTTGAAGTCATCAGAATAAAAACGCAGCACCTGATCGAGATTGCCGCTGGTTTTGGCTTTGCGCCAGGCGGTCAGGGCCTCTTCAAAGGGTTTTCTATCCGCTTTGACATGTTTAGGAGCCACCCATTCCAGCCGTGGCGCAATCACTACCGGCGTCGTGCGAACCTCAACTGTGCGCACCAAGGTCTCCAGGTCCGGGTTGGCCAACACCACGCAGCCGTCGGTGGCCAGCGGCGGGCGTGAAAACTGGTCAGGTGGGGTGCCATGCAGCCAGATGCCGCTGCCGGTTTTTCCCCGCTTGGTGTCCAGCATATTGGGGTAACTGATGGGCAGGGCACCGGAGCCGTAAAAATCGGTCAGGGATTTGGGGTTCAGGTTGCTGGTAATGAAGTAAACCCCCAGCGGAGTTCGCAAGTCACCTTCTACCGACTTTTCCACGCCAGACTTGCCCACGGAAATATAGTAGTCGGCAACCAACTGCAGCCCGTCGGATCTATTGGCAAAGAGGTAGAGGCGTGAGCGTGATGCATCCACTGCAATCGCATGCTTGTTGCGTGGTGACAGCGACATGAACTGCGAAGGAATCGTGTCCGGTGGTGGTCGCTCGCGAAGCGCCTTAAGCCGGATTCGCGACTCTTCGCGCAGTTCATTGAGAGCGGGCGCTGCCAGCGTGGCCAGGCTGCCCGGTACATCACCCACCACACGAACTGGCCTGGACCTGGCAGCCAGCAAGTCGCCGTAAACCAGCTGGGCGAGTTGGAAATTAGGGAAATCATTGACCAGTTTTTCTGCTTTGAGCAGCGCTTCACGGGTCTGACCGGCTCCAATCAGGCGGTAGGTTTCAATCAAGCGGTTTTCAGCAGTGCCCTGCAGCGAATTGCTGTGCTCGACGACGGGCACGGCCTCCTTGCCGCGAACTTGTTTGACCGTATTGGCGCTTGCGTGGAGCGTGCTCAATGCGCTCGACGTTACAAGCAAAATAGAAACAAGGCCTTGAGTTGCACGCATGCAAGGATCAGTTCCCGACGCTCTCTTTGACGATCAGCCAGCGATCGCCCGATTTGATGAAATCAATTCGCTTGCGGCTTGAGACGGACAGCGCATCAGCCTTGTAGTCTTGGCGGAATTGTGCTGTTGCCGTGTTGGCGGTCACGCTGATGGTGATATTTTCCAGCTTCAGGCTGATGCTTTTCTTGCTGGTGATGCGCTGGCGGCGCTCTTGTTCCCAGGCACTGCGGGAGACTTTGCCCGGAGTCTCAAACTCTTTGCCATACGCACCCAGATAGCCTTTCATGTCCTTGCTGGCCCAAGCCCGGGCCCAAGCCTGAAGAGCGGCATCCACGTCTTTTTCTGAAGACTCGCTTGCAGCCGTTTTTGCGGCAGGTGCAGCGGCAGCAGCTGGTGATGAAGTTGCTGTGGCTACCGTGGTGGCTGGTGTGACGGGTGTGGCAGGGGATTGGGCTGCGGGTGCAGCAGCGGGTGCTGAGGGCGTCGCTACCACAGCGGGCGAGGGCTTGACCGGCATGGCAGGCAAGGCAGGAGTAGGCAGTGGTGCAGCTGGGGTAATGACAGGTGCTGTCTGGGCAGCAACAACCGCCACCGGGCGCTGGCCTTTGGCAGTGGCGTTGGTATTGGTGCTCAGATTGGGATTGAAGAGTTCGCGGATCAGGGCCAGCTTGGGCTGGACGGCTGTGTTGCTGCCATCGAGCAACAGGGCTTTGTTATAGGCCTGACTGGCCAGCTTGGCGTAGACATCGCCCAAATTCTCATGGGCGGTGGAATAGCTCGGGTTGGTGCGAATCGCCATCTCCAGGGCCGCACGAGCCTTGTCAAACTGGTTCTGACCAGCGTAGAGAACGGCGAGGTTGTTGTAGGGCTCAGGCAGTTCGGGGTAGTCTTCGGTGAGTTTGGTAAAGGTGTTGATGGCGTCAGACTGCTGGCCAGAGTCGCGTTGAATCACACCTTTGATGAAACGCATTTGCGGGTCGCGCGGCTTTCCTGCAAGAAACTGGTCTGCTTTTTTAAGCGCCTCGCTGAGTTTGCCGTTGCGGACAAGCTGGTTCACATCGGCGTAGTCGTCAGCATACACGGGGGAGCCTGCCAGGCTGCCAGCCAAAAAAAGCCAGCGTAAAAAACCGAGAATTGTGGATTGCGGGTGTTTCATGAAATCTCTGGCAGGTCTGCTTGCACAGGGTAAGGCTGTCTGGTGTACTGAAGGCTTGCGGCAAGGACAGAAATTTGTCTTTTTTAACCCCGCAACTATATCCGAAGCGGTGTGTGATCTCAGGCTGGCTTGCAGCCGATAGAATGATTTGGATGGACACGCCGAATACTGAATTTACGCCCCGCAACTCTCACTAGCGGGCGCCCTGGAAAAAACCCATGAGTTTGCGCATCTACAACACGCTTTCGCGTGCGCTGGAAACTTTCACACCCATCGAACCCGGCCATGTGCGCATGTATGTGTGCGGCATGACCGTGTACGACCTCTGCCACCTTGGCCATGCACGTGCCATGGTGGCTTTTGACGTGGTGCAGCGTTGGCTCAAGGTCAGTGGCCTGCGTGTGACCTATGTCCGCAATGTCACCGACATCGATGACAAGATTATCAAACGTGCGCTGGAGAATGGCGAAACCATACGCGCACTGACCAACCGCATGGTCGATGCCTTGCATCAGGACGCCGACGCCCTGGGCATTGAGCGCCCATCCTTGGAGCCGCGTGCCACAGATTACGTGACGCACATGCTGGGCCTGATTCAGACGCTGCAGCACAAAGGCCTGGCTTATCAGGCCGCCGAGGGTGATGTGAACTTTGCAGTCAGAAAGTTTCCCGGCTACGGCAAGCTCTCCGGCAAATCGCTCGATGAGCTGCGCGCCGGCGAACGCGTCGCTGTTCTGGACGACAAAGACGACCCCCTGGACTTTGTGCTGTGGAAGTCCGCCAAGCCCGAAGAGCCCGCAGACGCCAAGTGGGACAGCCCGTATGGCGCGGGCCGTCCCGGATGGCACATTGAGTGCTCGGCCATGAGCTGCGAGTTGCTCGGAGAAAGCTTTGACATTCATGGCGGCGGTGCAGATCTGCAGTTTCCGCACCACGAGAACGAGATCGCCCAAAGCGAAGGGGCTTTCGACAAACCGCTGGCCCGGATCTGGATGCACAACGGCTTTGTGCGTGTGGACAACGAAAAAATGTCCAAGTCGCTGGGTAACTTTTTCACCATTCGTGACATTCTTGCCAAATACGACGCCGAGACCGTTCGTTTTTTCATTATTCGTGCCCATTACCGCAGCGCCCTGAACTACAGCGATGCCCACCTCGACGACGCCCGCAACGCGCTTAAGCGCCTGTACACCGCACTGCACGGCATCGCACCTGCCCGTACACCGGTCAACTGGCTCAATGTGCACGCAGCCCGGTTCAAATCTGCCATGGACGAGGACTTTGGCACACCCGAAGCCGTGGCGGTGCTGTTTGAGTTGGCCACCGAGGTCAACAAAACCCGGTCGCCCGAGCTGGCTGGCCTGCTCAAATCCCTGGGTGCTTGCCTGGGCCTGTTGCAGGCCTCGCCTGAGGTTTTTCTGCAATCTGGCGCCTTGCTTGACGACGCTGCCATTCAACTGCAGATCCAGGCACGTGCCCAAGCCAAGCGCGACAAAGACTTTGCCCAGGCTGACAACATCCGTAATGCCTTGCTCAAGCAGGGCATTGTGCTCAAAGATTCTGCGGCTGGTACCAGCTGGGAGGTTGTGCAATGATCGCGCCAGTAACCGCGAGCAAACCCGAGTATTGGGAAGAGGCCTGCAAACACCTCATGAAGAAAGACCGGGTCATGAAGCGCCTGATTCCGCAGCATGAACAGGTCTGGCTGCAAACCCGGGGCGATGCCTTCACCACCCTGGCGCGCAGCATTGTGGGCCAGCAGATTTCGGTCAAGGCGGCACAAACCGTGTGGGACCGCTTTGCCAAGCTGCCGCGCAAGATGACGGCGGCCAATGTGCTCAAGCTCAAGGTCGATGACATGCGCGCAGCCGGCCTGAGCGCCCGCAAGGTGGAGTACCTGGTAGACCTTTCGCTTAACTTCGACACCGGCGCGGTCAAGGTCAAAGCCTGGGCCGACATGGACGACGATGCCATCATTGCCGAACTGGTCAGCATTCGCGGCATAGGACGCTGGACAGCCGAGATGTTCCTCATCTTTCACATGCTCCGACCCAATGTGCTGCCCCTGGACGATGTAGGCCTGATCAACGGCATCAGCAAGAATTATTTTTCCGGCGACACCGTGAGCCGCAGTGATGCCCGTGAGGTCGCCGCTGCCTGGGCTCCCTACTGCAGCGTGGCAACTTGGTATATTTGGCGCTCTCTCGACCCGGAGCCGGTGGCCTACTGAGAACTTCCCAAGGTAGAAACAAGGTAGAAACAAGGTAGATATATGGCAAAAAAAACATTTCTCGATTTTGAACAGCCCATCGCTGAGCTGGAAACCAAAATTGAAGAACTGCGTTATGTGCAGACAGAATCTGCGGTAGATATTTCGGCCGAGATTGACCAACTCAGCAAAAAGAGCCAGCAACTCACCAAAGACGTCTACAGCGATCTGACTCCCTGGCAAATCACCAAGATTGCGCGTCACCCCGAGCGCCCCTACACCCTGGATTTCATCAGCGAAATCTTCACCGACTTTGTGGAAATGCATGGTGACCGCCATTTCGCCGATGACCTGAGCATTGTGGGCGGACTGGCCAGGTTTAACGGCACACCCTGCATGGTGCTGGGCCAGCAAAAGGGGCGCGACACCAAAGAGCGCGGGCTGCGCAACTTCGGCATGAGCAAGCCCGAAGGCTATCGCAAGGCGCTGCGGCTCATGAAAACCGCCGAGAAGTTCAAACTGCCGGTGTTTACCTTTGTTGACACGCCGGGTGCCTACCCCGGCATTGATGCCGAAGAGCGCGGCCAGTCCGAAGCCATCGGGCGCAATATTTTTGAAATGGCGCAACTCGAAGTGCCCATCATCACCAGCATCATCGGTGAGGGCGGCTCCGGCGGTGCACTGGCCATCTCGGTGTGTGATCAGTTGCTCATGCTCCAGTACTCCATCTATTCCGTGATCAGCCCCGAGGGCTGTGCCTCTATTCTCTGGAAAACTTCTGACAAAGCCCAAGACGCCGCCGACGCCCTGGGCATTACCGCGCATCGACTCAAAGCGCTGGGCCTGGTTGACAAAATCGTCAGTGAGCCTGTAGGTGGCGCGCACCGCGACCACAAGCAAATGGCCGTTTTTCTCAAGCGCGCCCTGGTCGATGCCTACCGTCAGGTCAGTGACCTCAAGGTCAAAGAGTTGGTTGATCGCCGCTACGACCGGCTGCAAAGCTACGGCCGCTTTACCGACACCAAAGCCAGCAGCAAGTAAACCCGGGTGCCGGGGTCTGCATGACGATTTCCCTGGAAAAGGCCCTTGACGCCTTTTCACCTGTTTTGCCGCTCGCCGTCGCCTACAGCGGCGGGGCCGATTCAACCGCCTTGCTGCTGTCCTGCGCCCGCAAGTGGCCCGGCCAGGTGCATGCGGTTCATGTGCACCATGGTCTGCAACAGGCGGCCGATGAATTCGAGGCCCATTGCCGCGCCTTTTGCGCTCAGATTACGGTGCCGCTGTCGGTCCTGCATGTCAACGCCAAACCCGCGCCCGGGGACAGCCCTGAAGATGCAGCCCGCCGTGCCCGTTACATGGCTTTTCACGATTTTTACCAATATCAGACTGAACATTCAGCTATTTATTCAATAGCAATTGCGCAGCACGCGGACGACCAGGTTGAGACTATTCTGCTGGCCTTGAGCCGCGGGGCCGGGCTGGCGGGCCTCAGTGCCATGCCTGCAGCCTGGGAGCGCGACGGCATCCGCTACCACCGCCCGCTGCTTCCGGTCAGCCAAGCTGCTTTGCGTCAGTGGCTTACAGACCAGGACGTGGCGTTTGTCACAGACCCCAGCAACGCCAACCAGGCATTTACTCGCAACCGCATCCGCGCCCGGTTGCTGCCCGTGCTTGATGATGCTTTTCCCCAGTTTCGCGAGACGTTTGCGCGCAGTGCAGCCCATGCCGCTAGTGCCCAGGCGCTGCTGAACGAGCTGGCGCAAGAAGACTTGCAGCGCATCGGCGCACCGCCGGCCATTGCGGCCTTGCAAGTCTTGAGCCCGCAGCGCCAGGCTAACCTGTTGCGCCACTGGCTCAAGCTCAGCCATGGCGTGGTTCCCAACACCGCGCAACTCAAGGAACTCATGCACCAGATTGCGGCTTGCACCAGCCGCGCACACCAGATTCACATCAAGGTTGGCCAGGGCTTTGTCGAGCGGAAAAATGCGGTTTTGCATTGGTACAATCCCTCGGCTTTGCATCAACCTCCCTCTACATTTCCCAATGGCACTGATCGTTCATAAATACGGCGGCACGTCGATGGGCTCGACCGAGCGCATCCGCAATGTCGCCAAGCGCGTGACCAAATGGGCGCGGGCCGGCCACCAGATGGTGGTGGTGCCCAGCGCCATGAGCGGCGAAACCAACCGCCTGCTCGGCCTGGCCAAAGAGCTGGCACCTGCCAATCAGGGTGACGCCTATGGCCGCGAACTCGACATGCTGGCCGCCACTGGCGAGCAGGCCTCCAGTGCCCTGCTGGCCATTGCGCTGCAAGCCGAAGGCATGGGCTCGGTCAGCTATGCGGGCTGGCAAGTTCCCATCAAAACCAACAGCGCATTTACCAAGGCGCGCATCGAGTCCATCGATGACGCCCGGGTTCGCGCCGATCTCAATGCCGGCAAGGTGGTGATCGTCACCGGCTTTCAGGGCATGGACGACCACGGCAACATCACCACCCTGGGCCGGGGTGGCTCAGACACCTCGGCCGTGGCGGTGGCAGCCGCCATGAAGGCCGCTGAATGCCTGATCTATACCGATGTCGATGGCGTCTACACCACCGACCCGCGGGTGGTGCCTGAGGCACGTCGCCTGCACACGGTAAGTTTTGAAGAAATGCTGGAAATGGCGTCTCTGGGTTCCAAGGTTCTGCAAATCCGCTCAGTGGAATTTGCCGGCAAATACAAAGTACCGCTGCGGGTACTCTCCAGCTTTACCCCCTGGGACATAGACATCAACCAAGAGGCCAGCTCCGGCACCCTGATTACTTTTGAGGAAGACGAACAGATGGAACAAGCCATAGTCTCGGGCATCGCATTCAACCGCGACGAAGCCAAAATTTCGGTACTCGGCGTGCCCGACAAGCCCGGCATCGCCTACCAGATTCTCGGTGCGGTGGCAGATGCCAATATCGAAGTCGACATGATCATCCAGAACATCAGCCGCGATGGGAAAACCGACTTCAGCTTCACCGTCAACCGCAACGAGTTTGCCAAGGCGGTCGACATGCTCAAAACCCGGGTTCTGCCCGGCCTGGGTGCCCAAGAAGTGGTGGGTGACACCAAAATCTGCAAAGTCTCCATTGTCGGAATCGGCATGCGCAGCCATGTGGGCATTGCCAGCAAGATGTTCCGTGTGCTCAGTGAAGAGGGCATCAACATCCAGATGATCTCCACCAGCGAGATCAAGACTTCCGTGGTGATTGACGAGAAATACATGGAACTTGCCGTACGTGCCCTGCACAAGGCCTTTGACCTGGATCAGTCCCCCACCTAAAGTGCAAGTGCCGCGCAAGCACCTGACTCGTGCAATAATCCAAGCCAGAAACAGGAAACGTGACCGAGTGGCCGAAGGTGCTCCCCTGCTAAGGGAGTATGGGGTGTAGAGCCTCATCGAGGGTTCGAATCCCTCCGTTTCCGCCAAACACCCCTAAAAGCCCCTTCAACGGGGCTTTTTTGTTGCACTGCTTTGACTCTGAATGAGCGGTAGCTGCTGAGAAATGAGCCGGTGTTCGTGTTGATCAGCTGATGGGCCTCACAACTTCTGAAGCTGAGAACGTTATTCGGATTGTTGGCGCGGTTCAGTTGTGATACAGTGTTTCCGTCACTTTCACAGATTCATAGGGGATTTTCATGGTCAAAACTTCAGTTTCCAGTTTGCTTGTTGCTGCCGTTGCTTTGCTCGCCCAGACATCCAATGCAATAGCGCAGACCGCGCCAGCTGTTCGTCCCGCTGCTCCGGCCACAAGCGCCACACCAGCGCCAGCTGTTCGTCCTGCTGCCCCGGCCGCAAGCGCCACACCAGCGCCAGCTGTTCGTCCTCCAGCCCCAGCCGCTGGTGCCGCAAGCACAGGTGCTACAACGGCAGGCGCAGCAGGTGCTTCGGCTGCCGCTGTTGGTGGCGTTACTGCCGCCACTGTCGCTGCAGGAGCATTGGGGGTGCTTGTGGTTGCTGCATCGCAAAACAAGTCCAGTACGGGAACCACTGGCACCAAGTAATCCTAACTAATGCATCACAAAGCGCCTTCGGGCGCTTTTGTGTTTCTGCATGCACCCCTTTTCAACTGCGGTTAGCCGGTTTTTCACGGCTTTTGTGTGCTGTGTGCTTGCCGCTTGCGCCGGATTTCCTGCTCCCAAAGTCTCTTCACCTGTTTCGGGCCTGATTTCAAGCTCCTATTCGGGCACTGCAGGCCCCGATTTTTCATCTGCCCTTAACCCGAATTTTCGCTACCTGCGGGTAGATGTGTCGGGCTATCCGCCTGCATTGCTAGTGCTGGGTTATCTGGAATCAGGTTCCTCAGGTCCGGTGGAGGTGTGGTACTCCGCCAACCGCGAAGTTCTCAAAATTGCCAATGGACGTGTGGTTGGCTCTGCCGGTTTGCAAGCAGATTGGCGCAATGTGCAGTTCAACGGGCTGCCAACCCAGTGGGATTGGGTTTATGACAGCGCCTTCGCCAGTTCCAACAGGCACATGACGATCACCCATGATTTTGAGCGCGTGCGCGACACCATGCCCGGTTACCGTTTCGGTATCCGGGAGCAACTTCGGACCCGCATCGCGCAGCCCCCTCCAAGCGTATTGCCCGTCGTGCCCGTGCCAGGGGCTGTCTGGGTTGAAGAAAGCATACAAGCCGAAAATATCCTGGGCCAGTCTGGCAGTAAGTTGCCATCGGCCTGGTTTGCCATTGGTGGGGGGGACTCGTCAGGTTCGGCTCAGGTGGTCGCCTCTTACCAGTGCCTGGCCGCTAACCTGTGCATGCGCCTTCAACCCTGGCCTCCCGTTCCCCCACAGTCCATGCGCATCACTGTGCCATGACCGAGCAGGCAGTTGCCCGGCTTGGCGCTTTTCCGGTTCAGTCCGCTTTATCGGCTGTATCGGTATGCTGGTTTGTACTCCCTTTGTCTTTGTTGGGCATTTCGCCAGCCCATGCCCAGCGGCTCAGCGACTGGCTTTTGCTCAACCAGACCGACAGCAGCTACCTGCCCGGTCTTCAGTGGCAAGTGCCTGCCGAGCAGGCCCCGCAAGCCAATCTACGGCGCTTTATTGTGCAGGCCTTGCAGCAAGCCGCACCCGCCTGGCCAGCCTCCGAGCGTCAGGCCCTGAGCAGCCTGCTGCTGGGCCTGCCAATCACGGGACGTCTGAGCATTGCCTTGCCCGATGCCCGCTGGTTGCAGGCTGCCCCTGACCAAGACCCCCTTGTTCTGCCCGATCACCGGGTGGTTTTGGGCCCTCGCCCGCAAAGTGTGACTGTCCTTGCCAGCAATGGGGTGCCTTGCGCGGCTAGCCATAAGCCGGGAGCCCGCATTGCAGATTACCTCAATGCCTGTCTGGCTCAAGGTCGTGCCGGGGTCGACGAGGTCTGGCTGGTGCAGCCCGATGGCCGTACCAACCGCTACACCGTTGCGCCCTGGAACCTCCAGCCCCAAGATGAGCCCGCACCGGGTGCCTGGTTGTGGGCACCTGCCCGGCAAAATGTCGTACCCGCTTCGGTGTCTGATGCCTTGGCCCGTTTTCTGGCAACCCAGGCACCTGGCGAATTCATCCTGGCCGCCCTGCATGCGGCTGACCGGCGTGTTTTGCTCAACGCGTCTGCTGGCGCTGGCTCCTTGCCACTGGCTGCACACGTCACCGCCAGTGACTGGGGCGAAATCGGCCTGCTGCAAACCCCAACTGCCCGTATGGCCGAGTCGGGTGCGGCGCGCTTGAGTGTGACCGCCGCATCGCCTTACACCCGCATCAACACCATTTTTCAGCCGTTGGATTGGCTGGAGGCGGGTTTTCGGTACACGGATATCAATTACGCGCTCTACGGGCCTGCCATTGCAGGTGACCAAACCTACAAAGATAAGTCGCTGGACTTTAAAGCCCGGCTGATGAGAGAGGACCGCTTCTGGCCCGAGCTTGCGCTCGGTGTACGTGATGTGGGCGGGACTGGCCTTTTCTCCAGCGAATACCTGGTTGCCAACAAACGCGTTAACCGATTTGACTGGAGCCTGGGCTTGGGCTGGGGCAACCTGGGCGCGCGGGGCAATATCTCCAACCCCTTGGCTGTAATTGACAGCAGCTTCACCACGCGGCCACCGCCCAGCGTTGGGCAAGGCGGCACCGTAGATGGCGGTTTTTTTCGTGGTCCGGTGGCCCTGTTTGGCGGGGTGCAGTGGCAGACTGCCAACCAGGACCTGGTGGCCAAGCTGGAGTGGGATGGCAACAACTACCAGAAAGAGCCCTTTGGCAACGTGCTGTCGGTCAAAAGCCCGGTCAATCTGGGCTTGGTGTACCGTTTGAACCGCAACGTCGATTTATCGCTGGGTTTGCTGCGTGGGGACAGGCTTTCTTTTGGCTTCACCCTGCATGGCAACCTTGGCCAACTGCAGTCCCCCAAACTGCTCGACCCCAAACCCGTGGGTGTTTCTGCCAGCGCTCCGGCCGCCCTTGCAGTGCAAGGCTGGGGTTCAACCATTGACGACATTGAGCGTTATACCGGTTGGGTTGTGACTGCGCTGGACCACCAGCCACAGGCCACCCGTTTGGTGCTGCAAACCAATGACAATATGTATGTGCAAGACCGCGTGGAGCGGGTGTTGCGCGTGCTGCACCGCGATGCGCCCGAATCCAGTCGCGTGCTGGGCATCACCCTGCAAGAAAACGGTCTGTCTCTCACCCACCTGGAGGTAGACCGTGCCGAGTGGGTGGCTCAACACATAGCACCCCAACCGCCCGCGTTGCGGCTGCCGGTTGGTACTGTGTCGGCAACCCCGCCAACATCAGCGCCATCGTCCGTTCTGGCAGATCCGCTGTTCATTCGCAAGTCACAGGGCGTGAACATCGGGGTGGGCCCCAGTTTCAGCCAGATTGTGGGTGGTCCCAATGCCTTTGTGCTGTACCAAGCCGGTGTCTGGGCAGATATGGATTACCGCTTTTCCAACTCCACTTGGCTTTACGGCGCACTCAATGCCCGCCTGATTGACAATTATGTGGGCTTTACTTACGACGGACCCAGCAATCTGCCACGGGTCAGAACCCTGCAGCGTGAATACGTCACCACCTCGCGCCTGACCATGCCGGTCATGCAGCTGACCCATGTGAAGGACCTGGGCCACGGCCACTTTGTCAGTGCCTATGCCGGCATGTTCGAGAGCATGTTTGGCGGTGTAGGCGGGGAGTGGCTTTACCGCCCGTGGCGCAGCCCCATTGCCTTCGGGGTAGACCTCAACCGCGTGCAGCAGCGTGACTTTCATCAAAACTTCGCCCTGCGTGACTACATCGCCACCACCGGCCATGCAACCATGTATTGGGACACCGGCTGGAGCGGCGTGCAGGTTGCGCTTAGCGCGGGCCAGTATTTGGCCAGCGACACCGGCGCCACTCTGGATGTCAGGCGTATCTTTCCCAACGGCGTGGCCCTGGGCGGCTATGCCACCAAAACCAATGTTTCAGCCGAGCAATTTGGCGAAGGTAGCTTTGACAAAGGCATTTACCTCAAAATTCCTTTTGATGTGCTGTTGCCGCGCTCCACCCCGGGCGTTGCCACCTTTGGCTGGTCGCCCCTCACGCGCGATGGCGGCGCTCGTCTGGCGCGTCGTTTCACCTTGTATGAAATGACCAACCTGAGAGACCGCCGCGCGCTACATTGGGGCCCCGTGCAGGCAGATCAGCCGCGAAGTGCCCAAAACACCAGCTATTTGCCGAGCAATGACGCTGCGGGTATGTTTGACAACTTGAGCGGTAGCGCGCAACGCCTGGGTAAGCAACTGGGGGATGTGCCGGGTTCTACCTGGCTGTTGGCAGGCGGTGCGGTTATCGCTTCCAGCCTGCTGGATAGTACTGTAGACCAATGGGCCAAAGACCAGGGCACCAGCTCCGGTTGGGACAAGCTGGCCAACGCCAGCAATGCAGTACCCTTGGCCATGGCCATGGGCACCAGTCTGCTTTTCACCGGCATAGCCGGGTCAGAGGCCGCCCACACCGCGCAAATCTCGGCCAAGGCGGCGGTTTTCACACTGGGCGGTAACCTGGCAACCCGCTGGGTGGTGGGGCGAGCCCGTCCCCATGAGGAGCAAGGCCCTGGGCAATTCAACGGCATGCAGCCCCAGGCAACCGACTCAGGCTTTGCTTCCAACCATGTTGCTACGGCTTTTGCACTGGCTACACCCTTTGCTCAGCGTCACGACATGCCCTGGCTTTACGGTGTGGCTGGGTTTTCAGCCCTGGGCCGGGTGCATAAGCGTGAACATTGGCTTTCCGATACGGTGGCCGGTGGCTTGATGGGTTACACGATTGGCTCGCTGCTGAACCGGCAAGACGTCGGCCAAAAGGGACCCCTGTGGCGCGTAACCCCTCAGTCTGTGGAGGCTCGCTGGAAGTTCAATTAGCGCAATAGGCGTAAACCCTCTGCCCCTTTTGGGGGACGAGTTCACTTGTTTTGTTTCACTTATCCCTAGATACAATCAAAACGGGCTTGACTGCTCAAGATATTTAACTTCATGCAACTCAGTACTTCATTTTCCCGTCTGTCCGGGGCTCTTCTCATCCTCGCCGGTGTTGCCAGCCATGCCCAAACTACGTCGGGTGCTACCGGTTTCATTGCGGTGCCAGATGGCAGCAGTGCCTTGGGCGGTTTGATTTCACAGCCATCGCAGGGCCAGGGCGCTAGCGCGCGTGTGCCAGTTGCTCCGCAACCCAACACGCAGTTTCCCGGCTCCCAGTTTCCAGGTTCAAAATCCCCGGTATTGAACAGCTCTACCTCTGAAGTACTGCCAGGTGTTCAGGGCCTTCAAGATACGTTCTCAGGTCGCCGTGCACTTGCTCCAATCCAGCCCAGCCAGTTCCAGCGCTTTGTTCAAGAAGCCACAGGCCGCCTGTTGCCGGTCTATGGCAGCGAACTCTTTGATACCGCCCAATCTTTCTCTCCAGACATTGCCATGCCGGCCCCGACCGAATACCTGCTGGGCGCTGGCGATGAAGTGCGCGTGCAGATATGGGGTGCTGTTGACTACAGTGGTAGCCACACCTTGGACCGTAACGGCCAGATCACCCTGCCCAAGGTGGGAACCTTTGCACTGGCTGGTGTGCCCCTGCGCGACCTTGAGTCGGTTTTGCGCAGCCAGGTCGGTAAAGTATTTACCAACTTCAGTGTCAATGCCAACCTGGGCCGGCTGCGCAGCATTCAACTGTATGTGGTGGGTCAGGCCCGCCAGCCAGGTACCTACAACCTTTCCAGCCTGAGCACGCTGGTCAATGCATTGTTTGCCAGCGGTGGGCCCTCGGTCAACGGCTCCATGCGCAACATCCAGCTCACACGCGCTGGCAAGATTGTCACCACCATTGACCTGTATGACTTTATTTCCAAGGGTGACAAGGGGCGCGACCTGCCCCTGCAGTCTGGAGACGTGATTGTGATACCCCCGGTGGGTCCGAGGGTGGCGCTCACCGGCGCTCTTGACCAAGCCGCCATATACGAGCTTAAAACCAGTGCCACCTCTGTGGGTGATGTGCTGGGTCTGATCGGGGGTGTTCCCGCTTTGGCCAAGTCACAAAAAGCCACGCTGGAACGAATCGCGCTCGACAAAACACCCCCGCGCCAGGTGCAGCAGATCGGTCTTGATGCCGAGGGTCTCAAGCTCTCTTTGCGCGATGGTGATGTGCTTACCCTGTTACCAATCAGCCAGGCCATAGCCAATGCGGTCACTCTCCAGGGCTCGGTGGCGGAGCCGCTTCGTTACCCCTGGTTTGAAGGTATGCGAATCCTCGACCTCATTCCTGAGCGGGACGCCTTGATCACCCCGGACTATTACAAGCGCAAAAACCTGTTGGTGCAAAACTCTGACTCTTCCAAAATTGCTGGATCGCAGGTGGCTGCGCGGGTGCAGGGCCTTGCCGACCAGATCAACTGGGAATACGCGGTGATTGAACGCCTGGACCGCAACCAGCTCAACACCCTGCTGGTGCCTTTTAACCTGGGCAAAGCGGTGTTGCAGCGCGACCCGCTGCATAACCTGCCACTGCAAGCCGGAGATGTGGTCACCATCATGAGCCAGTCTGACCTGCGCCTTCCGCAAGGGCGCACCAACCGCCTGGTGCGTCTGGAGGGGGAAGTTGCCGCCCCCGGTGTTTACCAGGCCCTGCCCGGTGAAACCCTGCCCCAGTTGCTGCGCCGCGCTGGCGGCCTAACGCCCCAGGCTTATGTGTTTGGGCTGGAGTTCAGCCGTGAATCCGTTCGGGTACGACAGCAACAAAATCTCGACGTCCTGATTCGTCGCCTGGAGTCGCAATCGCAATCGCAAAGCCGGACGATTGCATCCAACCGCAGCCCGGAGGGTGTGGCACAGGCCCAGGTACTTTTGCAGCAGCAACAAGCCCAGCTGAGAAGCCAGATCGATCGCCTCAAGGTGCTGAAAAGCAATGGCCGCATGGCGCTGGAGCTGGATCCCCAGGGCCAAAACCTGGCCTCTTTGCCCGCCTTGCCGCTGGAGGATGGGGATGCCATCCTTGTTCCGGCGGTGCCCGGTTTTGTGGCTGCCCTAGGCTCGGTCAACAACGAAAACGTGTTTATTTACCGCCCCGGAAAAACCGTGGGTGAGATCATCCGCTCGGCTGGTCTGACCGAGGATGCGGAACCCAGCCAGGCCTTTGTGTTGCGCGCCGACGGCAGCATTGTGGCCAGGCGCGACCGCAGCGGTCTTTTTGGCGGCGGTTTCGAAACCCTGACCGTCATGCCCGGCGACACCGTGGTGGTGCCCGCCCAGCTGGACCGCGAGAGTGGCTACAACTTCACGGTGCGTGCCTTGAGAGACTGGACCCAAATCCTGGCCAACCTGGGCATTGGTGCTGCAGCCATCCGAACCCTGCGAAATTAACCTGTGTAACCTGTCATGTCCGAGCCAAACCTGTCAGAAGAAGACGAAATCAGCTTGCTGGACCTGCTGCAGGTGATCGCTGATAACCTGCGCCTGCTGATTGTGGGCCCACTGGTGGCCGGCTTGCTGGCGCTGGGCATCAGCTTTGCCATTACCCCGACCTTCACGGCCACCACCAAATTTATGCCGCCGCAGCAGCAAGCCAGTGGCGCGGCCAGCTTGCTGCAGTCTTTGGGCGCTTTGGGTGGCTTGGCCGGTGCGGCCAGTGGCCTTAAAAACCCGGCTGACCAGTATGTGGCTTTCTTGAAAAGCCGCAGTGTGCAAGACGCCCTGATTGACCGCTTTGATCTTCTTGCGCGTTACGAAGAAAAGCAGCGCCAAACCACCCGTCTGGCGTTGGAGGGCAAGGTACGGACCAGCAGCGGCAAAGACGGCCTGATTACCATTGAGGTGGACGACAAAGACCCCGCCTTTGCCGCCCAGTTGGCTAACGCCCACGTTGAAGAGTTGGGCAAGCTGCTCAACCGCCTGGCCGTGACTGAGGCCCAGCAACGGCGCCTGTTTTTTGAGAAACAACTTGCCAGCGCCAAAGACAGTCTCGTGAAAGCCGAGCAAGCCCTCAAATCCAGTGGCGTGAACAGCAGCGCCCTCAAAGCCAGCCCGCAAGCTGCCGTAGAAGGCATGGCCAGACTCAAGGCCGCCATTACGGCTCAAGAGATCAAGCTGGCCAGCATGCGGGGTTACTTGTCTGAAAGTGCGCCGGACTTTAAACAAGCCCAAACCGAGCTGGCTGCCATGCGCAGCCAAATGGCACGCGCCGAAGCCCAGGAGCCTTCAGCTTTGTCAGGAACCAGCACAGAAAAAAGTAGTGCTGCAGAAGCCGCCAGTGGCAGCGATTACATCTCCAAATTTCGTGACTTCAAATACAACGAAACCTTGTTCGAGCTGTTTGCCAAACAATATGAAATTGCCCGTGTCGATGAAAGCCGCGAAGGTGCCGTGATTCAGGTGGTTGATGTGGCTGTGCCACCAGAGCGCAAAAGCAAGCCCAAAAAAGCCACTATCGCGGCTATTTCCACTTTGGCAACGGGGTTTGCCTTGTTGCTGTTTGTTTTTATCCGCCACGCCTTGCGTGGTGCTGCGCAAGACCCGGTTTCCGCAGAGAAACTGGTTTTGCTACGTCGTTCCTGGGCTAAAGCCCTGGGCCGCTCGTAAGCAGCCAAGAGGCGCCCAAAACGCCGTACTTTTAGAAATGCCAAACAGGGGGAGCAGGGGAGATGAACGGTATTGCAATAGATGATGTCTCTGACCGAGGTTGGTACTTGGTCCACACCAAGATCCGTCAGGAGCAGCTTGCCATGGAGAATTTGGCTCGCCAAGGTTTTGAGTGCTTTTTGCCACTGATCCAAGTAGAAAAGCTCCGACGAGGTACCTTGCATGTGGTGGCAGAGCCGCTGTTTCCTCGCTACTTGTTCATCCGGCTGGGTACTAACCTGTCTGCCCGAAGTTGGTCGCCCATCCGCTCGACCGTTGGTGTAAGTCGCCTTGTTGTATTTGGGCAAACGCCTGCTCATGTCGACGATGCTTTGGTGGCGGACATCCGTGCCAAGACCGAGAAAACCGGGGTGCTACTTCGTCACTTTGTACCCGGCGAAGAGGTGGTGTTGACTGAAGGGCCATTTGTGGGGTTGCAGGCCATCTACCATTTGGCAGACAGTGAGAGCAGGGTGATCGTATTGCTCAATATCTTGAGCAAGCAAGTCAAGATGGCGGTTCCGCCAGCCAGCATTCGTAAACTGAATTGAAAAATTGGGGTCAGAAAAATTGGGGTCAGAACCCGATTGATTGACGATCAGCCTTCGCCCCACCGGGCATCTACCTCGGCCAACATGTCACCCAGGGCTTTGGCGTCGTGGGGGTCTTCAGCGGTGTTCATGGCGTCTTCCAGTACATCGCGGATGTGTTCGGCGCTGACCAACTCCATGTCCCACTGAGGGAACAATCGTTCGCGGGATTCCTCGACTTCACTGATCATGTATATCTGCTTATGCCGATGGTCGGCATGCAGCAGCTGCATCAGATGTTCAATACTCTGGCGCGGCCCTTCTAGCCACTGAAAGAAAATGCCACCCCCAAAAACCAGCATGCCGGTAATGCCAAAGCGTGGGTTGTTGCGGTGCGAGGTGGCGACGATGCGGTTGACATCGTCATCGTTGATGCCATCGACCGCCCGGCTGCAGTAAACCACGTTGAACAGCAGAGGGGGGTCTTGCCCAAAATTTGGCTCGTCACCGAAAGCGCTTAGGTCATTGAGCATGGTTTATTCCAGCATGAAGGTGTCGAAGTATGCCGCAAGCGCCTTGTGAGCATCCAGCGCAAGCACGTGGCCTATGTACTGGTCAGGGCGCACGACCACCAGGCAGCCTTGCTCACGGTTGATACCACGCATGTCAAAAATATCCTGCCCGTTTTTCAGATCAGGGCAGAAGACCTTCTCGTAGTCGTACAAGCCGTACCAGCCCTTTTGTGGCAACAGCAGGCTGGGTAAGCCATTGGCGGCAAGGGCTTGGGACAATTCAGGCGCGGGCTGTTGAAAGATGGCACGTAGATCGAAAACCGAATCCACATCGTCGCCGGTGCGGTTGAATTTGCGAACCGGCGAGTGGGGCGATTCAGCCAAAAACCTGCACAGTGCGCGAATGCCTGATTGGTTTTCCTGCGGGTCGTTACAGCCTGCAAAAGCGTACAGACGCCAACGCCCGTCGGCCCGGGCAACATGCCCCAGGTGCAACGGCCGGGCATCCGAAAGCCGCACCACCGGTGCCGAATGAAATCGGGTTCCAATGACAAAACCACTGGCCAGGGGCTGGTAAGTGGCATCGCCACAGATCATGGAGGTTTTGTAGTGGGTGCCCATGCCCGCGGTAAAACGCGCGTGTCGCTCAAAGTAGGTCTGGAATTCTTTCGGATCTACGCCCACTGATGTGGTGTTTGAAGCGGCCTCTTGAGCTTGGGCCTGTTTGGGGCGGTCACTGAACATCTTGGCCCACTCACGATCAAAGTCGATGAGTTCCTGGGCCACAACCTGGCGCTCTTGCGTATAGGTGTGCAACAACTCAGGCGCGCATTGACCGCGCAAAACGGAAGCCAACTTCCAGCCGAGGTTAAAGCTGTCCTGCATGGAAAAATTCATGCCTTGGCCAGCCTTGGGGCTGTGGGTGTGGCAAGCATCTCCGGCAATGAAGACACGGGGCAGTTGGGCGTCCATGGGCTCGGCTTGAACGTCGTCGTATTTGTCGCAGATGCGTTGGCCTATCTCGTACACCGACCACCAGGGCACCTGTTTGACATCCAGGGTGTAGGGATGCAGGATGCGCCGTGCCGTGGCAATCAGGTCTTCCACGGTGATCTTGCGGCTAGCCACGCGTTCGTCCTCACCGAGCTTGTCCATCTCAACGTACAGCCTGACCAAATAACCACCCTCACGCGGAATGATGAGCAGGTTGCCGCCGTTGGCAGACTGAACGGCCACCTTGAAGCGGATGTCCGGAAAGTCTGTGATGGCCAGTACGTCCATGACACCCCAAGCCTGGTTGGCGGAATCTCCCACCAGACTGCGCCCCATGGACTTGCGCACGGCACTGCGGGCACCATCGCAGCCCACCACATACCGCGCAGAGACGGTTTCAATTTGGCCTGTGTGGGCTGCATCTGTGCGCCTGAGCCGCACGGTCACCGGATATTCTTGGGCTTTGCGGTCAACCACCAAGTCGATCAGTTCTCGGGCGTAGTGCGGTTCTAACCGGCTGGGGGACTGGCGCATGTGGTCGAGGTAAAAGTCATGCACCCGGGCCTGGTTGAGCACCACGTGGGGAAACTCGGACAGGCCGTCCTCGGTGTCCTGAACCCTGCCATGGCGCACAATGTTTTCGGGCTGGTTTTCGTCGGGCTTCCAGAAGGTAACCTCGTTGATCCAGCAGGCTTCTTTAAGCACTTTCTCGCTGAAGCTGAAGGCCTCAAACATTTCCATGGTGCGGCAGGCAATGCCGTCGGCTTGTCCGAGTTGCAGCGGGCCGTCTTTTTGTTCGACGATGGCAGTGGTGATGTCTGCAAACGCTGCCAACTGCGCGGCCAGCGTCAGTCCTGCAGGCCCGCAGCCCACGATGAGCACATCGACCTGCGGGGCAATCGTGTCGGCATGAGGGTGAAGCGTGGCATAGGCAGAAGCATCGCAGAGTTGCGGGTCGCCGGGCTTGAAGCCGTTCAGATGGAATTGCATCGTTGCATTAAAGAGTGGCCTTGACTGCTTGTCGCAAGGCCGGAGTGACTTCGGGCATGAAGCCAAACCAGGAATGAAAAGCCGGCCTCGCCTGGTGCAGCAGCATGCCCATTCCGTTGACTGTGGGGTTACCCCGTTCTCGCGCGGCTCTTAGCAGCGCAGTTTCCAGGGGGACATAGATCACGTCCGAGACTAGCGCATGCCTGGGGAGGTGATCAAGATTGAGCTCGAGGGGCAGGTTGCCGTGCATGCCCTGGCTGGTCGTGTTGACCAGCAAAGCCGCGTCAGCAAGTGCCGCATGACGTTCAGTCCAGGGGAAAACTTTGATTGGGCCACCAAATTCCTGAGCCAACGCTTGTGCGCGTTCTTCAGATCTGTTGAGCAGGCGAATTTCTTTGGCGTTACGTTCTGCCAGGCTTAACACCACTGCCCTGGCGGCACCACCTGCGCCCAACACAACACAGGGGCCTGAGTCTGCGCGCCAGTCTGGCTGGGCATCAAGCAGACTTTGGATGTAGCCGAAGCCATCGTGGTTGAACCCTTTGAGGCTGCCATCGGCCTGCACCACGATGGTATTGATGGCCCCCATGCGGCTGGCCGTTGCGTCGACCGCCTGCACAAACCCCATTGCCGAAATTTTGTGGGGAATGGTGATGTTGCAACCCGCAAAGCCCAGTGCAGGCAGACCTGCAACAGCAGCCGCAATATTGTCGGGTTTGACGGCGAGCAGAACATAAGCGCCTGTCAAACCGTAGGCCTGGATCCAGTGGTTGTGAATAATCGGTGAACGGGAATGAGCAACAGGCCAACCCATCACGCCTGCCAGACGGAATTCACTGCTGCTCATGGTGGCTGAGGTTTTTCATTCGCGGATAACTGGGTTGACTGGATCCAAGCTTAAGCGTACCAGAAATACAATCTGGTCTTTGCAAAAACTTGGCGCTTCAGGCGCCATTCGTAGGGTATCTTGAAATTTTTGGCAAGTCTTGTTATTGTTATGATTTTAATAGCACTATTGTCTTTTTGGCTGTGGACTCCAGACATGAGTCAGGAAAAACTGGATGCCAGATACCTGAACGCTCCAACAGACCGGATGATGGTTTCAGGCACGGTGCTGCATGTGCGTGACAGCGGTCCGAAAACTGCACCGGCGATTGTTTTTCTGCATGGCTTTGCCAGCAGCCTTCACACCTGGGAGGCCTGGGCCAAAGACCTGGAAAAAGACTATCGGGTGATCCGACTTGACTTGCCCGGCAGCGGCTTGAGCCCGGCCGACACCACAGGCGATTACACCGACTCGCGAAGCTTGCAGCTGGTGTTGGCCCTGATCGATCAATTGGGGCTGGACAAGATTGATCTGGTGGGCCATTCGATCGGCGGGCGCATTGCCTGGACTTTCGCTGCCCGTCACCCACAGCGCGTGAATAAGCTGGTGCTCATTGCGCCCGACGGGTTTGCCAGCCCAGGGTTTGAGTACGGTCAGCCACCGCAGGTCAGTACCAGCCTCAAAGCAATGCGTTATGTGTTGCCTAAAGCCCTGGTGCGGATGAGCTTGTTACCTGCCTATGCCAAACCTGAGTCGCTGTCAGACGCGATGCTGGTTCGCTACCACGACCTTATGCTTGCCCCTGGCGGTCGTGATGCTTTGCTGGCGCGCATGGCCCAGACCACACTGATTGACCCGGTGCCTTTGCTGCAAAGCATTGTCGCGCCGACCTTGCTTCTTTGGGGAGACAAGGACGCCATGATCCCGGTAGCCAATGCGCAAAACTATCGCGACGCATTGGCCAACAGCAAGCTTGTGACCATTCCCGACACCGGGCATTTGCCGATGGAGGAGTCTGCGGAAATTTCTCTGAAGGCGCTTCGGGCATTTTTGTAAGCGCTGCCGCTGCCCGTGAGCGGGTAGGATCTCCCACCTGTCGTTCTTGACATCACTGGTTTTAGACATCAATGCTCAAAGGAAAAATTTATGTTCAATCAACTCACCTTATCGATTGACGATGCGAAAAAAATTGCCGAAGCCTGCCGTGTGAAGGCTGTTCAGGAAGGCTGGAACGTGGTGATTGCCATCGTTGACGATGGCGGGCACTTGATGTACCTGGAACGCATGGACGGCACACAGAAAGCTTCGAGCGTCATCGCAATTGAAAAGGGCAAGACGGCACTGTTGTTCAAGCGCACCAGCAAGTCCATGGAGGCAGCGGTTCAAGGGGGCCGGGCCGTGGTGATGAAGTTGCCCGGAGCAACACCCATTGAGGGTGGCGTGCCCCTGATCCGAGACGGCCAATATGTCGGAGCTATCGGAATTTCAGGGGTCCAGTCATCAGAGGACGGCATTATTGCCGCAGCAGGCATTGCCTGTTTTGAGACTATTTGATGTTGAGCAAGCGGGCCGCATTACCGCCCGCAATCAAATCCCGCGATGCTTTGGGTAGCCGCTTGACCTGGGCAATCAGGCCCAGTGGATCTTCCTCGCCCATGTCGTAAGGGTAATCGGTTCCGAGCACCACATGATCTGCACCGAAGCGGTCTATGAGGCGCTTGAGCATTTCGGGGTCAAAGGTGATGGTGTCAAAGTAAAACTTTTCAAGATAGCTCGAGGGCAGACGCTTGATCACGGTGCGGCAGTCCGGGCGTGCACGCCAAGCGTGGTCCATGCGGGCCCAGTAGTGGGCGATAAAACCACCGCCATGGGCAACCACGATTTTGAGCTTGGGGTAGCGTGCCATCACACCATCAAAAATAAGATGGGAGACAGCCACAGTGGACTCCAGAGGGTTGCCAATGACGTTGTTGAAGTAGTGGTGGGTCAGACGATCGGCCTGGGTCCAGCCCAGGGGATGCATGAAGATCACAACGCCGAGCTCTTCGCAGCGGGCAAAGAATTTGTCCAGCTTAAGGCTGGGATCAGTCAGGTTCTTGCCGTTGACGTTGGTGCAGATCTCAATGCCCCGCATGCCCAGATTTTTAACGCAGTGGTTCAACTCGCGAATGGCCAGTTGTGAGTTTTGCAAAGGAACCGAGCCCAAGCCGACAAAACGGTCAGGTGTATCAGACACAATTTTTGCAATGCCCTCATTGACTTCGCGTGCCAGTTCGGCGCCGTAATCGGCCTCTGTCCAATAGAAAAAATGATACGGCGCAGGGCAGACCGCCTGGATGTCAACACCCATGCGGTCCATGTCGACCAGACGCTGATTGACGCCGGTGAGTTTGGGCGCTCGACTTTTCATTTGCTTGACGTTGGTGGCGCGGGTGATCTCGTCCGCGAACACCGTCGTTGGGTCGTACTGAGCCGGGTTGAGGTGCGCCGTTTTGGCGTTGACTACCGGATTAAGGTAATGGCAATGCAAGTCCACGACCTTGGATTTCCCGGCCTTGCCTTTGGCGACCGCGCGGGGCAAGGCCGGGCTAGATGCCTTGGCGGTACTGTTGGCTTTGGTGGCTGCGGCAGTGCGTGGACTGCCGCGCATATTGCCATGATTGTGCTGCGGATCTGAGCATCCGGGCTGGCATGTGTAGAACATTGAGTCTCCTGTGTCGGGGTTATTTATCTCATGATAACTTATGATCCGTAAGAATCAAAGCCATCTCAACACCAAATTGAAGTCAAGGAGACACGATGCAGATAGGAATTGCCGGAACGGGAAAAATGGGATCCGCCATAGCCCAAAGATTGATAAAGCTAGGCCATCGGGTCTCGGTCTGGAACCGCAGCCCTGAGCGCGCCAAACCGTTGTTAGATTTGGGTGCCATTTTGGCCCAAACGCCTTTGGAGTTAGCGCAAACAACTGATCTGGTGATCACCATGCTGACCGATGAAAAAGCGCTTGATGCCGTTTACAGCGGTGCTAACGGCCTGCTTTCGGGCGATGTCAAGGGTAAATTCTTTATGGACATGAGCACGGTCAAACCGGCCAAGCCGCAAGAGTTGGGAGCCTTGGTTCGGGCGGTGCACGCACACTATCTCGAATGCCCGGTGGGTGGCAGCGTTGGCCCAGCTTCCGAGGGAAAGCTCATGGGTTTCGTGGGCGGGGATGCGGCCGACCTGGAACGTGCAAAACCTGTGCTGGACCTGCTTTGCCGCCGTGTGGAACACGTTGGGCCCTTGGGTGCAGGTGCAACCATGAAGCTGGCTATCAACCTGCCCCTGATGGTCTACTGGCAAACCTTGAGTGAAGCACTTTCGCTGATTGAGCCCCTGGGCTTGGACCCCAAGCGGGTGATTGACATTTTTTCCGAGACCTCGGGTGGACCCAATATGCTCAAAGTGCGTGGCGGCATGATTGCGCAGGCATTGATGGGCAACGCCGGCGGCCAGGTGACCGTAGACATTGCCACCATGCGCAAGGATGTTCGCAGCATGCTTGACCAAGGCGCGCATGGGCAATCTGATTTACCCTTGACCTCCATGACGCTCAAATGCTTTGACCGTGCCGCAGCCAGCGGCCTGGATTCGGCTGATTGCACGTCCTTGTTAACCTGGTGGCTGCAGACGGGCCGTAAAACCACCTGAAACCACGTAAAACCAAGTCAGGCCATTCCGAAGATTGACACGTCTAAACGGTTGCAATGCATAATTGATCAGTTGATAATGAGCCTGGGATACAAATTTTTAAGGAGACAGATCGTGAACCCATTTCCTATTTCGCGCGCAGGCTTTCGCGCCCTGATTGCCGCAGCCTTAATGGCTGCAACCGGCGTCGTGTTGGCCCAGGCCTTTCCCAACAAGCCGGTGCGTCTGGTGGTGACCTACCCCGCAGGCGGCAGTTCTGACTTGATGGCGCGCATCATGGGCCAAAAGCTCAGCGCCTTTTGGGGCCAGCCCGTGATCATTGAAAGCAAGCCTGGTGCAGCCGGATCGATCGGTATGGAGTTTTCTGCACGTCAGCCTGCCGACGGCTACACGTTTGTGATTGGAAATCTCGGCCCCGCGGCGGTCAACCCCCTCATCACCAAAGTGCCTTACAGCATGGAGAAAGACTTTATACCGGTCTCACTCACAGCGACCGGTCCCAATATTTTGGTGGTCCCTACCGCTTCTCCCTTCAAAAACTTGGGTGAGTTGGTTGCCGCAGCTAAAGCCAAGCCCGGATCGCTGAGCTTTGGTACCAGTGGTGCCGGAAGCATGGCCCATTTGGGCGGTGAACTCATCATGCGCCAGGCTGGCATCAAGATGGTGGGCATTCCTTACAAAGGCGGAGGCCAGGCTGTGAACGATTTGCTAGCGGCCCAGATTGACCTGATGGTGTCTGATGCCTTGCCTGTTTCGCAACACATCAAGTCCGGCCGCTTGCGTGCCTTGGCCATAACCAGCGCCAAGCGTTCACCCATGTCGCCTGAAATCCCGACATTTGCCGAAGCTGGGTTGAGTGGCTTGGTGGCTGAAAACTGGTGGGGCGTATTTCTGCCTGCCGGAACGCCCAAGGCGGTTGTTGATGCTTACAACGCCGCACTGGTGAAGATCATGGCTGACCCGGACCTGAAAGAGCGTTTTGCCGGCTTGGGCGTTGAGGCTATGGCTTCTTCCCAGGACGAATTCAGGGCCTTTCTGGCATCTGAAAATGCCAAGTATTCCAAGCTGATTTCAGACAACGGTATCAAAGGCGACTAACTTATGAGCGAACAAGGACTCCCCAGCACACGCGTACCGTACTCGGCTATTGTTGACCGTCCCCCGCTAACCCTGCCTCAGGGCGGCCGTATGCTGGTTTGGGTGATTGTGAACGTTGAGCACTGGAGCATGGAGCGGGCCATGCCCCGTACCGTATTGAGCCCTCCCATGGGGCAGCCGCTTCAGCCCGATCTTCCCAACTGGGCTTGGCACGAATACGGTATGCGTGTGGGTTTCTGGCGCCTCCACGATGCGCTCAAGAACCTGGGAATTGTTCCAACACTGGCCATCAATGGTGTGGTTTGCAAGTCGTACCCGCGGGTCGCGTCTGCAGCCCTTGATCTGGGCTGGGAATTTATGGGCCACGGTTATGTTCAGGGCCCAATGCACGCGCTGGCCAATCAGCGCGAGGCGATTTTGCAAACGGTCGATGCCATCAAGGCCTTCACGGGAAAGGCGCCAACAGGCTGGGAAAGCCCGGGTTTGACTGAGACGGCTGAGACGATTGACTGTCTGGCTGAGGCTGGAATTGAGTATGTGGCCGATTGGGTGTTTGATGACCAGCCGGTCTGGATTCCAGCCAAGCCCAAACCTGTGCTTTCGGTTCCCTACAGTGTTGAGATCAATGACATCCCGATGATGCTCTTGCAAAGCCACACGGGTGCCGAGTTGTACGAGCGCGGTGTTGCACAGATTGATCGCCTTTGGCAGGACAGCGAAACCATTCCCCGTGTGATGGCGATCAGCGTGCATCCTTACATCACCGGGACCCCGCACCGGATCGCCATGTTCGAGAAGCTTTTGTCTTATGTAAAGTCAAAGCCTGGAGTGATAATCCAAACTGGGGAGCAGATCAATCACTGGTATCGCACGCAAGTGCCAGCACCTCTTTAAACTGCATCACTTTAATTCACGGCCTTGCCTGTCAATTGCCTTTCAGTACCAAAGATAAGACCACCCAGGCGCCCAAGCGTGCGGCCAAACGTGTGACCCGTTTGCCTCAGGCCAGGTTGTCTCCGGCTGAGCGTGAGAAGCAGATCATTGACGGGGCGATTGCTTATTTTGCAGAGGTTGGATTTTCCGGTCAAACCCGGGAACTCTCCAACCGATTGGGTATTACGCAACCCCTGTTGTACCGTTATTTTGCGAATAAGCAAGAGCTGGTGGAGCGGGTTTATCAAACTGTGTTCGAAGGCCGCTGGAATCCGGACTGGATTGCCTTGCTGCAAGACCAGAATCAGCCTCTGCGCGAGCGCCTGATTGAGTTTTACCGGCGCTACTCGGAAGCCACCTATCAACCCGACTGGATAAGAATTTACATGTATGCCGGGCTGTCCAACCCCGAGCTTAATCAGCGCTACATCAAGCTCATCCGCAGAGAACTCATGCCGGTGCTGTGCCGGGAATTACGCCGTTACTGCGGCATCAAGGACGTGACAGCCAAAGTAAGTGACGAGGAGATGGAGTATGTCTGGAGTCTGCACGGTGGTATTTTTTACTATGCCGTGCGACACCATGTCTACAAGATCAAACTCTCGGTCGGCTTGATGGAAAAGGCTGCCTTCGCCATTGATAACTTTCTGGCGGGCGCGCTGGTCACTTACCCCCGCTTGCTAGGCGTTTTGCCAACCATTCGCTCGAGCACTGCATAAACCGCAGCGGTGTCGTCCATGCCATGACCCAGCGCCATGGCGGCGTTGTAAATGGGCAAACAGGCAGCAAACAAAGGTGCAGGAGTGTCGCTGTACTGCAAAGCGTCATTGATCAGACGCATGTCTTTTTGCCAGGTTGATACCTTCATGGTGGCTTCGCCCCAGGAACGATCAACCATGACAGGCCCACGAACTGTAAACATGCGCGAGCCACCAGCGCCATCAGCTACTACCTTGACGATGGTTGCTGCATCCAGGCCGCAGCGCACGCCCATCATGATGGCCTCGGCAGTTGACACATTGTGAATCGCAACCAGCAGATTGGCCACCAGCTTCATGCGGATACCATTGCCAAAACCACCCACGTCATAGCGGGCGCGTGCAAAGCCTTCAAACACCGGGATCATGGCCTTGATGGCCTTGGCTTGCCCGCTGGCATAGATAGCCAGGTCACGGTTGACAGCTTGCGCCCCGGTTCCTGAAAGTGGGCAATCCAGGAGTGTGATCTTGTGTTTGGCCAGCAAAGCGTGGGCGCGGAGTTTCGCAGTTTCAGGCAGGGTGCTGGTTTCGGCGACGATCAGGCCTTTGGCGCCCTTTTCTTTGGCGGCGATCAGCTCCAGGCACACTTGGTCCAGCGCGGCCTCACTGGGCAGTGACAGGATGATATGACTGGTTTGCTGAGCCAGTTCGGTCACTCCGCTGCAGACATGACCGCCTACTTTTTTGAGCCGTGCGCAGGCTTTGGCAACCGGGTCATAGCCGTAAACTGTAAAGCCGGCCTTGACCAGGTTGGCAGCCATGGCAGAACCCATGATGCCCAATCCGACCATGCCCACTGTTTTGTCAGCAGCAGGCAGGGTTTTAGGGGATGGGGATTCTTTTTTCTTGGAAGCGGAAGTAGCCACGGACATGTCCTGATAGAGAAGAGTTGATCGGTGTTGAGGTGAGTTTCTGTTTACGACTGGCCAATAGCCGCATTGACCCGCGGCATCACCTGCTCGGCCATCAGTTGCATGGAGCGCTTGGCCAGCACAGGGTCGATCCAGTCATGGCACGCATACAAGAGCGTGCCAAAGTCGCCGACGTGTTCGCGAAAGGCCAGTAACTGATCGACAACCGAATCGACAGTACCGGCCAGTACCAGACGCTTGGTGACGTATTCGGGCGTGATCGCTTCATTGGGCATGTCGGGGTCGGTCTTGAACAGGTTGCCCCGGCCACCTGCCCCGACCAGTTTGCGCACCAGTTGTTTGAAATAGAAGTGGTAGGGACCCGAGGTCTCATGCGCATAGCGCTGGGCAGTGGCTTCGTCATCGGCAACAAAAATACTCTTGGCCACGCGCCATTCGGCGGGAGCTGCCACGGCACCAATAGAGGTGCGGCCTTCGACGTACTTGGGCCAGTGGGTTTTGACCCATTCGGGCATAAGAAAATTGGCTGAAATGGGTTGCCAACCGCGCTTGGCCATCTCGGTTACGCCCTGGGAAAAAGGTGCCACTGCGGTGCCCACAATCAGGGGGTGTGGCTTTTGAAATGGCTTCATGATGAAACCCTGACCGATTTCAGGGATCATGGTCCGGCCCACTGAGACGTTCCAGTATTTGCCCTCAATGTTGTAAGGCGGCTCTGATTCCCAGATCTTGAGTACGGCGTTGATTGATTCGACAAACATCTCGTTGCGGTTGTTTCCGAAATTGCCGAACACTTCGGCATCAGACCTGAGTCCGCCGGGGCTGATACCCATGATGAATCGGCCCTTGAGCATGTGGTCCAGCATGGCCGCTTGCGCTGCTATGGCTGCGGGGTGGCTGTTGGGCATGTTGATCGTGCCTGTACCCAGCATGATGTTCTTGGTGTCGTGCACCAGACTGGCCAGAAAGATCATGGACGAGGTCACCGTTTCTGCGGCATCGGTGACATGCTCTCCCACAAAGGCTTCAGAAAACCCCAGTTTGTCAGCTAGCAAAATGGCTTCGCGGTCCTCTGCCAGGGTCTCACCAATATTGCGTCCAGGGGGATGCAAGGGCATCATGAACATTCCGAGTTTCATAGCGTTCCTTAAGGGCTTTTGAGAGGGTAAATTGAATTCAGGCATTCTTGGCGCTGACCAAATCAACACCTTGCATGTATTTGCCGTTGAAAAACAAAAGGGGGTCTGCATGCTTGTGGGCGTAGTGCTCAACCTGGCCAAGAAAAAGCACATGATCACCGACGATTTGCTGATTAACCAGAGCGCATTCAATGGTAGCTGCACATCCGGCAAGAACAGGAATACCATGAATGCCGGGGCTGTATTCCACACCAGCAAACTTGTCTGCCGAGGGCTTCGAGAATTGATTGGAAAGGTTGAGCTGGTCGATGGTCAGCACGTTGATAACGAACCGACCGGAATTACTGAAAGCTTCCATGTTCGGGGATTTGTTGGATAAGCTCCAAAGGACGATCGGTGGATCGAGCGACACGGTGTTGAACGAGTTGGCGGTAATGCCGATTTTTGTCCCTTCCTTGCTCAGGGTAGTAACTACCGTCACGCCTGTGCCGAATCGGCCGAAGGCACGACGCAAGTCAAGTGGGTCGATTCCGCTGATATCGCCTGTTTTCGTCATGTGTTGCTTTCAAGCGCAGACCTAGAGAGGGTGCTAATTAATTGATCGACCGCTAAATTATAGACTAATCGGAAAAAAACTCAGCTTCAGTCGCGGCGACTGATAAAGTCAAGCACAGCTTGATTGGGTCACCAGCGTTTTCCAGATTCAAAATATGTGGCCGTCGACAAAATGACTCTGGATATCCAAATCTTGCCAGAGTTGTAAACATCGTCGGCAAGTTCTTCGATGGTGCATTTCCTCTGTGAATGGCTATCTGCACCATGCAGCCACGTTCGATCCGATAGGGTGACTCAAGGTGATCAGGCTGCCGCTTTTTGGCTCATGAATGGCACATTCAAAATGTGTTTGCATATCGATGTTGGGGGTATCAGGGGTTAATTCAGTCTTGAGTCCGGGCGGTCAGTTCGGATGCAATTGAAACAAGTTACAGTAATGGCCTGTCGTCATCCACGCAAAATGTTCAACAACACAGGAGTAATTGACATGACTAAACGCCGTGAATTTGTAATTCAAATCGCTTTGGGCAGCGGTGCCCTCATGACCGGGCATGCCTTTGCACAAGCCCCTATGCTGGCAGAGACTGACGCCAACGCTGTTGCCCTTGGCTACAAGGCCGATGGCAGTAAAGTCGATAAAGCCAAGTTTCCAAAATACGCAGCCGGCCAGGTTTGTTCCAACTGCGCACTTTTCCAGGGCAAGGCGACGGATGCCGCTGGCGGCTGCCCTTTGTTTGCTGGCAAGCAGGTTTCTGGCAAAGCCTGGTGCAGTGCCTATGCGAAAAAAGCCTGATTGAGTTCAGACTTGTATTCCCAAACCCCGCCGAGGCGGGGTTTTTTTTGGGCTTAGTTCAGCCAGCCAAGTTTATTTACCCAACCAGAATTTCCGAATTTGCGCTCTTGATTGCTTTAATATCACGTACCGACCGGATAAGGTCATTCAAAATATGAACAGGAGACAAGCATGCGTCGTGACCAATTTCTAAAAGCCTTGGGGGCGATGTCCCTTGCGGGAACAGTGCCTTTGTCTGCACAGGCGGCTAACAATCTCAAAATGATGATTCCCGCCAACCCGGGAGGCGGGTGGGACACCACGGGCAGGGCGCTGGGTAAAGCCCTGCAGGATTCCGGAGCTGCGGCCACTGTGACATTTGAGAATAAGGGCGGCGCTGCGGGGGCGATTGGCTTGGCACAGTTTGCCAACGCTGCCAAGGGAGACCCCAGCGCTTTGATGGTGATGGGGGCTGTCATGCTGGGGGGCATTATTACTGGCAAACCCCCGGTGGGGCTGGACAAGCTGACCCCTATCGCCCGCCTGACCAGTGAGTTCAATGTGTTTGTTTTGCCGGCAGGTTCTCCCTTTAAAACCATGGCCGATGTCGTTGCCCAGATGAAGAAAGACCCCGGCAGTGTCAAGTGGGCAGGCGGCTCCAGAGGATCAACCGAGCATATTGCTGCAGCCATGATTGCCCGTGAGGTGGGTGTGGACGCTTCGAAAATCAACTATGTTGCTTTCCGGGGCGGCGGTGAGGCCGTGGCGGCGATCCTGGGTGGCAATGTGACGGTGGGCGGTAGCGGTTACAGCGAGTTCTCCCAGTACATTGAATCCGGAAAAATGGTTCCGATTGGGGTGACGTCTGCTACCCGGCTCAAAGGCATTGCCGTTCCAACGCTCAAAGAGCAGGGCATCAATGTCGAGATCGGTAACTGGCGAGGTGTTTATGGCGCTGTTGGCATCACACCTGAACAGCGTAAAGCATTGACTGACATGGTGGTCAAAGCCAGCAAGTCCAAGGCCTGGGCCGAGGCGATGGAAAAAAATGCCTGGACACCGGCTTTGCTGACGGGCAAAGACTTTGAAGATTTTGTGGACCGAGAATTTGCTAGCCTGCGAGTTACCATGGTCAAAGCCGGGATGATTTGAATGCAAAATTCGTCCCGCTCGGTGACCTCCCAGACCCTCATCGGATGTGGTGCGATCGGCGTGGCTTCTGTGATGGTTTACGGCGCACTTTCCATCCCGTCTGATGCTGGCTATGCGGGTGTTGGACCCAACTTTTTACCCTGGGTGGTTGCAACTGCGCTGTTGATCTGTGGTCTGGCCCTGTTGTGGGAGGCCAAAACCGGCGGTTACCGTGAGTTGGAAGAGCCTACTGGCGCGGCGCGCGGGGACTGGGTTTCGCTGGCTTGGGTGTCCGCAGGTGTTCTGGCCAATGCTGCCTTTATTACTACTTTGGGATTTGTACTGAGTTGTACTTTGTGTTTTGCGCTGGCCGTGCGCGGCTTGCGCATCGCAGAGGGTCGCTCTGCCGGAGGTCCACGCCAAACGATGATTGACACCTTGACCGGGATTTTGATTGCCGCGCCCGTTTTCTGGTTGTTTACAAAATTACTCGCCATCAATTTACCCGGTCTCACAAACACCGGCTGGTTGTAGTAGGCCTTACAGACCAACGGGGCCGACATGCTTGAGACCTGGAACAATCTTCTTTCCGGCTTTGCCACTGCAGGCACGCCGATCAATCTGCTGTGGGCTTTTGTGGGTTGCGCGTTGGGAACTGCCATTGGTGTTTTGCCGGGACTGGGCCCGGCGGTCACGGTGGCCATGCTGTTGCCCATCACGTCCCAGGTTGAGCCTACGGCATCCATGATTTTCTTTGCCGGAATCTACTACGGTGCCATGTACGGGGGCTCCACCACCTCAATTTTGCTCAATACACCCGGTGAGACCGGCACCATGGTGACCGCCCTGGAAGGTTTCAAGATGGCCAAAAATGGGCGTGCAGGGGCTGCCCTGGCCACCGCAGCCATCGGCTCTTTTGTCGCAGGCACCATCGCCACCGTACTGGTCACCCTGTTCGCCCCCCTGGTGGCGGAGCACGCGGTCAAACTCGGACCCCCGGAGTATTTTCTGCTCATGGTGCTGGCCTTCCTCACCGTTAGCGCAGTTCTTGGCAAAAGCTCTTTACGCGGGCTGACAGCCTTGTTTTTGGGCTTGGCTGCCGGACTGATCGGAATGGACCAGATTACTGGCCAAGTCAGGTATACCGCGGGCATTCCTGAGTTCATGGATGGTATTGAAGTGGTGCTTATTGCTGTGGGGCTGTTTGCGACCGGCGAGGTGCTTTATAACGCCTTGTATGAAGGAAGATCCACTGCCCAGTTGAATAGTCTCAATAAGGTTCACATGACGGGTAACGAGTGGCGCAGGTCGTGGCCGGCCTGGTTGCGCGGTACCGCACTGGGTTTTCCGTTTGGCACGATCCCGGCTGGCGGCTCGGAAATACCGACATTTCTGAGTTATGCCACTGAGAAGAAGCTGTCTAAAAACCCCGAAGAATTTGGTACGACCGGTGCTATTGAAGGTGTGGCCGGCCCTGAGGCCGCCAATAATTCAGCAGTGACAGCAACGCTGGTGCCTTTGCTGACGCTCGGAATCCCCACCTCTGTGACTGCGGCGATTTTGTTGTCTGCCTTGCAAAACTATGGCATTCAGGCTGGCCCGCAGTTGTTTGAGACATCTGCCACTCTGGTCTGGGCGCTGATAGCTTCTCTTTATATCGGCAATGTGATGCTCCTGGTGCTTAACCTTCCCATGGTGGGTTTATGGGTCAAGCTGCTCAAAATCCCCAAACCGCAGTTGTATGCCGGGATTTTGATTTTTGCCACGGTGGGTGTGTACGGCATGCGGCAAAGTGCGTTTGACTTGTTTGTGATGTATGCCATTGGCATGCTGGGTGTGCTGATGCGGCGGTTTGATTTTCCGGTTGCACCGGTGATCGTTGGCATGATTCTCGGCCCTCTGGCCGAGGCTCAAATGCGTAATGCACTGTCTATTGGCGAGGGCAAGTGGTCTGTTTTTATTGAGCGGCCTGCTTCTGCCACTTTGCTTGTCGTCGTGCTTCTATTGCTGTTGTTGCCGCTATTGCTCAAACTCATCAGGAAAAGACGGACCTGAACATCACGTTGCTCGCGCATCCTGGGCTATTGGCTCGCACCCATAGCCAGGGCGGCTTGACGGGACTCTGCCCAGGCCTCTTCGTCCGGCGCCTCGCTGTGTGACCAGCCATTCATGTGCTTGAGTGCGATTCGGCCCATGGCCTCAATCCATTCGGGGCTGTCATTGAGGCAGGCAATGTAGTGGAACTCCTGACCACCCGCATGCATGAAGGCTTCTTTGGCCTCCATGGAGATTTCTTCCAGTGTTTCAAGACAATCGCTGGTAAAGCCAGGGCAGACCACGTCCACCCGCTTGACACCTGATCTGGCCATGTCCACAAGTGTGGGTTCGGTGTAGGGTTCAAGCCATTTGGCCTTGCCAAAGCGCGACTGAAAAGTGAGCTTATAGTGCTCTGGACCAAGACCCAACTCTGCGGCCAGCACTCGGCCGGTTTTATGGCATTCGCAATGGTAGGTATCACCAAGTTTTAAGGTGCGCTCAGGCACGCCGTGAAAGCTCATGAGCAACTGGTCCGGCTTGCCATGGGTGATCCAGTGCTTGCGGATGCTCTGTGCCAGAGCGGCAAGATAAGCGGGCTCATCGTGGTAACGGTTGACAAATCGGAACTCCGGGATGGACCTGATTTTTCCCGCCCAGGCATAGACAGCATCGAAAACGCTGGCCGTAGTGGTAGCGGAGTATTGCGGGTAGGCCGGCAATATCAACACCTGGGTGACGCCTTGGGCTTTGAGCGCATCGAGCTGAGACGCTGTAGATGGGTTGCCATACCGCATGGCGTATTTGACTACCACGTGCTGGCCGTTGGCTTGCATCCAGTTGTGCAGGGCAATCGCTTGCCGTTCGGTCCAGACCTTGAGCGGAGAGCCCTCGGGCAACCAGACGCTGGCGTATTTGGCGGCTGATTTGGCAGGACGCACACGCAAAATAATGCCATGCAGAATCATCAGCCAGATAAGTCTGGGAATTTCTACAACACGTTGGTCGGCCAGGAACTCTGCCAGATAACGGCGCAGTGCGGCAGCGGTGGGTGCGTCAGGCGTACCCAGGTTACACAAGAGAATGGCCGTTTTGGGTGGTGTGCCATGTTGGTAAGTTGGTTCTTGCGCGAAAGACATGCGCTATTCTCTCCCACCTATGCTGGATATTTCAAAAATCAGAGCAATTACTTTGGATCTTGACGACACCTTGTGGCCCATTTGGCCGACCATTGTGCGTGCCGAGGCTGCCATGAGCGACTGGTTAATTCCCCACGCTCCCTTGACGGCGGCACTCTTCACGCAGGCCGACAGGCGGCTTGCCTTGCGCCAGGAAGTACAACGCGCGCGGCCTGATATTGGCCACGATCTGGGGACCTTGCGGCGCGAAATCATTCGACTGGCGCTGGAGCGTCTGGGTGAGAACACGGCCCTGGTTGAGCAGGCTTACGAGGTGTTTTTTTCCGAGCGCCAGCGTGTGGACTTGTATGAAGATTCCAGGCCTGCCTTGGAATGGCTGTCCCGGCGTTTTCCAGTGTTGTCACTCTCGAATGGCAATGCCGATGTGCACCGGGTTGGCCTTGGCGAGTTTTTCCTGGGCGGTGTGAGCGCTCAAGACTTTGGTGTTGGCAAGCCGGACCCGCGCATCTTCCATGCAGCTGCAAAAGCGGTCGGGGTCCAGCCACACGAGGTGCTGCATGTCGGTGACGATGCAGCACTTGATGTGCTGGGTGGCCTGGCAGCAGGCATGCAAACCGTCTGGGTTAATCGAGCTGGGCATGCCTGGAGCCACGAAGAGAGCCCGCATGCCAGCGTGACGGATATGGCGCAGCTATGTACTCTGCTGGAGACCCTTGGCGTGACCTAATTTGTTGCCGTGGGTCATTATTTGCCGTGCAGCACTCAGGCCACTTCGAACTGCTCCCTCCAGGGTCGCCGGGTAGGGTCCGCTGACGTAGTCGCCGCAGGCCAGCAGACCTGGGCCAACGATCTGACTTGGCCGAACCAGACCCGGTGTGCAGGCAAAGGTGGCGCGTTTTTCCACTACGGTTTGCACCGCCTCCAGGCTCAGCCCCAATTGGCTGTGTGCCTGCCGCAGCACCAGGTTTTGCATCTCTTCGCGCGATTGCTGGCTGGCACTGACCACAAACGCGATCAAACCCTGCTGGTTCTGTCCGGCAAGTTGACCCCGGTCAAAAGCAAACTGTGCGGGTGCTGTCTCCGGATGACTGCGCAGGGTCAGCATTGGGCGGGACAGGCTGGCGCTCTGAGCCCAAGCGTAGACGGTCGTAATGGCCTCAAATTTCAACTCGGCGGCCCTGTTGCACCAGGCGTGCACGTCTTCCTGGAAATTCTGAAGTGCTATCGAATCAGGAGCTTCATTCATAGACACTGAAAGGATAAAATTCGCATCTGTGCTGGACGTGGCAAGAATGACGGCATCGAAGGGAAGGTCATTGACCCGCCAGGCTTTGGCGTTTGTTTCATGCCCGGATGAGTTTTTTCCGTAGGAAATTTGCCGCACTCGCGCACCCAACTCAACCCATCCCCCACGGCTTTGCAGCCAATCCGCTGCAGCTTGCGGAAACAGATGTGACAGGTCAACACGCGGCAGCAGCAGATGTGAGCCACCGGCGCTTGAGAACAGGGCGTCCTTCAACACCCGCAAAAACACGCCAGCACTGGCCCGGGATGCCGGTGTGTTGAGGGCCGACACGCACAGGGGCTCGATCAGCTCGGTCTGGACGCGTTTGCTCAAAGGACGGCACAGTTCGGCAACAGAAGTATCTTCTGCACACTGAAAACCCGCTAATTGCCAGCTCAGTGCGGCTTTGAGCAGTGAGGCCTTGTCACCTATCGTCCAGCCGGTGGCACCCACAATGCCGAACAGCGCATCCAAGGGTCCTGGCAGCCTGGGAAATTGCAGGCCGGTGTCGTCGGCAAACTTCAGGCAGAGGGTTTGGTTCAGCAGAACCTGCTCCGGGTCAACGCCCACTCGCCGCATCAGGGCCAGGCACTCGGTGTAGGCACCTATCAGGATGTGCTGGCCGTTGTCCAGCACCACTTCCTTGCCGTTGGGTAAAATGGAAATTATGCCTCTAGCCCTTCCCCCAATTGATTTTGAAGCTTCAAATACTGTAGCAGTATGACCGCCGTGGCACAGCTCGACTGCGGCTGCCATACCAGCCCAGCCGGCACCTACGATAGCAACTTTCATCCCAAGGCCTGAACCTTCCAGGCCAGCCAAAACTTGCGCAACGGCGTCAGGCTAACCCGCTGGTTGAGCACCTGGAAGTTGTCTTTTTCAATCTCGACCAGCAGGGTGCGGTAAATGCTGGCCATCATCAGCCCCGGCTTTTGGGCGCGCCGGTCTGCAGCAGGCAGCAGGGCGAAAGCCTCGTCATAGAGACTCTGGGCGCGGTTGGTCTGAAACTTCATCAGCGCTGTGAACCGCTCAGAGGGTGTGCGCTTGAGGATCTCGTGGGCTTTGACGTCAAACTGCTGCAGCTCGCTGACCGGCAGGTACACACGACCCCGCATGGCGTCTTCGCCCACATCCCGGATGATGTTGGTGAGTTGAAAAGCCAGCCCCAGCTTGTGCGCATAGGCCGTGGTTTCAGGGCGGGTCTGACCAAAAATATGCGCAGCCACTTCTCCCACAACGCCTGCGACCAGATGGCAATAACGTTGCAAGGCGGGATAGTCCAGATAGCGGGTTTGCTCCAAATCCATCTGGCAGCCCTCGATCACGGCCAGCAGATGGCGGGCCTCAATGGCGAAATCGGAAGCCAGCGGCATCAGGGCACGCATCACCGGATGGCTGGGTTGACCGTCAAAAGATTTGAGTACCTCGGTTTGCCACCATGCCAGTTTGGTCCGTGCCACACCGGGGTCTGAGACCTCGTCAACCACGTCGTCGACCTCGCGGCAAAAGGCGTAAAAAGCGGTGATGGCGGCTCGTCGAGGCTTGGGTAAGAAAAGAAAAGCGTAGTAGAAACTGCTGCCCGAACCGGCAGCTTTCTCTTGAACGTACTGTTGAGGCGTCATGCGCAGATTGTTACACCGTCTCTGCAGGGCCTTACATCCACAGGCAACGCCACAGGATGACGGGCACATCGTGCTTGCCCAGCGTGGGGCGGTGCCTGAGTGTGGTGAACTTCAATCTTTCAATTTTGTCCAGAATCTGCAGTCCACCTTGCACGACCGCGCGCAATTCCCATCCGGCCCTGCCGGGGACACGATGCACAAGCTGCGCGCCATTTCTCATCATTTCCCTTGCTGTTACTACACAATGCGCTATTAATTGTGTAGCGTTATCGGTCTGCTTCAGACCTTCTAAATCCCGTTGGCATACCCCGTAAGCCAATTGGTCTTGTTGCGTCAAGTAAAAGCGACCCCGTGGAATGTCCACACTCAGGTCCTGCCAGAAATTGATCAGTTGCAGTGCGGTGCAGATTTGGTCACTCAGCGCCAATTCTTCTTTGCCCTGGATCCCATAGAGGTGCAGTAAAAGCCGACCGATCGGATTGGCTGATTTTGCGCAATAGTTCATCAGGGACTGGAAATCTGCATAGAGCTCCCGGTCCCGGGTCATGGCAATGTCCTGGCAGAAAGCGTCCAGCAGGTCATTGAGCAGGTTCGTCGGAAGTGAGAACTCTGCCATCAGTGGCTTTAGCGGATCAAAAACCTGCGCCCAGCGCCCGCCATGGGACTGGCCCTGTGCGATTTGCATCAGGTCGTGGCGAAACTCCGAGAGATCTTTCAGTCGCTGGTCCGCAGAGTCTGAACCTTCGTCGGCCAAGTCGTCAGCTGTTCTGGCAAAGTGATAGATGGCCGCAATGGGCGGTCGCAGTCGGGGCGGACACAGCCAGGAGGCGACTGGAAAGTTTTCATAATGGTTGATATCTCGATTCACCGCAGAATTGTCACCTCAAAGAAAGTAGTCTGGATCACAGCCCGTTTCAAGCTGAAAGCTTGAAAGCCTTGACTTGACTTGCGCGTTGGATAAAATTAATAACCGACCGGTCATTAACAGTTTTTGAATGGTTTTTAGCGGTTGTTATTGTTTCAATCTCTTCATGTTTTTGGGTGGCTTATGCGCATTCGTGCTTTTGAAAGATTACGGCGTTCATCGCTCCTTGCGGCCGGTTCTGCCTTGCTTTTCGTGGCTTGCTCCAAACCAGCCCCCCCTCAGGAGCCTGTTCGCGCGGTTCGCGTGATCACTGTGGCATCGAGCGATTACTTGTCCTCATTGGAGTTTGCCGGTGAGGTTCGTCCCCGGATTGAGTCGCGGCTTGGTTTTCGCGTTGGCGGCAAGTTAGTCAAACGCCAGGCAGAACTGGGTCAGCAGGTCAAGGCAGGACAATTGCTTGCCGAGCTTGACCCCCAGGACTACCAGCTCGGGGTAGACGCTGCTGTAGCCCAGTTGGGCGCAGCTGTTACCAACCGCGATCTTGCAGCAGCCGACTTCAAGCGCTTTAAAGAACTCAAAGACCAGAATTTCATCAGCGGGGCTGAACTTGACCGCCGTGATGCCAACCTCAAGGCAGCCCAGGCTCAGCTGGATCAGGCGCAGTCACAACTGACGGTGCAGCGTAATCAGGGCAGCTACACCCGTTTGTTGGCAGATGTGGCCGGTGTGATTACAGCCGTTGAAGCTGAACCTGGACAGGTGATCAGTGCAGGCACGCCGATTTTTCGAATTGCCCAGGATGGCCCGCGCGATGTGGTGTTTTCCGTTGCCGAAGACAAGGTGTCCATGGTCAACATCGGCTCCGCATGGACCGTGAAAGTATGGGCTAGCAATACCCGCCTTGAGGCCCGAGTTCGCGAAGTGTCCGCCAGTGCCGACCCGGTAACCCGCACCTACCAAGTCAAGGCAGGTCTGACTTCGCAGAACAAGCTGCCACTGGGCTCTACGGTGTCGCTGGAGCCTAAACTGACGCAGGCGCAACAGTTGAAGGTCATCAAGTTACCCACCAGTGCGCTCAAGCAAGACGGAATGTCCTCTGCTGTGTGGATACTTGACAAGAGCTCAATGACTGTCAAAAGTCAGCCTGTGCAAATTTCTACGGCTGATGGCAATGAGGCTGTCATTGCCGGAGGGCTTGAACCCGGCATGCAGGTGGTGACCGCAGGCGTGCATGTCCTTTCCCCGGGCCAAAAAGTGACGATCTATCAGGAGAAAATTTCTCCGGTGAGCCGCCCATGAGCCAGGTCAATCCTAAAGAGGGCTTTAATCTCTCGCGTTGGGCACTGGAACATCCCGCACTGACGCGCTACCTGATGGTGGTGCTCATGGTTCTGGGGTTTGCTGCCTACTTCCAGTTGGGTCAGGACGAGGACCCGCCTTTTACCTTCCGCGCCATGGTGGTACGAACCTACTGGCCGGGTGCCACTGCGCAGCAGGTGGCCGAGCAGGTGACCGACAAGCTGGAGCGCACCTTGCAGGAAGTGCCCTACGCGGACAAGATACGCAGCTACTCCAAGCCTGGAGAGTCCCAGATTATTCTGGAGCTCAAAGACTACTCAAAGCCCAGCGAGGTGGCCAATGTCTGGTACACCGTGCGCAAAAAAATTGGTGATTTGCGCTCTACATTACCCCCGGGCATTCAAGGTCCCTTCTTTAATGATGACTTTGGCGATGTCTATGGCGTGATTTATGCGCTCGAATCCGATGGTTTTAATTATGCTGAGCTCAAGACCTTTGCTGACGATGTTCGCCAGCAGTTGTTGCGTGTTGCTGATGTCAGTAAAGTTGAACTGTTCGGGGTGCAGGACGAAAAGGTGTTTATTGAGGTATCGCTCAAGCGGCTGGCGCAGCTCGGTCTTGATTTCAACCAGGTTTTGCAGCAACTCAGCCAGCAAAATGCCATTGAAAGCGCCGGTGCGGTGCAGACACCGCTTGAGGTGGTTCAGATTCGGGTGGCCGGTCAATTCAATGCGATTGAAGATCTCAAGGCCATGCCTATTCGTGGTGCAGGTTATGGCGCTGGCAACACGGCAGGGGGCAGTCAGTTGCGTCTCGGGGATATCGCGGAGATCAAGCGCGGCTATGTTGATCCGCCAGTCATCAAGGTCAGGCACCAGGGTAAAGAGATTATTGCGCTGGGTGTTTCCATGGCCAAAGGGGGCGACATCATTGCCTTGGGAACAGCGCTGGAGCTGACCTTCAAACGGATCAGCCAGTCCTTGCCAGCGGGAATCAGTTTAGTGAAAGTACAAGATCAGCCCAAGGCGGTTTCAAGATCCGTGGGTGAATTTGTCAGCGTACTAATTGAGGCGGTTGTGATTGTTCTGGCGGTGAGTTTTGTGGCTCTTGGGTTTCACCGCCGACCCGGTGATCTGCCGCTCTGGAGGCGCTACTACATCGACATCCGTCCCGGCTTGGTGGTGGGGATCACCATTCCCCTGGTGCTCGCCGTGACGTTTCTGGCCATGCTTTACTTTAATATCGGCCTGCACAAAATCTCTCTGGGCTCGTTGATCATTGCGTTGGGTCTGCTGGTGGACGATGCCATCATTGCAGTGGAAATGATGGTGAGAAAAATGGAGGAGGGCTACGACAAGGTGCGTGCGGCCACCTTTGCCTATGAGATCACGGCCATGCCCATGCTCACGGGCACCTTGATCACCGCAGCGGGTTTTTTACCCATCGGGATTGCTAAATCAGTCACGGGAGAGTACACCTTCGCCATTTTTGCAGTGACCGTGATTGCCCTGGTGCTGAGCTGGATTGTTTCTGTCTACTTTGTTCCTTATTTGGGAACATTGCTGCTCAAGGTGCCACCCCACATGGAGCCGGTTGCGGGGAACTTGGCTGACCAAGCTCACGGTGAGCACTTTGACACGCCTTTTTATCGAGGCTTTCGTCGTCTGGTGGATGCATGCATCCGCTATCGCTGGATCACCATTGGTTTGACCGTACTGACCTTTGCCCTAGGTATTGTGGGCATGGGCAAGGTGCAACAGCAGTTTTTCCCCGATTCGAGCCGGCCTGAAATTCTGGTGGACATCTGGTTTCCCGAAGGAACCTCTTTTGCTGCCAATGAGTCTGTTGCCAAAAAGGTGGAAGCCCGGCTGATGCAGGAAACCGGTGTGGAGAGCGTCAGCATGTGGATCGGCTCGGGAGTTCCGCGTTTTTACCTCCCGATGGACAATGCTTTTCCCCAGTCCAACGTCTCACAACTCATCATTGTTCCCCGAGATTTGAAAGTGCGTGAGTCGTTGCGCGTCAAGCTACCTGCCTTGCTGGCACAGGAGTACCCTGAAGTACGTGGCCGGGTCAAGCTGTTGCCCAATGGCCCCCCGGTGCCGTATCCGGTTCAGTTTCGTGTGGTGGGGTCTGATCCGCTGGTGCTTAGGGATCGTGCAGATGAAGTCAAGGCTTTCATGCGTGAAAGCGCCAATACTCTCGGCGTCAATGACAACTGGAACGAGTCCATCAAAGTTCTGCGCCTAGAAGTCAATCAGTCCAAGGCGCGTGCTTTGGGTATCAGCAGCCAGGCTATCGCTCAGGCCTCGAAAACTATTTTGAGCGGTACCGCGGTAGGGCAGTTCAGGGAAGGCGACAAGCTGATAGACATTGTCTTGCGCCAGCCCCTGGATGAGCGCAACGCCATCACCGATATCGGCAATGCTTACCTGCAAACTGCCTCGGGAAAATCAATTCCCCTGACCCAAATTGCCAAGCCCACCTTGACCTGGGAGCCAGGTGTGATGTGGCGTGAAAATCGGAACTATGCCATCACAGTTCAGAGTGACATTGTGGAGGGCATGCAAGGTGCCACAGTTACCAACGATCTGCTGCCCGGTCTCAAAGCCCTAGAAGCCAAGTGGCACGCCAGCGGCATGACGGGATATCGTATTGAAGTGGCGGGCGCGGTGGAGCAAAGCAGCAAAGGTTCGGCGTCTATTGCGGCAGGTGTCCCCATCATGTTGTTCATCACCTTTACTTTGTTGATGCTGCAACTTCAAAGCTTTAGCCGCGCACTGCTGGTCTTTATTACCGGACCGCTTGGAATTGCAGGTGTGGCAGGTGCCTTGCTGGTTCTGGAGCGCCCGTTTGGTTTCGTGGCCTTGTTGGGTGTAATTGCGCTGATGGGCATGATTCAGCGTAACTCCGTTATTCTGATTGATCAGATTGAGCAGGACAGGGCGAATGGCATTGCTGCCTGGGACGCAATTGTAGAAAGTGCGGTGCGTCGTTTACGGCCCATAGTGTTGACAGCGGCTGCTGCTGTATTGGCCATGATTCCCCTGTCTCGGTCAGTCTTTTGGGGGCCAATGGCAGTGGCTATCATGGGCGGATTGATTGTCGCAACTGTGCTGACCTTGCTGGCTTTGCCTGCCATGTATGCAGCATGGTTCCGGGTCAAGCGGGAGAGCCCTCAGACTGTTTAACTTCCGGGGGATTGAATGCCCTTGGCCGTTAGGCATCACAAACCCAGCCCCGTCGCAGGTTAAAATGGTGCAAGACCAATTTATTGGGTAGGCCTGTTAGACCTACCCAATTATTTTTTTAGCGCGGGTGGCGAAATTGGTAGACGCACCAGGTTTAGGTCCTGACGGTGGCAACACTGTGCGGGTTCGAGTCCCGCCCCGCGCACCAATTAGGAGAACGACGATGCCAGTGAATGTAGAAACACTTGAAAAACTCGAACGCAAAATCACATTGACGCTGCCACTTAACAGCATCCAAAATGAGGTAGATACCCGCCTTAAGCGCCTTGCGCGTACTGTCAAGATGGACGGCTTTCGCCCAGGCAAAGTGCCTATGAACGTCGTGGCCCAACGCTATGGCTACTCGGTCCACTACGAAGTGATGAACGACAAGGTGGGAGAGGCCTTTAGCGCTGCCGCCAATGAAGCCAAGCTACGCGTGGCAGGACAGCCTCGGATCACTGAAAAGGAAGGATCGCCGGAAGGCGAAATGGCCTTCGATGCAATTTTCGAAGTGTTCCCTGAAGTCAAAATTGGTGATCTCAATACAGCAGAAGTTGAAAAAATCAACACCGAAGTGACCGAGGCTGCCATTGACAAGACGCTGGAGATTTTACGCAAACAACGTCGTACTTTTGCTCAGCGCGCGCTGGAAGCGTCCGCTCAGGAAGGTGACCGCGTGACAGTTGACTTCGAAGGCAAGATCGATGGAGAGCCCTTTGAGGGCGGCAAAGCCAGTGACTTTCAGTTTCTTTTGGGTGAAGGCCAGATGCTCAGGGAATTTGAAGCGGCTGTAAGTGGCATGAAATCTGGCGAAAGCAAGACTTTCCCGCTTGCTTTTCCGGCGGAATACCACGGTAAGGATGTCGCTGGAAAAACTGCGGATTTCATGGTTACCGTCAACAAAATTGAAGCAGCGCATCTCCCGGAAGTCAATGACGCACTGGCCAAGTCTCTCGGGATTGCCGAAGCTACGGTTGAAGCCTTGAAGGAAGACATCAAGAAGAATCTTGAGCGTGAGGTGAAATCCCGTTTGTTGTCCCGTAACAAACAGGCTGTGATGGACGCTTTGGTTTCCAAGGCGGAGCTCGATTGCCCCAATGCCATGATTGAATCCGAGATTGCGCGTCTGGTTGAGGGCGCACGCGCTGAACTCAAGCAGCGCGGTGTGAAAGACTTCGAGAAGGCACCTATTCCTGACGACATCTTCCGCCCCCAGGCTGAGCGACGTGTCCGTTTGGGTTTGGTGGTGGCTGAGTTGGTCCGATCCAACGACTTGCGTGCAACCCCTGAAAAAATCAAGGCGCATGTGCAAGAGCTTGCGGCCAGTTACGAAAAGCCAGCCGACGTCATGAGCTGGTACATGAGTGACCAGCGCCGCCTTGCAGATGTTGAGGCTGTCGTCATTGAAAACAACGTTACTGAATTTGTCTTGTCCAAAGCCAAGGTGACCGAGAAAGCCATTTCTTTTGATGAGTTGATGGGCCAGGCCTGATTTTTTGGAGCGAGCATGAACACACAAACTAGCGCGATGGAAACCCAGGGGCTCGGCATGATCCCCATGGTGATTGAGCAGTCGGGACGCGGAGAGAGATCCTACGACATTTATTCCCGACTTCTCAAGGAACGGGTTATTTTTCTGGTTGGCCCTGTCAATGACCAAACCGCTAACCTGGTCGTTGCACAGTTGTTGTTTCTGGAGAGTGAAAATCCGGACAAGGACATCTCTTTCTACATCAACTCGCCAGGCGGTTCTGTCAGCGCAGGGATGGCTATTTTTGACACCATGAACTTCATTAAGCCCGAAGTGTCAACCTTGTGCGTCGGCTTTGCTGCCAGCATGGGTGCGTTTTTACTTGCAGCAGGCGCCAAAGGCAAGCGGTTTTCTTTGCCGAATTCCAAGATCATGATCCACCAGCCTTCCGGTGGTTCGCAAGGCCAAGCCACTGAAATCGAGATTCAGGCGCGCGAAATTTTGAAAACGCGTGAGCAACTCAACAAGATTCTTGCTGACCGCACGGGCCAGCCATTGGAGAGAATTGCCAAGGACACCGAGCGCGACTATTACATGTCGGCCGATGAATCTAAAGAATACGGACTGATTGACCAGGTGATTGCAAAGCGGAGCTGATCAACGAGCCTCTTGAAAACGGTGTATTCCTCAGGGTGGGAGACACCGTTTTTTTATGGTTATCATTAACCTATCCATCTAAATAGGCATTTTTTGCATGGCCGAAAAAAAAGGCGCTTCCGGTGAGAAAACCCTCTATTGCTCGTTTTGCGGCAAGAGTCAGCACGAAGTCAAAAAACTGATTGCAGGGCCATCCGTTTTTGTGTGCGACGAATGCATTGAGCTCTGCAACGAAATCATTCGAGACGAACTACCCCAGGCAGTTGATGGTCGTAAGTCTGGCAATGAATTGCCAACGCCCTCCGAAATCAAGCTCAACCTAGACAACTACGTCATCGGTCAGGAGCCTGCCAAGCGAACCCTTGCTGTTGCTGTTTACAACCATTACAAACGTTTGCAGCATAAGGAAAAGGCGCGTAAAGACGATGTTGAGTTGACCAAAAGCAATATTCTGTTAATAGGTCCAACCGGATCCGGTAAAACACTGCTGGCCCAGACCTTGGCCCGCATGCTGGATGTCCCCTTTGTGATGGCAGATGCAACGACGCTGACTGAAGCCGGATATGTGGGCGAAGACGTTGAAAATATAATTCAAAAGCTGCTGCAGAGCTGCAACTATGAGGTTGAGCGGGCACAGCGTGGAATAGTCTATATTGATGAGATTGACAAAATTTCACGTAAATCTGACAACCCATCCATTACACGCGATGTCTCAGGTGAAGGCGTGCAGCAGGCGTTGCTCAAGTTGATTGAAGGCACCATGGCCAGCGTGCCTCCGCAGGGTGGACGCAAACATCCCAATCAGGACTTCATACAAATCGACACGACCAACATTCTTTTCATTTGCGGTGGCGCTTTCTCGGGTCTTGAGAAAGTGATTGAGAACCGGACTGAATCCTCGGGCATCGGCTTCGGGGCTGCCGTGAAAAGCAAGAAGCAGCGTGCGCTCACAGAGGTGTTCAAGGAAGTTGAGCCGGAAGACCTGATCAAGTTTGGTCTGATCCCAGAACTGGTGGGTCGAATGCCTGTAGTCGCTACGCTGGCTGAACTGAGCGAAGACGCATTGGTGCAAATTCTGACTGAGCCCAAGAACGCGCTGGTCAAACAGTACAGCAAGCTGTTGTCTATGGAAGGCGTTGATCTTGAGATTCGACCTTCTGCTTTAAAGGCAATTGCCAAAAAGGCACTGGCTCGAAAAACGGGCGCACGAGGCTTGCGATCCATACTTGAGCAATCTCTGATCGATACCATGTACGAATTACCAAATTTGAACAACGTAGAGCGAGTCGTCGTGGACGAGTCAACGATTGAAGAAAACAAGCCGCCATTGCTGGTTTATCGGGAATCAGCCAAAAAAGCCTGATCCGAACTGATTTAACAGCCCATTTCCGGTTTTCTGGGTCCATCTTTCAATCAATAATCTCGCGAGGGTTGAAAATTTTCAACTCCTATCCATATTCAACAGGTAACAAAAAGGTCCTCCATGTCTGGTCATACCCCACTGCCTGCATCTCCCATTGAGTTGCCCCTTCTGCCTTTGCGCGATGTGGTGATCTTTCCCCATATGGTTATTCCGCTTTTTGTCGGGCGGCCCAAAAGCATCAAGGCGCTTGAGTCCGCTATGGAATCTGAGCGGCGCATCATGCTGGTTGCCCAGAAGGCGGCCGCCAAAGATGATCCTTTGGTCTCTGATATGTTCGATGTTGGATGTGTCTCCACTATTTTGCAGATGCTCAAACTACCCGACGGCACTGTCAAGGTGCTGGTTGAAGGCCAGCAAAGGGCAACAGTCAATAGTATTGAAGAGGCTGAGAGCCACTTTATGGCTAATGTGACTCCAATTGAAATGGTTGTCGACACGGAAGCCCAGAAACGGGATCAGACCAGTGAAGTGGAAGCCCTGCGACGTGCTGTGATGCAGCAGTTTGACCAGTACGTCAAACTGAACAAGAAGATTCCCCCCGAAATCCTGACGTCCATTTCAAGCATAGACGACCCTGGCCGTCTGGCTGACACGATTGCGGCACACCTACCTCTCAAGTTGGACAACAAGCAGGCGGTGCTTAGCCTGTCAAACGTAAAGGCCAGGCTTGAGAACTTGTACGAACAGATCGAGCATGAAGTTGACATTCTTAATGTAGACAAGAAAATTCGTGGTCGCGTCAAGCGACAGATGGAAAAAAACCAACGTGATTTCTATTTGAACGAACAAGTCAAGGCTATTCAGAAAGAGTTGGGCGAGGGCGAAGAAGGCGCTGATATTGAGGAGATCGAGAAAAAGATCAAATCAGCCAAGATGCCCAAAGAAGCCTTGAAGAAGGCAGAGGCCGAACTCAAAAAGCTCAAACTGATGTCACCCATGTCTGCTGAGGCCACCGTGGTCCGCAACTATATCGATGTGCTTACGGGCTTGCCGTGGGCGGCTAAGACCAAGATCAAGCACAACCTGACCAATGCTGAGGTGGTGCTTAACGAAGACCACTTTGGTCTGGACAAGGTCAAAGACCGTATTCTTGAATATCTTGCCGTGCAGCAGCGCGTCGACAAGGTCAAAGCCCCGATTCTCTGTCTTGTCGGTCCTCCCGGTGTTGGCAAAACCTCATTGGGTCAGTCTATCGCGAAGGCAACCGGTCGCAAATACGTGCGCATGGCCCTGGGCGGTATGCGCGACGAGGCTGAGATCCGTGGACACCGTCGCACTTATATAGGTGCGATGCCGGGAAAGGTTCTGCAAAGCCTTGCCAAGGTTGGTACGCGCAACCCCCTTTTCCTGCTTGACGAGATTGACAAACTTGGGACTGATTTCAGGGGTGACCCTTCGAGTGCTTTGTTAGAAGTGCTTGACCCGGAACAGAACCATAAGTTCGGTGATCATTACGTCGAAGTTGACTTTGACCTCAGCGACGTCATGTTTGTCGCTACATCGAACTCCATGAATATTCCGCCGGCTTTGCTGGACCGAATGGAAGTGATTCGGTTGTCAGGCTACACCGAAGACGAAAAAGTCAATATTGCCATTCGCTACCTTTTGCCCAAGCAGTTGATAAATAACGGTCTAAAAGAAACTGAGTTATTGGTGCAGGAAGATGCAGTACGTGACATTGTTCGCTATTACACCCGGGAGGCTGGTGTTCGCTCGCTTGAGCGTGAGCTCTCTAAAATTTGCCGTAAAGTGGTTAAGGCTTTGCAGCTAAAGAAGATGACGCCTTTGGTCAAGGTCAACGCTGATAATCTCAACGATTTTCTGGGCGTTCGCAAGTTCTCCTACGGTCGAGCCGAACAGCAAAATGAGGTTGGTCAAGTGGTAGGCTTGGCCTGGACTGAGGTGGGTGGTGACCTCTTAACGATTGAGGCGGCTTTGATGCCCGGCAAAGGCGTGATCACCCGCACCGGTTCGCTGGGTGACGTGATGAAGGAGTCTGTCGAGGCGGCCCGTACAGTTGTTCGCAGCCGTTCTCGCCGATTGGGGATTCCTGATGCTTTCTTTGAGAAGAAAGATCTTCACATTCACGTTCCTGATGGTGCCACTCCCAAAGATGGTCCGAGTGCAGGCGCAGCCATGACAACTGCCTTTGTTTCTGCATTGACATCCATACCCGTGCGTGCTGATGTGGCAATGACTGGCGAGATCACGCTTCGCGGCGAAGTGACCGCTATTGGCGGTTTGAAAGAGAAACTGCTGGCAGCTTTGCGCGGCGGTATCAAAACGGTGCTGATCCCGGAAGAAAACACCAAAGACCTCCAGGAGATTCCTGAGAACGTCAAAAACGGCTTGGAGATCATTCCTGTGCGTTGGATTGATCAGGTACTTGAAATTGCCTTGGAGCGCCCGCCGACTCCTTTGTCTGACGAAGAACCGGTGGCTAGTTCAGCGTTGCCACCGGACGCTTCAGGTGATCAGACAACGGGCTCTGTCAAGCATTGAACACGTTCAGCTTTTTTGAATTTTTTAAGGGGCTGAAAAACTTCAAATATCCAGCTATAATTTGATTGTCATTCTGCGGGAATAGCTCAGTTGGTAGAGCGCAACCTTGCCAAGGTTGAGGTCGAGAGTTCGAGACTCTTTTCCCGCTCCATTTTTTAGAAGGGAAGCACCGGCTTCCCTTTTTTGTCGGTTTATAAACGGCGCGGTAGCAAAGCGGTTATGCACCGGATTGCAAATCCGTGTAGGTCGGTTCGACTCCGGCCCGCGCCTCCATTAAAGCCTACCTGCCTGCTACATAATGCGAGATGCCTTAGGCAACCAGGAGCATCAGGTGACCCATTTTTTACGTTTGTTTTTAAAAGCTGTTTTTTTAACGGTTGTCAGTTTTGGGGTGTTCGCCCAAGATTACCCGGTCAAACCTGTCCGGATCTTAGTCGGGTTTACACCCGGTGGCGTACCTGATATCACTGCTCGCGCACTTGCTCAAAAAATGAGTGAGACTTGGAAACAGCCGGTTGTTGTTGAAAACCGTCCCGGAGCCGGAAGCAACATTGCAGCGCAAACCGCCGCCACTTCACCTGCCGATGGCTATACCTTGCTGTCAGTTTCATCTGCCCATGCGGTGGCACCTGCAATTTATGCCAAGTTGGGTTATGACCCCTTGAAGGATTTTTCTGCGATATCGCTCACGGGAACCAGCCCTGCGCTGGTGATTGTTTCGCCAGATCTCGCTATCAAGACCATGGCAGAGTTCATTGCATTGGCAAAGTCCCGCCCGGGGCAGCTTAATTTCTCTTCAGCCGGCCAGGGTAGTGGATCGCATTTTGCCGTTGAACTGCTTAAGAGTCAGGCTGGTATTGATCTGGTTCATATTCCTCTTAAAGGAATTCCTGAGGCATTGACGGAAACGATGTCAGGTCGGACCCATCTGTTTGTGTCTCCGTATGCAAGTGCTATCAACCTGGTCAGGGACGGACGCGCAAAGGTCATTGCTGTAACCAGCCTTAAACGGATCCCCGAGTTGCCAGAAATACCGACTGTTGCTGAAGCCAATTTACCGGGCTATCAGTGGATTTTTTGGTACGGTTTGTTGGCGCCTGCCAAGACGCCTCGCCCCATCATTGAAAAAATTAATACCGAGACTGCCCGTATTTTTGCTCTACCTGAAATTCGCCAGAGATTTTTGCCTTTGGGTATTGATCCCGTTACCTCCACGGCTGCAGACTTTGACAAGTTGTTGGCCGATGAGGTCGCTACTTTCACCAGACTTGCCAAAGCGGCCAATATCAAATTGGATTGAACTCAAATGAAAACACGTATAGGAAGCATTGACATCAACTACGCGATTGAGGGACGGGGGCCTTGGGTCGTACTGTCTCATTCATTGGCCTGTGATCTGACCATGTGGGAGCCGCAAATGCCAGCACTCACCGAACATTACTCTGTATTGCGCTTTGACACCCGTGGGCACGGGGGTTCGAGCTCGCCGCCTGGCCCCTACACCATGGATGAGTTGGCTGATGATGTGCACGGTCTCCTCGAATTTCTGGGCATTGAGCGTATGCACTGGATTGGCTTATCCATGGGCGGCATGATTGGCCAGACTTATGCGCTCAAGCACCCGGAAAAATTTGCCAGCATGGTACTTGCCGATACCACCAGCAGACGCCCCGCCAATGCAGCCGATATGTGGGGAGAGCGCATCCGCACTGCCCAGTCTCAAGGCATGGAGGCGCTAATTGAAAGTACATTGGCCCGCTGGTTTACAGAAACTTACCGCAAAAACAACCCGGACATCATGCTGAAAATTGGCGCCGTGATCCGGTCGACTCCAGTCAACGGTTTTTCTGGATGTTGCGAGGCCATTGCCAAGATTGATGTGCTGGACCGGCTCAAGGAGATTGATTTCCCGGTGCTTGTCATGGTTGGTGAGCATGACCACGGCACACCGCCGGCAATGGCGCTTCAGATTCATGACAACTTGTTACATTCAGAATATCTGCTCGTTCGTGACGCTGCCCACATTGCAAATATTGAACAGTCAAGTGTGTTTAACGCGGCCATCTTGGATTTTCTGAGCCAATAAAAGCGCCAGTTTGATGGTATGCAGAGTTAGCGATGATCGCGTCCCCTTGCATTCGACGTCTGGGGTGTTCAGGCGCATAACGCTTGCTCCGAACTAGTGTCCACGTTGTTCACTGCAAGTGAAAACTTGGTAACGGTGCTAGGTTTTGCCTCAACTGTACCGGCGGGTACCTCAGGTTGACGATATTGCCAAGCTCTTGCAAAACGAGAGCCGGTTGAACACATAGGTTGCCTCGAACCGGGCTGTCAAATAGGGGCTGTAATTCCAATTTGGTGCGCGGGACGGGAATCGAACCCGTACACCCTTGCGGATACAGGATTTTAAGTCCTGGGCGTCTACCTATTCCGCCACCCGCGCTAATCTCGTTCAATCGTATCAGAAGAACAACTCGTTGATTTGGCATATGTCTTGCTGAGAAACTAAGCTGTTGTGGTGGTTCACGAGCGAAGCGCTGTCAATAAGCCAGGCTGATGCCATCAAGTTGAATGAAAGGTGTTCCAAATGATTGTGGTTGATACTTTGTTGTTCGGTGGCCGTGTTGTTGACCCATCGCAGGGTCTCGATGGGTTCTACGATGTCGCCATCAAGGATGGGCGCATTTCGGCGCTTTTGCCTGCAGGCACAACGGCCCATGCAAGCCAGAGAATTGATGTATCCAATAGGCTGGTTATACCCGGCATGATTGATACCCACGCACACGTGTTTGAGCATGTCACCGGCCGATTTGGTCTCGAGGCTGATCTATGTGGTGTACATTCCGGAGTAACAACCTTGATTGACCAGGGTGGGCCGTCGTGTATGACCTTGCCGGCGTTTCGGGAGTATGTAGTCAAACCTAAAAAATCTCGCGTGTTTACCTATCTGTCTTCATACCTTGTCGGTGGTATGGAAGGACATTTCTATCCGTCTTTGTACAAGCCCGACTGTGTTGATGTTGACGCAACAGTCAAGTCTGCCTTGGCGAATCGGGATATTGTGAAAGGCTTCAAAGCGCATGCAGAGCTGGGTGGCTTTGCACGCTGGGGCGTTGAGGTGATCCGCCAATCCGCTGATATTGCACAACAAGCACATATGCCCCTGTACATTCACTTCGGACAACTGTGGCCTTTGCCGTTCGAAGGGACGAACGGTGTTGATCCGGACACTATCCTTAAACAAGTCGTGCCCCTGCTCAAGGCGGGGGATATTCTGGCGCACCCCTTTACCCGGCATCCAGGTGGTTTTGTAGACCGCACGGGGCGGGTTCATGGCATTGTCAAAGAGGCGCTTGAAAAAGGCCTCAAGGTTGATGTCGGCCACGGCTCTCACTTCAGCTACAAAATGGCCCGTATTGCGCTTGATGCAGGCATCATGCCCGATACACTGGGTGCGGATATGCACGGTTACAACACCATTGTGCCGCAAGCACCCGGCACACCGGAAGCACACCCCGATCAGGAACATATGTTTTTTGGAAAGGTACGGTTCTCATTGGCCTCGGCCATGACGGCCATGTTGGCGCTAGGCTTACCCCTTGCGCAGGTGGTGCGGATGGTGACCTGCAATGTGGTTGATATATTCGGCTTACCCGGTGAACTTGGTACTCTGAGGCCCGGCAACCCTGCTGATATTTCAGTGCTTCATGATGACCGGGGCAGTTGGGCATTGCGCGACAACGAGGGTACCCAACTGCTGGCGCAAAGAGTTTTGCGACCGGATTTCTGTCTTCTCTCTGGAGCGGTCTTTGAAGCCAATGCGTCCATACTGCCAGTTACAGAGCTTGCTTAGTCTGAGGTTGCTTAGGCTAATCTCAATCATCCAGCAGCCTGGGTCTTTTGTTCACCGTGTGGCAATGTAATCCTGCGTCTTAGCCGTGGCACAATGAATCAAATTTACTTAGCCCTCAATCATCAAATCGAGGCAAACCATGGCCACCAATATCCCCTCCTTTGAAATCCATGTCCACGGCCAGGTTCCCTTGCGCGCGGATGTGAAGTTCCAGCAGTTGGAGGAAGCGCTCAAACCGATTTGGGTCTATTCTGGCGCCTCTTCGCTCAGCGAAGGCTCCCGAAGCAGTTATGAAGAAGAGCCTGGCATTCAGTTCGATGCAAGCGAACATATTCTTAAATTGTGTTGGACGGTGCCAGGTGATGAGGATTTTCGTCAGTCGCTGGATGAAATGTGCATGAGTCTGAACGAACTGTCTGAATCTGGTGCACCGATCGAAGTTTCCTTCTACGACACCGACTTTGATGAGGACGACGAGACTGAAATGACTCAGTCGCGCGATGATTTTGTCATGCTTTTTGTGGGGCCAAACCCGGCTGCAATTATGCAGGTGCAGCGTGAATTGCTTGTTCAAGATGTCATCAACCTGATGGAGCGCCACTTTGATAGCTCAGAGCTCAGAGGTGTGGTGGGCGAGATCGACAAACTCTTTGCGCTGCGCTTTGACGCCCTGGTCAGTTCTCTGGAAATCGGCAAACCACCGCGAGGCAGTGGTGGCGGACATGGTGGGGCCAGCCATGGCAGCGGTCGAAAGCCGCGGCATCTGCACTGAAACCGCTCGGCCTGTTGATAGCTGAATGAACGAGGGGTGTCCTGTGATAAAATCGTCACAGAATTTTAAATAAAGTAAATATTTTCATCCCTTCATTCTTTAAAAATTCTGCTGACAAAAAGCGACCACAGGCTTATCGTTGTCACACAGAACATGTCCGAGTCCGGCCTTATGTCTCTAAACATGGTTGCAAATTCAGCTGGCCATACCACTATTGAGATTTCGAACCCATGCTGAAAAGAATTTCGGTTGACCAACTGAGGTTGGGTATGCACTTGAAGGAGTTTTGTGGCTCCTGGATGGAACATCCCTTCTGGCGCAGCGGTTTTGTGCTCAAGGATCCCAAGGACATTGCCTCGATACTTTCCAGTAGCATCAAGGAGGTCTGGATTGACTGTGACAAAGGCCTGGACATCCCCGAGGGTGTGATTGCCGCTTCGGTTGCTGAGTCTGAAGCAGCGGTCGATCAAGTGCTCAAAGAAGCTGCGGCTGGATACCGAAATATCCAGCCGGTATCACTAGATGTAGAGATGGCACGTGCAGCAAAGATTTGTCAAAGTGCTAAATTGGCAGTAGTCTCGATGTTCCAGGAAGTTCGCATGGGCAACTCAGTGGACTCGGTTTCTGCTCATAGGCTAGTTGAGGAAATTTCTGATTCTGTGGCGAGAAATTCAGGTGCTTTGATCAGTCTGGCCCGACTCAAATCAGCTGACGACTATACCTACATGCATTCTGTAGCAGTGTGTGCCCTGATGATTTCACTGGCGCGGCAGATGGGGCTCAATGATGCGACCACCAAGGCCTGTGGTGTGGCCGGCTTGTTGCATGACATGGGAAAGGCCCTGACGCCTTTGGAAGTTCTGAATAAACCAGGAAAGTTGTCCGACGAAGAATTCGGCATCATGAAGAGCCATCCTGTTGCAGGTCATAGGATATTGTTAGCGTCCGATAACATATCCCCTGTTTCCCTTGATGTTTGCCTACATCACCATGAGAAAGTAGATGGATCCGGCTACCCCAAAAAATTAAAAGCAGATGAGATCAGTCTCCACGCCAAGATGGGGGCTGTCTGTGACGTGTACGATGCCATCACTTCCAACCGACCATACAGAATGGGATGGGATCCGGCTGAGGCCTTGCGCAAGATGGCTGAATGGGCTGAAGGCCACTTTGACAAAGCAGTTTTTCAGATGTTTGTCAAAAGCTTGGGCATTTACCCCATCGGGTCTTTGGTTAGGCTTCAGTCCAGTCGGATTGGTGTGGTTATCGAGCAGAATAACAAATCCCTGACAAAGCCTGTTGTGAAAGTTTTCTTTTCCACCAAGTCTGACATGAGAATCATGCCAGAGGTGCTGGACTTGGCTTCTCCACGCACCTCGGACAAGATCGCTGGCCGTGAAGATCCTGAGAAGTGGAAGTTTCATGACCTCACTGAGATGTGGTCAGGTTTCTCTGCCCCAGTCTGGTAGCCAACCAGGGCAGTGTTCAGCGTTTTTTGTACTGCGCAGCGCCAAAATAGTTGTCCCGGGTAGCCTGGTCAATCACAGGCTTGCGCAAATTCGCCAATACCTCCACGCCTCGCTTAACGGCCGGACGTTGCGCAATGGTGTCAAACCATTTTTTCAGGTGTGGGTAGTCCACCCAGTCTATGCCTTGGTTCTGCCAGCTTCGTAGCCACGGAAAGATAGCAATATCTGCAATGGTATAGGTGTTACCCGCTATGAATTTATGAGTGGATAACTGTTTATCCATAACGGCATACAGCCGTTTTGCCTCATTAGAGTAGCGGTTGATCGCATATTCGATCTTCTCGGGCGCATAAATGCGAAAGTGGTGTGTTTGCCCCAGCATGGGACCTACGCCTCCCATCTGAAACATCAACCACTGCAACATATCGAACTTTTGCCTATCGGTTTTCGGCATAAATTTTCCGGTTTTCGAGGCCAGATACAAAAGAATCGCGCCCGACTCAAACAAAGAAATTGGCTTGCCCCCAGGGCCGTCCGGGTCAGTGATAGCAGGGATTTTGTTGTTCGGACTGATCTTGAGAAATTCAGGCGTGAACTGGTCTCCCGCTCCTATGTTGACAGGAATGGCGCGGTAGGCCAGTCTGCATTCTTCCAGCATGATATGAATTTTGTGGCCGTTGGGTGTGGCCCAGGAATAGACGTCGATCATTTTTAGCATCCTCGTGTGATGGGCATTTCTACCGGTTTGGGGTTGACAGCGTATTTACCCAGTTCCAGTTTGGCAATCGCATTGCGGTGAACTTCGTCCGGGCCATCGGCAAAACGCAGTGTACGTGCATGGGCATAGGAATAAGCCAGCGGAAAGTCATCGCACATGCCACCGCCGCCATGAACCTGCATGGCCCAGTCAATCACCTGACAGGCCATGCTAGGGGCGACCACCTTGATCATGGCTATTTCGTTCTTGGCAAACTTGTTACCCCCTACATCCATCATCCAGGCAGCTTTGAGCGTGAGCAGACGCGCCATGTCGATTTTGCATCGGGCTTCAGCAATACGCTCTTGGGTAACAGTTTGGGCCGCTACTGCTTTGCCAAAAGCAATCCGGCTTGATGCGCGCTTGCACATCAGCTCCAGTGCTCGTTCAGCTTGACCAATGAGTCGCATGCAGTGGTGAATGCGCCCGGGTCCGAGGCGCCCTTGTGCAATTTCAAAGCCACGGCCTTCACCGAGCAAAATGTTGGAAGCTGGGACGCGAACGTTATCAAACAAGACTTCCATGTGGCCATGGGGTGCATCGTCATAGCCCATTACGCTCAGGGGTCGAAGCACTTTGAAGCCCGGTGTATTGGCAGGCACCAGAATCATGCTTTGTTGGGAATGTCGCTGTGCTTCAGGGTCAGTCTTGCCCATGGTGATGTAGATGGCGCATCGAGGGTCACCCGCGCCGGATGTCCACCATTTGCGGCCGTTGATCACATACTCGTCACCCTGGCGTTCAATGCGCGTGGCAATGTTGGTTGCATCGCTGGACGCCACGTCTGGCTCGGTCATGGCAAAGGCTGAGCGGATTTTGCCTTCCAGCAGCGGTTTGAGCCAGAGTTGCTTGTGCTCTGCCGTACCGTAACGGGCGATGGTTTCCATGTTGCCGGTATCAGGTGCTGAGCAATTGAATACCTCGGGTGCCCACGTGACCCGGCCCATGATTTCAGCCAGGGGGGCGTATTCCTGATTGGTCAGGCCAGCGCCATGGAATCCTGCGGCCTGGGCACTGTCCACCGGTAAAAACAGATTCCACAGGCCTGCGGCCTGGGCCTTGACCTTGAGATTTTCAATGGTTTGCAAAGGCGTCCAGCGCTTTCCCTGGGCCGTATTGGCTTCAATTTCTGCATCATGCGCGGCTTCAGACGGGTAAATGAACTCGTCCATGAATTTGATCAGGCGCAGCTGCAGGTCTTTTGTCTTGGGGGAGTAGTCAAAATCCATGAAATGTCTCCAGTGTTTTGGTGTGGTGGTTGAAATAAAAATCAGGCCTGTTGCGCAAACTGCCAAGCCAACTGTGCCAGCGGTCGGGCACCTGCTGCAGACTTAACCGCTTGGGCGCTGGAGGCAGTGCCATTTTCGACCCGTTTCGCAATGCCTTGGAGGATGGCAGCAAGTCGAAACATGTTGTAGGCGAGGTAAAAATTCCAGTCTGCCTTGAGGGCCTGCGGTGTGGTCAGTCCGGTGCGTTCGCAGTACAGCCGGATATAGTCATCCTCAGAGGGTATACCCAACTTCAAGTGATCCAACCCGCCAATGCCTCGGAACTGGCCGGGCTCTATATGCCAGGCCATGCAGTGGTAGCTGAAGTCCGCCAGCGGGTGCCCAAGCGTAGAAAGCTCCCAATCAAGAACTGCGAGCACACGGGGCTCGGTGGGATCAAACATCAGGTTGTCCAAGCGGTAGTCCCCGTGAACAATGCGGGTCATGTTTTCATCGCGGGCTGCCATTGGAATATGTTCAGGCAACCAAGATATGAGTTGCTGCATTTCCGCGATAGGCTGGCTCATGGGGCCTGCACCATCGGCAGAAGCAAGATACTGGCGGCTCCAGCGGCCAATCTGACGTTCAAAATAATTCCCGGATTTGCCATAGGATGACAGCCCCTGTTTGGCTACGTCAACGGTATGCAGTGTGGCAATCACGCGGTTCATCTCGTCGTAGATGGCGCCGCGCTGGGAAGGGCTCATGGTTGGCAGTGATTGATCCCACAGGATTCGGCCAGACATGAACTCCATGATGTAGAAAGCACGCCCGATGATGGCTTCGTCTTCACACAGGGCCAGCATGTCAGGAACAGGAACCCCTGTTCCATGCAGCCCACGCATGACTGCAAATTCACGCTCTACGGCATGAGCAGAAGGCAGTAGCTTGGCGACAGGCCCCGGCTTGGCCCGCATGACATAACATTTACCGGGGGTGATGAGCTTGAAGGTCGGGTTCGACTGGCCGCCTTTGAATGACTCCACGCTCAATGGGCCTTCAAAACCCGGTAGGTGAATTGTCAGCCATTGATGCAGGGCAGACACTTCAAATGATTGGGCTTCGGACACGGGCCGGGTGCCAACAAAATGGTCAAAGTCAGTCATTGCGTACAAATGGTTAAATGGTTATCAAAGTCAATAGTCTGATTCAACAATGCTCATGAGCGCATCGCGATTGCGGATGACCAGGCCCCCGGTCTCGATACGGATAACCTCGTCTCGCTCCATGGATTTGAGCTCCTGATTCACGCGTTGCCTGGAGGCTCCTAGCAGTTGAGCAAGCTCTTCCTGAGCCAGTTGCAAGCCGATACGAACTTCTTGCGAGCTGCTCAATGAAGGAACGCCATAGCTGCGAACCAGATGCAGAAGTTGCTTGGCCAGTCGGGCACGCAAGGGCAGGGTGTTGAGGTCTTCAACAAGGCCATAGAGCTGGCGGATACGCCTGGCGTGCAGACGCAACAAGGCTTCGTAAAGCTCGACGTGCAGCGCTAGAATTTTTTTAAAGTCGGCTTTTGCCACGCACAAAACTGTGGTTTCGCCGTGAGCGTAAACGTCATGGCTGCGGCGGTCACCATCAAACATGGCTACGTCCCCCAGCCAGATGCCGGGTTCCACATAGGTGAGCGTCACCTGCTTGCCGGATATGGATATAGAGCTGACTCTTACGGCACCTCGAGCGCAAGCCATCCAGTCCTCAGGGGATTCGCCTCGCGCACCGATCAGGTCACCATCCTTGAAGCGTTTGACATAGGCGCATCGAAGAATGTCGTGCTTGAGTGAAGGAGAAAGGGTTGAAAACCAACGCCCCGCGTTGATCGATTCACGCTCTTCCGGGCTGAGGATGGGATCATCCATGGACAGTCACTCGTACCGGGCTGGCAACTTGTTCATGAAGGCCTGGATGCCAATACCCGCGTTGGCATGGTGCAGGTTGCGTACGAAGTGGGCAGATTCCTGGGAAAGTTGCTGGCTTAGTGTGTTTTGGCGAGCATTGTGCAATAGCTCCTTGATGCTGGCCAGAGCGTTAGGCGCGCGGGCGTTGAGCCGTTCTGCCAAAGCCAGTGCCTCGGCCAGCGCATTCTCAGCGGCGGCAACACGATTGACTACGCCGAGTGCGTGCAGGCGTTGTGCATCGATGCGATCGCCGCACATCAGGATTTCAGTAGCCAATTGATGCGGCAAATTGTTGACCAGACCCCAGCTGCCGCCACCGTCCGGGGACAGAGCAACATTGCTGTAAGCCATAACAAAAACTGCATTGCTGGCAGCAACAATGAAATCACAGGCCAGTGCCAGCGAGAACCCGGCGCCAGCAGCAGCGCCCTCTACAGCAGCGATAACGGGTTTGGGAAAGGTCATGATGGACTCGATCCAGTTGTGCAGACCTTCAATGCTTTGGCGTTGTACCTGCGGGTCCAGTTCACGATTGGCCTGTAAACGCTGCAGACTACCGCCAGCACAAAACATGGATCCCTCTCCGGTCAGGATGACACTGCGTACTTCGGAGCTGCTTTCGGCCACGCTCAGAGCTTCAACACCGGCGGCATACATCTCGGGGCTCAGCGCATTGCGGTGGCCGGGATTTGAGAGCGTCAGTACCAGCGTTTTGCCGTAGGTTGTGCTTTTCAGTTCTGCGCTCAATTATTCTTCCTCATGCATCAGGCTCAATCCAATGGCGCCTCGGCGGCGCAACCAGGGGCTGGGGCGGTAGCGAGGGTCGCCATAGACGGTTTGCATGTTGAAAAGTACTTCCAGTACATTCGTGGGTCCATAGCGGTTGCCCATTGCCAAAGGGCCAAGGGGGTAACCCAGGCCGAGCGTCACTGCGGTTTCAAGATCTGCTGGAGTGCAGATACGCTGCTGGCAGATATCGCTGGCGATGTTAACGATGCTAGCAACTACACGTTGTGTCACAAAGCCGCCACTGTCGCGGATAACGCTGACAGCTTTGCCATCCCTAGCCATCAAGGCGTGGGCTGCGTCGCGCATGTCAGTGCGGGTGGCGGGATTAGTGGCCAGAACCCGGCGTCGGGTGGAGGCATCGTCAATTAGCATGTCGATACCAATGGTTCTTGCAGGGTCGAGTCGCTCAACGACGGCCACTGTAGTGATGTCAAAACCTAAAGGGGCCACTAATGTCAATGCGAAAGGGGAGGGCGACGCGCCAGTTTCGATTTTTGCTCCCAGGTCTTTGAGCAGTTGGAGCAATTCAGCCCGTCGTGCAGCGCGTGAAGATACCCAGACCGGAGGCATTTCCTCTACAAGCGGTGGAGCTGGCTCGGGGCTGATTTGAGCGGTATTTCCTTCGTAGCGATAAAACCCTTCACCTGCTTTTCGGCCGAGCATACCCCCGGCCAGTCGCTGGGCTGTGATGACGCTGGGTCGGTAGCGGGGCTCTTCAAAATACTGGTGGTAGATAGACTCCATCACCGGGTGCGACACATCCAGGGCGGTTAAATCCATCAACTCAAACGGGCCAAGCTTGAAGCCCACCTGGTCCCGGAGTATTTTGTCGATAGTGGCAAAGTCGGTCACGCCTTCGCTCACAATGCGTAGGGCTTCTGTTCCATAGCCGCGGCCGGCATGGTTGACGATAAAACCGGGAGTGTCTTGCGCGTTGACCGGGGTATGACCCATCTGCCGCGCATAGGCTGACAAGTTGGCGCAAACCTGAACATCTGTTTTCAGGCCGGCAATGACCTCCACCACCTTCATCAGCGGAACCGGGTTGAAGAAATGGAATCCCGCCAGTCGTTCGGGGTGTTTGAGTCCGGCAGCAATAGCCGTGACCGACAACGAACTTGTATTGCTTGCCAGAACAGCATCAGGACGGATCAGTGACTCCAATTGAGCGAACAGCGATTTTTTGACATCCAGGCGCTCCACAATGGCTTCAATAATGAGGTCACAGGCTGAAAGGTCACGTATGTCTAATGCGACAGCGAGTCGTGATTTGTAAACCGTCCCTTGCTCGGGGGTGATCCGATTCTTGGTTACCAAGGTGTCCCAGACTCCGCTGATCAAGGACTGAGCAGCTTCAATGGCTTTTGGTTGTGAATCGAAAAGTAAGACCTGACTGCCAGACTGGGCCGCAATCTGTGCAATGCCGCGCCCCATGGCGCCAGCACCCACAATCCCGACGATTGGGTAAACTGATTTCATCCGTGAATTATCGCTGTGTCTGCGTGCATTGGATTTTGGTACAGCATAATTTCACATTCATCATCCAGTCATCCTCCGAGGTATCTATGTCACTTAAGCTTTGTGGATTTTCCGCCAGCAATTATTACAACAAGATCAAACTCCAGCTTCTGGAGAAAGGTGTGGCTTTTGAAGAGGAACTGGTTTGGGCGGGGCACTCCGATGCATTGCTGGTAGATCGTTCCCCCATGGCCAAAGTGCCCTTTATCGACACACCCAAAGGCCCCTTGTCTGAATCGATCGCCTGCGCCGAATATATAGAAGCGGCCTATCCGGAAAAACCGCTGCTGCCCGCTGACCCCTATGAAGCGGCCAAGATCCGTGAAATCATCATCTACAGTGAGCTGCACTTGGAGCTGGTCGCACGTCAGCTTTACCCGGAGGCCCTTTTTGGTGGCAAAGTCTCCGATGAGGTCAAGCAGCGTACCCACAAATTACTGGTTAAAGGGGTGCGGAGTTTTACCAAACTCGTCAAGTTTTCTCCCTTTGTTGCAGGCTCGGAGTTCACGCTGGCTGACTGTGCAGTCTTGGCGCACCTTCCGTTGGTATCGATGGCAAGCAAGGCTATTTATGGAGAGGACCTTTTGTCTGCTTTGCCAGTCAAGGACTACTTGCGGATGATGGGTGAAAGGCCCGCCGTGAAAGTTGTCAATGCTGATCGTAAAAGCAACACCGCCATCATGATGGCGGCGCGTACCCAAAAATAAGTTGGCTTGGAAAGACCTTTTCAGCGTCTGACCTGAAGAGCCCCAGGGTTGACAATGTTGGTCGGTGTTCCCTTGATGAAATTGACTACATTGTCAAAAGCGGCTCCAAAGTAAAGCTCGTAGCTCTCCTGTTCCACATAGCCAATATGCGGTGTACAGATGCAGTTCTCCAGTCTCAGGAGTGCGTGACCCTGCAAAATGGGCTCAGTCTCAAAAATATCCACAGCGGCCATTCCGGGTCTGCCTCTGTTCAGAGCGGCAATGAGCGCTCCAGGTTCGATTAGTTCCGCCCTGGAGGTATTGACGATTAGCGCTGTTGTTTTCATGAGCATCAAGTCGTCGAGTTTGACCACATGTCGCGTGTCCTCGTTGAGTCGTAGATGCAGCGAGATGATGTCGCACTGAGCAAAAAAGGATTCCCGGCTGTCAGCCGTTTCCAACCCGTCGAGCCGGGCGCGTTCGAGGGAGGGCTCACGGCCCCAAATCCGCACGTTCATGCCGAACGCTCTACCATACCCTGCAAGCAGCTGTCCTATCTTTCCGTAACCCCAAATACCGAGGGTTTTACCCTTGAGCACTTGCCCCAAACCGAAGTTAACTGGCATAGATGCAGATTTCAGTCCTGACTGCTGCCAGGCACCATGTTTGAGGTTGCCAATGTATTGTGGCAATCGGCGCATGGCAGCCATGATCAAGGCCCAAGTCAATTCGGCGGGTGCCACCGGAGATCCAGTACCTTCCGCAACTGCAATGCCACGTTCTGTACAGGCGGCTACATCAATATGGTTACCCACCTTACCGGTTTGAACGATCAGCTTGAGTTTGGGGAGTTTTTCGACCAATGCGCGCGTGATATGGGTGCGTTCCCGGATAAGCACGATAACGTCCGCGTCTTTGAGGCGAATCGACAGTTGACCCAGTCCTTTGACTGTATTGGTATAGACCTTTGCAGGGTATTTTTCAAGTTTTGCAGCGCATGCAAGTTTACGCACTGCATCCTGGTAATCATCAAGTATCACAATGTTCATGCCACCATTGTGCCTTGGCATTTGCACCTGCAGCATGCCAGGTGCCGCTAAGCCTCAGGCATTCATGGCTTCGCGTTCAGCTAAGCGGTCCAACTCTGCACAAACGTCGGCCATACGGCCTGAAATGACCATTCTGCCGACCTGAGATGTCGGTTGACCGGATTCCAGAATACGAACGATGCGCAGAGGTTTGCGTTGAAGCCGCGGGTTGACAGAGCTGGCCAGATTTTTTTGGTGTGGGTTGGCTTCTGGCGTCGTCGTCTTTTCCGACAGCCCAAATCGTGTCAGCGCAAATCTGAATGCAGACAAAGCCGCAGCGGAGGTAGTCATCATCATTGTCATGGTCAGCCTTTCAGTCCGTCACATCAACATGGTATTTCTGATCAGTCCCACAGCGAGGCCTTCGATTTCAAAGGGTTCGCCTGGCTCAACCACAATCGTCTGGTAATCTGGGTTTTCAGGATGCAGTTCAATCATGTCTTTGTTGCGTCGAAAGCGTTTGACAGTGACTTCATCGCCAAGCCGTGCAACGACGATTTGCCCGTTTTTAGCGTCCTTGGTGGCTTGAACAGCCAGCAGGTCGCCATCCATGATGCCGGCATCCCGCATGGACATGCCGCGCACCTTGAGCAGGTAGTCCGGCTTACGTTGGAAAAGGCTGTTTTCTACATAGTAGGTTTGGTCTACGTGTTCCTGCGCGAGAATGGGTGAGCCAGCAGCAACCCGACCAATCAGGGGCAATGCCAGTTGTGCCAAACCGGGCAGCGGCAGTGAGAATTGTTTGTTGCGGGACTCGTTGATGGAGCGTAAAGCGTCACTTTTGAGGCGTATACCTCTAGACGTGCCGCTGACCAGTTCGATCACGCCCTTGCGTGCCAGTGCCTGCAGGTGCTCTTCTGCCGCGTTGGCTGATTTGAAGCCCAGTTCAGTCGCGATTTCGGCTCGGGTTGGTGGAGCGCCAGTGCGGGCGATGGCACTCTGGATCAGATCGAGAATTTGTTGTTGCCTGGCGGTAAGCTTGGCTTGAAACACGGGTAGGTCGGTCATATGGACTCCTTGCTTGGGTTTCTGTGCGATAACTGTCTTAAAACACAGTAGCTGTATTTTTAACCAGTTTTCATGGGTAAGCAAGTGTTTCATCAAAAAATTGTGGTTTTAGGGACTGGCGGTACCATCGCCGGCCTTACGCTTGAAGGTCAAAGTCCTGAGTTGTATGTGTCAGCGCTACTGCAGATCGATGACCTTATTGACGATCTATCCGTTAATGGAGGGACATCCCCTGAGCTGCAATTCAAGCTAATGACCGAGCAAGTCGCCCAGTTGGACAGCAAGGACATGGACCATGTAATCTGGTTGCAACTGGCAGAACGGGTAAAGCACTGGCTGGGCGATTCAAGCGTTAAAGGCGTTGTGATCACGCACGGTACGGATACGCTGGAGGAGACGGCTTTTTTTCTGCATGCGGTGCTGCAGTCTGACGGTATTTTGGGCAAGCCTGTTGTGTTAACCGGTGCCATGCGCCCAGCCAATGCCTTGGATTCAGACGGGCCACGCAACATCCGGGATGCTTTGAACGTTGCAGCAGACCCGCTGGCTGCAGGCGTTCTGGTGGTGTTTGCCGGGGCTGTCCATCACCCGATGTATGTGCAAAAAATCCATCCCACACGCATAGACGCCTTTGCTTCGGGCCAAGCGGGAGCAATTGCTCAGCTTCACGGATCAACTGTTATCTGGAATGAAATAGTGCCTCTGGCCCTTGTGATAAAAGCCCCTTCAGCTACGGAATTAATAGCAATCGGTCATGCGCAAGATTGGCCATGGGTTGCGGTTGTCACCAGCCATGCCGGGGCTTGTGAAGCGTACGTTGATGCCCTGGTTGCCTATGGTGTCCGGGGACTGGTGGTAGCGGGTACTGGCAATGGCACTGTGCATGCTCGTCTTGCGCGGGCTTTGTTGAAAGCCGAACAACAGGGAGTGGTCGTTTGGCGCGTCAGTCGGTGTGCCGATGGTGCTCTGACTTCGCAAGCGGTCGAGCAAAACGGAGTGGGTTTTAAAGTGGCTGTCGGACTCAGTGCTACCAAGGCGCGCATCGCCCTCATGCTGTACTTGATCGGGCAGGGCGGAAATTAGCAAGCCCGTAATAAACCAACCGGTCTGAAAAAATTTCAGGACCAGGGCGGCCTATCAAGCTGAACTTCAGTCTCAGGACGACAAGGCCTGTAGCGCCCGGGCGGTTATGTCATCCACGTTGCCCATCCCGCTGATGGCCCGGTACTTGGGGGCAGCAGCTGGCTCATTGCTGGCCCATTGGCTGTAATAATCCACCAGTGGTCGGGTTTGGGCACTGTAAACATCAAGCCGCTTTTTCACGGTCTCTTCCTTGTCGTCATCACGTTGTACCAAAGCCTCACCAGTCACATCATCCAGGCCCGGAGTTTTGGGCGGGTTGAACTTGACGTGGTAAGTGCGCCCGGAGGCCGGGTGTGAGCGACGGCCACTCATGCGTTCAATGATGGCGTCAAACGGTACATCGATTTCCAGTACGAAGTCGAGTTTGACCCCGGCCGCTTTCATGGCATCGGCCTGAGGCAGTGTGCGGGGAAAGCCGTCAAAGAGAAATCCCGCAGCGCAATCAGGCTGCGCAATGCGTTCCCGAACCAGATTGATGATCAGCGCATCGCTGACCAGTCCACCCGAAGCCATCACATTTTTGGCTTCTAGTCCCAGCGGTGTGCCGGCCTTGACGGCTGCGCGCAGCATGTCACCAGTAGAGATCTGCGGGATACCATATTTTTGGCAGATAAAGGTTGCCTGCGTGCCTTTGCCAGCGCCGGGAGCGCCTAACAGAATAAGTCTCATGTCTATCCTCGGGTAAATCTTATGTCAGCTTTCATTTGAGGATAGCACGCGAGACCTGACAAATGCTTACGCATATTCCCTGATCAGATACTGCCATACACCCGTCGAACCCGCTCCAGATCTTCAGGCGTGTCAACACCTGCGCCGGGCGCTTGGTTTGTGACGTGCACCGCGATTTTGTGGCCGTGCCAGAGGGCCCGCAGTTGCTCAAGTGCTTCGCAAAACTCTGCAGGTGCTTTGGAAAGGCCCGGAAACTGGCGCAAGAATCCTGCGCGGTAGCCGTAGATGCCGATATGCCGTAAGGGTTGGGGGTGCGGCGGTAAGGCTGGAGCGCCAGCAGGTTGATCCCGCCAGTGAGGGATCGGTGCGCGGCTGAAATACTGAGCCAAGTCTCGGGCATCAAGCACTACCTTGACCACGTTGGGGTTAACAAACTCTGCAACCTCATCAATCGGACAAGCGGCAGTGCTCATGCTGGCTTCGGGCCGTTGAATCAGCAACTCGTGCACAGCGCTGACCAGACCCGTATCGATCAAGGGCTCATCGCCCTGGACGTTAACCACAACCTCCTGTGGATCAAGCCTCAACAATTCACACGCCTCGGCCAATCTGTCAGTGCCAGTCTCGTGGTCTTGACGCGTCAGCAGAGCTTGCACCCGGTGTTCCTGGCAAGCCTCAATAATGAGTGGGCTGTCTGCAGCCACCACAACCCGTGTTCCAGCTGGCATGCCAGCGCTGACCCGTTGAGCGACCCGAACCACCATGGGAAGGCCGCAGATATCGGCCAGGGGCTTGTTGGGTAAACGGGTAGATGCGAGTCTGGCAGGAATCAGAACCACCAAACTCACAGTCCCAGTTCCTCATCGGTCATGACCCGAGCCTCGTTTTCAAGCAGGATGGGGATGCCATCGCGAACCGGGTAGGCCAGCCGTGCACTGCGCGACAGCAGTTCTTTATTTTCCCGGTTGTATTCAAGCGGTCCCTTGGTAATGGGGCAAACCAGCAGTTCAAGTAGTCGTGTGTCCATGATCGGATGATAACGGCGAGTTTTCAGTTTGTGCCAGCAAGCGGTTAAGCGCCGACAGGAAGACGGGCTCCAGCGTGCAGGTTAGGGCGACTGCCCAGATCTGTGGGTATCTGGGCCATAGTTTGACGGCATCTTTTTCCGTGCAAATAAGGACGTAGTCTTTGTCAATAGGGGGTATCCAGCTATCAAAATCATAGTGATCAGGAAGTGCCAGGGTTTGCGCCAACACTACGCCCTGATCGTGGAGCATGCTGAAAAAGACCTCAGGTTGGGCAATTGCGGCCAGCGCCAGAATAGGCTTGACGGTCAGGCCGGTGTTGACGGGGTGTCCCAGCTCTGTGAGCTTTGCACTACTGCCGTCTGCACGATACGCCAGCTTTGCCAAAGCGCGTTGCGCACGAAAGCCATCCATTGCAGGATGGCTTCCGGTATGAAGCACCAGATCGACCGGTCTGGGCCAGGCTTCGCGCAGCGGGCCGGCGGGCAACAACCAACCATTACCGATACCGCGATTGTCAAAAACACAAATATCAATGTCACGCCCAAGGGACAGGTGTTGCAAGCCGTCATCGCAAATGATGACCTTTGTATGAGGATGGGCTTGCAGCAGCGCTCTCGCGGCTTTAAGTCGAGCAGAAGCAACGAATACGGGGCAGCCAACATTGCGTTTGATCAGGGCTGGTTCATCCCCCACGTCTGCCAAGGCGGACTCTGGCAACACCTCAAGGCAATGGCTGGCATGGCGGCCATAGCCCCTTGAAACCACACCGACCTCAATACCCATAGACATCAAGTGCCTTGCAATCGCCATGACCACCGGCGTTTTGCCAGAACCTCCGGCCACCACATTGCCCACGACGATCACAGGTACAGGCAATCGGTGCGTTTTTAAAATACCACTCATGAAGAGACCTTGGCGAAGCCTAGTCAGTAGCCCCAGCAGCGCTGATACTGGCCAAAGCAGGGACGGCAACCAACCCCGATGAGTCCAGCTTCGCACCAGGATGTGCTTCCAGCGGGTGCTGCGCTGAGCAGACATGTGCTTATTTCGATTCGGCCTGAGCCGAAGATTTCGCCGATGATTGGGTGGCAAAGGTAATTTGTGTCAGTCCAGCACGGCGCGCGGCTTCCATCACCGTAACGACAGACTGATGCTTAGCACTGGCATCCGCAGTGATGATGAGTACTGAGTCCTGACCGGCATTGGCATCTTGCTTCAGGGTCGCAACGAGGATTTCAACACTACGCCCCGCTACCGCTACTTTGTTGACCATGTACGCGCCATCACTGCCTACTGCGACCACCACCTCCTTGGGGTGGTTACGTTGGGTTTCGGTATCAGCCACGGGCAGGGTCAGCTGCATTTCAGTGAACTTGCTGTAAGTGGTGGAGAGCATCAGAAAAATAAGCACCACCAGCAGCACGTCAATGAAGGGAATCAGATTGATCTCGGGCTCTTCCCGAGTGCGGGGGCGGAAGTTCACGGTTTTTTGCGCAGGGTGTTGAGCTGCCGCGCAAGGCGATCAGCCGCCAGTTCAAGTGTCAGCAAGTAGGCATCAACCCGGGCCCGGAAGTAGCGCCAGAAGATCAGTGACGGTATAGCCACAATCAGGCCAAAGGCCGTGTTGTACAAGGCAATCGAAATACCTTGTGCAAGTTGCGCCGGGTTACCACCGGTGGCACCAGCAGCACCGCCCGTGGGGGACTGCGAACCGAAAATCTCGATCATGCCAACCACTGTTCCAAACAGACCCATGAGTGGTGCAGCAGAGGCTATGGTGGCCAGTGCACTGAGGTAGCGTTCAAGGCGCTGTGCCACCACCCGCCCGGAGGCCTCAAATGCGCAGCGCAGATCATCTTCGCTGCAGGCAGGATTGGCGGTAACAGCGTGCAGTCCACTGGCAAGCACTTCGCCCAGGTCAGAACTTGCCTCCAGTTGATTCAACACCTCAGTTGACGGGGTGCCCGCGCGCGCTAGTGCTAAAACTTCGTCGAGCAGTTTAGGCGGTGCAACTTTGCTTGTCTGGAGGTTCAGGAAACGATCGATAACGAGGGCCAGAGCCAAAATTGAGCAGGCAATCAATGGCCAAATCGGCCAGCCTGCGGCTTGTATGATTGAAATCAAATACGCTCCACTCAAATGCAATGCAAGGCAATTATGTCTTAAGCGGAAATTGCACTTGATTTGGCCCTGCATCAGCCCACAGTGGGTGTTGATAACGTTGTGAACAAGTTAAATCGAGTTCGCTTTGCAAAACACATGGATTTTTATGTCTGAATTTGCCAGTGCTGTGCCCAAGGCCCGTGTTTGGCCAGTGGGCGCACTGTGTCGCGCCATTGCAGACGCTCTAGAGGCAAGGTTTAACCCTGTCACGGTAGTCGGTGAGCTTTCTGGCTTCTCGCGCGCTTCCAGCGGACATTGCTATTTTTCTTTGAAAGACTCCAACGGGCAAATCCGCTGTGCCATGTTTCGGCGTGCAGCCAGCTTGGTCGACTTTTCCCCCCAGGATGGAGACCGGGTTGAGGTTCGCGGCAAACTGGGCGTTTACGAAGCCCGGGGCGATTTGCAGTTGGTTGTGGAGTCAATGACACGGGCTGGCTCGGGCACGCTATTCGAGGAGTTTTTCAAGCTCAAGGCCAAACTTCAGGCCGAAGGCCTGTTTGACCGGGTCAAGCACGAGCTGCCAACCATGCCAAAGGGCATCGGCGTGGTGACTTCTCTGGGTGCAGCGGCTTTGCATGATGTCGCCACAGCCTTGCAGCGACGTGTGCCTCACATTCCGGTACTGGTATCCCCAGCGGCGGTACAGGGAGCTGGCGCACCGGTTGAAATCTGTCGTGCGCTATCAAATTTGTATCATCTGATCCAATCTCAACAAGGGAAAACCTTGGATTTGGCTGATACACATTCTGTGGTGTTACCGCAGATTAGCGTTATCTTGCTGCTACGCGGCGGCGGCTCTCTGGAAGATCTGTGGGCTTTCAACGATGAGTCACTCGTTCGTTTGCTGGCGCAAAGTCAGGTGCCGGTGATCACCGGCATAGGCCACGAAACTGACTTTACCCTGGCGGACTTTGTGGCTGACCTTCGAGCCCCAACACCTACTGCCGCTGCAGAGCTTGCGTCGGCATCCCGCTTGACCTTACTGGGTCAACTCGATGATCTACAGGCCCGTCTAGCTCAAGCTTTGCAACGCAGCCTGGACATCATGTCCCAACGCCTGGACAGTTCTGCCAGCCGCTTGGGCCGCCCCTCTGGCCTGGCAGCCAGACAGCAGCTGAGGTTGGCTAACGCCGAGCAACGCTTGCGCTCTGCGGCTAAGGGTAACCTGAGTCAGCGACTGGTTGTCATCAACGGGTTGACCGCTCAATTGCCATCCAATCTGAGCCGCGGATTGAGCAAAACCCACAGCCGCCTGGATAGAGCGTCCTTGCACCTGAGCCTGCTCGACCCTAAGCTGGTCTTGCAGCGGGGTTATGCCTGGCTAAGCGGACCCAAGGGGGAGACCATCTCCCGCGTGGCCCAGACAACTGCAGGACAATCTTTACGAGCTACCCTGACCGATGGCGTCGTTGATCTGACAGTTTCAAATTGACTTTTCCGGCCAAGAGTTCTCACACCCTTTCCATTTAGTTCCTACAATCTGACATTTGCTATTCAACTCTTTGAGGAAAACATGGAACACACTCTGCCCGCACTGCCTTTTGCCATAGACGCCCTGGCGCCCCACTATTCCAAGGAAACCCTGGAATACCACCACGGTAAACACCATAATGCTTACGTCGTCAACCTGAACAACCTTCAGAAGGGTACGGAGTTCGAGTCCATGGCTCTGGAAGACATTATCAAAAAATCCAGCGGTGGTATTTACAACAACTCAGCCCAAATTTGGAACCATACTTTTTTTTGGAACTGCATGAAGCCTAACGGCGGCGGCGAGCCTGCTGGCGAGCTGGCCACGGCCATCAATGCTAAATGGGGAAGCTACGCCGCTTTCAAGGAAGCGTTTGTCAAATCTGCGGTAGGTAATTTCGGTTCCGGTTGGACTTGGCTAGTGAAAAAGACCGACGGCTCGGTAGACATCGTCAACATGGGCGCTGCTGGCACACCCCTGACCACGGCTGACACAGCCCTTTTAACCGTTGACGTCTGGGAGCACGCCTACTACATCGACTACCGTAACATGCGCCCCAAGTTCGTTGAGACCTTCCTCGACAAACTCGTCAACTGGGATTTCGCAGCCAAGAACTTTGCCTGAACATTCGATTCGGTTGGCCACGTAGGCTACATCAATAAAAGCCTCCTGTTAAGGAGGCTTTTTGTTTCAAGCTCAGTTGGTAAAGGGTTTGCCGGTCAGCTTGAAGCCTGCCTTAATGCCTTTTTTGGCAAACCAGCCCTGGTTCATTTCCAACACAAAGCGAACGGGTTTGGCCGAGCAGTGGGAGTCGGTCGTTTGAGGTTTCATATCCACCAAATTGACGATGGTTCCGTCGTTGGCAACAAATGCAGCCGTCAGTGGAAGCAAGGTGTTTTTCATCCAGAAGCATTGGGTTGAGGGCTGCTCGAAAATGAACAGCATGCCTTCGTTTTGCGGCATCTCCCGCCGATACATCAGGCCGGTTGACCGCTCATCGGGCGTGGTGGCCAATTGAGCATCGATCAAAAACATACCAGCAGCAAGCTGGGTTCTCGGCAGGTTTAGTTGCGCTGAATCCTGCGCGCCAGCTGGGTTGAGGATAAATAAACAGGCCAGGAAAAAAATGTGACGGATGCGTTTCATAAGCCAAGTTTGACACATTCAGGGTCAATTCAGGCCGTTGTTGTTGTGCCTGCTGGCTGATCGGGGTTTTGTTCTCTGACAACAGATGCCCGCTTGAATTAGCGAGAATTGCCACCAGCTTGTTTAGGCGTACCGATAGGCCTCAGGTCGGGCTTGAACGCAGACAGGCGCTCTGTAGAATGAACAAATGGCAACCAAAAATTCACCCCCCGCGCCACCTGCTGTCATCCCGGATCGGGATGGTGACGGGACTGTGGTGCTTGAACGACGTACCCAGAAGGTCAAACCACCGCAAATGTACCAAGTGGTCATGCTCAATGATGACTACACCCCGATGGAGTTTGTGGTGATGGTGATTCAGGAGTTTTTTAGCAAAGATTTGCAGGCTGCAACACAAATCATGCTCAAAATCCACCTTGATGGCAAAGGGGTGTGTGGCGTTTACTCGCGCGATGTGGCTGCGACCAAGGTCGATCAGGTGCTCGATGCTGCTCACAAGGCGGGTCATCCCTTGCAATGTGTATCAGAACCTGTGGACATTTAAAGATTTGACTTTCAGGTGGAATATCTCGGTAATTCGTATTACAGTTAATCAACATTTCAAGGCTAAGGAAAATACATGATTGCCCAGGAATTGGAAGTTAGTTTGCATATGGCGTTTGTCGAGGCGCGCCAGCAACGCCATGAGTTCATCACGGTTGAGCACCTGCTGCTTGCCTTGCTCGACAACCCGGGTGCGGCAGAGGTGCTGCGGGCCTGTTCTGCCAACGTGGATGATCTGCGTAAGTCTTTAACCAACTTCATCAAGGACAACACGCCCCAAGTAGCGGGCAGCGATGATGTGGATACCCAGCCCACACTGGGCTTTCAGCGCGTGATCCAGCGCGCCATCATGCACGTGCAGTCCACAGGAAGCGGCAAAAAAGAAGTGACGGGCGCCAATGTGCTGGTTGCAATTTTTGGTGAGAAAGACTCCCATGCGGTTTACTACCTGCACCAGCAGGGCGTGACTCGCCTTGACGTGGTCAACTTCATCGCGCACGGCATCAAGAAAAATGATCAACCAGAAGCAGCTAAACCCAGTGAAGGACAGCCCGAAAGCGAAGAGGGCGCAGCCGAGAAAAACGAAAAAGCTTCACCCCTTGAGCAGTACACCCAGAACTTGAATCAGTCTGCCAAAGAAGGAAAAATTGATCCTTTGATCGGCCGAGAATACGAAGTAGAGCGCGTCATCCAGATTCTCTGCCGCCGCCGCAAAAACAACCCGCTTTTGGTGGGCGAGGCCGGCGTGGGCAAGACCGCCATAGCCGAGGGCTTGGCTTGGCGCATTACCCAAAAAGATGTGCCCGACATCCTGGCAGATGCCATTGTCTATTCGCTGGATATGGGCTCTTTGCTGGCCGGTACCAAATACCGGGGTGATTTTGAGCAGCGCCTCAAGGGTGTTCTCAAATCACTCAAGGACAAGCCTAACGCCATTTTGTTCATCGACGAAATTCACACGCTTATTGGTGCTGGAGCTGCATCGGGCGGTACGCTGGATGCCTCCAATCTACTCAAGCCGGCACTCTCAAGTGGCCAGCTCAAGTGCATTGGAGCCACCACCTTTACCGAGTACCGTGGCATTTTCGAAAAAGATGCCGCCCTCTCACGTCGTTTCCAGAAAGTCGATGTGGTTGAGCCTACCGTCGAAGAAACGATTGAAATTCTCAAGGGTCTCAAGTCGCGTTTTGAAGAGCACCACAATGTCAAGTATGCGGTCGCAGCTTTGCAGGCGGCTGCTGAGCTCAGTGCCAAGTACATCAACGACCGTCACTTGCCCGACAAGGCCATCGACGTTATCGATGAGGCTGGCGCTGCCCAGCGCATACTGCCGCCCTCCAAGCGCAAGAAAACCATCAGTAAGACCGAGGTCGAAGAAATCGTGGCCAAGATTGCGCGTATTCCACCGGCCAACGTTTCCAATGACGATCGCAGCAAGCTCAAAACGCTTGACCGTGACCTCAAAAGCGTGGTCTTCGGGCAGGACAAGGCGCTTGATGTGCTGGCTTCTGCCGTCAAAATGGCTCGTTCCGGTTTGGGTCGGGGTGACAAGCCGATTGGTTCATTCCTGTTCAGTGGCCCCACTGGCGTGGGTAAAACCGAAGCGGCCAAGCAGCTGGCCTACATCATGGGTATTGAACTCATCCGCTTTGATATGTCCGAGTACATGGAGCGTCACGCGGTTAGTCGACTCATAGGCGCCCCCCCGGGGTATGTGGGCTTCGACCAGGGCGGATTGCTTACTGAGGCTGTGACCAAGAAGCCACACAGTGTGTTGCTGCTCGACGAGATTGAGAAAGCCCACCCGGATATCTTCAACGTATTGCTTCAAGTCATGGACCATGGCACCTTGACTGATAACAATGGACGTAAGGCTGATTTCCGCAACGTGATCATCATCATGACCACCAATGCCGGAGCAGAGACCATGAACAAGGCCACCATCGGCTTTACCAACCCGCGACAGGCGGGAGATGAGATGGCCGATATCAAGCGACTGTTCACGCCGGAATTCCGTAACCGGCTGGATGCCACCGTAAGCTTCAAGGCGTTGGACGAGCAAATCATACTTCGTGTGGTCGACAAGTTCCTGCTTCAGTTGGAAACGCAATTGGCCGAGAAGAAGGTCGACGTCACCTTCACCGACAAGTTGCGCAAGCACTTGGGCAAGAAGGGCTTTGACCCCCTCATGGGTGCCCGACCCATGCAGCGCCTGATTCAGGACACGATCCGCCGCGCCCTTGCAGATGAGTTGCTGTTTGGTCGCCTGACTGATGGTGGCCGTCTCACCGTGGACTTGGATGACACGGACGAGAGTAAAACTGAGGTGCTGCTGGACATTCAGCCCCTGCCCAAGAAAGAGGGCAAGGCCAAGCCTGAAGAAGCCACAGCCGGTTGAGACGGGCCAACTTCAGGTTAGCCCAGGTCAGCCCAAGTTAGAGCCGGTTAGAGCCGGTTAAAGCAGATTAACGAAAGCCAATCCGGTCGAGCATCTGTTGAACTTTCACCTGGTTCATGCCGATCACGCTGATGGGAATGGTTTCACTTTTGAAAGAGCCGCCGGACATCTTCGTTAGTGCCGGGTTGTTCAAGGTGACCCCCTTGGCCACTGGCCATTCATTGTTGCCATTCGCAAAGTGCTCCTGAGCAACTGGGCTGGCCAAGTACTCCAAAAATTTGATGGCATTCTGGACATTTTTGGCATGCCGGGCGACTGCGCCTCCAGCAATGTTCACGTGTGTTCCCCAAGACATCTGATTAGGGAAAACAACACCCAGCCGGTCTATTGCGGCTTTGTCCTCGGGATTTTCGGAGCGCATGATGCGCGCAAGGTAATAGGTATTGGTGACAGCGATGCTGCACTCACCCGAGGCAACACCGCGGATTTGGTCAGTGTCTCCGCCTTTGGGTGACCTGGCCATATTGTCTACCATGCCCTTGAGCCAGTCTTGTGCCTTTTGTTCTCCAAGGTGTTCGGTTACAGCACCAAACAGGGAAAGGTTGTAGGGGTGAGAGCCCGAGCGGATGCACAGCGTTCCCCTGTTTTTCGGGTCTCCCAATTCTTCATAGGTGTCCACATTTTCTTTTTTGATCTTCATCTTGTCATACACAATCACTCGAGCCCGTGTCGAGAAGCCAAACCAAGGGGTACCGCCTTCGCTCGCAGCTTTTGCCCGGAATTGCGCAGGAATTGCCTCTTCCAGAGTCCTGGATTTGATGGGCTGGAACAATCCTTCAATCTCGCCCTTCCACAGTCGTGCAGCATCAACAAGCAAAATCACGTCTGCGGGGGAAGCACTTCCCTCCGCTTTGAGACGAGCGAGAATACCGGCATCGTCGGCATCGACCCGATTGATTTTGATGCCGGTGTTTTTGGTGAATGTGCTGTAAAGCACCTCATCGCTGGGGTAGTGTCTTGCTGAATAGATATTCAGCACTTGATCCTGCGCGTGACTTGGGCTGGCAGCTATCAAAAATGAAGCAATTAACAGAACGGTTCGCTGGATCATGTGTTTTCCTATAAGTTTCTGCCTTAATCATAAAACAAACGCGAATCATTCTCAATAACTAATGATGAAAATAAGCTTTTTTGTTCAATTTCGGCCTTCCGTCATTCTGATGGCAAGACCGCACTTGCACCTGCTCAGGCGCATGACGCTGTCCGGGTGGACTATTGGGTTAGCGCTGGCCATTGGCCTGTCGGGTTGTGCAACTCATCCAATACCTGCACCGATACCGGGCGCAGAGCCTGAACCTCGTTCTGCACCGCCTGTGGTTCTGAAACAACCGCCCCGTATTGGTCTGGCCTTGGGCGGTGGCGCAGCCCGTGGTTTTGCCCATGTCGGGGTCATACAGGTTCTTGAGGAGGCTGGAATTCGACCTGCCATTGTTACAGGCACCTCCGCCGGGAGTCTGGTTGCAGCCCTCTATGCCAGCGGTAAAAGCGGTAGCCAGCTGCAACAAGTGGCCGAAATGATGGATGAAGCCACTTTCACCGACTGGATTTTTCCCATTTTCAGCCGTGGAATTTTGCGCGGTGATGCGCTCGCGCGCTATGTCCACACGCAAGTCAATGGTCGACGTATCGAGGAAATGGCCATCCCCTTGGGTATTGTGGCCACAGACCTGAACAATGGGCAGGGGGTTTTATTTCAGCGCGGTGACACCGCAACAGCGGTGCGGGCCTCAAGTGCTGTGCCCGCAATTTTCCCTCCGGTCAAGATATCTGGGAGAGAGTATGTCGACGGTGGCCTGGTGTCGCCGGTGCCGGTCCGTTATGCCCGGCAGATGGGTGCTGAGCTGATCATTGCCGTGGATATATCGAGCGCGCCCGAAGGCAATGCGGCCAGCGACACCCTGCAAATTTTGCTTCAAACCTTCACCATTATGGGGAAAAGCATTAATTTCCTGGAGTTGCGCGATGCCGACATCATCATCCGGCCTATGCTCAATTCGGTCTCCAGCGCAGACTTTACAGCCCGCAAGCGATCCATCGAAGCTGGGCGGGCTGCGATGGTGGCGGCATTGCCACAGTTACGGGCTACCATGGAAGCTAAAAGCCGTTGAGAGGCTTAATGAACTTCCAGAGGAAGGTCTGTAATTTGACAAAATGCATAAAAAAAGGCCTCGTGGTAAGACGAGGCCTGAAGGGATCCTTGAACCCTGAGGTTTCGAAAAGATCCGAGGAGACAACCAGTAGAAACTTAACGTTTCCGGCAGTTCATTATGTCAGGGTTTTCCCTTGATTGACACTTTTGAACTCAAATTCGACATTAGCGTTTTTTGGCAACAGGTTTGGTTGCGTTGATGGCAGTGGAGGCCACTGTAGCCAAATTGGCTTCAGCCATGTCAGTTGCTTGCTTGACAGCTTTTTGCACAGATTCCAGAGCGTTGGTGCCGGCAGATATAGCGCTCTTGAAGACAGCAACTGCGGTTTCGGAACCGGCAGGTGCGTTTTTGGAAACATTGTCAACCAGAGTCATGAATTTTTTCTGTGCATCGGCAGCTTGTACTTCAACGGCCTTGGTGAAATCAGCACTGGTTCCGGAAGCGATGTCATACAGATGACGGCTGTAGGCGGCGGTTTTCTCGGCCAGAGGCTGGAACATGTTCGATTGAAGCGTCAGCAATTCCTGAACATCTTTGGCGCTCATGGCGGTTTGTGTGTGGCTGGTCGCCTCAGACAAAGCAGCTTTAGAGGCGGTCAGGTTCAGTTCAACCAGTTTCTCGACGCCTTCAAAGGCTTTGTGGGTCAAACCAAACAAAATTTCCATATTGGCTTTATTTGCAGCCATAACTTGATCAGCAGTCAACATATCATTTTCTCCAAAAGTTAAAAAGTGAACCTGTATCTGCATCTCAACATTTGTATTGGCTGTTTAATTTGCGGCCATGTTGCACTGCAGCATAATTTGAATTATACGGAGCCAAATGACCTTTGCAAGTGTTTTTTGTTGCAATGCAGCAAATTAGAGAGTCTCGACTAGAAGTCTGTCGATGAAAGCCTTTTATTCTGATCATTTCGTACTTCCATTGCCCGAGGGCCATCGCTTCCCTATGGCCAAGTACGGTCAACTCAAAGGCCTAATCCGCAGTGAGCTCTCCGCCATCAATCTGCTGGAGGCACCCCGGGCCAGTGATGGCGAACTCGCCCTCGTACACCATCCCGCCTATATTTCGGCTGTGGTCAGTGGCGCCATCAGTGCCGCCGGGATGAGAGAGATTGGATTTCCCTGGAGTTCAGCCATGGTGGAGCGGTCCCGCCGCTCAACGGGTGCGACCATAGCTGCTGCCCGCATCGCTTTTCAAGAGGGCATTTGCGGTAACTTGGCGGGGGGCACTCACCACGCCTATGCAGGGCAGGGTGGTGGATTTTGTGTGTTTAACGATGCAGCAGTGGCCGCCCGGCTGATGCAAGCGGAGTGGACCCGGAAAAATCCAGTATCCAAGCCCCTGGGGGTGCTTATCATTGATTTGGATGTCCACCAGGGCAACGGCACCGCCAGTATTTTTCAAAATGACCCGACTGTTTTTACGCTCTCCCTTCACGGAGCAAAGAATTACCCGTTCCGTAAGGAGACGAGTGATCTCGATGTGCCCTTAGCCGACGGCTGTTCAGATGCTGACTATTTGGCTTCGCTTGACGATGCCTTGAGTATTGCGTGCACCCGATTTGATCCTGGTCTTGCAATTTACCTGGCAGGAGCTGACCCCCATGAAGGCGACAGACTGGGCCGGCTGGGGCTAAGTTATGACGGCCTGATAGCCCGTGATCAGAGGGTGTTTGACTGGTGTTTGCACAAGAAAATTCCTGTGGCATTTGTGATGGCCGGCGGCTATGGACACAATATAAAGACCACCCTTGAGGTCCAGATGAATACCTACCGCACAGCTCTTGAGTACTGGCATAAGTGGAAAAGCTCCGTTGAAATAGAGATGCAAACAGACAGCCGCACGCACAACAATAGGCACAACAAGAGTCTCGCAGACGACTACAAATAACGACATGCACAATGTCAGCTATCCACTGACCAACTATCAGGCTGCTGCTGGCAAAATCACAAGCAAATGACGCATAGCAATGACAAACCTCAAGTCCAGGTGCCCGAGCAGCTGCCTAAACCGCCCCGCCCTGAGGGCCGGGATGCTTACCGGGTATTTCGCACTATCCAAACCCGCTGGCTCGATAACGATGCGTATGGCCACATCAACAACACGGTTTACATCACCTGGTTTGACACGGCCGTGAATGCCTGGTTGATTGAGGAGGGTGTACTCGATATACATCATGGCTCGACCATCGGCTTGGTGGTTGAGATGCACTGCAACTACTTTGCACCATTGGCGTTTCCCCAGCCGCTGGAAGCGGGAATAAGGATTGCTAAACTCGGCAACTCCAGCGTGCGCTATAACATCGGTGTCTTTGCGAAGGGCGAGGCTCTGGCAGCAGCACAGGGGTACTTTACGCATGTCTATGTCGACCGGCAAACCCGTCGTCCTGTACCCCTCACTGACAAACCAAGAAAAATTCTGGAGAAGCTCCTGTGAACGCCCCAACTCAAACCAACACACTTGCCCCGACCACAAATCAGGCTTTGGCAGCACAACCCACGCCAGCCAGTACCTCTGCCGTTGATCAGGCCATCATCTCCCGAATGTCGGCTCGCGCTTTCACCCGGCAGCCGGTATCTAAAGAACTCATCCAGACGCTGCTTGAAGTGGCCAGCCGGGCACCCTCCGGTACCAACACCCAACCCTGGAAAGTGTATGTATTGCAAGGTAACAGCCGCGATGCACTGGTTGATAAAGTGTGTGCTGCTCATGACGCCATTCGCGCTAATCCTGCATTGGCCGCTGAGTACCGCGAGGCTTACGACTATTACCCGGAGAAATGGGTCAGTCCCTACATCGACCGCCGTCGGGAAAATGGCTGGGGTCTTTACGGTTTGCTGGGCATCGGCAAAGCCGACAAAGACAAGATGCATCTGCAGCACCAACGCAATTACAAATTTTTTGATGCACCGGTGGGCCTGATGTTCACGATCGATCGCATCATGGGCCGTGGCTCGCTGGTAGACATGGGCATGTTTCTGCAAAACATCATGATCAGCGCCCGAGGACATGGCCTGCACAGCTGCCCGCAGGCAGCCTGGAACGGATTTGCCAAAATAATTCTGCCGCATATCGGTGCAGGTGATGACGAAATGCTGGTCTGCGGCATGGCGCTGGGCTATGCCGATGCGACAGAAGTCGTTAACAACTTTCATACCCCACGTGTGCCGGTTCCAGAATTCACGCGCTGGCTTGAATAGTGACCTGGTGTTTGCTGTTTTGCTTATGCATCAGGTCCACCATTTCGTTGGTGCATCGTCTCATTCAGACAACTTGTGCTCATGCCTCAAGCAGCTCGGCTTTAGAACCCGCTTGTCTATATTTTCTTAAACCCCCGCGCTTAACTCCCACGCTTATCCTCATATGACCAAACCTACTATTCTTGTCGCTCGTGCCGTTTTTCCCGAAGTTATCGCTCGTCTGGAGCAGCACTTTAAGGTTGAGTCCAACCAGACTGACCAAGTCTGGTCCAAAGCACAGTTCATCGACAAGCTTCGCGACAAAGTTGGCGCTTTCACAACCGGTTCCGATCGCATTGATGCCGAGGTGCTTGCTGCCTGTCCGCATCTCAAAATTTGCGCCAATATGGCTGTGGGTTACAACAACTTTGACATTGCCGCCATGTCAGCCAAGGGCGTTATTGGAACCAATACCCCTGATGTGCTGACTGAAACCACCGCCGACTTCGGCTTTGCCCTGATCATGGCAACCGCTCGCCGCATGGCCGAGAGCGAGCATTACTTGCGCGCCGGTCTGTGGACCAAGTGGAGTTTTGACATGTTTGCCGGCTCAGACATTCATGGCTCGACGCTGGGTATTCTGGGTATGGGGCGCATCGGCCAGGGGATTGCCAGGCGCGGGGCTTTGGGATTTGGCATGAAGGTCATTTACCATAACCGCTCCAAGCTGGATGCCGCCACTGAGTCAGAGTGCAAAGCAACTTATGTCAGCAAGGAAGAATTGCTCAAGACGGCAGACCACTTGATTCTGGTCTTGCCGTATTCAGCCGCATCACACCACGCCATTGGGGCCGCTGAGTTGGCGCAAATGAAACCCACGGCTACGCTGGTCAATATCGCCCGCGGAGGCATCGTGGACGATGCCGCGCTGGCACTGGCACTGAGCAACAAGCAGATTGCCGCAGCGGGCCTGGATGTGTATGAGGGCGAACCTGCAGTTCACCCCGACCTTTTGAAGGTACCCAATGTCGTGCTCACGCCGCACATTGCCAGCTCAAGCGTTCCTACCCGCTTGGCCATGGCCAATCTTGCGGCAGACAACCTGATTGGATTCCTGATCCAGGGCAGGGCGCTGACGCCCCTCAACTAGGCTCTGGACTTGCCCTTTAGCTCGTCGCTGAACTGCTTTAAATCTGCCCGACTGAAATCAGCCCGACAATAGGTGCAAGGAGATTTTTGCCTTGAATGATGTGTTGCTATGGCTGGTGCTTGCAGGAATATTCCTGAGTTGTGTTCTAACGCTCTGGCTGGGTCTGCGTGCCCGTGATGCGAGCCACCGTGCTGCAGTGCAAGACAAAGCCGAACTGCTTAGCGCCGTGATGGCCGGTTCAGAGCGGCTGGCACGTGAGATACGACAGGAATTTAGCGAATCGTCCCGTGCAGCACGACAAGAATCCAGCGCCACGCTGGCTACGTTTCAGCAAACCCTGACCCAACAGGCTGCCGAGGCTACACGCACCCAGAACACCCAGATTGATGCCTTTGGCCAGCAACTGGTCCTGCTGCAAAAAACCCTGACTGACTCTTTAGCCATGCAGGTCAATAACCTGAGTGAGTCCAATGCACGGCGTCTGAGCGAAGTCCGACAAACCCTTGAAACCCAGCTGGCGCAACTACAAAATAGCAATGCCTCCAAGCTCGATGAAATGCGCGCTACGGTCGACGAAAAACTTCAAGCCACCTTGCAGAACCGTCTGGGCGAGAGCTTCAAGCAGGTCGCCGAACGGCTTGAACAAGTGCACAAAGGCTTGGGCGAGATGCAAACACTCGCGCAAGGGGTGGGTGACTTGAAACACCTGCTCACCAATGTCAAAACCCGCGGTATTTTTGGTGAAGCGCAGCTCGCCGGCCTGCTGGAACAGGTGTTTGTGCCTGACCAGTATGCGGTTCAGGTGGCCACGCGGCCCGGCAGCAAAAACGTGGTTGACTTTGCCATCAAGCTGCCTGGGAAGGCTGAGGATGGTTCGCCGCTATGGTTGCCGATCGACGCCAAGTTCCCCAACGAAGATTATGAACGCCTGCTCGACGCTCAACAGCGTGCGCATGCTGGCGATGCGGAGGCGGCAGGCAAGGCGCTGGAGGCGAGAATCCGTGCCGAGGCAAAATCCATTGCCGAAAAATACATAGAGCCGCCCCACACCACTGATTTCGCCATTCTGTTCTTGCCGACCGAGGGCCTCTATGCCGAGGTGCTGAGGCGCCCGGGCCTGATTGAAGTCTTGCAGCGCGAACACCGCATTACGCTGGCCGGGCCTACCACCCTGCTGGCCATGCTGAGCTCCTTGCAAATGGGTTTCAGGACTTTGGCGCTTGAAAAGCGCTCCAGTGAGGTTTGGCAGGTACTCGGTGCAGTCAAGACAGAGTTTGAAAAATTCGGCGGTGTGCTGGCCAAGGTGAAGTCGCAAACCGAAACCGTGCTCAACACACTTAACAGTGCCGAGACCCGCAGCCGGGCCATGGGCAGGGCCTTGCGTCAGGTCGAGGCCTTGCCCGAGACGCAAAGCCAGCTTCTGCTGCCCGACGATGTGTATTCGGAAAAAGGGGCGCAAGAGATTTGAGATCCCGATTTGCACTGGGCCGGCTGGTGGGTGGTCATATCTGTTTGCATGCCTGCATGGCCGGAATGCGGATGGCCGCACCGCTGTTGGCTCTCAACCAAGGATACAGTCCGCTTGCTGTTGGTGTGTTGCTGGCCCTGTTTGCGCTGACCCAGGTGTTTCTCGCTTTGCCCGCCGGGCGCTATGCCGATCGACATGGACTTAAACGTCCTGTGGGCTTCAGTGTGGTGGCATCAACCCTGGGGGCAGGTCTTGCAGTGGCGTTTCCAATCTTTCCGGTGTTGTGCCTAACAGCCCTGCTAACTGGCGGAGCGACCGGTGCTGCGGCTATTGCTTTGCAACGCCATGTCGGGCGGGCTGCACGGGATGCAACCGAGCTCAAGCAGGTATTTAGCTGGCTTTCCATCGGACCTGCAATGTCTAATTTTTTGGGGCCCTTCCCGGCCGGCCTGTTGATCGACCATGCGGGGACCTGGGTGGGGGGTGCCGCTGGAGACGAGACCGGCTTTCGCGCTGCCTTCTTGCTGATGGCGCTACTGCCGCTTGTCAGCTGGATATGGGTTCGTCACGCCCACGAGCTTCCTGCAGTCCCAAGCAAGCCGAACCAATTGCCGCGCCGCGCCTGGGATTTGCTGCGCGAACCCATGATGCGACGCTTGTTGGTGGTGAACTGGTTTTTATCGTCTTGTTGGGATGTTCATACCTTTGTCGTACCAGTTTTGGGGCACGAACGGGACTACAGCGCGTCTGTGATCGGCACCTTGCTGGGCGCGTTCGCTATTGCTGCTGCTCTGGTGCGTTTGTGCATGCCCATGCTGGCTGCACACCTCAAAGAGTGGGTGGTGGTGTCCGGGGCCATGGTGCTGACAGCTGTGCTGTTTTGCATTTACCCGTTCATGGACACGCCTTTGACAATGGGCATCTGTTCAGTGTTGTTGGGCCTTGTGCTCGGCTCGGTTCAGCCCATGATCATGAGTACCTTGCACCAGATAACGCCTGCCGATCGTCAGGGCGAAGCGCTGGGTTTGCGGCTCATGTCCCTGAATGGCTCCAGCGTGGTCATGCCCATCTTGTTTGGCACGGTTGGTGCCGTTGTCGGAGTGTCAGTAGTGTTCTGGACCGTGGGATTGGTGGTGGGGATGGGCAGCCACACCGCTTGGAAACTCAGGCCTCTGCACCCTTCTCAAGTGCATAAAAATTTCGGATAACGTCCCAGGCGGCCTGGGGTTCATCTACAAATTCAAACAGCGACAGATCGCGCTCCGAGATTACGCCTTCCTCGACCAACATCTCAAAGTTGATCAGGCGTTTCCAGAACGCCGAGCCATAGAGGATCACCGGGACAGGTTCTGACTTCCCGGTTTGTACCAGCGTAAGGATTTCAAACAGTTCATCCAGGGTGCCGAAGCCCCCGGGAAAAGCCACCAGTGCCTTGGCACGCATCATGAAGTGCATTTTGCGCCGTGCAAAGTAGTGGAACTGGAAGCTTAGGCTAGGCGTGAGGAACGGGTTGCCGCTTTGTTCATGCGGCCGGGCAATTTTCAGACCTAGATTGGGTGCGCCTGCAGCATGCGCGCCGCGGTTGGCGGCCTCCATAATGCCCGGTCCGCCCCCGGTACATATGAAGAGCCTCTCATTAAGGGGTAGCTTGGCGCTGTGCTCGGCAACAATGCGGGCAAAACGCTGAGCCTGCTCATAGTGTGCCGCATTGCGCACCGCACGCTCGGCCAGCACCAGTGCTTTGGCATCTCCAGAAGATTGCGCTTTTGCCAGCATGATTTGCGCATCTTCGGGGGCTGCAAAACGTGCGCTGCCAAAAACCACGATGGTGTGTTCGATTCCCTGGCTTTGCTGGTCCAGATCCGGCTTGAGCATTTCCAGCTGGAATCGGATGCCCCGGGTCTCGCGGCGCAACAGAAATTCGGGATCCGCAAAGGCCAGCCGGTAGGCATCGGCTTGCAGGGGGATTCCGGCATCCGCATGTGCTTTGAGGTCGCTCCAAGCGTCTGCCAGGGTGCGTTGGTTCAAGTCGTGAGTTGTTTTCATGGCATTTATCCAGGCCCTAAGGGCGTTCAGACCATGGGCAATCACGGCGAATGTAGGCTACCTTCTCAAGGTGCGTATCGATGCTGACCCGTCGCAGAGCCAGTTGGACCGGCACAGAAGCAATGCGGGGAAGATCAGCCAATCCGGAACCAATCAGACCCGTTTACGGTACTCGCCCGTGCGGGTGTCTATCTCGACTTTATCGCCCTGGGCGACAAAAATCGGTACCCCGATTTCGAAACCGGTAGCGATTTTGGCGGGTTTGAGCACCTTGCCAGACGTGTCGCCTTTGACGGCAGGTTCAGTCCAGGTGATCTCACGTACTACGCTGGTAGGCAACTCAACCGAAATCGCCTTGCCGTCATAGAACACCACCTCAAGCTCCATGCCATCTTCGAGGTAGTTCAGGGTATCACCCATGTTTTCAGCTTCCACCTCGTACTGGTTGTAGTCTGCGTCCATGCAGACATACATGGGATCGGCAAAGTAGGAATAGGTGCAGTCTTTTTTATCCAGAATGACCTGATCCATCTTGTCGTCCGCCTTGAAAACCACCTCGGTTCCGAAGTTGGCGATCAGGCTCTTGAGCTTCATGCGCACGGTGGCTGAGTTGCGTCCGCCCCGGCTGTATTCGGTTTTGAGCACAACCATCGGGTCTTTGCCGTGCATGATGACGTTGCCTGCGCGAATTTCTTGAGCGATTTTCATAGTGATGTTTCCATTCAGATGCCGCTCATTGCGCGATGACGCTCATGGGCGCGGCTGGTCGAGGCGGAGTGGACAAAAAATCCGCTTTATTTCCGCAAAGCCTCAAATTTTAATGCCTTTTGGCCATTGCCCTGTTCAGGCGTTCATCGGCAAGACATTTATCGCTGTAATACCGCCACAAACGCAAGTAGTTGGCTCGCCAGATCGGTTTGTTGCAGAAGCTGCGTCCGGCTCGAACGCGCACAGTCGGCCCAGTCTTGCAACACAAGCTCCCCAGGTAGGACTAGGGGGACCGTGTTGACACCATTCCAGGCGAGGTGGAAAGCGCGCAGAGATTGCGGAGCCTTTATGGCTTGAAGAAACGCGTTGAGCTTGTCGTGGTGGGCGTTGTCATGCTGCGGATAGATGTGCCAAACCAGGGGCTTGCCCGCCCACAGCGCCCGAACCAGCGAGTCTTCGCCCCGCACAAAATTGACATCACAGGACCAGAGCAGGTGGTCATAGTCGCTCTGGCTGAAGTAGGGTAGATATGAAATTGATAGCGCATTCCTCATATTCCATAAGGGTTCCTGCTCGTTTTTATTCCTAACTGCCGACTGAGTTGCTTCGGTGGCGCGCCCGGCCGTCACCAGCAGCCGCGTCTGCAGCGGCTGGGCAGCCAGTTGGCTAAGCAGGTTTTGCAGGGCAGGGGGCTCGTAACAGAAGAGGCTGACAAGCTGCTCTGGTCGCCCCACTTTGTCTTGAATGCAAGGAACGCCTTGCTGGTGCAGCCAGGTGTTTCGATCAAACGCCTGCTGACCAGCCGATAAACAGGCTTCCCTGATCAGGCCGCCTGTGCCGGCTGTGAAGCCTGGGTAAAAGAAATGGCGGGTCAGCCCCAGGCCCGGGCCATGCATTACCGGTGATGAAAGCCCATGGTTTTTAGCCACATAAGGCTCGGCAGACAGGTACTCCAGATTGATCCAAACGGGTTTTATGCCGCTTGACTCTGCCCGAGCCTGGTAAATCGCGAGCACTTCAGGAGCGATATCGCAGCCGAAAGTCTCTACGATGACCTCAGCAGCAGCAAAGTCCGACACGTCCAGTGTCTTGACCCAGGTCTTGACCTCAACACCCGTGCGGCCTTCAGGCGCCATCCAGGCCAGAGCGCTGGGGTCATCGACCCACAAGCGAACCTGATGACCCCGATCAACCAGACAGCAGCTGAGTCGCCAGGACACCCCCAGATCGCCATGGTTGTCGATGACTTTGCAAAAAATATCCCAGAGCATGTCCGGATTGTCCACAATAGCGATCCATGCCAAGAGATTCAAATCCAGAAAGCAAATTAACTCCCGAACCACCGTCTGAGCTCGTGCAGGCTCATACGGACCAGCTGCTCAGTGAGGTTGCCTCACTGCCTGGTCTACCTGGGGTGTACCGTTACTTTGACGCACAAGGTGCTGTGCTGTATGTCGGCAAGGCACTGAACTTGAAAAAGCGGGTATCGAGTTATTTTCAAAAAAACCATGGGGGTACGCGCATCGGCCACATGGTGAGCAAAATTGCGCGCATGGAAACCACGGTGGTGCGCTCCGAGGCGGAGGCCTTGCTGCTGGAAAACAACCTGATCAAGGTGTTGCACCCCAAGTACAACATCCTCTTCAGGGATGACAAAAGCTACCCGTATCTGCGCATCAGCGGTGTCTCCTCGGGTCCAGCCAAAGCCGCAGCGGCTACCCCCCGCGTCACCTACTACCGCGGCGCGGTAGAGAAAAAACACCATTACTTCGGGCCTTACCCCAGTGCTTGGGCAGTCAAAGAAGCGATCGTCTTGCTGCAAAAGGTATTCCGTTTACGAACCTGCGAAGACCCGGTATTCAACAACCGCACCCGGCCCTGCCTGCTCTATCAAATCAAGCGCTGCTCCGGCCCCTGTGTCGGTCTGATTACCCAGGAGGACTATTTGCAGGACGTGGCACACGCCAAGCAATTTTTGCAGGGAGATACCGATCAGGTCCTGTCTGTGCTGGAGCGGCGCATGATGGCTCATGCCGATAACCTGGCATTTGAGCAGGCGGCTGAATTGCGCGATCAGATTGGTGCGCTCTCCAAAGTATTGCACCAGCAGTCTGTGGACAACGTTGCAGACAAGGATGTTGATATTCTGGCGGTCAAGGTGCAGGGTGGGCGAGCCTGCGTTAACCTGGCCATGGTGCGGGGCGGCCGACATCTGGGGGATCGGCCCTACTTTCCGGTTCATGTAGAAGACGCGGTAGGTTTTGTGGATGACGATAACGAGGGCGATAGTCTGGATGCGATCAAGCCGGAAGTTCGGGTGCTGGAGGCCTTTATCGCCCAGCATTATCTGGAGGTGCCGGTGGTGCCCTCGCTGATTACCAGTGAGCCTGTGCAAAAAAGCTTGGTGGATGCTTTGACACTGCAGTCGGGCGTTAAAGTCAGCGTGGTACACCAGCCGCGCGAACAGCGCCGCACCTGGCTGGAAATGGCGCAGACCAACGCTGCCCTGCAACTGGCCCGACTCTTGGCAGAAGAGGGTTCCCAGCAAGCCCGCACCCGCGCGCTGGCCGAGGCGCTGAACCTTGCGCAGGAGTCTCTCGACGAGTTCCGTGTGGAGTGTTTTGACATCTCACACACGGCGGGTGAGTCCACACAGGCGTCATGCGTGGTGTTTCACCACCACAAAATGCAAAACGCCGAATACCGGCGCTACAGCATTGAGGGCATTACGCCAGGTGACGACTATGCTGCCATGCGCCAGGTGCTGATGCGCCGCTACAGCAAACTAGCTGAAATGCAGCGCGAACAAGGTCAATTGGACGGGGCGATGGGCACTGCGCGGATGCCCGATCTGGTGTTGGTGGACGGCGGGCAGGGGCAGGTATCGATGGCGCGCGAGGTTTTTGAATCCCTCGGACTCGATCTGGGCCTGATTGTGGGTGTGGAAAAAGGGGAAGGTCGCAAAGTCGGGCTGGAAGAATTTGTTTTTGCTGACGGTCGGGACAAGGTTTATCTGGGCAAAGATTCGGCAGCCCTCATGCTGGTTGCCCAGATCCGTGATGAAGCCCACCGCTTTGCCATCACGGGCATGCGCGCACAGCGCGCCCGGGTGCGCGTGGGCGGCAGCAAGCTAGAGGATATTGCCGGTATTGGGCCCAAGCGGCGCGCCCGGCTATTGCAGCGCTTTGGCGGTGTGCGGGGGATCGCCCAGGCCAGCGTCGACGAGATTGCGACTGTAGAAGGAATTTCTGCAGAGCTCGCGGAAACCATCTACCGCGCCATGCATTAAATCGGCACTTCATCAACACATAAACACTGCAGATCACGGTTTGATGACATGCCACAATCACGTATGTTTTTGACTATTCCCACCCTCATGACCTGGACGCGCATCATTGCGATTCCGTTGATCATTGGCGTTTTCTATCTGCCCATAGAACCAGGTACGCGCAACCTGGTGGCTACATCCATGTTTGTTGTGTTTGCCCTGACAGACTGGCTTGACGGCTACCTTGCGCGCAAACTCAACCAGACCTCATCTTTTGGTGCTTTTCTTGATCCTGTTGCGGACAAATTTCTTGTGTGTGCATGCGTGCTGGTACTTGTACACCTTAACCGCACCGATGTTTTTGTGGCACTGATCATCATTGGCCGCGAAATTGCAATTTCCGCTCTGCGTGAGTGGATGGCCCAGATTGGCGCGTCCAAAAGCGTTGCCGTGCACATGATTGGCAAGCTCAAAACCGTCTCCCAAATGGTGGCGATACCGTTCTTGTTGTTTGACGACACCTTGTTTGGCCTGATTGACACCCGGCTATGGGGCCATTGGCTGATCTGGATTTCTGCTGTGCTCACGGTGTGGTCCATGATTTACTACCTACAGAAAGCCGTCCCCGAGATTCGGGCCCGGGTCAAATGAGCAGCCGCCAGGATGGCGATGCTCTGATTCGCTCCATGCCGCTGGTCTTCGTGCTGATCTGGAGCACGGGTTTTATTGTGGCGCGTTACGGCATGCCCCATTCGCCCCCCCTCACGTTTCTGGTGGTGCGTTATCTACTCTCCATACTTTGCTTTTTGCCCTGGATCATTCTGGCCAAAGTGGCATGGCCGCAGGGCCGTGTGCAATGGGTACACCTGGCTATCACCGGCATGCTCATGCACGCGGGTTATCTCGGTGGCGTTTGGGCTGCCGTCAAGGCAGGGATGGGATCCGGTTTATCGGCCCTGATTGTGGGCTTGCAACCCGTGTTGACAGCCATCTGGCTGTCCTCTACCGGAGATCAGGTCACGCGCAGGCAGTGGGCGGGTCTGGTGCTGGGCTTTGGAGGCCTGGTGCTGGTTGTCTCGCGCAAATTCGGCCAGGGAGCTGAGGCCGACTGGGTCAATTTGAGTTTTGCTGTGCTGGCGCTTGTCAGTATTACGGTTGGAACGCTCTACCAAAAACGGTATGTCAGTCCATGTGATGTGCGCTCAGCCAATGCGGTACAGATCATGGCCGCACTTGCGGTAACTTTGCCGTTTTCGTTGTTTGAAACCGAAGCCATGCAATGGAATATTGAACTTGCTGCGGCCATGGCGTGGTCGGTTCTGGCGCTAACTGTAGGTGGCAGCTCCTTGCTGTACATCTTGATTCAACGGGGAGCTGCTACCGCCGTGACAAGCTTGCTTTATTTGGTGCCACCCACCACGGCACTGATGGCATGGGTGCTTTTCTCCGAAGCTATCACCCTGGCCACCGTAGTTGGCACTGCATTGACCGCGTTTGGCGTGAGTCTCGTGATCAAGCCCGAAAATTGAGTCAAGTTTTTATAGTTGATCGCAATCAAATTCAGGGTTTATACGGAGATGTGGCATGCGTCGCGTAACAACGCTTTCAATCTTTACCGAATTTTTTTCTCTTTGCACTGTCCATTCGCGGTTAAGAACTAAAAACGTCTAGAATCGCGTCCTCGCTGAGGTATTGTCGTGTTTCGATTGCTCAAGTGGGAGTGACGAGATTTATGGACACAAGGCTTTACTAGCTGGCCGATCATTCGCTCAGCGATCCGCAGACTGGTTGTGATCAGCCTATTTTTTTGAAGAATTTTTTAACACCGTTTATTGCCAAGGGGTCATTTGTGAATAAAACTGAACTCATCGAACACATCGCTAAACATGCCGATATTTCCAAAGCTGCTGCAACCCGAGCGTTGGAGTCAACTATTGGTGCTGTAAAGACCACTTTGAAAAAAGGTGGCTCTGTGTCTCTGGTGGGTTTTGGTACCTTTGCGGTGGGCAAACGAGCTGCGCGTACCGGTCGCAATCCACGCACTGGCGCTGCGATTAAAATCAAAGCTGCCAAAGTTCCAAAGTTTCGTCCAGGCAAGGCATTGAAAGATGCGCTGAACTGATTGGTTATCAAGTGGGGAGATTAGCTCAGTTGGTAGAGCGGCGCCTTTACACGGCGTAGGTCGGCGGTTCGAACCCGTCATCTCTCACCATTTACATCAAGGCGAACAGGGGTTCGCCTTTTTTGTTGTTTTTGAAAGAGTAAGTGCATGTTCGATTACGTTCGCAAGCATACGAAGATCATGATGGGGGTTCTGTTCCTATTGATCATTCCTTCTTTCGTGCTGTTTGGGGTAGATGGCTACAACCGTTTTAATGACCAAGGAGCCAAAGTGGCCCGGGTGGATGGACATGACGTCACCCAGGCGGAGTGGGATGCTGCGCACAAGCAAGAGGTCGACCGGATGCGTGCTTCCATGCCGACCCTGGATGCCAAGTTTTTTGACTCGCCCCAAGCCCGTTACGCATCACTTGAGCGCCTTGTGCGTGATCGCGTGCTTTTGGCTGCGAGTGAAAAAGCCCATCTGGTAACCACAGACACACGGTTGGCCCGAGAGTTGCAACAAAACCCGACCATTGCCTCTTTGCGCAAAGCCGATGGCACGCTTGACATGGAGCGTTACCGCCAGCTGCTGGGAAGCCAAGGCATGACCCCTGAAATGTTCGAGGCCCGCGTTCGGGCTGACTTGTCGTCAAGGCAAGTCGAAGCGGGACTGACTCAAACCGGACTGGTCACGCCGGCGCTGGCCGACTTGTCCCTGAATGCGTTTTATGAGCGCCGCGAAGTCCAACTGGCCCCTTTTAAGAGTGCTGATTTTGTCAAGCAAGTCAACCCCACAGATGCTGATTTGCAGGCTTTTTACCAAGCCAATGCAGCGCTCTACCAATTGCCCGAACAGGCCAGCATTGACTACCTGGTGTTGGACCTTGAGGCTGTGAAGAAGTCGATTACCCTCAATGAGGCAGATGTCAAGTCGTATTACGAACAAAATGTGTCTCGCCTGAGTGGCACTGAAGAGCGCCGGGCCAGCCATATTTTGATCACTGCGGCCAGCAGTGCACCAGCGGGGGAGCGTGACAAGGCCAAATCCCGGGCAACCGAACTACTCCAGACGGTGCGCAAATCTCCGGACTCCTTTGCCGACGTGGCGCGAAAAAACTCGCAGGACCCTGGTTCTGCTCCCGCCGGTGGAGATTTGAATTTCTTCGCCCGTGGCACTATGGTCAAGCCTTTCGAAGACACAGTGTTCAGCCTGAAAAAAGGCGATATCAGTGAGCTGGTGGAAACCGACTTCGGCTATCACATCATCAAACTCACCGACATCAAGGCACCCAAACAAAAAAGCTTTGAAGAGTTGCGTGCCGGTCTGGAGTCAGAACTCAAGACCCAACAGGCCCAGAAAAAATACGCTGAATCGGCGGAAGCCTTTACCAACGGTGTGTATGAGCAATCCGATACCCTTAAACCGGTGGCAGAACGTCTGAAGTTAGAGGTGAAAACTGCCACGGGCGTGACGCGTTTGCCAGCTCCCGGAGCACGCGGCATACTAGCCAACGCGAAATTCCTTGCGGCAGTTTTTGCGGTTGATTCGGTTGAAAAAAAGCGTAACACCGAAGCCGTAGAAATTGCACCCAACCAAATGGCCGCGGCCCGAATTACCCAGTACACCCCAGCGCGTACCCAGCCCTTTGACGACGTCAAGGCCAATGTGCGTGAACGCGTCATTGCATCCCGTGCAGCCGAACTGGCCAAAACCGAGGGCATGAAAAAGCTGGCCGAATGGAAAACAAACGCACAATCGGCCAACCTAAAACCCGCCCAAACAGTCTCACGGGACCAACCCCAAAACTACCCAGCGCCCTTGCTGGATGCAATTTTGCGTGCAGATTCTGCCGCCTTGCCCCAGTGGGTGGGCGTTGATCTGGGTGACCAGGGTTACGCTATTGCCAAAGTCATCAAGGTGGTAAACCGCGATGCGCCTGCAGATGCGGTCCAGAAGCAAGACCGCGCACAGTACGCACAATGGTGGACAAGCGCAGAAGGTCTTGCCTATTACAAATTGCTCCAGAAACGCTTTAAGGTCCAAATCAAAGTACCCAAACCATCGTTTTCTACATTGGATCTGCCGCAGTAAGCGGCTGGCCATGGCCTTCAGGGTGAGGCTATAATTCTTGCAAGTGGTGGCTGTAGCTCAGTTGGTAGAGTCCAGGATTGTGATTCCTGTTGTCGTGGGTTCGAGCCCCATCAGCCACCCCAATAAAAACCAGGTTTCTTGCTATCGTTTTGATTTAGGTTTCAATCTTTAACCTTATTCAAAAGCCAAGGAACTTGCACTCCGCTATCTGGGAGTGCAGATAAGAAAAGCCCGATTTCTCGGGCTTTTTGCTTTGTGGAATGCTGCTTACTCCAGGCAGTGAACTAGTTTGTACAGTGCCTTTCATTAAAAAATTACTTTTTCTTGGGAATGACAGGGACTAGTAACCGTGCTTTGTGCTTGGGCCCCGTATGCAAGGTGACCTTGCCTCCAAAAATTGCGGGTGGGCGGTCTTGTTCATCTTCATGCGTGAATGGGCCGCACCCCTTCATCGGATTTTTCATATTCGAGAGAACGGCTGCAGCATCGTCATGCTCATAGTCACGTCCGCGAATAGACAACGCTATGCTGTACCCCTTTGGCACCAAAATGCATGTAGGCCAAATTTCCACATCCAATTCGTAAATTTCTCCTGGCTTTAAAGGTTGTTTTTCGTCATGGGTATGCCAAGGGCGGTAAGGCAGACTCTTCTTTTTATCCAATTTGCGATGCGAGGCTCTAAGCCAACCTTGTGCAATGGGTGTTTTAGGGTCCAGGGCACCATGGAAGAGCACCTCTTTGCCATGCGGATCAAACACTCGCACCACCGCAAAAATATCCGCATCAATGGTCGAAGACGATATGAATATTTTGAGAGCCATAGGCCCTGTTAGCTCAACCTCTTGGGTTTGCGGTGGATAGGCAAAGGTTACGCCATCTCCCATCATGTCGTATTGAAGCTGAGCCTCTTGCTTCAATGGAAACTGAGAAAAGGTTTTTTTCTGAGGCTCTAAGTAGAGCGATGTCCATTGGGTTCGTTTCAATGGCCACTCGTTTTCAGAACGAGGTATGAATTTTTCACCAGGGCTTCTTACCAGCAAAGACACCTTGGAAGTTTTGTCCCAACCATTTTTCTTACCCTTGAGATAAAAATCAAAGAAACGCTTTTGGATAGCAAGGCCATAGTCTGTGTAGAAAGGAGCCCAGTGGGATCCTCCGTGGACCTCTAACCACTTGTTTTTAGATTTTGATCGCACAAAACCTTCGAAATTACCGCGGGTGTGCAAGCCTTGGCCACCCCAGTTTGCAGCACTTAAAAGCGGTATATCCACTTTGTCTAAGTTAGCCGAACGCTCGACGTACCAATCGCACATCATTTCGTTGTCCATGATGCGCTTCCAAATGTCTTCTATGTTTTTACGCAACTCTTCTTCAGGCAAGGTCAGGGGCCCGCAAACTGTCTCACCTGTGATCGGATTTTTTTTACCTCTGTCACCCACCCCGTGCTGAACCGTTTTGATTTGCATTTCCAGCCAATTTTTACGGAACGAGCAGGCTATACCCCCATGCCGATTGGATTCGCGGTAGTTATCGTTCCACCCTTCCCAGACACATATGGCAGCCAAAGCCTTGGGTTTACTTGCAGCAGCACGCCATTGGTTACTGCCGTAGTAAGAAATACCATTCATCCCCACACGGCCGTTAGACCATTTTTGTTGTGCAGCCCACTCGATGCATAAATGGATGTCTTTTGTTTCTCGTGCATTGTTGTGGTCCATGAACCCAGGCGATCTGCCTGCGCCACGTGAATCAATCCGAATACATACGTATTCGTCGGGTAC